>DATARW010000068.1:0-89249 GCA_036263975.1 Pyrinomonadaceae bacterium
GCCGAGCGCCTCCATCGTCTCCTCAATCGTCCCCTGATTCTTGAAGACCTTCATCGCCTGCCGCCCGAAGATGCGGTGGTTGACCCGGTACACCTCCGCGAACGCCCCCTCGCCGAGGTAGCGCTCGACCGTGTAACTCTCGCGGATGACTTTGCCCTCTTCCAGCAGCCTCACGAAAAAGCCTTCCTCTTCCTGACCCGGCGCGCGCGCCCGGCGCGGTCGCGCGCGCCGCCCCGTGCCCGGTCGTCTGAAGAAAACTGCACAAGCTCTTCAGCTCGCAGTCAGGCCCGGGCGCGGGCGCACAGGCTCGCCTATTCTCGTCAATACCTCCCGAGGCGAAAGAACAACACGGCGGCGAAGATTTGTGACGGGCCGCACTCGGCGACGGCGGCTCTGAAGGCTTCGGCAGGTTCGGGAATTATAGTCTGACGCCGCACGTTGTCAACCGAATCTTCGACCTCGCTTTGAACCCGTTGAAGTTCCCCCACCTTGAAAATCCTTGACTCAATTCCCCGCGCGCGTAATATCTATTTGCGGATGACACTTCTCGTCTCCCGCGGGCACAACGGCGCTCCGCCTCGCGGAGTTCGCGTCTGAAGGCTTGCGGCTCGAACCGTGACGCCTCACGCGGGCGGACGCGCACTTCGGTCTCAACTGAGATTAGACTCATGCTTGCACCTGAAATGGTTCTGATTGAACGCTACCGCATCGTCCGAAAGCTGGGCGAGGGGGGCATGGGAGCGGTCTACGAAGCCCTCGACCTGACATTCAACTGCCCCGTCGCCGTCAAACAAACCTTCGCCGAGACGGACGAACACCGGCACTTCTTCAAGCGCGAGGCGACGCTGCTGGCGCACCTGCGCCACGCGGCGCTGCCGAAGGTGACTGACTACTTCATGCTGAAGAACGGGGTGTTCCTCGTCATGGAGTTCATCCCCGGCGATGACCTGATGCACATGCTGAAGGCGCGCGGCGGGCCGTTTTTCCCCGCCGATGTGCTCCACTGGGCCGACGTGCTGCTCAACGCGCTCAACTTCCTGCACCGGCACGAGCCGACCCCCATCATCCACCGCGACATCAAGCCGCCCAACCTCAAGCTGACGACCGAGGGTGAGATCATCCTGCTCGACTTCGGGCTGGCGAAGGGGAGGGCCGGGCAGATGTCGAGCGCCGGCAGCAACCAGAGCATTCTCGGTTTCACGCCGGGTTACGCCCCGCTTGAGCAAGTGCTCCACGCCGACCAGCGTTGGATAGAAGCCCTGAGCGCGATCAACTACGACGAAGTGGTGCGGGTCTTCGACGAGCCGACCGATCAGCGGAGCGACATCTTCTCGCTGGGCGCGACGCTCTATCACCTGATGACCGGCTCGATTCCGCGCGATGCCTCGACCCGCGCCCTCTCCGTCTGGGCCGGGCGTCCCGACCCGCTCATCCCGCCGCATCAGTTGAACTCGCAAATCTCGCCGGCAGTCTCAGCCGTCCTCACGCGCGCGATGGCGCTGAACATGGCCGACCGTTTTGCCACCGCAGCGGAGATGCGCCGGATGCTGCACGAGGCGCAACAGGCACCCTTCACGCTCGCCGACCCCTTCGTCCGGCAGACCTCGGACAGGCAGGGCGACTCAGATCACGCGCCCCCGCCGCAGACCGTGGATACGAAAAGGGAGACGGACGCGGCGACGACTCAGGCTCCGATCAAATACGGAATCCTGGGAACGTGCGGCACAGCCGTACGCTCCGTCGCCTTCTCGCCCGACGGGCAATGGGTCGCCTCCGGGAGCAACGACGGCGCAGTGCGGCTGTGGGACGTTCGGACGGGCGAGTCGCGCGTGCTGGGTCAGTGCGAAGACGCGGACGCTGCTCCCTGTTACGTCTCGGCGGTCGCCTTCTCGCCCGACGGCCAGAGCGTCGCTTCCGGGAGCAGCGACCGGGCCGTCCGCGTCTGGGACGTGGCGGAGGGCGGGGGCCGTGTGCTCGAAAAATTCGAGCAACAGATTCGCGCCCTCTCCTACTCTCCTTCCGGAGACATGCTCGCAGCCGGAAGCGGCGACGGCACGGTTCACCTGCTCGACACATACGCGGGGCAGAGTCGCGCGCTGGGCCGGTGTGCGGGCACGGTCTGGGCGCTCGCGTTCTCGCCCGACGGCCAGACGGTCGCGGCGAGGAGTGAAGACCGGACGATACGCGTCTGGGACGTGAGCACCTCGCAGGCGCGTATGCTTGACTCGCCCGACGGCGACCTCCGCGCGCTCGCCTTCACCCCCGACGGCCTGCACATCGCCGCCGCCGGCTGGGATCAACACATACGCCTGTGGGACTTGCGAACCGGCGCGGCGCACGTCCTCGGCAAGTGCCAGGACGTGGTGCGCTCCGTCGCTTTCTCGCCCGGCGGCGACGCAGTCGCTTCGGGAAGCGACGACAGGATCGTTCGCGTGTGGGAAGTTCCCGCGGGCCGGGAGCACATCCTCGGCTCTTGCGACGACGTGGTGTCCGCCGTAGCCTTTTCACCCGACAGCCGGAGCATCGCCAGCGGAAGCTGGGACGCGACGATACGCGTCTGGAAGAATCCCGTGTGAAGACCCTCAACGGCTTCAGAGTGGATTGCGGATGGAGGTCTTCAGTTCGAGCGGGACGGCGCGCTTGAAGCTTAAAAGGAAGTGCTTGTAACGCCCGCAGACGTAGACGCGCCCGGTGACGGGCCACACTTCCGTCGGCCCAAGTATTTCGCTGACCGTGCCGATCAAGGCTCGCGTCGTGCCGATGCGAAGGCGGAGCGGATCGGCCAGCGTGAGCGGGCCGTCTTTGGGCAGATTGAAGGGACGTTTGTAATCATCTACGCTGACGGGCGTGCCGTTCACCTCGACGCCCTCGAAGACCAGAAGCTCGACCTCCCCGCTGTTCCGAACCGGCGCAATCGTGACCGGCACTTCGAGCGTTACTTCGAGCGGCCCGACGCTCGACACGCGCGCTGTCCCGAACGTAATCAGCCCTTCCCCGCTCTTCTCGCCGTCAGAATTTTTCGTCCTCTTCGTGTTGACCTTCGCCCGCTCGACTTTGTACCCGCGAACCTCACCGGGTAAATCCGGCCCGCCCCCGACCGCCCGCGCGCCAGCGCCGGGGCACGACGACGACAAGATTAAAGCCAGCAGAAACGCCGCGCCTGTTCTTACCGCTGGAATTTTGTAAGAGCGGCGGTTTGCAGGGAGCTTCTTCATCTACCGTCTTCCCTTCTCTGCCCTCACAGTGCTCCGTCGGCTCAAACGACCCGCACGACCGTCTCCGGCTCAACGGAGTTTCTCCCGCTCTTTGCGCGTGAAAAGCGTGTCCCAACCAAGCCCCCTGATCCTCCTCCGATTGTTCTTCACGGCCAGCCTGTCGCCCACCTCTTCGTCGGGGCGCGTGTAGGCGATGAAGAGGCCGGCGATGACGCCGACGGCGACGCCCGCCCACAGCCACGGCTCGTAGTTGAACGAACCGCTCTTCGGCGTCAGGAAAGCGCCGATCATCATCGCCCAAAAGAGACAGACGATAACGGAGAGGATGACGGAACCGACCCCCATCCGGGAGCGCTGCTTCAAGACGCACTTGCGGCAGAAATAATCCTCGCCAGTCCCGCCCATCTGATAGCGAGTGATGGTTGTCCTCGTGTTGCCGGAGCGGTAACTGGTCGAGCCTGTGCGCTTGGCGAACGCAAACTCGTAAGGCGCGGCGTCGGGCGACGAGCACTGCGAACATTGCATGGATTTCTTTCCCCCTTTGGTGCTGAATCAGCCGATGTCCTGCGATTTGAGCGCGATTACCGTTGCGCCGACGAGCAGGAAGAAGATGAGCGCGAGCGCGCCGATGTCGCGCCACTTGCCGCCCCAGGAGTGCAGGTGATCCACGTACTCGCTCAAGTTATCAGGGATGGGGACAGCCTTTGCCACCTTCGGGGGTTCTTCGAGAGCCGGAGGAGGTGGCTTCTCCGGCTCGTCACTGACCTGACGCATCTGGTACTTGCCGAGATCGGTCTGATACTTATCCATCCTCTCCTTGAAGTCGTCTATGCTCTTTTCAGAGTCCTTCTTGTACTTGGCGATTTTGGCCTGAGCGTCGCCGATGTTCTCGTCGTTTTCGTGCTGGATGCGTTTGTAAAGTCCGCGCCCGTCGTCGCTGCCGGAGGGCTGCGCCCCTTCGTCCTTCCCGCGCAGCACGTCGAGCGCCGACAGCCTCTTCATTTCGTCGAACGACCAGGTGGCGGGCATCGCCACGCCGACGACTTTCGAGACGCCCTTCGGCACATCCACGAGGCCGGAGAAAAGGATTTGCGGGATCAGGATCAGCGGCACGAGGCTCGTCGCCATCTCCGACGTTTTTACGATGGCCGAGACGAACAGGCCCAGTGCGATGCCGACCACGGCGGTCAGAATCATCACGAGCAGGTGCGACAGGCCGTAGTATTCGCCCGGCAGCTTCAACAGCCCCGCCGCGCTGAGCAGCTTGAGCGAGCCGACGAGCAGCAGGCACTGCAACCCCACGACGAGCGAGAGCACGGCCAGCTTCGAGCCGACGTAAGGGAAGAGACCGAGGTTGACCATCCGCTCGCGGTTGTAGACGGCACGCTCGCGTATGATCTCGCGGGCGGCGATGGAGGCTCCAAACCAAACGGCCACGAGCGCGATCATGAAGTAGGGAAAATCGCGCGGAATTTTCTCGCCGACCACAAGCCACGTGAGCAGGGCGATCAGCGGGGCCTGGCCGAGGAGAATTAATAAGTTCATTTTGTCCCGGCTGAAGATTTCCAGGTAACGACGCGCCAGAGTCTTCCACTGTCGCAGCGAACCGCTGACGCCGCGAGTCAGCTTCGCCGGGGCGGCGGGCTTCACCTGATTCCTCAGCCCCGCGAGCTGCTGCTGGATATTCTTCCGGTACTGCTCGGTCTGCTGGAAACGACGCTTCCAGTCTTCGGCCACATCCTCCGCGATCTGCTCTTTTTCGGCCTTGCGAGCCTTCTGCTGTGCGAGCGTCGCGTCAGAGCGAAGAGGCGGAAGTTTTTTGATGCGGACGCTGATCGGTTCTTCGAGCTTGTCGTAGAGGTCTTTGAAGCTTTGGGCCTTGACGTGCGCGAGCGCCTCGTGCGGCGTGCCGTAGAAGACGAGCTTGCCGCGCATGAGGACGACGATCTTGTCGAAGAGCTTCACGTTCTCCATTGCGTGAGTGGTCAGGATGACGGTGCGCCCGGACTCCGCGATCTGTCGGAAGAGTTTCATGATCTTCTCTTCGGTCGCCGGGTCGAGTCCCGAAGTCGGCTCGTCGAGGAAGATCACGGAGGGCTTCGTAATCAGCTCCACGGCGATGGAGACACGCTTGCGCTGCCCGCCGGAGAGCTGGCCGACCGGCACGTCCCGGCGCTCGGAGAGGCCGGTCACGTCCAGCACCTCCGAGACGATCTGCTCGATGTCCTGCTCGGTCACGTCGCTCGACAGGCGCAGCCTCGCGACGTAGTAGAGCGTGCGGTAAACCGTCAGCTCGCGGTGGATGATGTCGTCCTGCGGCACGTAGCCGATTGACTGCTTGAGCGAGTCGAGGTGCTTGTACAGATCGAGCCTGTTAACGAGCACGTTACCGCTCGTGGCGGGCCGCATGCCGTTCAGGGCGTCCATCAGCGTGGACTTGCCCGCGCCCGAAGGGCCGAGCATGCCGACGAACTCGTTGGGCTGGATCACGAGGTCTACGTTGTCCAGAAGCTTGAGCGTGCCCGCGCCCGTGTTGTTCTTGACGAACTTTGTGACGCCGACTACGTCAATGCGCGTCTTGGCGCGCGTGTCGAAGACGGCGACGCCGCGTTGCGGGTCGGTCTCGAACAGGAAAGGGCCGATCTGCACAACGTCGGTCGTTTGCAGGAGCGTCTTGGCGACGATGCGCGTGCCGTTGACGTAGACGCCGTTGGTCGAGCCTGAGTCTTCGACGTAGACCTGACCCTGCTCGCGTGACAGACGCGCGTGCTTGTCGGAGATTTGCAGTCCGTCGAGGCGTATCTCGTTGGCTGCGCCGCGGCCTACGTTGAGGACAGGCTTGGGGTCGAACGCCTGCGTCTGAACCAGTTCGAGCGACACGCCCCCCGTGCCCGGCTGCGGCTGAGGCGCGCTGGAGCCTGCCCCCACCGCGATGGTGGGCAGCGGGGGCGTCGTCGGCGGAGGCGGATGCGCGGGGTCGTGGAAGATGCAAATGGGGCCGCCCGTGCCGAGTTGTATGAAGTCGCCGTCGAAGAGCTGCGTGGGAGCCCTGACACGGCGCTTGTTGTAAAACGTCCCGTTGAAGCTGCCCAGGTCAAACAGTACGAACTGCCCGTTCGCGCGCCTGATCTCCGCGTGGCGGCGCGAAACAACCGCCGCGTCCGCCTCGACCATCACCTCAACGTCTGCACCCCGACCGAGGCGAATCAAGTCCCGGTCGGCGTTGAAGGTCTGGAGCTGTCCCCTGGCGCTATTGACCAGCTCGATGTAAGGGCCGCTAGGCACGGGCGTCGGCGCGGGCGTTGGCGCGGGCTTCGGCTGCGGCATTGATGGCGGCGCGGGCTTCGGCTGCGCCGGAGGCGTTTGCGGCGGGGGAGTTGGCTGCGGCTTGACGTTCTGCGGGGGAGCCGGCTGCGGCTTCGGCTGGGGCTGGACGGCGGGCGCGGACGATTGCTCGATGCGAACCAGAAGAAGGATGGGGCCGCTCGTGCCGAACTGCATGCGCGAGCCTGCGCGCACTTCCGTCGGCTGTGTGATGCGCCGCCCTTCGACGTAAGTGCCGTGGCTTGACCCCAAATCTTCGAGCATGCAGCGCCCGTTTTCCAGACGGAGTTCGGCGTGGCGGCGCGAGACCATAGACCACGCGGGATGATCGAAAATGATCTGGCATTCGGCCTTGTCACGCCCGACCTTGATGACCGCGCGCTCTATCCCGTGTTCGGACTGCAACTGCCCGTTACGCTCCTCTGCGATAAATATCTTCATACGTCACCCTTCAAAGGAGTGGCAGACGACGAGAGCGACAACTCGTCCGCCGCAAGTTTGTCCGAGCGTTTTCGATAAAGCCTCCTGGAAGTTTTCGTGAACGCGTTTGGTCGAAGGGAAAGATGTGAAACGCCAGAGGCGGCGCTACAACGTTTTTGCGCGACAGATACTAACCGCGAGCCTCGAAGGCGTCAATAAAAAATCGGGTGGCGCGCGCCGCTATCTCACCCCGCCGCACGACGGCTCCGCGAGAGCGCGCATCACCTGCGCCCCCTCAGTGAGAGTCATCCTCCCTTCGCCGTCGGGAATGAGACCACGTTTCAGGCCCGGCGCGGGAAGTCAGCGGCGCGGCAGAGACTTCAGGAAGCCGTCAACGTCGGGCGGGTCGCCCGTGATCGTGCCGTAGTTATAGACGGTGACGTGCTGGCCGGGGTTCGCGCCCCGGAGCGTCTTCTTGTAGATGACTGCCGGGATGGTGCTGTCAATGATGGTTATCTCGCAGTCTCTCCGGTAGCCGGTCTCGATCATGCCGGTACCGCGCTCGACGTAGTCGCCCGCCGCCACGTTGTTGTAGCGAAGCACGATGACCGCCCCCACCTGCTCCATTGCTTCCGCATCACTGGACTTGAGTGTGTACTTGATCTCCTTCTTCCTGGTCGAAGAGTCTTCGGTGGTGTCGCCCGTGAGGACTACCTGCTTACCCTTGAGGTAAGGCTGGGTGAGGTGCGCGGGCGGCGACGATTGGGCGATGTTGATCGCGTAGTTGATGGCCTGCTGCCGCTTCTCTTCAATCTTCCGCTGCTGCTCCGCACGGACGCGCGATTCTTCGTCCACGATGCTAAGTTCGCCATTTTTCCGCCATCAAGGCTACTCTCTGAACTGGCGTTGAGCTGTCCGTACAATGTTTTTGATGCTCAAAGATTAATGACCATCTCCTTTCGAGATAGGGCGCAAGGGATCAGGCCGAGCCCTCCGCCATCTTCTTCCTCAGGCTCAGGGGGCGCATGTCAGTCCAAACTTCTTCGACGTAGGCCAGGCACTCGGCCTTTGTGCCGGACTTACCGGCGTCGCGCCAGCCAAGCGGGTTCTCGCGGTCGGCGGGCCAGATGGAATACTGCTCCTCATGATTGACGACGACCTTGTAGATGGTCGTGTCTTATCTCTCGTCTTGACTCACTCTGTGTTCCTCCTTCAAGGCTGCCGGGAGGTGGCACACTGTCATACCTCAGGCGGCCTTACGCAGCCGCTCGCCCGGATGATACGCGCGCTCAGTGTGCCTTTTAATCTCCGGCAGCGTAAACCACGACGGTTTCATTTCGCCAGCCGCGTAAAAATGTGACTGATCGAGATAATGAACCGAGGCTGGGTCTGCGCTCTCGCCGAAGACGAGCAGCGAGCGGGCCTGCGGCTCCGGCCCGAACTCGACGACGCTGACGTAGGTATCGCCGAGGAAGCCGTAGCGCCGCTTCTGCCCCTTTTCGGGGCGGGCGTAGAAGTTGAACACGATGCCGAGCGGGCCGGGTGCGCCGGCCACGGGCAGGCTCGGACGGGCGTCGCTGAAAGGCTCTTCACCGCCCGTGTGCACGCGCTGGAGGCGGTTGACCTCGCCCCACGCCACGCGCCAAGTGCCCCAGTCCCGCTCCAGGGCGGCGACCGCCGCTTCGAGGGCGCGAACCCTCGGCCACGGTGCGGAGTCGCGCGCGGCCTGCATTCTGCCCGCGCGCTCGAATGAGAAGGCGAAGAGGGTCATCGCCTTCGAGTCCACGGTGCTCACGTGATTCCACGCCCTGAGTTCCGCAATCGCCTCGGCGAGTTTCGCGGCGCGCGGCGCGTCGGCCTGTTTTAACTTCTCCCACTCTTCGACGAGCGCCGGGACGAAGGTGTCGGCTTGAATCACGGCGGCATCGAACGCGGCCCGCGCCCACTCGTCGAAGGTGAACCTGTCTTTGGCGGAGAGTATCCGCCGGGAGACGCGTGCGCGCGGCGTGTCCGGCTCGCGCACCATGTAGGGCGGGTAGTCGGCCTTCGACGGGTTGCCCTCGGTCGTGGTCAGGAAAGGCGTCGAGTTGCAATTCTGGAGGAAGCCGGTCGGTGGGTTTGTGAGCTGTGGGAGTTCCTCGAACCTGTGATAGCCCTGCCACTCCGTCTCCGGGCTGCTGCCGTCGAGCGGCTTCGTCCAGTCGAGGTTCGGCGCGCGCCGCGGGACGGCTGCGTTGTAGACGTAGAAGATGTTCCCTTCGCGGTCGGCGTAGATGGTATTGAACATCGGGACGGCCAGACGCGACATCGCGGCCTTGAACTCCGCTAAGCTGCGCGCTTTGCCCATCGCGTACCACTCGTCGATGAGTCCGCCTTCTTCGAGCTTCGCCAGCCTGAGGGCCAACGCCTGATTGCCTTTGGAGGAGACGACGGGGCCGTGGTGCGTCTTGCGCAGCGTGAAGCTCCGGGGTTCGATTCCGCGGTCTGTCTTGACCTTTATGACCTCGGCCCATTCGGTCGCGCGCCGGTGGCCGTCGGCGTAGCGGTAGGCGAGCGGGTCGCGCGGGTCGTCGAACTTCTCCAGGTAGAGGTCGGAGATGCCGGGGTAGTTGACCGTGTGGCTCCAGCCCAAGTACTCGTTGTGGCCGAGTGCCGGGAAAGGCATACCCAGAAACGACGCGCCGGAGATGTCCCAGCCTTCGCCGCTGTGCAGGTGGCCCTCGTAGAATTGTGTCGGGCCGAAGAAGAAGACGTGCGGGTTGATGAAGAGCATGGCGTGGCCGTCGGCGCTCTTGCGCGGGGCCACAGCCCACATGTTCGACCCCGGCGAGGACTCTCGGTCGGCCCGGAGCGACGCCGTCCGTGCATCTTCGAGGTGCAGGTCTTGCGTCTCGTAGACGAAGAGCTGGTAGACCTCGAACCGCACTAAGGCGATGGTCTGCCACGGCTCGAAGTGGGAGATGAGTCGCGGCCTGACCTGTGGGTTGCGTTCGAGGAAGTAGTTGAGTCCGTCGGCGTAGGCGTCGCACAGCTCCCGCGTGCGCGGGCTGGCCCTCTCGTACTCGGCCATCGAAAGCTTCGTTATCCCGAGCGTGCGGTTGAGCAGGTCGGCTGCCAGAGAGCCTTCGCCGTTCACCTCCGCGGCGCGCCCGACCGCCTGTATGTAGTTGTCCTCAACCTGCCAGAAGTTATCCTCGGCCTGCGCGTAGGCGTAGCCGAAGACGCAGCTCGCGTCCGTCGGCCCGTAGACGTGTGGCACGCCGTAGCTGTCTCGGTAGATCGTGACCGCACGCGCGAGCCGCTCGCCGCGGGCGTCGGCTGCGCGGACTGTCGCCGCGAGCAGGCCCGACAGCACGAGCGCGGCAATTCCTATCGCCCGGAGCGTCGCCTGCGCCACCGCTACAGCCGGAGGCCGTCTGAAGCGGCGGGACGAGTTCACTGTCCTCGCGCGGTTAGAGTTTCGTTTGGCGGGTCGGGCGGGCATTGGCATGGTTATTCACCTTTACACTTCACGTCTCGCTCCAGCTCCTTCGCTATCGCCTCAAGGAGGGGGCGCGTGGACGTGTTCAGGAAGAAGTGGTCGCCGGGAAGCATACGCAAGACGAAAGGCCCGGTCGTGTGCTCGCGCCAGCCCTCGAT
This sequence comes from Pyrinomonadaceae bacterium, assembly GCA_036263975.1. Classification (GTDB taxonomy): domain Bacteria; phylum Acidobacteriota; class Blastocatellia; order Pyrinomonadales; family Pyrinomonadaceae; genus QHXN01. Next base: position 10,599 of record DATARW010000068.1, read on the forward strand.
GCATTCGCGGCTGACGCCGGGGTCTTCGAGGCCGCCGAAGGCCGTGACGGGGAAACTGAACGGCGGCCCGGGGGCGTAGACATACGACTTGGAGACGGCGAAGTCAGCGCGAATGACGGGCAACAGCAACTCCATCAACTCAGGGTCTTCGAGCACCTCTTCGGGCGTGCCGTTGGAGCGCCGGAGTATCTCCGAGAAGTCGGAATCCGGCAGGTCGCCCGCGAAAGGCTCCCTCGGGGTCTGCGGGCTGCAACGGCCTGAGACGAACAGGTGGACTGGCTGCTGGCCGCCGTCTCTCCTCAAGTGGCGTGCGAGTTTGAAGCCGACGAGCGCGCCCATGCTGTGGCCGAAGAACGCGAAGGGTCTGTCCAGGTGCGGCGTGAGAGCCTGCGCCGCGGCCCGCACCAGCGGGCCTAGTTCGGTGAACGGAGGCTCCGATATGCGCGGGCCTCTTCCGGGCAGTTGAACCGGGCAGACCTCAATCGTCTCCGGGAGGCCTTTCTGCCACGAACGAAAGATGGAGTCTCCGCCGCCGCCGTAAGGGAAACAGAAGAGGCGTACTCCGGCCTTCGGATTCGGCTTGCGGCTGGTGAGCCAGGGCGTTCCCGCCGTCATAAGGGAATTGTTCCTCACGCCTCTCTTCGGCCTTCTCACGAACAGAATCAGTAATGGAAGTGATAACGAAGCTCGGCCCAGACTTGGCGCGGCTCAACCCAGTGAGTCCCGCCGAGCAAAGGGCTGTTGTCGAGCAGGTAGCTGCCCCGCGTGACGTTCAGGGCGTTGACGGTCACAGACCAGTTCTTGCCGAACTTCTTCCCGCCCCCGAGGTCGAGCCTCCAGTGTCCGGGCAGGTGTGTCGGGCCTCCCTCGTCCGTGAAGCCTGAGCCGTAGTGTAGCTCGTTGAAGATGTAGCTGTCCCACGGAAGCGACAGGAACGACCCGGCGGTGAGCGTGTCGCGCTGGTCGTGGTCGAGGAAGAAGAAGCCGGGCGAGAAGGAGAAGTCCGTCAGGCCGCCGGTGATGCCGCCCTGCCCCTCGACGCGCATGTGCGCGTAGATCAGGGAGAGGCGGAAACGACCCCAGAGGCGCGGCGAAGTCAGGGACACGTCCACGCCGCGTATCCGCGCGCGCTCGACGGTCACGGGGAAGAAGATGTTTGAAGCGCCGAGCGCCGAGTGGTCTAAAAAGTTCTTCGCCCTCGTGTGGTAATACTCCGTGTCGAGCCACCACTTCTTGTAGGGGACAGTGACGCCGAACTGGTACTCTTCGTCGCGCTCGCCGCGAAGCGGCAGGACGGAGAAGCCTGTGGTCTCGGCGAACTCCAGGAGCGGGCCGGAGACGGTCGAGAGCGGCGGCTCCTGGTAGTAGCGACCGTAGAAGCCGTGCAGCACCCAGTTGAGTCGCGGCAGGCGGATTGTCCCGCCGACGCGCGGGTCAACGGCGTGCTCGCCAACCGCCCCCTTGAAACGTGTGAAGCGCACCCCGCCCGTGATGCTCAGCCACTCGTTCGGCCGGTACTGGTCTCCGACGAAGAAGGCTTCCATGTTACCGTCGGTTCGGACGCGCTGGCTTAAGCTGAGGCCGGGGTCGTCCGTAGAGCGCAGGCCGAAGAAGTTGCTGTCACGCTCGAAGTAGCCGTAGAAGCCGAACTTCAGGCTGTGGCGGCTCGTCGCCGCGGTGGCGACCACGTGCAGCCCGCCGTAGTGGGAGCTTCGGTCGTGGCGTTGGACGAGCGGCTTGTCTTCGGGGCCGCCGAGGAACTGGCCGCCGGTGAAGTGATAAAAAGGAGAGACCGTCAGAACGAAGTGCGGCCCCGCGGTGTGCACCCAGGTCAGGAAGACGAAGGCGTCGCGCTGCCTCGACGAATCCCTGACGCCCGCGTTCTGAGCTTCCGGGTCGTTCGGGACTTGGTAGTCGTCCCTCTCGAAAGAGGTGTTGAGGCGGAACTGGTTTGCCTGGCTGGGGCCGAAGATGAGAGAGGCAAAGCCGCCGACGCCGCTCCCCTTATCATGCAAGACTTCCGGGCCGGGCGTCGCCAGGCCGTAGTCGGTGCGGAAGCCGTGCAGGCTCGTGTAGTAAGCGAGGCGCTTCGTGTGGTCGGCGAAGCTCAGGTAGTTGTCCGTGAGGTTGAAGTTCCCGTAGATGAGTGCCAGCTCGCCCTCCTTGTTGCTGCCGAGTCCGGTGCGCGGGACGATGCCGAAGATGCCGTAAGTCCTGTCGCCGTACTCGACGGAGTAACTCCCGCGCTGCGCCTCCAGGTAATCAATGTCGTTGATGTAGAAAGGAGTGCCGACATCAACGCCGGTGTTGGTATTGGGTATGGGCACGCCGTCCACGAGCCACGTCACCTGGTGGCCGCCGTGGACGTGCAGGATGTTGTGAACCAGATAAGAGCCGGGCACATAACTGGTAATCACCCTGACGCTGCCGGAGCGCGCGGCCCCCGGCGTCGTTCTGATCTGCTCTTTGCTGATGAGTGTGGTCGGGGTGGGGGTCTCGGCCCCGACATCCTCCGGCGTCGGCGCGACCTGCACGTTCTCTTTGATGGCCGCGATCTCAAGCTGAAAACGGATTTCCGGCGAGCTGCCGGAGACGACCCGCACGAGCTTTTCGGCCTTGACGAAGCCCGCGGCCTCCACGCTCACCGTATACTCGCCGCTCGCGAGTCCGATGAAGATGAAGGCCCCGTCGTCGTCAGTCTTGTCGGTCGGCGAGTAGTCCGAAGCCTTGGAGTGAAGAGTTACCAGCGCCGCCTTGACGGGGCTGCCGTTGGGGTCGAGCACCACGCCCCGCACCTCGCTTGTTAGCATCGCCCCGACGCGCGCCGTCGCAATCGCCATCAAGGCCGCACACCAGACGACATGTTTAATCCGCATGACATTCCCCTCCTTCAGTTACGGCCCACCTTTGAGGCCGGGCCGACCGTTTTCTCGCGCGGCAGGCTGCCTACAGCCTCGACGAATATCTCGATGTTGCGCGGCTCAAGCGTCTCCAGCCTGATGTACTCGTCGGTCAGGCCAAACTCCGACCCCCACATGACGGAGATGCCGCGGCGGTCTAAGACGCCGCGGAGTTCCTGCACGCTCGCGCGCGCGCGGATCAGCACGTAAGCCGTCTCCGCCATCCTTTCGGGCGCAACCAGCTCGAAGGCGTCCCGCCTCTCGCTGCCCCGGAGCCGAGCGAAGGAGCATTCTATCAGCCCCGTTGCAGTCGGGCCTCTCTCAAGTTGTTTGATCGCCTCCATGATCGAGGCGGAGGCGACCCCGCTACGGTTCTCCCTCCTCAACTGGGCGGCGTCTTCCGAGTTGGCGCACACGGCCCAGCCGATGCGGTACTCCGCAGTCCCGTGTGACTTCGAGGTCGAGCCGATCAGGAACAGGTCTCTTCTCCCGCCGAACCTTCGGTAGAGGTCGCGCGTCAACCCGCGCGCGTCAACCGCGCGGCTCGGCAGAGTGAGGTCTATGATGACCGCCGTCTCTTCGGACACACCGGCGATGACGACTTCCGGGTCGAAGACCGCGCCGGTCGGATTGTTCGGCAGACTCAGGTAAAGGAGGTCAGGCTTCGCCTCTTCGGCCTTCAAGACGAGCGCGGCCTCATCTATCGTGAAGCCGCACGGCTCGGTGCACAGGTCAATCATTCTGAAGCCGAAGCCCTCGAACGACTCGCGCGCGCGCCAGTAGCCGGGGCGGACGGTCAAGACCGTCGGGCGCGCTTTGAGCCTCGTCCTGAAGACGTGATTCCGGACGGCCTCGATGGCCCCGGTCGCCCCCATCGCGGGGAGGCAGTCGTCCGGCGAGACGCCGAAGTATTCGCCGACCGCGGCGGCGAAGAGCCGCTGGTTGGCGATCACGTTCGCGTAAGGCGTCCCCGTCCTTAACTCGATGCGCGGGGACGGCCTCCGAGATTTCGCGCTCACGCCGTGGCTCCTCTCCTATTAAAAGAGCCTGCCGCCAATCGTCGCCTCCATTTCGGGGACGACCAGCGATGTGCCCTTACCCTCAGTTGGCACACCTAAGACCAGAACTTCCGAGATGTGCTTCCCGACCTGCCGCGGCTTGAGGTTGACGACGGCGAGCACTTGGCGGCCCACGAGAGACTCCGGCGCGTAGTTTGTGGCCTGCGCGATGCTGCGCCGCGCCCCCAATTCAGGGCCGAAGTCAACCGCCAGCTTGTAAGCGGGCACGCGGCAGCCTTCGGCCACTTCGACCGAAGTGATGCGGCCCACGCGAACGTCAACCTGCTCGAAGACCGAGAAGTCAATCGTGCTCATCTGATCGTTCATAAGTTTTAAGTCTCCCCGCTCGCGGCGGTGGATTTCGCGCCCGCGCGCGTCACCGCATGGTAGAGGCCCTGCCAGAAGTCGGAGATGAGTTGCAGGTGCCTGTGATAGCCTTCGACGATTCGCGCCAGGCTCTCCTCGTCGCGCACGTAGCGCCGGACGGCGTTCAAGGACTCCTCCTTGTGATCCTTTTCGGCGGCACCGATGTGCGTGTAGAAGTATTCGCAGGCTTCGTGGAACTCGTCCGGGTTCGACCACAGGGATAGGTAGTTGCGCGCGCCGTCGTAGAGCTTGCGCAGCATCGTGTAGGCTTGCCACTCCAGCGCAAGCTGCGCGCCGAAAGACATCTGCGCGTCGCCGTACAGCTCCCGCTCGCCTTCGATCAGCGCGCGCGTTGACGGCAGCATGTCCACATCCCGTTCGAGCCGGTCGCGGTCGAGCCTCCCGCCCTCGCCGAGCCTGAGCGCAAGCTCCCTGAAGAAGTCGTCCAGCAGAACGGAGTGGGCCTTGCGCGGGTTCCCGTAGCCCATCTCCGAGTAGAGCGTCTTCACGTACTCGCCCTTCGCGTCCAGGTCGTCGGTCGCGGCGACGAGGACGGCGAGCGCGTCGGGGAAAGACCTCACCCACGCCCCGTAGTTTCGCGCGAAGACTTCCAGCTCCTCTACGGGGAAGCTCCCCGACATCCACTTGCGGTAGAAGTCGTTCTCTAGGGCTGGCTGGCTTGTGATCTCCCCCAACAACTGCTCAAGAGAGTTCGTCACGGCAGTATTCCTCCTTCCGTTGTAGTCCGGCAGCCGTGGGTTGAGGTGGCCGCCGCTTCCGCGTGATCCGGGGCAGGATCGTTAACATTGCGGATTGTAGATTGCGGATTGCGGATTAGTCTTAGCGCCTTTGCGCCGTCGCGTGAAACTCTCTCACGCAAAGGCGCAAAGGATGCAAAGTCAAAACAGCTCCTTCAATCCGCAATCCGAAATCGGCAATCCGAAATCGGTACTCCCGCTTGCGGCGGGTGGTTCTGACCTGCTGTCTCCTCCATGTTTTCACCTCGACTCCTTCACCCTCTTTCTTCTGAGCAACTCTTCCAAGTCGTCCGCCGAGAGGCTCTCTATCCGGCGGAGCGTCTCCGCCGTTCGCTCAAGCTGACCGGGACTCGGCTCGCCTGCGACAAGAATCTCGGCGAGCGCGCCGACGGTCGGAGCCTCGAAGACCCTCCGCAGCGGCAAGTCCGGCTGAAAAGCTTTACGCACGCGCGAGGCGATCTGCGTGGCTAAGAGGGAGTGGCCGCCCAGCTCGAAGAAATTATCGTTGACGCCCACACGCTCCACGCCCAAGACCTCCGCGAAAATTTCGCAGAGCACTTCCTCGACCGCGTTGCGCGGGGCGACGAACGGCGCGTCCAGCTCGCGCGTATCACCTTCCGGCTGCGGGAGTGCGCGGCGATCCACCTTGCCGTGCGGTGTGAGCAGCAGCCTGTCGAGGAAGACGTAGGCCGATGGCAGCATGTGTTCGGGCAGCCTCTCTTTCAGGAACGCGCGCAGCTCGCCGCCGCTGGGCGCGCGCCCCTGTGCGGTCACGACGTAAGCCGTCAGGCGTGTGTCCCCTTGAGCGCCGGCGCGCGCGGCGACTACGCAGTCGCGCACGCCCTCGTGCTCGCCGAGCGCCGTCTCTATCTCTCCGAGTTCGATGCGGAAGCCGCGCACCTTCACCTGTTGGTCTCCGCGACCGAGAAACTCGATCTGCCCGTCGGCGAGGTGACGGGCTACGTCGCCCGTCCGGTACAGACGCGCGCCCGGCTCCGCCGAGGACGGGTCGGGGATGAAGGCCGCCGCCGTCAGGCCGGCGCGTCCGAGGTAGCCACGCGCCACGCACTTCCCGCCGATGTACAGTTCTCCCGCGACGCCCCGCGGCACTGGCCGCATGTGGCGGTCGAGCACGTATGCGCGCACGTTCGGGAGCGGCTTCCCGATGGGGAGCGTGACGCCCCGCAACTCCTCCGCGCTTTCGTCCACCGGATAAGTCGTGACCCCGACGGTCGTCTCGGTAGGCCCGTAGTGGTTGAAGACCTTGCACGGCGCGAGCTTTCGCAGCCCGTCGCCCCAGACGCGGTGCGAAGCCTCCCCGCCGATGACGAGCCGCTCGCGGGGCATCAACCGGGAAGGCTCCGACGTTTCTTGAAGCGCGGCCAGATGCGAAGGGGCAATCTTCAGGCAGTCTATCCGGTGCTCGCTGAAGTAGGCCGCAAGCTCCCGCGCGTCCGCCGCGCGCTCCTCACTTATCAGGTGCAGGCAGCCGCCCACGACGAGCGGCGGGTAGATCGCCGTCACGCACGAATCAACGGTCAGCGGCTGAACCATCGCGAAGCTACGGCAGGCGTCGAGCGCCAGGCGCTCGCTGACGCCGCGGACGTAGTTGCCGAGTTGGCGGTGCTCGACGAGCACGCCTTTCGGGTGGCCCGTCGAGCCGGAGGTGTAGACGATGTAAGCTAAGTTCCCCGCCCCGGCACCGCCGTCTAGATTCTCGACGCTCTCCTGAGCGATGGTCTCCCGGTCGGCATCCATGCATACCAACTCGGCGGCGCAAGCCGTGACGGCTTCCTTCAAGCCCCGGCGCGTCAGCACGACGGACAGGCCGGCGTCTTCAATAATGAGTGAGAGCCGCGCCGCCGGGGATGTCGGGTCAAGCGGGACGTATGCCCCGCCGGCCTTGAGGACGCCGAGCAGCGCGACCAGCATCTCAGGTGAACGCTCCAAAAGGATGCCGACCAAGACCTCCGGCCCGACTCCGAGCTTTCGCAAGTAGCGCGCGGTCTGATTCGCTCGTTCATTCAACTCCCTGTAGGTGAGTTCGTCCTGCTCGAATCTGACCGCCGCTGCATCCGGCGTCCGCCGGGCCTGTTCCTCGAAGGCTAAATGGACGGGCCTGTCTTCCCCGTAGTCTCTGCCGGTGTCGTTCCAGTCGAAGAGGATTCGCTCCCTCTCGGCCTCGGAGAGGAGCGGCAGCCGCGAGACCTGCTCTTCAGGGTTCAAGACCGCCGCCTCCAAAAGCCGCGCGAAGTGGGCGGCCATCCGCCCGACGGTCGCCGCCTCGAACAAGTCCGTGTTGTAAGTTAATCTGCCGGCGAGACCTTGTTTCGACTCGGCCATCGCCAACGACAGATCGAACTTCGCCGTTCGGGTTTCGACCTCCAGCAGGCTCATGCTCAAGCCGGGGAGGCTCAGCCCTTCCGTCACGGCGTTCTGTAGGTGGAACATGATCTGGAAGATGGGCGAGTGGCTGAGCGTCCTTTCGGGCTGCAACTCCTCGACCAGCTTCTCGAACGGCAAGTCCTGGTGCACGTATGCCTCCAGCGCCGACTCTCGCACCTGCCGCAACAACTCCCGAAAGCTCATCCCGTCAGTCACGCGCGCCCGCAAGACCAGCGTGTTGACGAAGAAGCCGATCAGGCTTTCGGTCTCCGCACGGTTGCGGTTGGCTATCGGCGTGCCGACGAGGATGTCTTCCTGATTCGTGTAGCGATAGAGCAGGGCGGAGAAGGCGGCCAAAAGCGTCATGAAGAGCGTCGCACCTTCGCGCCGGCCCAACTGCGCGATCTCTTCGCTCAGTTTCCTGGAGAGGGTCAGGGGCACGTCAGCGCCGTGAAATGTTTTGAACGTGGGGCGCGGCCTGTCGGTCGGGAGTTCGAGGAGCGGCGGGCTGCCGGCGAGTTGCCGCCGCCAGTACGCGAGCTGTCCTTCGAGCACTTCTCCTCGGAGCCACTCTCTCTGCCAGGCGGCGAAGTCAGCGTACTGAATGGGCAAGTCGGGGAGCGCCGCCTCCCTCTCGCTCGCGTATGCTTCGTAGAGCGCCCCCATCTCGCGTATCAGGACTTTAATAGACCAGCCGTCCGAAATGATGTGGTGCATCGTTACCAGAAGCACATGTTCGTCCTGCGCGAGCCGCAGCAGCTTGACGCGCAGCAGCGGGCCTTCGGCCAGATTGAACGGCCCGCGCGCCTCTTCGGCGGCGAGGCGCGCGGCTGTCGCTTCCCTCTCCTCCGGAGAGAGTCCCCGAAGCTCGATGACCGTCAGCCGGAAATCCTGCGGCGCGCCTATGACCTGGACGGGTCGGTCGTGGGCGACGGCGAAGGTCGTGCGCAGCGCCTCGTGCCGGCGCAGAATTTCGTTCAGGCTCCGCTCCAGCGCCGCGACGTTGAGCGCCCCCTTCAAGCGAATCGCCGCCGGGATGTTGTAAAGAATGTTTTCGGGTTCGTACTGGTCGAGGAACCACAGGCGCTGCTGCGCGAAGGAGAGCGGGGCGGTTCTGGCCGCGCGCACCGCTCGCCCCCCTACCGCCCCCAAGACCCCCTCGCCCGCGACTCTCCCATCACTTTCTTCGCGCGGCGGCATCTCAGGCGAGACACGCTCCCCGGCGGGCGGCTCGCGCCTCCGCCCGATTGTGCCATTCGCTCCTGTTGCACCCTTCGCCTCGCCAGCGTTTTCTTCAACTCGACGGGCTAAGCTTCCGGCCTCCTCGTCGGAGAGCGAAGAGAGTTGCAGCAACAACTCGGCGGTGTGCTCGACGCGCTCGCCTTCGTCTTCGAGGAGCGACTGCGCCAGACCTTCGATGGTCGGCGTCTCGAAAATCTTCCGCAGCGGCACTTCCACGCGGAAAGCTTCCCGCACGCGCGAGGCGATCTGGGTAGCCAGCAGCGAGTGACCTCCGAGGTCGAAGAAGTTGTCGCGGACGCCGACCCGCTCAAGCTGAAGCACCTCGGCGAAGATCGTCGAGAGCACTTCTTCGAGCGCGCCGCGCGGCGCGACGTAACCGTCTTCGGTCTCAAGATTCCTTTCGGGCGCGGGGAGCGCGAGGCGGTCTATCTTGCCCGATGTGGTCAGCGGGAAGGCTTCGAGCAGGACGAACGCGGAGGGCAGCATGTAGTCCGGCAATCTCCCGCGCAGGTAATCGCGCAGTTGTCTTGCCTCGACCGACCGCCCCGGATGAGCAATCACGTATGCGGCCAGCCTCTTCTCCCCTCCGGGCGCGTCCTGCCGCACGGTGACTACGCAGTCGCGCACGCCCTCGTGCTGCCTCAGCGTCACCTCGATCTCGCCCAGCTCGATTCGCATCCCGCGAATCTTCACCTGGAAGTCGTTGCGCCCGACGAACTCGATCTCGCCGTCCTTAAGGTATCTTGCCAGGTCGCCTGTCTTATAGAGCCTTGCCCCCGGCTCGCGGCTGAAGGGGTACGGGATGAACCGCTCGGCGGTCAGCGCGGGGCGGTTCAGGTAGCCGTGCGCCAGGCACGCGCCGCCGATGTAAAGCTCGCCGGGTACGCCCACGGGGACGAGGCGGAGGCGCGAGTCGAGCAGATAGATTTCGGTGTTGGCGATGGGGCGGCCCAGCGGCGGGAGCGTGGGCCAGCTTTCGGGGTCGTCCGGCAGCCTGAAGAAGGTCACGACGTGCGTTTCGGACGGGCCGTAATGGTTGTAGAGCGTGCAGTCTTTCAGCCGCGCTAAGAGTTTGACGACGGCGTCCGTGATCTGAAGCTGCTCGCCGCCGACCATCAGCTCGCGGAGACTCAGGAGGGCTTGTGGCTTGTCGCAGAACTCCTCGGCGAGCTTCTGTAAGACCACGACGGGCAGGTGAAATCTCTTGACCCTGTTCCGCTCGACGAAGCGACCGAGGGCGGGGATGTCCACGCGCTCCGAGTCGCGGACGAGTAACAGGCACGCGCCCGCCGCGAGGGTGGAGAATATCTCCTGAAAGCTGACATCGAAATTCAGGGAGGCGAATTGCAGCGTCCGCACGCTCCTCTCGGGCGAGGCCAGGTGCCACTCGACGAGGTTCACCAGCGCGCGGTGCGGCATGCAAACCCCCTTCGGCCTCCCCGTAGAACCCGAAGTGTAGATGACGTAGACCCAACTCTCCGGCGTCACATGCGTTCGCGGGTTCTCGTTACTACTGAGCGCGATCTCCTCCCAGTCCGCGTCGAGGCAGACGACGCGCGCGCCGGTTTCCGGCAGGCTCGCCGCGAGGAGTTGCTGCGACAGCACGACCGCGCCTCCGGCGTCTCTCAGCATGAAGGCCAGGCGCTCCGACGGATACGAAGGGTCGAGCGGCAGGCAGGCCGCGCCTGCCTTGAGCGCGCCGATGACGCCGACGATCATCTCCAGAGAGCGCTCCATGAAGACGCCGACAACGTCGCCCGCGCCGACGCCGAGGCCGCGAAGGTAGTGGGCCAGCATGTTGGCCCGCGCGTTCAACTCGCGGTAGCTCAGCCGCTCGTCTTCCAGGGCGACGGCAACCGCGTCGGGCGTCCGCTCGGCCTGTGCCTCAAAGAGTTGGTGCGCGCAGAGGTCTCGCGGATAGACGGCGCGCGTGTCGTTCCATTCGAGCAGCAGCCGGCGTCTTTCCGCGTCGGTCAGGAGCGGTAGCTCCGAGATGCGCCGCGACGGGTCGGCGACGACGCCTTCGAGCAGAGTTCGCAGGTGACCGGCCATCCGCTTGATCGTGTCCGCGTCGAAGAGGTCTGTGTTGTACTCGAAGGTGCCCTGAAGCTCCGGGCCGAGTTCGTCGAAGTAGAGCGTGAGGTCGAACTTCGCAGTCTCGGCCTCGTACTTGAGCGGCGTCACAAAGAGACCCGGAAGCTCCGCCTTGCGCTCCGGCGTGTTTTGCAGCACGAAGACTACCTGCACGAGCGGGCTGTGGCTCAGGTTGCGTTCGGGCTGCAACTGCTCGACGAGGTATTCAAACGGTAAGTCCTGGTGCGCGTACGCGCCGAGGGCCGTCTCGCGGACGCGGCGCAGCAGTTCCTTGAAAGTCGGGTCGCCGGAGAGGTCTGTGCGCATCGCCAGCGTGTTGACGAAAAAGCCGATCAGCCCTTCCAACTCCTGCCGGTGGCGGTTGGCAATCGGCGAGCCGACGACCAAGTCTTCCTGCCCCGTGTAGCGATAGAGCAAGACCTTGAAGGCCGCCAGCAAGGTCATGAACAGCGTCACGCCCTCCGCCTTGCAGAAGGCTTTGAGCAACTGCGACAGGGCGGGCGACAGGGGGAACGAGAGGCTGGCCCCGTTGTAGGTTTGGAGCGCCGGGCGCGGGCGGTCGGCGGGCAGTTCCAGAATCGGCAGCCCGCCGCCGAGTTGTTGCTTCCAGTAGTCGAGCTGTTCTTCGAGCACGTCACCCCGCAGCCACTCTCTTTGCCAGGCGGCGAAGTCCGCGTACTGAATTGGCAAGTTGGGGAGCGCGGCCTCGCGCCCGCTCGCGTATGCCTCGTAGAGCGCGACGACCTCGCCTACGAACACGCCCATAGACCAGGCGTCGCTGACGATGTGGTGCATCGAGAGCAGAAGGACATGCTCGTCGTCTCTGAGCCGAACCAGAGTGATTCGCAGGAGCGGCCCTCGTTTCAAGTCGAACGACGCCTGCGTCTGTTCGTGAATCAGGCTCCGGATTCTGCCGTCGTGTTCAGCCTCCGGCAGGTGTGTGATGTCCACGACGTTCAAGTGAAGCGGCTGCGGAGGTGTGATTACCTGAACCGGCTCGCCGTCTCTGAAGTCGAAGGTCGTGCGCAGGGCCTCGTGACGCCGCACCACCTCGCCGAAAGACCTCTCCAGCGCCGACGCGTCCAGTTCCCCACGCAGCGAGACGGCGCTCACGAGGTTGTAAGCGGGGTTGCCCGGTTCGAACTGGTCGAAGAACCAGAGCCGCCTTTGCGCGAAGGAGAGTGGGGCCAGCCCGCCACCTTCGCGGCGGGGAATCCTTTCGGCCTTTGGGGGCATGATTCCCTGCTCGCTCAGCAGCGCTTCCAAAAGTGCTCGCCTCTTGGCCGAGAGATCGAACGCCCCTTTCGACGTGCCGCTCATTGCGCTTGCCCCTCCTTGACAGATCCGTTTCTCTCCGCCAGCAGGTCTTCGACTTCATCGTCCGAGAAGGCGGAGAGCTTCAGCAGTAATTCGGCGGTGCGCTCCACCCTCTCAAGCTCCTCCGCCTCCTCCAGGATGGCCGCCGCCAGCCCCTCCGCGGTCGGCGACCCGAAGAGCCTCCGAAGCGGCAGCTCCACCCCCAGAGCACCGCGCAGGCGCGAGACGACCTGCGTCGCCAAAAGCGAGTGGCCGCCCAGCTCGAAGAAGCTGTCGCGCACGCCAACCCGCTCAAGCCCCAGCACCTCACAGAAGAGACGGCAGAGCACTTCCTCCACCGGCGTCCGCGGCGCGAGATAGCCTTCGTCCGCCCCGACTCCTGCCTCCTCAACGGGCAGCGCGCCGCGGTCAACTTTGCCGGTGGCCGTGAGCGGCAACTCGTCGGGGAAGACGAACGCGGAGGGCAGCATGTAGTCCGGGAGCTTCTCTTTGAGAAACTCACGCAGTTGCCGGGCGGTCGCGGCCTCCGCCCGGCTGAGAACCACGTAAGCCGTGAGACGCTTATCACCGTCCGCCTTCTCGCGTGCTAAGACGACCGCTTCCTTAACCCCCGGATGCTGCGCCAGCGCGAGTTCGATCTCGCCAAGCTCGATGCGGTGGCCGCGAATTTTCACCTGGAAGTCGTTGCGCCCGATGAACTCAATCTCGCCGCCCTTGAGGTAGCGCGCCAGGTCGCCCGTCCTGTAGAGGCGCGCTCCCGGCTCGCCTGAGAACGGGTCGGGGACGAAACGCTCGGCGGTCAAGGCCGGATGATTGAGGTAGCCGCGCGCGAGACCTCCGCCGCCGATGTAGACTTCGCCCGCGACGCCGACGGGCACGGGTTGAAGTTGTGAATCAAGCAGGTAAATCTGCGTGTTCGCCACGGGGCGACCAATCGGCACAAGCCCCCGCGCGTCGGAGTGGCGACAATGATGGACGCTGCTCCAGACTGCGGCTTCGGTAGGCCCGTATTCGTTAAAGAGCGAAGTCTGCGGGAGGGTTTCGTAGTGACGCGCGACCAGCCTGGCCGGGCACGGCTCGCCCGCGACGATCAACGTGCGCAGCGAAGCCAACTGCCGCGCCCCGGCCTGCTGTAAAAGAAGCTCGTAGAGAGAGGGGAGACCGAGCAGGTGCGTGACGGAGTGTCGCTCGATTAACTCCGCGAGGTGCGCGGGGTCTTGAAGAGAATCTTCATCGGGGATGACGAGCTTTCCTCCACAGCACAGCGTCCAGAAGAGACCGGCCACCGAGCTGTCGAAGGCGAAGGGCGAGAGCAGAAGGAAGCTGTTGACCGGCTCGCGGTAATAAGAGAAGCGCGCCAGTGTCGAGTGAACCAGATTGCGATGCGAGACCAGGACGCCTTTCGGCCTGCCCGTCGAGCCTGAAGTGTAGATGAGGTAGGCGGGATTGTCCGCGAGCACTCGGCCCGACGGGTTCTCCGCGCTCTCCTTCGCAATCGCAGGCCACTCCTTATCTAAGTAGACGACCTCGGTTCTCTGCGGCGACGCCTCCGCCGAAAGAGACTCGCGCATTAAGAGCAGCTTCGCGCCTGCGTCGGCCAGCATGAAGGAGACACGCTCCGGCGGTTGCTTGAGGTCGAGCGGGAGATACGCGCCGCCGGCTTTAAGGACGCCGAGAATCGCCACGACCGCTTCGACGGAGCGCGCGAGGCGGATGCCCACCAGAGTCTCCGGCCCCACGCCGAGCCTTCGCAGGTGATGGGCCAGCCTGTCGGCCTGCTCGTCGAGTTCCCGGTAGCTCAAACGCTCGCCCTGCGAGACCAGCGCGACGGCTTCGGGCGTCGCCGCGGCCTGACGCTCGAACAGTTCGTGTATGCAACGAGCCGTTTCGTACTCGGCCTGAGTGTCGTTCCACCCGAACAGGATTTGTTCTCTCTCGGCGTCGGAGAGGAGCGACAGCCGCGAGACCTGCTCTCCGGGGTTCGAGACCGCCGCCTCCAAAAGCCGCGCGAAGTGGGCGGCCATACGCTCGATGGTCGCCGCCTCGAACAAGTCCGCGTTGTATTCCAGCAGCCCGCTCAAGCTTCCGTCCGTCTCGCCCATCGTCAGCGTCAGGTCGAACTTCGCCATCCGGCTGTCAAAGGGCAGTGGCGTCAGGCGCAAGCCCTGTAGGTGCATGTCGCGCATCGGTGCGTTTTGCAGGTCGAGCATCACTTGGAAGACGGGCGAGTGGCTGAGCGTCCTTTCGTGCTGCAACTCCTCGACCAGCTTCTCGAACGGCAAGTCCTGGTGCGCGTAAGCACCCAGACAGACCTCCCGCACCTGCCCCAGCAGTTCGCGGAACGTCAGCCCGTCGTGGAAGCGTGTGCGCAAGACCAGCGTGTTGACGAAGAAGCCGATCAGCCCCTCGACCTCCGAGCGGTTGCGGTTCGCTATCGGCATGCCGACCAGGATGTCGCGCTGCCCCGAATAGCGTCGGAGCAGGCAGGCGTAGGCCGCCAGCAGCGTCATGAAAAGCGTCGCCCCCTCGCGCCGGCTCAACTCCTTCAGCGAACGGCTCAGGGGTTCGGACAGGAGCAGAGTTTCGTGACCGCCTCTGTAGGATTGCACCGGCGGGCGCGGCCTGTCGGTCGGGAGTTCGAGGAGCGGCGGGCTGCCGGCGAGTTGCTGTCGCCAGTAGGCGAGCTGCTCTTCAAGCACTTCACCCTGTAGCCACTCCCTCTGCCAGGCGGCGAAGTCCGTGTACTGGATGGGCAACTCCTGAAGCGGCGAGGGGCGTCCGGCCACGTATGCCTCGTAGAGCGCCGCCAGTTCGCGCACGAACACCCCCATTGACCAGCCGTCCGAGACGATGTGATGAATCGTCAGGAGCAGCACGTGCTCGGTCTCGCCGAGCCGCAGAAGGTTCGCGCGCAGCAGCGGCCCCTTCGTCAGGTCGAAGGGGCGGCGCGCGTCTTCTTCGGCGCGCGCGCTCACGCTCTTCGGCCTCGCGCCCTCGTCGAGTCCTTGCAGGTCGCTCAACGGCAGCTTGAAGTCGGCGGCCTCGCTGATGATTTGAACCGGGCGGTCTTCGACCACGGCGAAGGTCGTGCGCAGAGCCTCGTGCCGATGCAGGATTTCGCCCATGCTCCGCTGCAACACGGGCACGTTGAGCGACCCCGAAAGGCTCACCGCCGCGTGTATGTTGTAGAGCGGGCTGTCGGGTTCGAGTTGATTGAAGAACCAGAGCCGCTGCTGCGCGAAGGACAGAGGGGCCGGCCCGCCCCCTTCGCAGCGTGGAATCCTTTCGGCCTTCGCAGCCCCGATTCCCTGCTCGCGTAGCAAGGCTTCCAGTATCGCGCGCCTCTTCCCTGAGAGTTCCAGTGTCCGTTTGGAAGAGCTACTCATCACTCTGACTCCTTCGCCCGAAGGCCGTCTGGTTCTGCGATTAACTTCGCGTCCTCTCCTTCTGTGATTAACTTCGCGGCCTCTTCGTCGGAGAGCGCGGAGAGCTTCAGCAGCAGCTCGGCGGTGCGCTCTATCCTCTCCCGCTCTGCTTCTCTCTCTAAGATGGCCGCCAGTCCTTCCACACTCGGCGCTTCAAAGAGCCTGCGCAGTGGCAACTCCACCCGCAACGACTCCCGCACGCGCGACGCCACCTGCGTCGCCAAAAGCGAATGCCCGCCCAACTCGAAGAAGCTGTCGCGCACGCCGACCCGCTCAAGCTGAAGCACCTCTGAGAAGATACGGCAGAGCACCTCTTCTAACGCCGTCCGCGGCGCGACGTAGACCTGCGCCAGCTCCGGCCTCGCCTGCTCTGGTGCCGGCAGTGCGGCGCGGTCAACCTTCCCCGTCGGCGTGAGCGGCAACTCGTCGAGCACGACGAACGCGGCGGGCAGCATGTACTCCGGCAAACTCCTTTTCAGATAGCCCCGCATCTCGCTCGTCGTCGTCGGCGTCTCTTCACGCGCGACGACGTAAGCGACCAGCCCCTTCCCGCCCGGCGCGTCCTCGCGCGCGACGACTGTGGCCTCGCGCACGCTGGGATGCCGGCCCAACACCGTCTCTATCTCTCCGAGTTCGATGCGGAAGCCGCGCACTTTCACTTGGCTGTCTGTTCGCCCGACGAACTCGATACGTCCGTCGGCGAGAAAGCGCGCCAGGTCGCCCGTCCTGTAGAAGCGCGCGCCCGGCACGCGGCTGAAGGGGTCGGGGATAAATCGCTCCGCAGTCAGGCCGGGCCGGTTCAGATAACCCCGCGCCAGCCCGACGCCGCCGACGTGGATCTCGCCGGGGACGCCGACGGGGATGGGCCGAAGGTTTGAGTCCAGCAGGTAGACTCGCATGTTCGGGATGGGCCGACCGAGAGGCGGGGTACGGCACTCTGCTTCCGCGCACCGCGCCGCGGTCGCGTAGACGGTCGCCTCCGTCGGCGCGTAGGCGTTGAAGAGTCGCCGCCCGCGCGACCAGCGCGCGGCGGTCTCCGCGCCGCAAGCCTCGCCGCCGACTATGACGGTGTGCAGCGCCGGATATTCTCCGTCGGGAATCAAATCGAGCAGCGAAGGCGTCACAGCCATCGTCGTGATGGCACACTCGCGCAGCATTGCGGCCAGGTCAGTGCCGGATGCCGCAACATCGCGGCTCACCGGATAGAGTGTTGCCCCGCCGAGCAAGGCCATGAAAATCTCTAAGACCGAGGCGTCGAAGCTGAGCGAGGCCGCCTGCAACACGCGGCTGCGGCTCGTGACTCCGAACGTCTCGATTGAGGCCGCGATCATGTTCATCACCCCGCGGTGGGCGACGAGCACGCCCTTCGGCTGGCCCGTCGAGCCGGACGTGTAAACGACGTAGGCGAGGTTATCCGGCGTCGCCAGCGCGGGGAGGTTTTCGTCGCTCTCGCGCGAGACGGCGGGCAGGTCGGCGTCGAGACAGACCGCGCACGCCGCCGTACCGGGAAGGCTTTCGAGGAAGCGGCTCTGCGTCAGAATCACGCGCGCCCGCGCGTCTTCGAGCATGAACCTGATGCGCTCGGACGGGTGTTCCGGGTCGAGCGGGAGGTAGGCTCCGCCCGCTTTCAAAACCGCGAGCAGCCCGACCAACGTCTCAAGCGTGCGCTCCGCGAAGATTCCCACGACCGTCTCCGGGCCGACTCCGAGTCCGCGCAGGTGCCGCGCGAGCCTGTTCGCGCGCCGGTTCAATTCGCTGTAGCTCAGCATATCTTCGCCGACGCGGACGGCGACGGCGTCGGGCGCGCGCTCGACCTGCTCCTCGAATAATTGATGGACGCACCTGTCTTCGGGGAAGGGCGCGCGCGTGTCGTTCAGCTCTACAAGCAGGCGACGGCGTTCGTCGTCCGAGAGCAGGGATGCCGCCTCGTGACGCGCCGAAGGCTGCGCGGCCATCGCGGCGAGCACGCGGCTGTAAAGACCCGCAATTCCCCTCGCCTGTTCCTCGCCGAGTTCTATGGTTCGGCAGTCCAGAGCCAGCTCGACGCGCGAGGAAAGGTTGTCCACGTTGAACTGGGCGGTGAGCGCGTAGTAGGTCTGCTCCGTGCCTTCGACGCCGAGGACTTCCAGGCCGTTCACGTCGCGCAGGCGGTCGGCGACGTGAAAGTGCGTGTAGTTGAAGACCGTGTCGAATAAGCTTTCCGCGCCGTGGACTCTTTGCAGTTCCTGTATGGGATAGCGCCTGAAGGGCAGGAGTTCGTTCTCGGATTGGGAGGCGCGGCGGGCCAGGTCGGCCCAAGTGCCGCCGCTCAACTGCAAATGCAGCGGCACCGTGTTGAGGAAAGCGCCGAGGACGCGTTCGCCGTCGGCCTTCTCCGGTCGCCCGTTGATGAGCAGGCCCGTCAGCACGTCCGCCTGCCCCGTGAGCAGGCCGAGCACCTTCATGTGCGCGGCCAGCAGAACGCTCTTGAGCGAGACCTCCACGGATTGGGCCAGCCTCTTCAGGCCGTCGGAAACCTCCGCTGAGATCGGAACTTCAAGGCGCGCGACTTCCTGAACGTCGTCGGCGCTCCGTGTGAAGGGCCTTCGGGCGAGACGGCTGGCGGTTGCGCCGGCGAGCGTCGCGGCCCAGAAGTCACGGCATCGCTCGGACTCCAGCGCCTCGCGTTCGAGCGACACGAAATCTCTGTACGAGGCCGCGAGGCGCGGCCCCGTTGGGGTTGGCCTTCCGTTCATGAGTGCGAAGTAGCGCTCGAAGAGTTCGGTGCAGAACGAGGCCACGCTCCAGCCGTCGAAGAAAGGCTCGCTCATCGTAAACTGAATCGAGTCGTCGCCGCGCAGATGCACGTGGAAGCGGAGCAGCGGTTGCTTCGTCCAGTCGAACCTCCTGCGCGTTTCCTCCTTGATCCATTCGGCTATCCGAGTTTGCTGCTCCGACAGCGAGAGCTGGCGCAGGTCTTCGACGCGCAGGGGGAGGTGAGTTGTTTGATGGACGAGCTGTAAGGGTTCGCTGAAGCCGTTCGGGGCGAACGAAGTGCGCAGCATCTCGTGGCGTGCGGCCATCTGGTCGAGCGCGGACTGCAACTTCTCGATGTCGAGCGGCAGGCGCAGGTGCAGGCTGCTGACGTAGACGATGTAATCGGGACTGTACTCGCTGTGAAAGACCATCCCGGACTGCAAACGCGAGAGCGGGTAAGCGTCCTCGACGGTCGGCGGAAGCCTCCGCCGGTCTTCTTCCGAGATGAGGCCGAACGGCTGTCCGTGGACGTTCGCGCCGGTTCGGTTTTCGACGGGGCTGACGTGTCGGGCGAGTTCGCGTATCGTCGGGTGTTGGAAGAGATGCTGGAGCGAGAAGTCTAAACCTCTTTCCAGCGCCCCGGCCCGCACACGTATGCTGCGGATCGAATCGCCGCCCAGCTCGAAGTAGTTGTCGTCAATGCCGACCTGCCGGACGCCTAGCGCCTCGGCCCAGGCTGCCGCCAGCGCCCGCTCGACCTCCGTGCAAGGCGCGACGAAGTCGTCTTCGAGTTCGGGCGCGGCCCAGTCGGGCGCGGGCAGCGCGCCGCGGTCAACCTTGCCGTTCGGGGTCAGCGGCAAAGCTCCGAGGAAGACGAAGGCTGGCGGGAGCATGTGCTCCGGCAGCTTCTCTCTCAGAAACTCGCGCAGCTCGCCTCCCGTCGGGCGCGACGCCTCATCACAAACGACGTAAGCTACCAGTCGCTTTTCTTCCGCCGCGCCCTCCACCGCCAAGACGACGCTCTCCCGGACGGACGAATGCCGCGCGAGTGCCGCATTAACCTCCCCAAGCTCGATGCGAAATCCGCGAACCTTCACTTGATCGTCGGCGCGGCCCAGATACTCCAGGTCGCCGCCGGGCATGAGGCGCGCCAGGTCGCCCGTCTTGTAGAGACGTGTGCCCGGCTCGCCGCTGAAGGGGTCGGGGATGAACGCTGCGGCAGTCAGGCCGGGCCGGTTCAGGTAGCCGCGCGCTAGTCCGGCCCCGCCGACGTAGAGTTCGCCTTGAAGGCCGGCGGGGACGGGGCGCAAGTCGTCGTCGAGCACGTAGACTTGCAGGTCTGGGATTGCTCTGCCGATCACACTGCCGCGTCCGGTGTCTACATCCTCTATCGTGATTGGACGGTAGGTGACGTGCACCGTCGTTTCTGTGATGCCGTACATGTTGACGAGGCGCGGGCGCTCGTCGCCGTGGCGTTCAAGCCACGGGCGCAGGCTCCGGAGTTCGAGCGCCTCGCCGCCGAAGACCACTAGCCGCAGGGCGAGTTCCTGTGCGCCCACGTTCCCCTCCGGCAAGGCTTCCTCCGCACGGCTCAGTTGGCGGAAGGCCGAGGGCGTCTGGTTGAGCACCGTCACGCGCTCGCGCCGCAGCAACTCGTATAAGGCCGCGGGGTCGCGGCTCAACGCGAATGGCACGACCACCACGCGGCCGCCGTAAAGCAGCGCGCCCCACATCTCCCACACGGAGAAGTCGAAGGCGTAGGAGTGAAAGAGCGTCCACACGTCGCGCTCGGAGAAGTCGAACCACGCGCGGGTCGCCGCGAAAAGGCGTGCGACGCTGGCGTGCGTGATGGCGACGCCCTTGGGTCGCCCCGTGGAGCCGGAGGTGTAGATGACGTAAGCCAGGTTCTCCGGCGCGGCGGCGCGCGGCGGATTTTCGGCGCTCTCGCTCGCAATCGTTTCTCTGTCTCTGTCGAAGCAGATCACTCGCGCGCGGCACTTGGGCACGCGCGCCAACAAAGCCTCTTCGGTCAGCAGCAGAGGGGCGCGCGCGTCTTCGAGCATGAAGGAGAGGCGCTCCGGCGGGTGGGCGGGGTCTAAAGGCAGGTAGCAGCCGCCGGCCTTGAGCACGCCGAGGACGCTGACGACCATCTCCAGAGAGCGCTCAAAGAGAAGTCCGACGCAGGTTTCCGGCCCCGCGCCGAGGCGGCGCAGGCGGTGGGCCAGCCTGTTGGCCCGCGCGTTAAGCTCGCGGTAACTCAGCCGCTCGCCTTCAAAGATGAGGGCGACGGCGTCGGGCGTCGCCGCGGCCCGACGCTCGAACAACTCGTGGATGGCCTGTCCTTCCGGAAATGAAAGAGCCGGGGGCGTGGTCGCCTCGCCCTCTTCAGACAGGTGTTCGAGCGACCCGCGCTCCCGCTCGGCGAGTGCGACCGCATCCCGTGACTGACTCATCTCCTTCATGCTCCGCCCCTCTGTTCCCGCGCGCTCTGAACCAGCCCTTCCGTCTCGTCGTCCCCATCCGGCCCGACGCGGTGCGGGCCGGCGGACGTGTTGCCGCGTCCTCCGTCGCCTCCGGGCGTCTGTTGTTCATGTGCGACAAGAAGCAACAGTTCGGAAATCCGCCTTTGTGAGTTCGAGGCAAACGCTTCGAGCAGTGTCTGGTAGTCTCCCAAAAGTCTGCCGACAGACGCATCGTCGAAGCGGCGCGCGTCGTAGCCGATCCTCAGCACCAACTCCCGACCGGGTATCGCCCAGATGGTGAGCGGGTAGTTTGATCTTTCGACCGAGCGGACGCGGCCAACGCGAAGGCCGCCGCGCGGCTCTTTCAACCTGTCTTCTGCCGCAGCGCCCAGCGGGTAGTTCTCGAAGACGAAGATGCTCTCGAAAAGCGCGCTGCCGCGCGGCACCTCGCTCCACTCCTGCACACGCGCCAGCGGGCTGTACTCGTACTGGCCTATCTCCGCCCGCTGCGCCTGCAACCGCCTGAGCCATTCGACCAAGTCCGCCTCGGCTGACACGCGCGCACGGGCCGGCAGCGTGTTGATGAACAGTCCGACCATTGATTCGACCCCGTTGATCTCCGCCGCGCGCCCCGACACCACGATGCCGAAAACAACATCCTCTCGCCCGGCGCGCGAACTCAAAAGCAACGCCCAAGCCCCCTGCGCCACGGTGTTCAGCGTCAGTTGATGCCGGTGCGCGAACGTCTGCAAGCTCGCGGTCGCCGACTGCGCGAGTCGGATTTGCTGTTCGGCGTAACCAGCCGCCCCGCCTTTTGCGACGGCGTGAGTCAAGTCGGGGATTAGTGGGGTCGGCGACGTGAACCCTCCGAGCAGTCGTCGCCAGAAAGTTTCCGCCTCGCCTAAGTCCTGCCGGTTGAGCCATGCGATGTAGTCTCGGTAAGGGCGGGCGGGTGCCACACGCGCCTGCTCTTTGCGGCGCAGTCTTTCGTAGGCCGCGAGTACGTCTTGCAAGAGGATGGGGAGCGACCACCCGTCTATCAGCAGGTGGTGGCTGCTCAGGATAAACAGGCTCTCGTCGTCAGCCGTTCTGAAAAGGGCCAGGCGCATCAGCGGCGGCTGCCTCAGGTCGAACGATTGCTCGCGGTCATGCCGCAGGTACTCTTCCAGACGGTCGTCCTGCTCTGCGCGGTCGAGTCTTCTCCAGTCCTCGCGCTTGAAGCGCGCCGTCGCCGAACGTCTGACCACCTGCACAGGCTCTCGCGCTGCTTCCCACTCGAAGCCGGTTCTGAGCACCGGATGTGCGTCCACCGCCGCCTGCCAGGCCGACTCGAACGCGTCTTCGCTCAGATTGCCGCTCAACTCGCAGACCAGTTGGGTCGTGTAGACGCCGCTGTCCGGCCCGTAGAGGCTGTGGAAGAGCATCCCCTGCTGCATCGGCGACAGCGGGTAGAGGTCTTCTATCGGCCCGCTCGTTCTTTGAATCCGCTCAAGCTGTCGCTCGCTTAGCTCAACCAGAGGGAAGTCGGACGGCGTGTGCTCTCCCGCCTCGCGCAGGACGCAGTGCTCGATCAGTCTCCGTAGCTTCCTGATGAAGCTCGCGGCCAGCGTCTCGACAGTTCGCCGTTCGTGCATCTCCTCGCTGTAGACCCACTCCGTTTGAAGTCGCCCACCTCTCACGCCGCCGTCTATCTCGATCAGATACCTGCGCCCGCCGAGCAAGCTGCGCGCGCGTCCCACCGGCCCGTCAGTCAACGCGAAAGGAGACGCCTCATCATTAAAGACCTGATCCAGTTGTCCGAGATAGTTGAAGCAGACCTCGGCCTGCGGGAGCTTTTCCAACTGATCGGAGACCATCTCCTCGGCGCAGAGATACCTGAGCAGGCCGTAGCCGATGCCTCGGTTCGGCACACGCCGCAGTTGCTCTTTCACGGACTTCAACATCTCGCCCGGCCCGGCGGAACCGCTCATCTCAAGCAGCACGGGAAAGATCGTGGTGAACCACCCTACGGTTCTTGAAAGGTCAGCGCCTTCGACTACCTCCTCCCGCCCGTGACCTTCGAGGTCTACAATCACACGGCCTTCCCCCGTCCATTCGGAGAGCGCCTGCGCCAGTGCCGCGAGCAGCACGTCGTTGATCTGCGTCCGGTAGGCGCGCGGCACCTCTTGCAGAAGGAGGCGCGTCTCCTCAGCCGTCAGGGAGGCCGAGACGCTGCGCGCCGAGTCCGTCCTGTTCTCCCCCGCACGGTCAACGGGCAGTTTGCCGACTCCAGGGCGAGTCTCAGCCGTCCAGTAATCAAGTTCTTCACGCACCGCCGGCGTCTGCGCGTGCGCCGCGAGCATTTCAGACCAACGCCTGAAGGAGAGCGTCTTCGGCGGAAGCTCGACGCCGTCGCCCCGCCGCAACTGCTCGTACGCACGCCGCATGTCGTCGAGCAATATTCGCCAAGACACGCCGTCAACCGCGAGGTGATGAATCACTATCAACAGCCGGTGCGGCCTTACCGTTCCGAGGTCGAAGTAGACGGCCCTCATGATCGGCCCCTCGCTCAGGTCGAGGCTCGACTGCGCTTCGTTCGCTGCCCTCTCGATCTCCATCTCTTGCGTCTCCGCGGCGAGCGAAGATAGGTCTACGCGCCGGAACAGGTCGCGAGTCTCGCGCGCGGCCTGCGTTTGCTCCCAGCCGCGGGCCTTGCGCTCGAACCGCAGCCGCAGCGCGTCGTGATGCCCCACTAATCGCTCCAGACTTTTTTCCAGCAGGCCGGTGTCTACGGGCGGCTTCAACTCAAGCATCACTGCCTGGTTGTAGTGATGCGACTCCGGCAACTCCTGCTCGAAGAACCAACGCTGAATCGGCGTCAACGGAATGAAGCCTTCGACGGCTTCATCTTCCGACGCGCCCGCGCGCGAGTTCGTCGTTACGGCGGCGAGTTCTGAAATAGTCTGATGCTGAAAGAGATGCTTCGGCGTGAGCGACAGGCCGGCGTCTCTGGCGCGTGCGACGACCTGTAGGCTGAGTATGGAGTCTCCGCCCAACTCGAAGAAGTTGTCCGCTATCCCGACTCGCTCAAGTTCGAGGACTTCCGCCCAGACCCGCGCCAGCTCCTTCTCGACCGGCGTGCGCGGCTCCATGTAGCCTTCTTCAGTCTTAAACTCTCCCGGCGCGGGCAGCGCCCGCGAGTTCACCTTCCCGCTCGCCGTGAGCGGGAGCGCGTCGAGCAACACCAACGCGGCAGGCAGCATGTGCTCCGGCAATCCCTCCTTTAAATACCCGCGCAGCTCGCCCGGCGTGACCGCCGCTTCGCGTTCGGCGACGACGTAAGCAACGAGCCGCTTAACCCCTCCCGCATCCTCTCGCGCGACGACCACAGCCTCCCCGACCGCCGCGTGCTTCTTCAGCCGCGCCTCGATCTCGCCCAACTCGATGCGGAAGCCCCTCACCTTCACCTGGCCGTCGGCCCGACCGAGGTACTCTATGTTTCCGTCCGCCGAGTACCGGCCCACGTCCCCGGTCTTGTAGAGGCGCGCGCCCGCCTCCGCGGAGAACGGGTCGGGGATGAACGCTGTCGCCGTTAGTGCGGGCTGATTCAAGTAACCCCACGCCAGCCCGTCCCCGCCGACGTGTATCTCACCCGCGACTCCTACCGGCACCGGCTCCAGGTTTTCGTCCAAGATGTAGACGCGCGTATTCGACACGGGCCTGCCTATCGGAACCGTCGGCCCGTCTTCGCCCGGCCCGCATCTGTAAAAGGTCGCCGTGATGGTCGCCTCCGTCGGGCCGTACATGTTCACCAGATCTACTTCACCCAAGAGGTCGTAGACGCGCTCCTTCAATCCGGCTGAGAGCACCTCGCCGCCACTCGCCACTCGCCGCAGGCTTCGGCATTCCTTAATTTGACCGTCGTCTAAGAGTGCCTTGAGCATCGTTGGCACAACGTCTATCGCCGTCACGCGCTGCTCGCGCATCAGCCCGACCAGATAGTCCACGTCGTACTGCCCGCTGGGAGAAGCTACGACGAGGCCCGCGCCCGTAATGAGCGGGTGGAATATCTCCACCGCCGCGGCGTCGAAGCTGAACGAGTATTTGAGCAGCGTCCGGTCTGATTCGCCGAGCGGGAACTCGCGTGCGAGCCACCGCATGTGGTTGCACGCCGAACGGTGAGAGACCATCACGCCCTTCGGTCGGCCCGTCGAGCCTGACGTGTAGATGATGTAAGCGAGGTCTTCTTCCGAGACGAGGCCGCGCGGGTTCTCAACGCTCTGCCGCGAGACGCCCTCTCTTTCGGCGTCCAAGCGGACGACTCTCGCCCCGTGCTCAGGCAGGTTTTCGAGCAGCCGCTCCGTCGTTAAGACCGCGGCGACCTGCACGTCCGCGAGCATGAAGGCGAGCCGCTCTTTCGGGTATTCGGGGTCGAGCGGCAGATATGCCGCGCCCGCTTTTAAGGTTCCGAGCAGGGCGACGATCATATCCGCGCCGCGCTCCAAACAGATTCCGACACGCGCCTCCCGGCCCACGCCCAGACCGCGAAGGTGGTGGGCCAGCCTGTTGGCCTGCGCGTTAAGCTCGTGGTAACTCAGCCGCTCGCCTTCAAAGATGAGGGCGACGGCGTCCGGCGTCGCCGCGGCCTGCCGCTCGAACAACTCTTGGAGACAGAGCCGCGGGAAGTCCACGCGGGTTTCATTCCACTCGCGAATGAGGCGGTCTCTTTCCGCCGCGGTCAGGAGCGACAACTCCGAGACGCGCCGCCGCGGGCCGGCGATGATTCCTTCGAGCAGGGTTTCGAGGTGGCGGAGCATCCGTCGGACGGTCGCGGCATCGAAGCGGTCTGTCTTGTAGCCGAGGTGCAGCGTCAATTCCGCGCCCGGCACCGCCGCGACGGTCAGCGGGTAGTTCGTCTGTTCGACGCTGCGAAAGTCAGCGACCTCAAGACGCCCGCCCCGCTCCAGAATCGCGGAGTCCACGGGGTAGTTCTCGAAGACGAAGATGCTCTCGAAGAGTGCGCTGCCGCGCGGCACCTCGCTCCACTCCTGCACCTGCACGAGGGAGCTGTATTCGTACTGGCGCAGCTCGGCCAGCCGGCCCTGAACATCTTTCAACCAGGCGACGAGCGACTCGCCCGGCGGCACACGCACGCGCAGAGGCAGCGTGTTGATGAAGAGTCCGACCATCGCCTCCGAGCCTGTCAGGTCAGCCGGGCGACCCGAAGATGTGACGCCGTAGACGATGTCCCGCTCGCCGCTGTAGCGGCTGAGCAGTAGCGCCCAGACTCCCTGCACGAGAGTGCTCAGGGTCAGTTGATGCCGGCGGGCCAGTGCTTGCAGCGCCGCCGTCGAGGCTTCGGAGAGACTGAGAGATTCTTCGGCATAACCCTGCGCGCCCAACCTCACGCTCCCGCCGCCGACTCCGAGCGGAGTTGGCGAAGTAAACCCTTTAAGAGTCTCGCGCCAGAAAGCTTCGGCCTCATCTTTATCTTGCCGCCGCAACCACGCGACGTAATCCCTGAAGGGGCGCGGCTCTCTCAGGCGCGGCGCACGCCCTTCGCGGCCCGCGTCGTCGAGTGCGAAGACCTCTCTCAGAAGAATCGAGAGCGACCAGCCGTCCATCAGCAGGTGATGATTGCTCAGGACGAACGCGTACTCCTCGCCCGACCTCCTGAACAGAGCCAAGCGCATGAGCGGCGCACGTCTCAGGTCGAAACCTTGCTCGCGGTCGCGCCGCAGGTACTCTTCTAACGATTCTTCCTGCGATTCGCGGCTGAGACTCCTCCAGTCCTCCCGCCTCAGTTTCACTTCGACCGCACGCCTGATGACCTGGACGGGTTCGGCGGCGACTTCCCACACGAAGTCTGCACGCAAGGACTGATGGCGGCCGACGACCGCCTGCCAGGCGGCTTCAAACGCCTCTTCGTCGAGGCGGCTTTTCAACTCGCAGACGAGTTGCGTCGTATAGACGCCGCTGTCAGGCTCCGAGAGGCTGTGAAAGAGCATGCCCTGCTGCGTCGGCGTGAGCGGGTAGATGTCTTCGATCTGGCCTCCGCGCGCAAGCTCTCTCAAGTGCCGCTCGTCCAGCTTGACCGGTTCGACATCTTCCGGCCCTGAGTTCTCAGCGCGCCGTGTGCCGACCACCCGCGCCAGCTCCGCGACGGTCTGGTGCTGGAACAACTGTTTGGGCGTCAGCTCCATCCCGGCATCTCTGGCGCGCGCGACGGCCTGTAGGCTGAGGATGGAGTCTCCGCCCAACTCGAAGAAGTTGTTGTGAATCCCGACCTGTTTAATTCCGAGCACCTCAGACCAGACCGCCGCCAACGTCTGCTCTGTCGTCGTGCGCGGCGCTTCAAAACTTTTCTCAGACCTGACCGCGCTCTCGTCGGGCGCGGGCAGGGAGCGGCGGTCAACTTTGCCGTGCTCCGTCAGCGGCAACGTCTCCATCTCGACGATGGCGGCGGGCAGCATGTATCCCGGCAGCCTCTGCCGCAGGTAGCCGCGCAACGCCTCCGCCGAAAACGGCTCGCCACCTCCGGCCACCACGTAGGCCACCAGCCGCTTATCACCGCTTGCATCCTCGCGCGCGATGACCACGCTCTCACGCACTGCCGTGTGCGCGTTCAGCGTCGCCTCGATCTCGCCCGGCTCGACGCGGAAGCCGCGTATCTTTACCTGCTGATCTATCCGCCCCAGGTACTCGATCTCGCCGTCCGCGATGTACCTACCGAGATCGCCCGACCTGTACAGCCTCGCCCCCGGCTCGACGCCGGACGGGTCGGCAAGGAACGCTGCCGCCGTGAGTCCCGGCTGATTAAAATACCCCCGCGCCAACCCGCCGCCGGCGATGCACAACTCGCCTGCCACGCCCGTCGGCACTGGCTGCTGGTGCCGGTCTAAAACATAAACACGCAAGTCGGGAATGGCCCCGCCGATGACGCTCCCACGCCCCGACTCAAGGTCGGCCATCCTGATTCTGCGGTGGGTGACGTGGACGCAGGTCTCCGTGATGCCGTACATGTTGACGAGGCGCGGGCGCTCGTCGCCGTGGCGTTCGAGCCACGGGCGCAGGCTTTGCAGTTCGAGCGCCTCGCCGCCGAAGATGACCAGGCGCATGGCCGGCAGCCCTTCGCTGTCGGCGTTCTCTTCCGCCCGCATGAGTTGCCGGAAGGCCGAAGGAGTCTGGTTAAGCACGTTGACGCCTTCGCCGCGGAGCAGCTCGTAGAAAGCCTCCGGCGTGCGGCTCACGAAGTAAGGGACGACGATCAGGCGACCGCCGTGGAGGAGCGCGCCCCACATCTCCCACACGGAGAAGTCGAAGGCGTAGGAGTGAAAGAGCGTCCACACGTCGCGCTCTGAAAAATCGAACTGCTCCCGTGTGGATGCAAACAGCCGCGCCACGTTCCGGTGTGTGACCACCACGCCCTTGGGCCTGCCCGTCGAGCCGGAGGTGTAAATCACATAAGCCGCGTTGTCCGGCGACGCGCCGTCGTCAGGCATGTCGGCCCTCTCCCGCTCGATCTTCTTCCAGTCCCTATCAAGACAGACCGCCTCGGCTTTGTGTGCCGGAAGCCGCTCCAGCAGGTCGGCTTGAGTTAAGAGCACATCTACCCGCGCGTCTTCGAGCATGAAGGCGAGCCGCTCCGGCGGGTACGAAGTGTCCAGCGGGACGTACGCGCCGCCAGCCTTGAGAACGCCGAGCAGGCCGACGACCATCTCCGCGCCGCGCTCGACGCAGACGCCGACGAGCGACTCCGGCCCGACGCCGAGCCTTTGAAGATGTCTTGCCAGCTTGTTCGCACGCTCGTCGAGTTCCCTGTAAGAGAGGCGCTGCTCGCCGAACACTACCGCAGTTGCGTCCGGCGTCGCCGCGGCCTGCCGCTCGAACAACCGATGAATGGTCTGCTCTCCCCGACGGGCGGTCGGGACGGCGTGCTGTCTTTCGAGTTGTAGCTTGGCTTCAGCCGGCGTGAGCAGAGGCAGGCGGAAGATTCTTTCAGACGGGTTTGCGACGGCTGCTTCGAGCAAAGTCTGGAAGCTGCGCGCCATTTGGCTGACGGTCGCTGAGTCGAAGAGGTCTGTGTTGTACTCGAAGGTCGCCGCCAACTCTTCGCCCGCCTCGGCCATCATGAGCGTCAGGTCGAACTGCGCCACGCGCCGCCTGAGTGGCAAGGACTCAAGCTCAAGCCCGCCGAGATTCATCCGCGCCCCCGCCTCGCCGAGCGCGAATAACGAGAGGTCTTCGCCGCCCGGCGTCTGCGCCTTCTGCATCGAGAACATGACTTGAAAGAGCGGCGAGCGCGAAGGGTCGCGCGCGGCCTCAAGGCGCTCCGCGAGAAGCGGGAACGGGTAGTCCTGATGCTCGAAGGCTTCCAGTACACTCCGGCGCACTTGCGCGAGGAAGGTTTCAAACGTGGCGGCGTCGGAGACGGTCGCACGCAGCACGAGCGGGTTGACGAAGTAGCCGACGAGCGGCGCGAACTCGGCTTTAGCTCGCCCGGCGGTGACTGAGCCGACCTGCAACTCCTCCTGGCCCGTGTAGCGTTGGAGAAACGCCTGGAAGGCGGCCAGCAGTGTCACGTAAAGCGTGACGCCTTGCTCCCGGCTGATGGCTTTCAGCCGACGCGTCAGTTCGGCGCTTAGTCGAAAAGGCTCGGAAGCGCCGCGGAAGGTTTGGGCGGGCGGGCGCGGCCTGTCGGTCGGCAGGTTTAAGACTGGCAACTCGCCCGACAGTCTGCTGCGCCAGTAGGCCCGGTGCCTCTCGCCCTCCTCGCTCGACAGCATCTCCTCCTGCCAGCGAACGAAGTCGGAGTAACTGGAACGAAGCGCCGGGAGCACGACGTGCGCGCCGGACTTTTCCGCCTGATACAGGAGACCCAGCTCGTGCATCAAGAGCGCCAGCGACCAGAAGTCTACGATGATGTGGTGCGCGGACAGCAGCAGGACGTGTTCGTCGCCGGAGCGTGTGAAGAGATTGACGCGCAGCAGCGGGCCGCGTTCGAGGTCGAAGGGGCGTTCGGCCTCCTCACTCAGGCGCTCGTCGAGTTGCGCCTCGCTCCAGCGGCGCGCGTCCTCCTGCCTGAAGCCGAGTTCAAAGTTCTCATGGACTCGCTGAAAGGGTCGCCCGTGCGAAGCGGCGAAGGTCGTCCGCAGGGCTTCGTGACGACGGGCGAATGCAGAAAGAGCGCACCGCAGAGCGTCCACGTCGAGCGCGCCGCGGACTCTCGCCGCCCGCGCGACGTTGTAAGCCGTGCTCTCCGGCGCGAGGTTGTGCAAGAACCACAAGCCGCGCTGGCCGTGGGAGAGCGGGTACTCGGTCTCTCTTTCGCGCTCGGCGGGTGAAGGCGTTTGCGGCCCGCGCCGGTCGCCCGACTGCTGCCGGTCGCGCAACTGCGACATGACTTGCGCGGCGAGATGTGTGACGCTTGACCCCTGCAGGAAGCTGACCATCGGCAGCGCGACGCCCAAGCTCGCCTCGACCGTGTGCGCAAGCTCGACGGCGGTCAAAGAGTCCAAGCCATAGCGCGCGAGCGGTTGGTTCACGTCCACGTCTCTGGAACTCAGTCCGAGTCTCGCGGCTACTTGCGACGCCAGCCATGACTGAATCGCTTCCTTGCTCGGCGGCGCGGCGGTCAAGTTCAGCGGCGTAGTTAACTCAGGCGGAGGAGTAGTCAACCCAAGCGGGGCCGCGAACTCTTCCGAAAGGGGCGCGCGCCACTCGGCTATGGGGTCGAGCGCGCCTTCCAGGAACATCTGTCGGGAAGCGCGACGCTGAATCTTGCCGCTCGACGTTTTGGGAATCCGGCTCGGCTTGATGAGCGCAACGGCGTAAGTTTGCAGCTCATGTTCGGAGGCGACCGCTTCGCGGATGGCTTCGATCACTTGCGACGGGTCTGCCCCGCGGCGCGTGTCTATCTCTTGAACGATTACTAAACGCTCCTCGCCGCCGGCCTCGACGGAGAAGGCCGCGCCGCAGCCCGGCCTGAGTGCCGGGTGAGAGCGCTCGACCGTCAACTCGATGTTCTGCGGGTAATGGTTCAACCCGCGGATGATGACGAGGTCTTTAATGCGGCCCGTGATGTAGAGTTCCCCTTCGGCGATGAAGCCGAAGTCCTCCGTGCGCAGGAAGGGGCCTTCGCCGGTGTCCGACAGGAAGGCTCTGAACGTCCGCTCCGTCTCTTCGGGGCGGTTCCAGTAGCCGCGGGCCACGCTCGGCCCCGCGACCCAGATTTCCCCGACCCGACCGGGTTCCGGCTCGGTCAAAGATTCCGGGTTGACGATGACGACTCGCTCGCCCGGCAACTCGCCGCCGCAGCCGACCATCAGCTTCGACTTCGCACCGACTTCCGAAGTCTCCGCCGCCCTGCTCCGTTCGAGCGCCGACGCTTCCACCCTCTTGATTACGGGCGGACTCTTTTTGCGCCCGCCGCTCACGATCAAGGTCGCCTCGGCCAGTCCGTAACAGGGATAGAGCGCCTCGCGCCTGAAGCCGCAAGGCTCGAACCGTGCCGCGAACCTCTCCAGAGTCTCTGCGCGCACCGGCTCCGCGCCGTTGAAGGCGACGCTCCAACTGCTCAAGTCGAGTGCCGCCGCTTCCTCCGCCGTGACCTTGCGCGCGCACAGGTCGTAGGCGAAGTTCGGCCCTCCGCTCGTCGTCGCCCGGTAGCGCGAGATGGCCTGGAGCCAGCGCAAGGGGCGCTGCAAAAAAGAGGCGGGCGACATCACGACGGCCCTGATGCCCGCGTAGAGCGGCTGAAGGACTCCGACCATGAAGCCCATGTCGTGGAACATGGGCAGCCACGAGACGTAGCTGTCGGTCTCGGTGTGCTCGAAGACGTGGTGGATGAGGCCGGCGTTGTGCAGGAGGTTTGCGTGTGTGAGCATCACGCCGCGCGGGCGGCCCGTCGAGCCTGAAGTGTACTGAAGGAAGGCCAGGTCGTCGGCGCTCGCGTGCTCGGCTCGCCAATCTTCCTCGACGCCGCCCGCGACCGCGTCGGTGGCGAGCCAGTGGAGTGCTTTGAGGTCCGGGGCTTCTTTAAAGACCTGCTTTGCCATCGCCAGGACGGGCGAAGTCGTGAGCACCAGCGTCACCTCGGCGTCGGCGATGATGGCTTGTAGCCGCGGCAGGGTGCGGTTGAGCTTGGCGGGGTCGGGCGGGTAGGCGGGGACGGCCACCACGCCGGCGTACAGGGAGCCGAAAAAGCCTTCGATGAAGTCCAGCCCCGGCGGGTAGAGGAGCAGCGCCCGCCCGCCTCTCGCCCCCGCGAGTCGGAGCGCGGCGGCGATTGCCAGCGCGCGCCGCTCCAACTCCCCGTAGGTCAGTTGAAGCTCGCTCGCATCGCCGTCGAGCAGGAAGGTGTAGGCCAGTCGGTCGGGCCGGCGGAGTGCCCTCCGGCGTAACAGGTCAACCAAAGTTGAGGGCCTGTCGCCGGATTCGGGAGAGGACTCAAGGCTTGAGTCGGTCTGGTATTGCACCTGTCCCCCTTCTTGACAGCAACCCAGAGACTACGCTTCGTCGGGAGAGTGCGCCCGCACGTTTGAGATGAATTACAAGCGCGTCGGGAATGAAGTGAATGACTAGACTATAGACGGCATGACGGTTGGACGACCTCCGTTGCTCGATGATAAGAAGACACCACGGCCTTCGATTGAAAAGGGGCAAGTAGCCTTATTGTGAGAGGGCAGATTCTTTCTGTTCGGGAGTAACTTCGAGCGGCCTGATTATATTGCTGCGCCCGCGGGGCCGCAAGACAAATTTTGCGGGACGTATTACTTTAACGCTCAGGCGGCGAGAACAGGTCGGAACCACCCGCTACCGCGGGTGGTTCCGACCTGTTCTCCCAATCGTCCTGCATTCTATGACTCGGAGCGGGGGAGACCTCGATGATACAAGCCTATCCTGACCGGCCCGGCCTGCGCGCCGGAGAGAAGCTCAGGCTTCACGTCTCGACCGACAACCCACACCGGCGCTTCCATGTAGACTTCTACAGACAAGGCGAGAGGCTTGTTAAGATGGGAAGCCTCGACGGGCAGACGGGCCACGACTTCGCGCCGCTCAGTCACAACGAGGACTGGGGCTGGCCCGGTTACGATTTTCTCATTCCTGGCGACTGGCCCACCGGCGCTTACTTCGCCGCGCTGGCGGAGACGGATGAACATGGAGAACCACTCATTAGCACCGACGAGGTCTGCGCGGACAGTCGAGACGCCAGGGCGCTCTTCGCAGTCAAGAGCAGCGCGCCGGGGCAGAACGCGCGCATCCTCTACAAGCTCTCCCTGACGACGTATCACGCTTATAACTACTCAGGCGGCGGCAACCTGTATGCCGGCAGGTGGTTCACAGATCCCTTCACGAAAAAGAGGGTTAACAAAGTGAGCCTGCGCCGACCGGGCGGCGGTATGGGAGGCGCGATTCCGGATTTCGACGCGGGCGGCAATCTCCCCAGCAGTCTTGACCCTTACGACCAGACCTCGCCGCGCCAGACCTTTGCACACTGGGACATTCCTCTCATCGCTTGGCTCGAAAAGAACGGCTACCGAGTGGACTACTGCACCGACCTCGACCTACACGAGGAGCAAGACCTCCTGACGCCCTACAACCTCCTGCTCAGCGTAGGCCACGACGAATACTGGAGCGAGCAGATGCGCGAGCGCGTCGAGGCGTTCGTCCGGCAGGGCGGCAACGTGGCCTTCTTCAGCGGCAATACCTGTTGGTGGCACATCGAGTTTTGCGACTTCGTCAAGTGCGCCGACGGCGAGCTTCACCCGACGGCCTTCATCCGCGACTTCAAGTGGTGGAAAAAGAGTCCTGAGAACTTACTCACCGGAGTCAGCTACCGCAACGCCGGGGGGTGGTGGGCGGGCGAGCGCGACGCCGTGGGCTACGCGGTGCAGAACGCTGGCCACTGGGTCTACGAAGGAACCGGCCTGTGCGACGGCGATGTCTTCGGTGCCGACGAGCGCCTGGTCGGCTACGAGTGCGACGGCGCGCTCTTCACGCGCGACAGTCGGGGGTTTCCCTTCCCCACGGGCGAGGACAGCACGCCGTTCGACTTCGTTATCTTAGGCGTCGGCACGCTGACCGACGGTGACGCGGGCGACGGCCCCGCCGAAGGATGGCAGTTCGAGGCGAGGGAGAATCAGGGGCGAGGGCCGCGCGCCGCCACGATGGGCCTCTACACACGGGGAGGAATCGTCTTCACCGCCGCCACCACCGACTGGACGCGCGTCCTCAACGCCAATCAAACCGTGGATCGCATCACGCGCAACGTCCTCGACCGCTTGCAGTCACGCGCGGTTCGCATCGTCGGGCCGCTCTCCGGCGACGGCCACGCGCGCCTCGCCGTGGTACGCGGCCAAACGCCGGACGATGAAGGCGGGAGCGCGGGTGCTGATGCCCGAAGGGCTGCGAGAGATGTTGGCTCTACGACAAGGTTCCAGGTTGACACCGGCTGCTTGCCCGACCAGAACGGCCTTAAATACAGGTGGGCCGTTTCGGGTGGGGACGCCTCGGCGCAGTCGCCGTCCGATCAGCCGACGTTCGAGGCCGTGATGCCTTCGCGCCCCGCGCCGGTGACGGTGACGGTGGAGGTCGAGGACGGCGCGGGCCGGCAAGCTTTCGGGACGTTGACCTTCACCCCGCTCTCGCGGCAAGAGTACCTACAGTTCCAACTCTGGTCTCGCCTGCGCGAGCTTGCGGCCCTGGCCCAGAGGGCGTTCAAAGAGCAGGTCGCGGAGGCCGACGAACAGACCGCGCGCCTCGTCTTTCCGCTCTGGGATGCTTCGACGAGCCGTGCGCTCACGCCGTCCGTGCAGGATTTGCAAGAGGTCTCCCTCGGCGCGCGGCATCTGTCGAAGCTCGCCGAGCAGTTGAGGGAACTCGCCGAAAGATTGATAGAGTACGAGCGGGGCCGGAAGGCTTAAGTCCGATTAACTCGGACGTGCCGGGCCATCGTCTTTGCCTCACCCTCTCCTTTGTCCCCACTCTGAGGATGGTTTGCCGTGGGAGAGCGGCCAGAAAGCACGCGCTCGATGATTGCAACTCCAGGCGAGCGGTTTTCGAGTTCGACGAGCCTCTCGGAGACGAGTTTCGCACGCGCCGAGTAGGATGCATCTCCGAGCACCTTGTCTATCAAGCGGCCCAGCGCGGGCGCGGACACTTCCTTGAGTTGTAGGCGCGCGCCCAGCCCGTGGTAGACGATGCGCGCGGCGTTTCCGAACTCGTCGTAATAAACCGGGATGAGCAGCATGGGCACTCCCATGTAGGCGCTCTCTTTCACCCCGGTGACGCCCGCGTGAGAGATCATCAGCGCGGCACTCTTCAGCACCTCCACCTGCGGCGCTTCCGGCACGACGAGGACGTTGGCGGGGCAGTTAAATTCCTCGGCCTTCAAGTAGTGGCCGATGGTGACGACGCCTTGCAGGGCCGGCCTGCGCGCCATCGCGTCCATGAAAGTCTGGAAGAACCGCGCAGCCCTCGCAGGGAACTTGAACGGCAGTAGACTGCCGAGGGTGCAGTAGACGAGCGGCTTATCTTCGTCCAGTCGCTCCCACGGGAAGTCGCTGTCCCTCCTCTGTGTATCCACGGACGCCTCGATGAAGAAGGCATCTTCCGGTTTTCGTGACCGCGGGAAGTCCAACTCTTCGGGGAAGAAGACCAACTCCGGCAGCAGCAGCCGGGGCCAGGTCTCGACGCGGAAATCAATTCTGTCCGGCGGGTAGCCGCAGTCGCGCGCCAGCGCCTTGAGTTCTTCGGAGATGTTCCAGTCGCCAGCGTAAAGGCGGCGATACAAAAACAATTTTCTCCACTCGAACCACGTCCGCAGCCGCGAGAGCGGCGAGCGGCGGGGAATCACTCCAGTGTTGAAGGGCGGCACCGCCGAATCTTCGACGGAGATGAGGGTGCTTGAGAAAGAGATGACGGGGATGCCGGTGCGGCAGGCGGCGACGCCGACCCACGGCGTGCCGCTCGAAGTCAGCAGGAGGTCGGGTTGCAGGCCGCGCGTGGCGCGCTCTATCTCGCCCCCGCGCAGAAGCTCGCACGTCCCCCGAAACCTTTCCATGAACTCGGCGACGCCGTACCGCTCGCCCTGCGAGTCGCTCTCGTACTGCCTGGCGAGCGCGCCCGCGGGGAAGACGCGACTGAAGACGGGCGCGAACTCGAAACCCTGAGAGCGGATGCGGGTCTCCGTGTCGGGGATGCTCAGGTAGTGCACGCGGTGGCCGCGGTCGCGCAGCTTCCTTGCGAGGGCGAAGGTCGGGTTCAGATCCGACGCCCAGTGGAACGGCATGAAAACAATCGTCGCCATCTTCTTTTCGTGTGACGAAGAATCAGTGGAGCGATTTACGGATGAGGTACGTTGAGGCGGAAGCCCGCCCGTGAGGGGGGCGTGAGTGAAGGCGGAACGCGGAATGATGAATGATGAGAGGCACGCTGCCTTTCATTCATCATTCCGCGTTCATCACTCATCCTTTCACTCACGCCCTCCCTCACGTTCTGGCTCCCTCTTCGGAAGTCAGTCTGCGGCGGGCGGCGGATCACTCACCGGGAGGCGCGGGAGGAGGGCAGTCACACCAGCCGTGCGTGAAGCAGACTCCGCAATCCGTGCAGACGCACACGCCGCAGACCAACACCCCGCTACAGGTTCTCGTGCAACACTCCGCGGCGGGCGCGGCGAGCAGTTCAGACGGGAGCCTCTTCTCGGCGTCGAGAACCTGCACGCTCGACAGCAGGCCGCCCTGTTCGAGTTTCGTCAGGCCCTTGTCAACGAGCAGGGTGCCTGCCGCCTCCATCGTTTCTCTGCCTTCGTGCTGAACCGCTTGAAAGACCCGCAACTCGACCTTTCCCTGGTCGCGTATGTATGGGGTGATCGCCAGCTTCTTCCCGTCCTTTTCGATTTTGATCGCGCCGCCTTCGAACTCGGTCACGTTGGCCCAGTGGCCGCCCTCGAAGTTGAGCCGGAGTCTCACGGCCCTCACCGTATCCTTCGCGCTTCGCGCCGTCGCAGGCGCGGGCCTAGCGTGACCCCAGACAATCATGATTAGCCCGAACACGGCTAGCAGAGTCGCGGCTGTGCCCTTGACGATTGGGTGAGACTTAATCATTGACGTGCTCCTTTCTGTGGCTGGTCTTCTTTGAGAGGTGGTGCTCCGGCACGGTCGGCGTGCCGGGCGGGGCTGACGCGCAATTCTTCGGGGGCTGACGCGCGCAATATACTCTCGGCGGATGAAGTATTCAACAGGGCGAGCGCCTTCCCCGCCGGAGGCCGTCGTTGAGTCGTGCGCCCGGCGCACCGATTTCTTTAAGCGGAGCGCGGCTAGGGGAGCGCGAAGGCGACGACGTAATCGCCGAGCTTGGTGCCGAGCCTGCCGTGGCCGCCCGCCGCGATGACGACGTACTGCTTCCCGTCCCTGCCACGGTAGGTCATCGGCGTGGCCTGCCCGCCCGCCGGCAACTCGCCCTTCCACAACTCCCTGCCGGTCTCCACGTCGAAGGCGCGGAGGTAACCGTCCATCGCAGCGGCGATGAAAATGAGGTCGCCCGCCGTGACGACCGAGCCGCCGAGGTTCGGCGACCCCCACCCGGAAGAACCCGGCACAGGTGCCAGCGCCGGGATAGTCCCCAGCGGCACCTGCCAGCGCACCCTCCCGCTTGCCAAATCAACGGCGGCGAGCATGCCCCACGGCGGCGGGTTGCACAGGACTCCGGCCCGCGTCCGCAAAATATCCCGACGCATCGCGTAGGGCGTTCCCGTCTGCGGCGTGATGTCGGCGTTCGGGCGGGCCTTCTTCTCCGCCGCGTAGCGTTCGCGCGGGATGAGCGTGATGATGAAGGGGAAGCG
This sequence comes from Pyrinomonadaceae bacterium, assembly GCA_036263975.1. GTDB lineage: Bacteria > Acidobacteriota > Blastocatellia > Pyrinomonadales > Pyrinomonadaceae > QHXN01. The sequence goes on from DATARW010000068.1 coordinate 48,164, forward strand.
GTTGGTGTTCGCAATCAGGATGCCCCGCTCCGAATCAACGGAGACGCCGCCCCATGCCACGCCGCCGATGTTGCCGGGATAGACGACCGAGCCTTGCAGGCTGGGCGGCGTGAAGATTCCTTCCGAGCGCAGAGACTTGATGCGCTCGCGGCACCACTGGCGGTCAGCTTCCGTGATGCCCCAGGCGTCTTCGGGTGTGAGCGTTTCGGGGCCGAGCGGTGGCGGGAGCACCGGGAAAGGCTGCGTCGGCGAAAGCTCCTCGCCTGGCGCAGCGCCCTGCGGCACGGGCCTCTCTTCGACCGGCAGGAGTGGCTTGCCGGTCTCGCGGTCGAGCAGGAAGATGTGGCCCATCTTCGTCGCCACGGCTACGGCGGCAGTCTCACGACCCCGCAGCCGAAGACGTACGAGTACGGGCTGCGCGGGCACGTCGTAATCCCAGATGTCGTGATGCACGACCTGAAAGTACCAGACGAGTTTCCCCGTCGAGGCGCGCAGGGCGACGACCGAGTCCGAGTAGAGGTTATCGCCGCGCCGCTCGCCGCCGTAGAAATCGGGACTCGGGCAACTCGTCGGCAGAAAGACGAGGTCGCGCGCGGCGTCAACGGAGATCACAGACCACACGTTGGCCGCGCCCGTGTGCGCGGCGCTGTCGTCCTTCCAGGTTCTCCACGCGGGGTCTGTCCGCTCGCGCGGGATAGGGTTCCAACTCCAGCGCAAGGCTCCATTGCGCGCGTCGAAGGCGCGCACGACGCCGCTCGGCGCGTCAACGCGAAGCGCGTCGTCCACAGTGGAGCCGACGACGACAAGATCATTGATGATGGCCGGCGGCGATGTGAAGTGATACTCGCCGGGCTGGAACTGGCCCACACCGTTTTTCAGTTCGACTTGACCTTCTTTGCCGAAGTCTGCGCAGAGCTTGCCCGTCGCGGCGTCGAGGGCGATGAGCCGCCCGTCGTTCGTGGCGACGAAGACGCGGCGGCGGCATGCCTCGCCCGCGGCGCGCTTCGGGTCGAGCCAGGTCGAGACGCCGCGGCTCGTGAGTCCTTCGGCGTAAGGGATTGAGAGGTCAATCTTCGGGTCGAAGCTCCAACGCTCCGCGCCCGTCACGGGGTCGAGGGCGATGACGCGGTTGAAGGGCGTGCTCAGGTAGAGCGTCCCTTCGACCATGACGGGCGTCGCCTCGAACTGGCTGGTCTCCGCCGTCCGGCTGCCGTCGGCGACATCGCCCGTGCGGTACGTCCAGGCGACCCTGAGGTTCTTCACGTTCTCGCGGTTGATCTCTTTAAGCGGAGAGTAACGCGACCCGCCGCCGTCGTGTCCGTAGGCGGGCCAGTCCGCCCCCTCGCTCTGCGCGCGCGGCTGTGCGGGTCTGTTTTTGGACTTGTCTTGAAGGGTAGCCTCTCCACGGCTCCAGCCGCTAAACAGAACCGCGGTCACGGCGAGCAACAAGACTAGGCGTAGACTGGATAACTTAGTAAACATACTTCCTATGCACCTTCAGCGCGGCGGCTCGTCCGACGACGGCGGAAGTGATACGGAGGAAAAATGGGGCAACTGGCGGCGGCGGGCGCGTCCCAGGAGAACGTCGGCGAGGGCTTCGGCGACCAGCTCGACCGTGTAGAAGTCGGCGCTGTGTGTGAGCAGCAGGACGGCGTCGCGTGATGCTTCGGTGGTCATTCGATGGAGGGCGATACCTTCAGGAGCGCTGGCGCGCGGCGGCCCGCTCCAGAGGCAAGCCGCTCTTTCGACGGGAGAGGGCTTTCGTCGGAGCGGGCCTTGACGCGCGCTGGTCTCCTTAAGGTCATGCTGGTTGGTTTACGTGAGCGGGTGCCCGAATTTCGACGACCGAGCAGTCGGCGTCTTAACTATCCGGGCCGTACTCGTCGCTGTCCGACGGCCACTTCATCGTCTGATCCTCGTCGAGGTCGGACGGGAACTTCAACGTCGTGAAGCTCTGCTCCGGCCTCTCCTGACCTTCGAGGAAGCGCGCGAAGAACGGGAGGCTGCCCCCTTGCCGCAAAGACTCGCGCTGAACGTTTGCGTCTGTGTTGTTCGCCATTGATTCGTCTCCTTTACCGGATTGAGATGAGGTGTACAGGGCGGGCAAATCCTACGCCGAACCGTATGAACAGTCAATGGCACCGCCTTTGACGCGACTGTCGGGCGGTCAATCTACTGATCATGGTCGCCGCCCATGTCCTGCCCGCCGTGCATGCTCTCCATCGTCATCCGGCGCGGGCGCACCTGGACGAAGATAGCGGTCGCAACGCCGAACTCAACGCAGGTCTCCCGCCCGATTCTTGCGGCAATCATAAATCTATATTGTATTTCGGATGCGCCTATTTACTACTTCACTCTTATCAGCTATGTTCGTCGCGCCCGTTTAAATCACATGCCGAAAAGCGTCTTCGGTTAGCTGCCCGGCTTCGGAGCGGGGCTTCCAGTCCGCGGTCAAGCCACACGACGCTTTTCAAACGGAGGAGAAACTGTATGTCTCAATCAGATATCATTCGCGCATGGAAAGACCCACTATACCGCAGCACGTTAGGCGCGCAGGAACTAGCCGCGTTGCCGCCCAACCCGGCGGGTGCCGTCGAAGTGACCGAGCATGACCTGAGCGGCGACGCGACGACTAATACGACCAGGTTCAGCTACTGCATCTGCACCACGAGCATCATCTGCCCCTTCAGCCATGACTCTGACGGCGGCTGATGACGGACGCGAACAGATAAAAACGGACGCGCTCTTGGCCCCGGCAAGTTGGTACGCCGCTCTGACCCTGTCGGAGCGGGTCGCGTTGCTGCGCTCGGATAGGGGCGGGCCTCCATCTTTTGAGGGCGACGACGCGCTCGCGGAGCGGCGCTTGCGGGGCTGGCGCTCGCAGGCACCTTTCGACCAAGCTTCATACTTCGGCCAGAGACTGGCGGCTGACGGAATCAGTGAAGAAGAGTTTCGACAGGTTCTCGGCGAGTCTCTCGAAGCCGTGCGCGCTCGTCACTCCGCCATCCCGCGCTGGCTGAGCGTAATCACGGAAGCCTTCGGGAACCTGTCTACTGCCGAGGGCATCAGCGCCTCCCCGGAACAGTTTGAAACGGGGCCGCGGGCGCTCTCCTTCATCGCACTCGTCGAGCCGCTAGTCGGGCGCGGGCGAGCGCGTTTGCGTGAGGAGGTTAAGAGCCTGTCGGCGGTGCGGAGTACGCTGCCTTTCGACCCGGAGACGATAGAGGAACTACTCTACGAGAGCTTGCCGGCCAGGCTGGTCATGCGGCTGAGCCGCACCCTCGCCCTTGAGCTAAACGTGGCTCGACTCCAGGGACTGCTCGCGGGCGAGACGCCCGCCGAGAGATTCCGGAGCTTCATCAATAGGCTGCGGGAGCCGGAGAACGCGCTTGCGATCCTCGGCGAATACCCGGTGCTGGCCCGGCAGATAGCTACCCAAATAGATCAGTGGGTCGAGTCGAGCCGCGAGTTCCTGCGTGACCTCTGCGCCGACCGGGAAGAGGTCGCGGCGACCTTCTGCGAGGGGAAAGAACCGGGTGTGCTCGTTAAAGTGTCGGGCGGCGTCGGCGACTCGCACAGGCGCGGGAGGTCTGTGCTGATCGCCGAGTTCCGCTCCGGGTTTCGGGTAGTGTACAAGCCGCGCCCGCTGGCCGTTGACTTACGATTTCAGGAGTTGCTGAGTTGGCTCAACGAGCGCGGGGCGCAACCGCCACTTGCACCGCTCGAAGTTCTCGACAGGCGCGACCACGGCTGGGTGGAATTCATATCCGCCGGGACGTGCCAGACCGCTGAAGAAGTCCGGCGCTTTTACAGGCGGCAGGGCGGCTACCTCGCGCTGCTCTACGCCCTCGAAGCCTCCGACTTCCATTTCGAGAATCTGATCGCGGCGGGAGAACACCCCTTCATGATAGACCTGGAGGCGTTGTTCCAGTCCCGCGTCGGGGGCGAAGACCTCAGGCAGGCGGACGCGCTCGCCAGTACCGCCGCGGCCCACTCCGTACTGCGCGTCGGCCTCCTCCCCCAGCGCGCCTACTCGAAAGACGACTACGAGGGGGTAGACGTGAGCGGGCTGGGCGGCGCGCCCGGCCAACTCTCGCCGCACAGGGTCATGCGTTGGGAAGGGGCCGGGACGGACGAGATGCGGGTCGTGCGCGAGCGCGTCGAAGTGTCGCGCGCGGGCCACCGCCCGACGCTCGAAGGCCGTCAGGTCAACGTCCTCAATCTCAGGCGGGACTTGGCCGAAGGCTTCACCGACATGTACCGGCTTCTCCTCACGTGCCGGCAGGAGTTGTTGTCGGACGACGGCCCGCTGTCGCGCTTCAACGGCGCGGAGGTGCGCGCCATCGTGCGCGACACGCACGCTTATGACCTCCTGCTCCAGGAGAGCTTCCACCCGGACTTCCTGCATGACGCCCTCGACCGCGACCTCTTCCTGGATCGGCTCTGGGCCGGCGTCCCTGAACGCCCCTACCTGGCAAGAGTCGTCGGCGCAGAGCGGTGCGATCTTCTGGAAGGCGACATCCCCATCTTCAACACGCTGCCGGAGTACAGATGCCTCTGGAGCGGCGCGGGAGAGCGGATAGATGATTTTTTCGACGAGCCGGGGATGGCTCTCGCCAGGCGTCGGATAGAGCGGCTCTGCGCGCGCGATCTGCGGCAACAGCTCTGGTTTCTCGACGCCTCGTTGACGACGCTCTCAATAGACCTGTACCGGGACAACTGGCCTAACTACCCCGTCTCCGAGCCGAATAAGAAGGCCGACCGTCGGCGGCTTCTCGACGCGGCGCGTGGTGTGGGCGACCGGCTCGACGAGCTTGCGCTCCGCACCGAGACGGAGGCAACGTGGATCGGCGTGGCCGGCGTGGACGGACGCCACTGTTCTCTCGCGCCGCTCGACTCAAGCCTCTACGAGGGCGTGCCCGGCGTCGCACTCTTTCTGGCCTACCTCGGCGCGGTCTGCGGCGAGGAGCGTTACGTGGTGCTGGCGAGGCTCGCGCTCGCCACCATGCGGAGGCAGGCGCGGCGGCTGACGGCGACGATGGAACGGGTCGGAGCTTTCGCCGGGTGGGGCGGGTTCATCTACACGCTCGCACATCTGGGTCGCTTGTGGGACGAACCAAGCCTCTGGGATGAAGCCGACGAGATGGTCGAGAGGGTGTCGGCGCTTGTCGAGCGCGACGACACCTTCGACATCATCAACGGCTCCGCCGGCTGCATCGCTTCCCTCATCGCCCTTTACAAGTGCCAGCCGAAAGAGCGCACGCTGGAGGAGGCGGTCAGATGCGGCAACCACCTGGTCGCGTGTGCGCAAAGGAAGGGCGCGGGACTAGCCTGGGACACGAAAGTCCCCGCGCGCGAGTTGCCGAGCGGCTTCGCCCACGGCACTGCTGGCATCGCGTGGGCGCTGATGGAGTTGTGGGCGCTGACCGGCGCGGAGAGCTTCCGCGCCGCCGCCCTGGCCGGGACGGAGTACGAGCGGGGCCTCTTCTCGAAGGAGGCGGGGGCGTGGGTGGACGGGCGTGATCTGGGGAGCTTCGGACGCATCCGGCGAGGTGCGGTGCCGGAAGCCCAAGGGGAGACGAACGTCGCAACCTGGTGTTACGGCGCGCCGGGAATAGGGCTGTCGCTATTAGGCGTACTGCGTCACACGAACACCCCCGCTATCAAGGAGGAGGTCGAGCGGGCCTTGCACATCACGCTCGAACAGGGGTTCGGCCTCAACCACTCTCTGTGTCACGGCGACCTCGGTAACATCGAGCTGCTGCTCCAGGCCAGCGGGTCTTTAGCCAACCCTGAGTGGCAAGCCCAACTGGAGCGTGTCACCTCGATAGTGTTGGAGAGTGTCGAGAGGCACGGCTGGCTGTGCGGAATCCCGCTGGGGGTTGAGTCGCCGGGGCTGATGCCGGGGCTGGCGGGCATCGGCTACCAGTTGCTGCGTCTGGCGGAGCCGGAGTTTGTTCCCTCTCTACTGACGCTCGACCAGCCGCCGCTCAAAGCCGCTTGTCGGGCGTGACGGACGAAAACTGCTCCGGTTTTCGAGACCGTTTCGGGACTCCCGCTCAGGCCGCACTAACGAGTATCTGCCAGGAATTGCGGTCGGCGTAGTCGGCGTAGCGCGGGTCATGCGTGACGACGCAGATGGTCGCGCCGCCCGCGTGCAGGTCGCGCAGCAGACTCATCACCGCCTCACCGTTGTTCGAGTCGAGGTTGCCCGTGGGCTCGTCGGCGAGGAGGAGTGCGGGGTCGCCCCGCGACGGCGCGGGCGACGGCGACGCGCTGCTGCTGGCCGCCCGAGAGTTGGCCGGGCAGGTGGCCTGCGCGGTGCGTCATCCCGACCTTCTCAAGCGCCTCGTTGACGCGCCGCCTCCGCGCCGCCGATGCCGCGGTAGATCAGGGGCAACTCGACGTTCTCGCGGACCGAGAGGTCGCCGATGAGGTTGAACGCCTGGAAGATGAAGCCCACCTCCCTGCACCTCACCTCAGCGCGCCCGGCGGCGGAGAGGTCGGAGACGAGTTGGCCGTCGAGGACGTAAGAGCCCGCGCTCGGCGAGTCGAGCAGGCCGAGGATGGAGAGCAGCGTGGACTTGCCGCAGCCCGAAGGGCCTGTGATCGGATGTACTCGCCCTTGTTGATTTCGAACGAGGCGTCCGAGAGCGAGTGCGTCTCGACCTCGTCGGCGTAGAAGACTTTCCCGACCTTCTGCAAACTGATCAGCGGTTGCTTCTCTGTGCTCAATGATTTTCTCCAGCTTGTGACTTAGGGCCCCTACGGCTGGCGCAGGGCGATGATCGGGTCAACCCCCATCGCGCGGCGCGCAGGCAGGTAGCAGGCCAGCAGCGCGACAAGCGAAATTACGATTGAGACGAAGGCGAACGTCAAAGGGTCGGTCGCGCTCACGCCGTAGAGGAGGCTCGTCATCAGGCGCGTGGCGGCGAAGGCGGCGATGAGTCCGATGCCGACGCCGACGAGCGTCAGCGCCATGCCCTGCTTGACGATGAGCTTGAGGATGTGGCCGGGCCTCGCGCCGAGCGCCATGCGCAGGCCCATCTCGTGCGTGCGCGGGACTCTGTCAGGCATCCACGCGACGAGGAGGTGGATACCCCAGTAGGCGACGAAGAGCCCGAGCAGGCCGCCGAGGATTGCGAGCATCACGCTCTCGGTTAAGAGCTGGCGCGCGAGCCTGGCGCGGCTTGCGCCCAACGCCGAGCGCACGGCCATCTCCTTCTGCCGCGAGGCCGCGCGCGCCACGAGCAGGTTGGCGACGTTGGCGCACGCGATCAAAAGTATGAAGCCGACCGCGCCGAGGAGCACGAAGAGCGCGAGCCGTATGTCGCCGACCAACTGCTCGTGGAGTGAGAGAAGGCGGACGCCGTGATCCGCGTTCGTGTCCGGGTACTGCTCGCGCAGGCGTCCGGCGATGCCCGACAGCTCCGACTGCGCGCGCACGAGGGGCACGCCCGGCTTGAGGCGGCCGATGACGACGAGCGAGCCGACGGCGCGGTTGGCCGACTCCTTCGGCCCGAGCGCGAGCGGCGTCCAGAGGTCGACGCGTTGCGAGAGGCGGAAGCCGAGCGGCATCACGCCGACGACTTGGCAGTCGCGGCCGTTGAGCTTCAACTGCTGGCCGACGACGTTCCGGTCTGAGGCGAAGCGGCGCTGCCAGAGCTCGTGGCTGATGAGGGCGACGCCGTCGCTGCCGGGCTGCGCCTGCTCGGGCAGGAAGGCGCGGCCGAGGACGGGCCGCACGTCGAGCATCGTGAAGAGGCCGGGCGTGACCATCGCACCGGGGACGCGCTCGGCCTCCCCGCCGCCGGTGATGGTGAAGTTGCCGGGCCTGAGCGCGGCCATCTCCGAGAAGGACTGGCTCTGGTCGCGGAAGTCGGCGTAGTTGGCGGGCGAGAGCGCGATCTGATCGACGCCCTTCTTCAGATTGTTCTCCCAGACCACGACGAGCCGGTCGGGGTCTTTGAAGGGCAGCGGCCGCAGCAGCGTCGTGTTGACGACGCTGAAGATGGCGCTGTTTGCACCGATGCCGAGCGCCAGCGCCAGCACGGCGGTGGCCGTGATGCCCGGGCTCTGCCTGAGCTTCCTGAAGCTGTACCGAATGTCTTGAACCCAATTGTCCATCTAAATCACCTCTGATCTTTTACAGCCCCGGCGGCCGCACTCGGCCGCACACGCCCGCGGCGCTCAGCCCCCGGACTCCTCCATCTTCTTGCGGAGGCTCAGGGGGCGCATGTCCGTCCAGACCTCCTCGATGTAGGCTAGGCACTCGGCCTTCGTCCCCTGCTTGCCCGCGTCGCGCCAGCCCAAAGCATTCTCGCGGTCAGCCGGCCAGATCGAGTATTGCTCCTCGTGGTTCACCACCACCTTGTAGATCGTGTTGTCTTCTCTCTCATCTTGGCTCATCGTCGTCTCCTGAACGGTGAAGGGCCGCGCGCGGAAATCGGCCGCGGCCACCAGGGCCTGTGCGCGGACGGACTTACGCCTGGCCACTGGGTTGACGTTTTAAATAGCGGGGCTGTTAGCCGCGGCGCGTGACGTTGTTGAGTGGGTGGGGAGCTGCCGCGACGGCCCAGAGTATTGCAAAGCGACCGCCTCGAAACAAGCGACGCGCCCTCAGCCGCCGGCCGCGGCCAGGGCAGGCTCGCGTCGCTCCGCCCAAGCCTCGGGCAGGAACGACTCGACGACCGTACCGAGCCCTTCATCTGCCGCCATGTCGCGCACGACGCGCGCGACCGCGAGGTCAAGGACGCCGAGCCCGAAGGGGCTGAAGACGACTATGTCTTCGGCCGAGCGGCGCGCCCCTGCCCCACGTTGCGCGGGAAGGAGGAAACCCACTTCATGCCGGCCACGCCGAACTCGCCGCCGAGGTAGGCGGGTAGGGCGATGATGCGGTTCCTCTCCTCGTTGGGGAAGCGCAGGAAGAGTGAGTGCGGGAGCGAGCTGTCGCCCCGCCCGTGGGCAACGTAGGCCCGCTCGACCGTGTCGAGCAGAAGCTCCTCGCGCCCGCTCAGTAAGGAAAGGACTTCGTGCCCTTTCAGGATTAGTATGTCGCCATTTCGCATGTCTCTTCTTCTCCGAGTGTTCCGTCCCAAAGGTGTGATATCTCTCCGAAGTGCTCTCTGACCCACTCGTCAGAGTAGATGGTGTCGAGGTAGCGCTCGCCGCGGTCTGGGAAGATGGCGACGACGGTCGCGCCCTCCGGTATCCACTCGCGCGCGCTGCCGACGGCCCAGACGACCGCGCCCGAAGAGCCGCCCGCCAGAATCGCCTCCTCGCGCACGAGACGGCGGCAGCCGACCACGCAGTCGAGGTCGGAGACCTGTGTGCTGCGGTCGGCGAGGTCTGGGCGGTAGAGCTTGGGCAGGACGGCCGCGCCGTGGCCGGGGATGAGCCGCTTGCACGACTTCGGCCCGAAGAGGATGCTGCCGATGGCATCGACGGCGACGATGTGCGTCTTCAGGCCGTTCTCCCGCACGTAGGCCGAACAGCCGTGCAGCGTCCCGCACGTGCTCGCCGCGCAGAAGAGGTAGTCCACGCGACCTTCGAGCGCCGACCAGATTTCGTGCATCGTCTGCCGGTGCGCCATCGCGTTCTGCATGTTCGAGTACTGGTCGGGCCAGAAGCTCCCGGGCAGCTCCGCGAGCAGGTCGCGCACGCGCTGGATGCGCGCCTGTAGGAACTCGCCCGTCGCGGCGTCGGGGCGCGAGACGAGGTCGATCTCGGCACCGTACGCCTTGAGGATGTTGATGTTCTGCGCGGTGGTCTTGGGGTCGATCACGCAGACGAACCTCATCCCGAAGTAGGCGCACGCCTGCGCCAGCCCGATGCCCATGTTGCCCGAGCTGGATTCGACGACGGTCGAGCCGCGCCGCACGACGCCCTGCTCCATCGCCTTCTGAAGGATGTTGAAGGCCGGCCTGTCCTTCACGCTCCCTCCCGGGTTGAATGCTTCGAGCTTCGCGCGGAGGTCGAAGTGCAGGTTCTTGAAGATGCGGCGTAGGAGGACCAAAGGGGTGTTGCCGATGGTCGAAAGGATTCCGTACGGCATAAGTTTTCCTCGCTTCGTCGCGGCGCGCGGGAGCGCGTCCGCCGGGTAAAGCACGGGACTCAGGGCATCCCTCAGCGGTTTAGTGGGCGGTGAGGCGCGCCCGGCAATGGGCGAAGGGCAAACGGGAGACTTTCTAAAAACTGACGTTGAAAAACTCAGGCGCTCGCGGCCAACTCCGCGAGCGGCGATGACTCCTCGGCGCGGGGCGCGGGCGCGCGTCGCGCGTCGGGCAGTTCGTCTTCGACCCGGCGGAGGCGCGGGTAGAGTAGCCCCGTCAGCGCCGTCAGCGTGATGAAGACGCCGAGCACGACGAAGAGCAGGCCGATGCCGCGCCCCTGCCCCACGCCGACGAAGCGGCCCGCTGTGCCGGCCAAAGCGCCGCCCGGCGCGAGCAGCGGCCCGAAGACGCGGTCAACCAGAGGCCCCCGCCTGGTGAGCCGCAGCGTGTTGAAGGATTTCCCGACCTGGGAGAAGCGCGAGCGCTGGCTGAACAAGTACGACGTGGAGGAGGAGGGGTGCCTCTTCGCCTCCTTCAACGACTACGGCGAACACCTCCCGGCTATCTGCCGCATCATCCTGAACACTGGCATCAGGCCGCCCAAAGAAGTCCTCGCCATCAAGAAGGAGCACGTCAACCTCTCCGACGAAGCGCGTTATTACAGGGCGGAGAAGGTGGACGTGCTGATCCCACCGAGGGCGGTGCTGGTAGTGAAGGGCAAGGACGGTAAGCCGCGCGTGCTGCCGTTGAACCGCACGGCGCGCGGCGTCTTCACCATCCTCGTCGGGGATTCGACGACCGGGGAGTGGCTCTTCACGAACCGCTCCGGCGGGCCGATGAAGTCAATCAAGAAGGGCTTCGCCGCCGCCTGCGTGAGGGCCGGGATCGAAGACCTGCGCCCCTATGACCTGCGTCACACCTTCGCCACGCGCCTCCTGGACCGCGGCGTCCACCAGTACGTCATCTCCGCGCTGCTCGGCCACGCCGCGCCGGTCTCCGGCTTCGGCCACGCCTCGCGGATCACGCCCGGCTATGCACACGCCACCTGGGAGGCGATGGTCGAGGCGGTCGAGAGCCTCGAATACCCTGCGACCTTGTTGCGGAGCGCCTTCGCCGTGGTGAAAGAGCGGTTACAGGAGAGTGGGGACAGAAAGGTGAGTTAACTCATGGCGGCCGACTCTCAAGAATTTCTCGATTCGGAGTCTGCCAAAAGTCTGCCAAATGTAGGCACGACGCGGGGCAGTTACAAGCTATATGTCCGGCCTAAACCTCTGAAGACCTTAGACATAAAAAAATAGGCACGTGCGGATTTGAACCGCAGACCCCTACCGTGTCAAGGTAGTGCTCTACCGGGCTGAGCTACGTGCCTATAGGCTGACGAAAATTCAAACGCTTCCGTTCGGCGGAGGGCTAAGTTAGCAAGGGCTTTCCGCCTGTGTCAAGCGCGGCGCGCGGGGCAGCCCCGCCCCGCAGACTCGTCGGAGAAGCTTGAGCAAAACATGGTCGGAGAAGCTAGAGCAAAACCGGCGCGAAGTGTTAGCATAGGCTTCGCCGCCTCGGAACCCGCCGCGGGTTCGGATAAGCGCGCGGATTGGTCTTTCCGTCTGGTGCGCGACGGCGTTCGCGCCGGAAATTTTATTCCCCGTCACCGTCGGACTCTGTAGACGTTCCGGCGCGTCGCACGCATGGGACGCGCCGCCCGCCGCAAGAATTTATAGAACGGAGATTCGAGAAACTTGTTCCCGAAGATTCCTCGACGGCCAGAGACTTCACACACCGCGAGCGACGATGGGAGCGGCGCGCGCGCACGAATGCTTCGCCTCTGTCTCTCTCTGTGCCTCCTGCTCGTCTCCACGCTCGCCGCCCGGCGCGTCGCCGCACAGCAACCACCCGCGCCGCAACAGCCCACGCCGACGCCTTCGACGCGCCCGCGCATCGTCGGCACGAAGGACGAGGGCGCGAGGCCCGCCGCGCAACCCGACAACCTCGGCCCGAAACCTTCGAGCAGCGCAGGCTCTCAGGACTCAGAGGCGGTCGGCGACGACGAGGTGGTGCGCGTTGACTCGAACCTCGTCATCATCCCGGCTTCCGTGGTTGACGGGCGCGGGCGGGCGGTCACAGACCTCAAGGTCGAAGACTTCGAGCTGCGCGTGGACGGAGAGGTGAAACAGATCGGCGACCTCAGCCGCGCCGTGACGCCCGTCCAGGTCGCTTTGCTCTTCGACAACAGCGCGAGCCTCTCGTCGGCGCGTGAGTTCGAGAAGCAGGCGGCGGTGCGATTCTTCCAGTCGGTCGTGCGCCCCATTGACCGTGCCGCAGTCTATTCGGTCTCGACCACGGCGACGCTCTCGCAGCCCTTGACGAACGACGTGAGCCGCCTCATCCGTACCATCCGGAATTTCGGCAAGCCCGACGGCGCGACCGCGCTCTTCGACGCCGTCGCGCAGGCATCCGACTACATGCGCACGCTGGAGGGACGCAAAGTCCTCGTCATCGTCTCCGACGGTACGGACACCGTGAGCGATGTGAGTTTCGAGGATTCGGTCAACCGCGCGCTGCGCGCCGAGTGTCAGGTCTACGTCGTGCAGACGCGGCAGGTCGAAGACCCGAACCTCCACGACACTTTCTCCGAGCAGCGCATGTACAAGCTCACGGAGCAGACGGGCGGCGCGGTGTACGTGCCGCAGTCGGTCGCCGAACTCGACGCGGTGTTCACGCAAATCTCGCTCGACATCTCGCAGTCGTACCTCCTAAGCTACTACCCGCAGGACGAACGCCACGACAACTTCTTCCGCTTCATCGCCCTCCGCGTGAAGACGCGCCCCTTCCTGCGCGTCCGCGCGCGCAAGGGATTCTATCCCGCGGCGGCACGCAACAACTCTTCCGCGCCCTCCAAACTCCCGGAGGCCCCCGGCGCTTCGTCGAACCCTGCCCGCGCCGAATACGTCGCGAGCACCAACCCGCCCTCGACCTATCCCGCCGCGCAGAGGCGTCCGAACGGCGGCGATGCGAGAACAACTCGCGACGACAATGCGGGGCGCAAGTTCGGCCCTGATGGCCCGGACGAAGACGGCCACCCCAGGGTTAACGCGAACGCATCCGATGCCGCGCCGACCTTCACGCTGACGACCATCGCGTCGGCGTCGCCTTCGACGACGGCAACAAAGGCTTTGTCCGAGCCATCTGCGAACGACAGTCCGTCGCCGTCTCCCACACCCTCGCTGACTCCCGACGCGCCGACGCCGACTCCCGACGCGACCCCACAGCCGCAGCCTTCGTCTACGCACGTCGAAGCGCACCCGACCTCAACGCCCGCGCCCCCCACGCCGAGAGAGGAGGCGCGACCCCGTTTGCCCGTCTCCGGCGGCGTGCTCAACAGCAAGGCGATCAGCCTTCCTAGGCCCGTCTATCCGGCGGCTGCCAAAAATGCGGGCGCGCAAGGCAAGGTCGTCGTCGAAGTGACGATTGACGAAGACGGCAAGGTCGTCGAGGCGCATGCCGTCTCAGGCCCCTCGACGCTGCAACAGGCGGCGGTGCAGGCCGCGCGTCTCGCGAAGTTCTCGCCGACCACGCTCTCCGGCCAGCCCATCAAAGTCACGGGCACAATCAGCTACACGTTCGTCTGGCAGTGAACGCTGCGGTCTTCGGCGCTTTCTGGTCTTCATATCAGACGTAGGGCAGGCGGATATTAACCGCAGAGGCGCAGGGGGCGCGGAGATGGCACGGAGAATTGAATCCCTCTGTGCCGCCTCCGTGCCCCCTGCGCCTCTGCGGTTAGCCTTCACCTGCTATTCGCTCAAGTGAAAGTTGCTGTAAATCATCTGTAGCCCGCGCCTTCGATTCGCCTAAGCGCTCGCCGCCTCCGCGACGACGCGTTCCCACTCCTCGTAAAGCTCGCGCAGGCGTTGCTCGGCTCTCACGTACTCTTCGTTGAGACGTGCGAGTCGCCCGGCATCGCGGGCGACCTCCGGCGTTGACATCTCCTCGCCGAGCGCGGCGAGGAGCTTTTCAGCCGCGGCCACCTCCTCTTCGACCGCACGCGAATCGCGCGCCCTCTGTTTCTTCCTCTTCGAGTCGTTGCCGCCTCCCGCCTTCGCGCCCGCGCGCACGCCGCGACTATCCTTCGCGGCGTCGCGCGGCGCTGGCCCCGCCGACGCCGCGGGCTTCTCCCGCGCGGCCTTCGCGGGAGAGTCGGCGGCGCGGCGCTCGGCCTTCCAGTCGTGATACTCGGTGTAGTCGCCGTCGTAGTGCTCGGCCCGGCCCGCGCCGTCGAGCGCGAGTATCTGTGTGGCGACGCGGTCGAGGAAGTATCGGTCGTGGCTGATGGTGATGATCGTGCCGTCGTAGGCGTCGAGGGCTTCTTCGAGCGACTCGCGCGAGGGGATGTCGAGGTGGTTCGTCGGCTCGTCGAGGACGAGGACGTTGACGCGCGAGTAGATGAGCTTGGCGAGCGCGAGCCTTCCTTTCTCTCCGCCGGAGAGGTCGGCGACGTGCTTGTAAACATCGTCGCCGGTGAAGAGGAACCGCGCGAGGAAGCCGCGCAGCTCGCCCGCCGTCACGGTCGAGGCCGCGACGCGGCGCAACTCCATGATGACCTCGTTGCGGTCATCGAGATCGTCGAGTTGTTGGGCGTAGTAGCCGACCGTGACGTTCGCGCCCCAGCGCACCTCGCCCGCGAGTTGCGGCAGCTTGCCCAGCACAGTCTTGAGAAAAGTCGTCTTCCCTGACCCGTTCGGGCCGATGATGCCGAGGGCTTCGCCGCGGCGCAGGATGAACGTGATGTCGGAGGCCAGGAGATTGCCGGGGTAGCCGATTGCCGCCTCTTCGACCGTGAGGACGTATGTGCCAGCGCGCTCGACCTTCTGAAGTTGAAAGTTTCCCGAAGATTGGTCGGGCCGCACGGCGTCAACTCTCTCCAGCTTCTCCAACATCTTGCGACGCGACTTGGCCTGCTTGGTCTTCTGGCCCGCGAGGTTGCGGCGGATGAACTCCTCCGTCTTGGCGATGAGCTGCCGCTGGTTCTCGTAGGCGCGCATCTGCGCCTCGCGCCGCTCCTCGCGCTCGACGAGGAACGCGGAATAGTTGCCGGTGTAACTGACCGCGCGACCGTTCTCGACCTCGACGATGCGCGTGCAGGCGCGGTCGAGGAAGTATCGGTCGTGGCTGATGATGACGTAGGCAGACTTGTAGGAGGCGAGGAACTCTTCGAGCCACTCGACCGCCGACACGTCCAGATGATTGGTCGGCTCGTCCAGCAGCAACACGTCCGGCTCGGCAAGCAGGAGGCGTGCGAGGCCGAGGCGGTTCTTCTGGCCGCCGGAAAGAATCTCGGTCGGCGACACCCACGTGTTGCGCTCGAAGCCCAAGCCTTGCAGGATGGCTTCCGCTTTGGCCGCGTACTCGAATCCGCCCTGCCGCTCGAACTCGTGCTGGAGGTCGCTGTAGCGCGCGAGCACCGCGTCCAAATCATCAGGCGCTTCGGCCATGCGGTGTTCGAGCTGGTGCATCTCGTGCTCTATCGCCTGAAGCTCGCCGAAGGCGGCCAGCGCGGCCTCGTGGACGGTCGTGCCCGGCTCGAAGTCAACGTGCTGTTCGAGCAGGCCCAGACGCAGGCCGCGCGCGCGCACAACGTCGCCGCGATCCGCCGACTCCTCGCCCGTGACGAGACGGAACAGGGTGGTCTTGCCCGCGCCGTTGCGGCCCACCAGCCCGACGTGCTCGCCGGGGTTGACCTGCAAGGACGCGCCGCGCAAGACCTCCTGCGCCGCGTAAGACTTGTGAACTTCAGTCAGGCGGAAAAGCATAGACAGAGCCGCGAACGCGAATGAAGCGGGCGACGGCGGCTCGACTTAGAGCAGCCTCGCCCGCTTCGTTTGTGACTTCTTCGGACGGCTAACGATTTCGCGTCAGCCAACTGCGGGCGAAACGAACGTCCCGCGTGCCGTTCAAACCAATCACCTCTTCGGCGAAGGCCCTGCGGTCGGCGCAGCCGCGTGTGTCGGCTGGGGCCTGGGCGTCGCCGTCGTGGCGGCGGGCCTCGCCGCGGGCGTGGGTTTCGCGCTCGCGGCGGGCGTCGCCGACGAAGACGGCGCTGCTGTCGTCGTCGCGGAAGGCGAGGCTGACGCGGATGGTGTCGCCGTGGCTACGGGCGAAGCGCCGGGCGAGACCTGCTGCAAGCCGCCGAGCATGTTCGGATCGTTGAGCATACTCTCGGCCAGCTTGTTGACGACCGTCGCGTCGCTCATCGCGTTGCGGATGAGCGCCTGTTGCAGGACGTTCTGCCGCTGCTCGATGAGAGCCTGCTTGATCTGGTCGCGCACGCCGGGGTCTTCAAGCGCGAGGGGCTTCGTCTCAAGCTGCCGGTTCGTGAGCTTGAAGATGACCCAGCGCCCGTCCGGGAAGTGAATCGGCTCGGTGATGTCGCCTACCTTCATCGTGCTGAACAGACGGTTGATGAGATCGGGCGGGAAGCCCGTCTGCCGGAGGTCTTCCTCCTTGGCGAACCCGATGTCGCCGCCGTGGATGCCGCTCGGGTCTTCGCTGTAGGCGCGCGCGACCGTCGCGAAGTCAGCGCCGGTCTTGAGCTGCGCCGACAGCCCGTTGATCTTGGCGGCGGCCTCGGCGTCGCTCTTCGCGTCGTTCTGGTAAACCCCGCCGCTGTCGCGCGGGTCGGTCACGATGTCGGCGAGGGAGACGCCGCGCGGGTTGACGAACTGCTCGCGGTTGTTGTTGTAGAAATCAACGATCTCCTGGTCGCGGATGGTGATCTTCCCGAAGAGCTTGTCCTGAAGCTTGTTGATAGAGAGGTCTTTGCGAGCCTCGTCGCGCACCTGCTCCTCCGTGAGCTTGTTCTCACTCAGCTTCTTCGCCCACTCCTCAGCCGTGTACTGCTGCTTCTGCTGGCTGAGGTAAGTGTTCAGTTCGTCGTCCGTCGGCACGGTCTTCTCCTTCTCGGCCCGAAGGTAGACGGCCTCGCGCTGGATCAGGTTGTCGAGCGCCTGAAGACGGGCCGCCGCCTGCTGGAGCGTGGGCAACGTCTGCCCCTGCGTCTGCTGGCTGATGATGCGGTCAACCTCGGCGAGCGTGATCTCTTTGCCGTTGACGGTGGCGGCCACGTCCTTGCCGTTGGGGCCGGCTTTCGGGCCGCACGCCGACAGGACGAACGTGAGCGCCGCGACGAAGGCGACGACTGCTGCTTGTTTGAAGACTCTACGCACTTTGACTCTCAGCTCCTTCAACTTAACTCTCGAATTATCTCGCCCGATCTGGGATGCCACGCGACTTGGAGGCGACCCCAACTTGACGCTGCGTGAACCCGTTTGCTATAACTTTTCGTTTCCGACGTGCGCCGCCGTCGCGTCTGTGTCATGCAACGCGCGCGCGGCCCGCGCCTTTTTAATACCCGGAGGTTCTACACACGCAATGGCTAAACGATGCGAAGTCTGCGGCAAGGGGCCGCAGTTCGGCAACAACGTCTCGCACGCGAACAACCGCACGCGCCGCCGCTTCGACCCCAACCTGCAATCAATCCGCGTCCAGCGCCCGCAGGGCGGCAACGTCCGGATGAAGGTCTGCACGACCTGCATCAAGGCGGGCAAGATCGCGAAGGCGGCTTAACTTCTAAACTTTTCAATCAACACGGGCGGCGGGCGTTTCGTCAACGAGCGCCCCCGCTTTTCGTTTGCCGTTCAGGGTTCGTTTAGAGTTCGGCCCTCAGGCTGCCTCTATCCTGACGCGCGCCCGAAGCGTGAACTCTAAACAACATCCAAACCTCACTCCCCGCCTGCGAGCGCGACCACGTCAATCTCGACGCGCGCGTCGCGCGGCAGACGCGCCGCCTGCACGGTCGAGCGCGCCGGAGGGTTCCCGCCGAAGAACAACGCGTAAACCTCGTTCATCTCCGCGAAGTCGCCCATGTCGGCCAGAAAGACCGTGGTCTTGACGACGCGTTCGAGGCTCGTGCCCGCGGCTTCCAGAACCTTCGAGAGGTTGCGTAAGACCTGACGGGTCTGCTCCGAGACGCCGCCCTCGACGAACTGCCCTGTCGCCGGATCAGTCGGAATCTGCCCCGACGTGTAGACGAAGCCACCCGCGACGACGGCCTGCGAATAAGGCCCGATGGCCTGCGGCGCATCGTCCGTCCTGACTATCTGCTTCACGGTCTTGAACACCTCTTTCGCGGGGCTGCAAACAAATTGCAGATTCTAACAGAGCGCCAACCGCACAGCAAACCGAGGAAGTTGTCGGCTTTAGAGTGTACGCGTCGAGGCTTGCCCAAACGTTGATGAGACCAGCGCGGGTGATGGATGCACGGGCTGCCGGATTTCCGAAGGCCGGGGCCGACAACTGCAGGGCCGCCTACGCCGGCGGCCCTGCGTCACGCCGCTCCCTGGACGCGCTCGACATCGAGGACGCCGGGCACCTTTCGGATGGAGGACATGACCTTGTCGAGATGCTTGAGGTCGAAGACCTCGACCGTGACCTCGATGCGCCCGCGATTGTCCGGCTCGACCGAGGCGTTCGAGGCTCGGATGTTGGTCTTGATGTCTTTGATGGCGTTCGTCACATCGGCGATCATGCCCGTGCGGTTCTCTGTGACGGCGAGGAGCCGCACGGCGTAGGCGGCCTCGCCCGCGCCCGCGTCGGCCCACTCGACCTCGACGACGCGTTCGGGGTTGACCATCAACTGCCCGACGTTCGTGCAGCGCCGCGCGTGCACCGCCACGCCCTTGCCGCGCGTGATGTAGCCGACAATCTCCTCACCGCGGACGGGGTTGCAGCAGCGCGCACGTGTCACCAAAAGGTCGTCAACGCCGCGCACGACGATTGAGTCTTCGCCGAGGCGTATGAATTTCTTGACGGCCTGCACGCCCGCGTTGACCCGACTGCGGAGCGGCGATTCTTTCTTCTGCTCGATCTCCGCGAACTTCTCCGGGCCGAGGTACTTGGCGATGACGTTGCGCGGGACGAGCTTGCCGTAGCCGACCGCCGCCAGCAGGTCGTCCACGCGCCCGTAGCCGTAATCGTTGGCGACGCGCTTGAACTCGCCGTCGCCGTCGGCGAGCAGTTTTTTGGGCGAGAGGCGGAAGCGCGCGGCCTCCTTCTCGAAGAGCTTGCGGCCCAGCTCGATTGATTCGGCGCGTTGCTGCTCGGCGACCGCGTGGCGGACGCGGTTGCGCGCGCGCGAGGTCTTGACGAAGTTGAGCCAGTCGCGCGAGGGCCGTGCGTTTGGCGAGGTCAGGATTTCCACCACGTCGCCGTTCTGGATGGCCGTCTTGAGCGGCACGATGCGCCCGTTGACGCGCGCACCCGTGCAGGTGTTGCCGACCTCCGTGTGAATCATGTAGGCGAAGTCAACCGGAGTGGCACCGCGCTGAAGCTGGATAACCTTGCCCATCGGCGTGAAGGCGTAAACGTCCTTCGGGTAGAGGTCGAGCTTGAGGGATTCGAGGAAGTCGCGCGAGTCCTTCACCTCCTGCGACCACTCGACGAGAGAGCGCAACCACTGGAAGGCCGCGTCGTCGTCGTGCGCGCCGCGCCGCCCTTCCTTGTACTTCCAGTGCGCGGCGACGCCCTCCTCAGCCACGCGATGCATCTCGCCGGTGCGAATCTGTATCTCGAAGGGCTGGCCCTTCGTGCCGATGACGGAGGTGTGCAGGGATTGGTAGAGGTTGTCGCGCGGCGTGGCGATCCAGTCCTTGAAGCGGCCCGGGATGGGCTGCCAGAGCGTGTGGACGACGCCGAGCGCGGCGTAGCAGAAGCGCGTCTCGTCGGGCGTGATGATGCGCGCGGCGATGAGATCGTAAACCTGATCGAGCTGAATCTTCTGCCGCTTGAGCTTCTTGTGAATCGAGTAGAGACGCTTGACGCGCCCTTCGACGCTGACTAAGGGCACGTCGGCCTCGCGCATCTTCTCCTCGATGCGCGCGGTCACTTCGCTGAGGAAGGCTTCGTGTTCCTTGCGCCGGCGCTCCAACTGCTCGGCCAGCTCGCGATACTCTTCGGGGTGGAGGTGCTTGAAGGCGAGGTCTTCCAGCTCGCCGCGCAAGCGGCCCATGCCGAGGCGGTGCGCGATGGGCGCGAAGATGTCGAGGGTCTCCTGCGCGATGCGGCGGCGCTTTTCTGGCTTGAGGTACTGGAGCGTCCGCATGTTGTGGAGGCGGTCGGCGAGCTTCACCAGCACGACTCTCACGTCGTCCACCATCGCCAGAAGCATCTTGCGAACGTTCTCGGCCTGCTGCTCCTCGCGCGACTGGTTGCTGATCTGCGCCAGCTTCGTCAGTCCGTCAACGAGGTGCGCGATCTCTTCGCCGAAGGAGTCGCGGATGACATCCAGCTCGACGAGCGTGTCCTCGACCACGTCGTGCAGCAGGCCGGTGGCGACCGACACTTCATCGAGGCGCATGTCGGCGAGGATGTTGGCGACTTCGAGCGGGTGGACGAGGTAGGCTTCGCCGGAGGCGCGCGTCTGCCCCTTGTGGTGGAGCGCGGAGAAGAAGTACGCGCGCCGCAGCACGTCCAAGTCCGCCTGCGGGTGGTTGCGCCCCACCTTCTCGACGATCTCCTCAATGCGAATCATAAAAGAAGCTCTTAGCTCTTAGCCTTTCGTTTGATGAGCGGGACTCCGTTTTATTTGCCGGGTCGCTGCCGAATACGGCCCGTCTAACAGCCAATGGCCAAAAGCTAAAAGCCATTATAGAAACTGGTGGTGCCCGACGGGAAGTCAGGCACCACCAGGGAATGGGAGACGGATTCGCGGGCGGCTGAAGGGGCTTTTGCGCGCCGCGGGAAGTCCGAAGAGTATTTAGCTCGCGGGCGGCGTGGGCGAGGCGGCCTGCTCGGCCTCCTGCTTCTTCTTCACCTGGGCGGCGAGACGCGTCTGCGTTTCGAGCGCCTGCTGCGCCTGCGTGTCGGCGCTCTGCTTGTCCTGCGCGTTGCCCGCCATCTCCGCCAGCTTCGACTTCTCGCGCAGGAGATTGGTCTTCTGCGTCCAGGCGTTCGCATTCTCCGGGTCGAGGGCGACGGCCTGATCCGCGAGCCTCAAACCTTCTTGCGCGCACTGGTTGGCCTTGTCGAAGTCGGCCTGGTTGGCGGGCTTCTTGTAGTGTATGAGAACCTTGTCGGGCTTGTTCTCAGTCGTCTTGTTATCTTTCTGCTCGGTGATGTCGTAGGAGCACTTCCACTGCTGGCTCGCCAGGATGACCAGAGCCTCGGCGCGCTTATCCTTCGGAATGGATTCGAGGCTGGCGCGCTCGGTGAGCATCTGCTTCACCTTATCGTCGTTCTTCATCTGGCCGTAGAGATAGACGATGTTTTTGTAGGCATCCTCGCTCTGCGGGTCTTTGTTGAGGATGTCCTGATAAGCGGCGATGGCGCGGTTGCCGACCTCAAGGTTCTCCGGCGCTTGAACGCCGGGCTTGTACTGCTGCTGGATGGCGCGGGCGATAAACAGAGGCGCGTTCTTCTCCGAAGGGTCGAGTTCGTAAGCCTTGCGGAAACTCGCCTCCGCGTCGGAGAACCTGCCGTCGCGATAGGCGCGCGCGCCCTCGTTCAGCGCGTTCTTGGCCCGAACGCGGTTGACGAGCGCACACCCGCCGGAGGTCGCGACCAGGGTCAGAAGGAGCGCCGCGATGCTGATTCGAGAGAGTTTCATTGGATGAATGCTCCGGGCAAAAGTTTGAAGCTTGCGTCCGAAGGGGATTAGGAGTACGCCGAGACGTTTTGACGCCGCGCGACTTAAGAAGGGGGCAGCGACGGCGCGCGTCTCGGCGTGAAAGACCCTACTACTGCTCCAGCGCCTCGGTCTGTAGGCCGACGGGGTCGGCACCCGCGCCCTTGACGGCGTCAATGATCTTCACCACGTCTCCGTACTTGAAGCTCTCCGGAGCTTTGATGAAAACCGTCCTCTCGATGCGCTGATCGGGCGAGAGGTCGGCGCGGCTCTCAAAGCCCGACTTCCAGTTCTGCTGTTGCTTGCGGGACTTGAACTCGGAATCAAGCGCCGAGCTTATCGGGGCGGGGTCGTTGACCGAGGCGTCAACGACGTGGTTGCCGCCCTTGACCAGCTCCGCTGAAAGGTCTTTCTTAATGTTGACGATCAGCGTCAGCGGGCTTTGCTTGGCGTTCGCGTTCAGGTTCTCGCTCTTCTCAGGCACGAGCGTCTTGAAGCGGGCAGGCTTCAAAGGCGAAATGACCATGAAGATGATGAGCAGCACCAGCAGAATGTCTATGAGCGGCGTGACGTTGATGTTCGGGGCCGCCCCCGCGCCGCCTCCGGTCATTGCCATGTGATTATTCCTCCGTCTCTCTTGAAAAGTTCTCCGCCTTCTAAGAGGCGGGGGGTGCCGGCGCACTCGTCGCGTGGTCGTTCGGCCCGCCCGTGGCTGGCACCGCCGAGCCTGCGCCGCCCTTCAACTTGTCGGCGACCAGACCGATCTGGTCAATCCCAGAGTCGCGGATCAGGTTGATGGTATCCACGACCGACTTGTAGCTGGCCTCCACGTCCGCACGCAGGTAGACGATGCGATCCTGATCCGACTTGGTCGCCATCTTCTCGTCTATCTGGGACTTGAGCTGATCTTTATCAATCTTCTTCTTGCCGATGTAGAGGTCGCCCTCTTTCGTGATCGCGACCACGACCGAAGTTTCCTTGATGATGTTCTGGTCGGGGTCGGGGTTCATGTTGCGCGGGAGCGTAACCGAGACGCCCGCCTGAAGCATCGGCGTGATGACCATGAAGATGATGAGCAGCACCAGCATGATGTCCACCATCGGCGTGACGTTAATGTTGGACTGGAGGTTGCTGCCCCCGCCGCCTGCATCCATTCCCATCGCTTTATCTCCTGGCCCGACTCGAAAGGGCCGGGCGCGCCGCAGCCTGCCGCGGTCACGCACGAACCCGTAAAAGGTTGCGTGCGGACGCGCCGGCGCGGACGCGCCGAAACGCTTGAAAAAAACTTACGACCTGAGTTGCCGCGTGCGGTTCTTCAGGAAGTAGTCAATCAGCTCGGACGCCGAGTTGTCCATCTCGACGATGAAGCCGTCCACCTTGCCCGTGAAGTAGTTGAAGAGCCACACGGCGGGCACGGCCACGGCGAGACCGAGCGCCGTCGTCAAAAGCGCCTCGGCGATACCGCCCGCGACCGCGCCGATGCCTGCGCCCTCGGCGGCCTTCATGCCGGTGAACGCGTTGATGATGCCGAACACCGTGCCGAAGAGTCCGACGAACGGGGCCGTCGAGCCGATGGTTGCGAGGCCGGAAAGGCCGCGCTTGAACTCGGCGCTCTTGATGGCGATGGCGCGTTGCAGGGCGCGTTTTGACGCCTCGATCTCGTCGCCGGAGATGTCCGAAGACGCGTCGTGCGCGCGGAACTCCTGCAATCCGGCGTTGACGACCATCGCGAGGTGCGACTTCTTGTGCTTGTCGCTGATGTTGATGGCTTCCTCGATGCGGTCGTTCTTCAGCGCCTGTGCCACTCGCGGGGCGAACTCGCGCGACTGCTTCTTGGCCGCCGAGTAGGTCAGGAAGCGCTCGACCATGATCGCGATGGAGTACATGGACATGATGAGCAGGATGACGATGACGGTCAGTGCCACCCAGCCGAGATGCTTAATCATCTCGCTCATGGTGAACACGTCCTTGAGGTTCTGTTCACCCGGCGCAGGGGCTCCCGCACCGCCTGCCGGCTGTGCCGCCGCCTGGAACAGGAAGACCAGGACTCCGAGAGCCTTGCCCCCGAGAATGCTCAACAGAATAGTCACGGTAGAAATCCCTCCAAAGTTTTTCGTTGATGGCAAGAGCGCTTCCGCGGAAGTGGCGCGAGCGGCCCGCCGAAGCGCCGCCTCTAACAAGAGAGTGCGGCGGCCTGGTCGGGCTGCGCCCGCGCGCGCCTTCTTACTGAAGCACGAAGTTGTACGTGATAACGCCGGAGACCTTCACGGGCTGCCCCGACAAAAGCGTCGGCGAGAACCTCGCCTGCCGCGCTGCGGCCACCGCCGCCTGCTGCAAGAGCGGGTGGCCGCTCACGGCGCTGGCCGAGATGACGCGCCCCGACTCGTCAACCACAATCTGCACGGTCACAGTGCCCTGGGCGCGCGCCGCCTTCGCAATCGGCGGGTAAGCGGGCTGCGGCTTGCTGATGGCCTTGCCGTTCAGCACGCCGCCCGAAACGATTGTCTTCGGAGGCGTCGGCTTCGGGGCCGGAGGCGGCGGGGGCGGGGGCGGCTCATCGTTGCTCGCCACGGCCACGCCGCCGCCGGTGCCCGTGCCGCCGCCTCCGCCCGTGCCGACTCCGACCACGCTCCCGGCCGAGACGTTATTCACGTCGCCGATGTCCCTGTCGCCGACCTGAATGCTGAGCGTCTTGTTGGTCTGGACGACCTTGGCCTTCTCGGACGCGATCTCTTTGTTCTGGGTGACGGGTGCGATGACGGCCATCTCCTTGACCATCGCCGTCTGCGGCTCGGCCTTGGCGGGCTTCGGCTCGTCCTTCGGCTTGGCCTCCTCCTGCTGCTGCATCGGCGCGGGCGCGACCAGCGTCAGGAGTTCGAGGCTGGGGTCGGGTATCGAGTCGTTGTACCAATAGATGCCCACGACCGTGACGGCCACCAGCACGATTGCGTAGATGACCATCGTGCCGAGAAAGAAAGAGCCCTTGCGCGCAAGGTCGTCTGAGTGCGAGCCGGACTCGACT
Organism: Pyrinomonadaceae bacterium; assembly: GCA_036263975.1. Taxonomy (GTDB): domain Bacteria; phylum Acidobacteriota; class Blastocatellia; order Pyrinomonadales; family Pyrinomonadaceae; genus QHXN01. The sequence continues at coordinate 72,909 of DATARW010000068.1, forward strand.
AACGTGTCGAACATCTTCTCAATCCTCCCTCTTCCGGTGCCGGGCGGGTCAGGGGTTACGCGACTTATTCAATCACAAGACTCTTATATAAGAGTTGTGATTCCAAAACGTTTTCAATGAAAAAACGTCCGCTTGGTTGTAACTTGTGCCTAAATCAGGGAACGGGGAATGGCCGAAGCGCCGACCGTGCGCCCGAAACGAACGCGCCGCGGTCTCAAGTCCTTCACGCTTGCCAGAACAGGGAATGAAACGGATACAGCCAGCCCCTCGGACACGAACGCTTGCGCCCAAACCTCCGCCTCACACTTCCGCGGCGAGACGGGCGCGTTCGTTATTAAACTAATTGGGCCAGCAACGCGCTCAGTCTATGTCGCAATCCGCGGCGAAGTCAAGCATAAAATGGACTTCGCTATGCTCCCGCTCCGACGTTGTCCGGTTGATTAGATGCCGGGCCGATTTTTTTGTTCTGTAAAACTTCACGGCGATGCAAATTGACCTTCGCCGAAGACTCTTTTTGTGCCCCGCGAAGCCGTTTGCGCGGCGCGCTGTCGCACAAACTAACGCGCCGCCGCGCTGGCCTTCGCGCTGCGGGGCGTGCCCTGCGTCGGGCGCGTGCCGCCGCCGCGCGGGCCTCCTGCGCTCGCGGCCTGAGACCTGCCGGCTTCGAGCCGCTGCTGCCACCAGACCATGATCGGGCTAGCGACGGCGACCGAGGAGTAGGTGCCGAAGATGATGCCGATCAGGAGCGCGATGGAGAAGCCGCGCAACACCTCGCCGCCGAAGAGCACGAGCGCGAGCACCGAGAGGAAGACGAGGCCCGACGTGATGATGGTGCGCGAGAGCGTCTGGTTAATTGAGTCGTTCGTCACGTCGTAGAGAGTCGAGCGGCGGTGCATGCGTAGGTTCTCGCGGATGCGGTCGAAGACGACGATGGTGTCGTTGACGGAGAAGCCGACGAGCGTGAGCAGCGCGGCGATGACCGTCAGGTTGACCTCGAACTGGAAGATGGAGAAGAAGCCGAGCGTGATGAGCACGTCGTGGAAGACCGCGATCACAGCCGCCGCGCCGTAAGTCCACTCGAAGCGGAAGGCGATGTAGAGCAGGATGCCGACGAGCGCCAAAAGCGTGACGGCGACGGCCTGGTTCCTGAGCGCCGCGCCCGCGACAGCGCCCACGGCGTCCGTGCCGACGATCTTGAAGGCGTTGCCCTCGGCGGGGAAAGGGTCGTTGACGCCGACCTGCGTCCCGAAGGTGCTGAGCGCCTTGGCGACCGTGGCGCGCCCCACGTCAACCTGCGTCTGCCCGGCGGCCTGACCCGTCTCCATCTGCGGGAGGCGTATGAGCACCTCGCCCGGCTTATCGGTGACGGGCTGGATGATCGGGTCGGAGACTCCGGCGGCGTGCAGGCGGTCGCGGATGGCCTCGGGCGCGGGGCGCTCTTTGAAGTCGGCTGTGACGACCGTGCCGCCCTTGAAGTCAATGCCGAGGTTGAAAGCCTCCGTGCCGCCGGGGTGAACGGCGTGCCGGATGAGCGCCGAAGCCAACCCTCCGAGCATGATCGTCGTCGAGAGCAGGATGAAAAACTTCCGGAGCTTGAGCCAGTCGAGGTTTACGTTGTGGAATAGCTGAAACATATCTAATCTCGTGACAAGTGAACCGTAAACCGTGACAAGCGGAAAGCTTTTACTTGTCGCTTGTCACGGTTTACGGTTCACGGGTTTTAAATGCTGAGCGTCTCGACGCGCCCGTGCTTGCGCGAAAGCTCCCAGATGAAGATCGTGCGCGAGACGTAGACCGCCGTGAACAGGTTGGCGAGCAGTCCCAGAACGAGCGTAACGGCGAAGCCGCGAATCGGCCCCGTGCCGAAGACGAACAGGAACAGCGACGAGATGACGATGGTGACGTGCGTGTCAATAATCGTGATGAAGGCGCGCGAGAACCCGAGGTCAATGGCCGAAGGCACGGTCTTGCCGGAGTGCAACTCCTCGCGGATGCGCTCGAAGATGAGCACGTTCGAGTCAACGGCCATGCCGATGCCGAGGATGATGCCGGCGATGCCGGGCAAGGTCAGCGTCGCGTCGAAGACGATGAGCGCGGCCAGCGTCAGGACGGTGTTCAGCATCAGCGCGACGACGGCGTTGATGCCCGACAGGCGGTAGTAAACGATCATCGTCAGCACGACGAGGAAGAGGCCGATGATGCAGGCCGTCACGCCCGCGCGAATGGAGTCCGCGCCGAGGCTCGGCCCCACGGTGCGCTCTTCGAGGTAGATGACCTTGGCGGGGAGCGCGCCCGAACGGAGCGTGAGCGCGAGGCCCTCGCCCGACTCCTTCGTGAAATTGCCGCTGATCTCGCCGCGGTCGAATATCTGCGACTTGATGAAGGCGGCGCTCTTCACCTCGTCGTTGAGGACGACGGCCATGTACTGGTTGATGTTCGCGCCCGTCCACGCTCCGAACTTCTGCGCGCCGTTGGCCTTGAGGCCGAAGGTGATGCGATAGCCCCCTTCGTCGCCGCCCGCCGGATTCCCGGCGACGGCGTTGGCCTCGCTCAACTCGCTGCCGTCAACGATGGCCGGCGTCTCGACGACGACCCACGAACTCGGCTCGCCCGGCTTCTGGTTCGGGTTCTGGCCCGCCGTCGTCGGCTCGCCCTCCTTGTTGTAGGGCAGCACGCGGCGGTTGGTCGCGGCGGAGCCGCCGAGCGACTGAAGGGCCGCCTCCTTCGTCGGGTAGGTCTGCATCGCAGCGGGGCTGGGCGGGCTGATGACCTTCGCCAGTTCCAGACGCGACTCGCTCTTGATGAGTTCCTTGACGCGCTCCGGGTCGGTGATGCCGGGCATCTGGAGCAGTATCTGGTGCGAGCTGGTCGAGCCGTGCTGCTGGATGGTCGGCTCGGCCACGCCGAGGGCGTTGACGCGCGTCTCGATGATCCGCATGGCGTCGGCGGTCGCGCGGTCGCCGAGGTCTGTCTTGGCGCGGTCGGTCATCTCCCATGTGATCGTGTTGCCGCTGGCCGAGGCCGTCCAGATGCTGGGGTCGAAGTCGCTGACCTTGCGCGGCAGTTGGTCGCGCATGTCGGCGATCTTCGAGGCGTCGTTGGCGACGAGCACGACGCGGTAGCTGTTGCCTTCAACTTCGGGCCGCACCTCTTTCACGTCGAAGCCTTGCGCGCGCGCGGCATCCTGCACACCGGCGGCGACGTTCTCCGTGAGGCGCTTGAGATAGTCCTGCACCTGCACCTGCATGACGAGGTGCGAGCCGCCGCGCAGGTCTAGTCCGAGGTGTATGTTCTCGCGCAGGGTATTCTGAATGCCCGCCAGCGTGAAGTCTTTGGCCGTCGGCTTGTGGCGCGGCCCCAGGACGATCCACAGCCCGATGAGCGTCACGGCGGCGATGATGATGACTCGCTGAATAAGATTCTTTTTCATGATGAAAACTATTAGCCGTTAGCCGTTAGCCGGACTCGGCAGACAGCTTTGACGTTGAACCCCCGGCCGCTCGCCATCAGACAAAGCTAAAAGCTAAAAGCTAACAGCCAACAGCTTCTTTAACTCCCCTTCTCCTCGCTCCCATGCATGCCCGCGACCGAGGCGCGCGTGATTTCGAGGATTGACTTGTCGGCGCTGCGCACTAGCAGCGAACTCTCGCGCACCGCGGTGACAGTGGCGATGACGCCGCCCGTCGTGATGATCTTATCGCCCGCCTTGAGCTGCGAAATCATCTCCTGGAGGGCCTTCTGGCGGCGACGCTGGGGGACGATGATGAGAAAGTAGAAGACGCCGAAGATGAGCAGGAACGGCATCAGCGTGACGAGCAGGCCGCCGCCCGGCGCGGCCTGAAAGATGAAAGCGGGATTTGTCATCAGGTGTTCAATAATCTGAAGTCGCAAAGTTCAAATTTGCGCCTCCGACTCGACCTTTTCAGATTCGTTTTAACGACCTCGCGAACGGATTGCTCGCGGCCTTGCGAGGCGAGACTTGCGCCGGGTCGGCGGACGGCGCACCCCTTCCCGCAATCCAGCCGAAAAACAGTTTTCCGAGGAGGAAGTACGGCGCTCGAACGGGTCGCCGGCTCACTCGACGCCGGAGCCTGTTCCCACAAGAAACTCCCGCCGAAATCGCGTGAATTCACCAGACCGGATAGCTTGCCTGACGCGTCGCATGGTGTCAAGGAAGAACGCGAGGTTGTGATGCGACAGCAGAACGGCAGCGAGCATCTCGCCCGACATGAACAGGTGACGCAGATACGCGCGCGAGTGGCGGCGGCAGACGGCGCAGGCGCAGGCATCGTCGAGCGGGCGGGCGTCGGCGGCCCAGCGCGCGTTCTTGATGTTCAATTTGCCGCGCGAGGTGAACGCCTGACCGTTGCGCCCGTTGCGCGTCGGCATCACGCAGTCGAACATGTCCACGCCGCGCGCGACCGACTCGACCAAATCCTCCGGCGTGCCGACGCCCATCAGGTAGCGCGGACTCTCCGCAGGCATCAGCGGCGCGACCGCTTCGACCACCTCGTACATCAGACGCTTCTCCTCGCCCACGCTCAGGCCGCCGATGGCGTAGCCGTCGAAGCCGACCTCGACCGTGCGCTCAAGGCTCTCGCGCCGCAAGTCCAGGTGCGTCGCGCCCTGCACGATGCCGAAGACGGCCTGACGACCGCTCAAGCCGTCTTCGTCGCCGCCCGCGACAAGCTCTTCGTCACTACGCGCGACAGGCTCTCCGTCATTACGTGCGACAGGCCCCGCGTCCGTGCGCTCCGTGCGTCCGGTGTCCGCGCCCTCGCGCTGCAACTCGTCGAAGCGAGTGCGCGAGCGTCGCGCCCAGCGAGCCGTCAGTTCCAGAGAGGCGCGCGCCGCATCGTGCGTGGCCTGACCAGCCAGGCACTCGTCGAAGGCCATCACGATGTCGGAGCCAAGCGCGGCCTGCACTTCCATCGAGACTTCGGGCGAGAGGAAGCAGAGCCGACCGTCAACTTGCGAGCGGAACTCGACGCCCTCCTCCGAGATGCGCCGCAGGTCGCTCAAACTGAAGACCTGAAACCCGCCGGAGTCCGTGAGAATCGCCCGCTCCCAGCCGATGAACTTATGAAGCCCGCCGCACGCGCGTAAAACTTCCGCGCCCGGTCGAAGCCAGAGATGGTATGTGTTTCCGAGGATGATCGAAGCGTCGAGGTCTGGCGCTTCCAGCTCCTCGAAGCGCACGCCCTTCACACTGCCGAGCGTGCCCACGGGCATGAAGACCGGAGTCTCGACGACGCCACGCCGCGTCCGCAGGAAGCCGGCGCGCGCCTCGCCGTCGCGTGCGAGCACCCGCCAGCCGAGTGCCGGTTCAGCCGTTAACGCCTGTGCGCTCATTCGTCGAAAACGTCGAAGCTTGTTTACCGGCCCCCGGCTCCCGTCCCCCGGCCTCTCTTCTTGTGTCGCTCGATGATGCGGAGCGGCGTGGCGAAGAAATCGAACTCCTCGCGCAGGCGGTTTTGCAGGAAACGCTCGAAGGAGAAGTGCAGCCCCGGCCTGCCGCCCGCCGTGAAGACGACGAAGGCGGGTGGCCGGACACCCACCTGCGTGAGGTACTGCACGTGCAGACGCGACTGGCCGCCTTTGATCGGCGCTGGCGCGGTCGGCGCGCGACCCGAAGCCATGACGCGCGCGAAGAACTCGTTGAGCTGCGAGGTCGGGATGCGTCGGTTGCGCGCTTCATTGGCGCGCAGAGCGAGCGGCAGCAGACGCTCGACGCGCTGCCCCTTGAGCGCCGAGATGGTGATGACGGGTGCCCATTCGAGGAACTTCATCTTGAAGCGCAGGTCGCGCTCGAACTCCGAGACGGTGTGCGTGTCCTTTTCGGGGAGCGCGTCCCACTTGTTGACGGCGACGATGACGGAGCACCCGGCCTCGACCGCGTAGCCCGCGATGTGCGCGTCGAGCGCCGCGACGCCCTCGACCGCGTCCACCATCACAACCGCCACGTCCGCGCGCTCCAAACTCCGCCGCGCCATCACGACCGAGAGCTTCTCGGCCATCTCCTCGGTCTTCCCCTTGCGGCGTATCCCTGCGGTGTCAATCAGTCGAAACGAGTGGCCGTCGCTCTTCAAGAGCGTGTCAACGGCGTCGCGCGTTGTGCCCGCGACGGGCGAGACGATGACGCGCTCCTCTCCGATGAGCCGGTTCAGGAGCGAAGACTTCCCCGTGTTCGGTCGCCCGACAATCGCCAGCCTCACCTCTCGACGCCGCGCGTCGTCTTCGTCGTCCGTCTCTCCGGCATCCTCAAGCAGCGTGAAGCGTCCGACGAGCGCGTCGAGCAGTTCGGCCACGCCATCGCCCGTCTCCGCCGAGACCGGCAGCACGTCTGCGAAGCCGAAGCGATGGAACTCGCCCGCGTCCGCTTCGAGCCGCGAGGCGTCAACCTTGTTGGCGGCGACGAGGACGGTCTTGCCCGTCGCACGCAGCAGTCGCGCCAGCTCCTCGTCCAGAGGCGTCGCGCCCGCGCGCGCGTCCACGACCCAGACGAGCACGCTCGCCTCCGAGATGGCGAACCCGGCCTGCCTGAAAATGTTCGCCGGGATGATCGCCGTCTCGTCCGGCACGATGCCGCCCGTGTCCACGATGGAGAAGCGTCGGCCAGACCACTCCGCCTCGCCGTAGATTCGGTCACGCGTGATGCCCGGCTCGTCGCCGACGATTGCGCGGCGCTCGCCAACGAGCCGGTTGAAGAGCGTGGACTTGCCGACGTTCGGGCGACCGACAATCGCCACGAGCGGCAGCGCCGCGACCTCGCGCGCCGCGCCTTCAACCTCGCTCTCCTGCTTCAGCTCGCTCGACATTGCCCGCCCCTCTCCGTTTGTGAACGCGAACCCAATCGTGCGCCGCCGCGATGTCCTTCTCTTCGTTCGAGGCGACGACGACTTTCGGGGCGCGTTGAAGTTTAGCCTGCGGTGCGATGCGTCGCAAGGAGGTCTTTCGCCACCATTCAAACCAACGTAAGGTCGCCGAAGGCACAGGCGGCCAGCTTCTCCTTCGCGATCTTTCTCGCCTTCTTTGCGGTTAAAGAAGTTTATCTAATCCCAAAGGTCTCGAAGGCAGAATCCGGCCTGTGCCGTAAAGCGAAAACTGCTTGCGCCGAAACCCCGGAAGCGATAACCTGCCGCACGCTCTCTTTCGTCGCACAATCACATCCAAAGTTAGGCGAACGAGTCGCACAGTCACATCCAAAGTTAGGCGAGCGACATGCGCCGACTGAAAACACCGCGGCAACTACTGGAGGCGTTGCGCTCGCGCTTCTCACGCGCGAGCGCCGAAGCCCTCGCGCCCCACCTCGAACTCGGTCGGCGCGGCGAGCAGCTCGCGGCAGGATTCCTGCGCGCGCAAGGCTTCGAGCTGGTCGCCTCTAACTTCAAGCTCGGCGTCGGGCGCAATCGTCGCGGCGCGGTCGTGCAGGCCGAGATTGATCTGGTCGCCTACGAGGGCGCGGCACTCTGCTTCGTCGAGGTCAAGACGCGTGCCTCCGACCACTTCGCCGCGCCCGAAGCGAACGTTGACCTCCGCAAGCAGCGACAGGTAACGCGCGCCGCTCGCGCCTACCGCCGCGCGCTCGGCCTCGCTGCGGCCCCCTACCGATATGATGTCGTCAGCGTCGTCCTCCCGCCGCCCGTCGAAGACGGCCCCGCGCCCGCCCCGCGTCTCGAACTGCTCCGCAACTTCTGGACGGAGGAGAAGTTCCGTAAGCGCCGCTGGGCAATTGATTTTTAAGCGCCTGATGCGCGGCATCGCACGAGCAGTTTCCAACCAGCCTTGAATCCACCATTCGTCGCTCCGCATCAACCACTTCTTAACAACTCGCCGCGACACACAGGCGAAAAAATCCTCGCTGGCGAGTGCTTATCGCTGGCATCCTAATTTAACCCCATTCTTGAGTTTCGTCAGCGCACCTGTTTGGTTACGCTGAAATGTCAACACAACCTAGTTCACAACACAGCCGTAACTTGCCATCGAAGATTCTTTTCCACATCTGTGGCGGTTACGCTGCCTCTCTATCCTGCTGGCAAAAAAGACTATCTCCGGGCGATGCCCTCGCCGCGGATTTTCGTTCGCCACGTGTTCGCCAAACAAGTTGCTCTCCGTCGCTTACTTCAACGTATACTTGAACTTAGCGACATAAACCGTTGAAAACGAATATCTTTACAGTCAAAAACCCCCGTGCTACATTCCCGAAACCTTGTCGCTTCGGCAAAGAGCGACAGACCAACAGCAGCAGCAGCGCAGCCTGACCTGAACAACCGGAGGTGCTCAACAGAAATGGCCGCTAACCCTATTTGGAATGACGCCCGACTTGCCGCTCAGCGACCTGCCGCGCGCGCCCTGACACTTCCCTCGCCCGTTCTGGAGGCTGGCGTCGAAGTGTTGGGCGCAGGCACGAAGATTCGGCGACGCGACCTCGCGGTTCCCTCCTGGGTTGTCTTTTGCATGATCTTGCTCGCGACCTTCGCCGTCTGCGTGACCGTCACGATGCGCGCACAGGCCGGGATGCGCGGTGCCGCACAGAAGTTTGAAGAGATGAACACCGACGTGCAAAAGATTCGCGAGGCCAACGCGTCACTGCGCCGGGACATCGAGCGCCTGCACAAAGACCCGCGGGCCATCGAGGCCGCGGCGCGCACGCGCCTGAACATGGTTCACCCGAACGAGGTCGTCGTCCCTTTGGAATAGCGCGGTTTCTTCGCTGCGGCGGGTTTATCGCAATCATTTACGCCTGACGCCCGCCGACGCCGACCCGCTCGTTTTACGCCGCCGGTTCTCCTTCCTCTAAGGCGCGGGTGCTTGCACTGGCAGGCATCCGCGCCGCCTTTTTCTGAGCATCCGTTTCGGTTCATTTGGTTGACACCCTTCGCGGGCGTCAACTAATATCGTTTTCTCGTTAATTTCAGAGAAATTGTCATTGTTTTGCCTCGCGCACTGCCGGGGCGACCGGTGACTGAGGCGACAGCAGATTTATGCCTGAGACGAAAGAGGTCAACTCGCCTGCGGAGGCGTCGGTCGAGCGCTGGGAGCGCGAGACGCTCAAGCCCTCGCTGAAGAAGCGGCCCGAACGAAAGAATCGCTTCGAGACCGTCTCGCTCGACGAGGTCGGGCGACTCTACACGCCCGCAGACCTCTCGGAGGTTGACTACGAGCGCGACATCTCGTACCCCGGCGAGTTCCCATACACGCGCGGCATACATCCCACGGGCTACCGCGGCAAGCTCTGGACGATGCGGCAGTTCGCAGGCTTCGGCACGCCCGAAGAGACGAACGCGCGCTTCAAGTATCTACTTGAGCACGGGCAGACCGGCCTCTCCGTCGCCTACGACCTGCCGACGCTCATGGGTTACGACGCCGACTCGCCTCTGTCCGAGGGCGAGGTCGGCAAGTGCGGCGTCGCCGTCTCAAGCCTCGCCGACATGGAAGCCCTCTTCGACGGCATCCCGCTCGAACAGGTAACGGTCTCGCAGACGATCAACGCGCCCGCATCCGTGCTGCTCGCGATGTATCTGGTCGTCGCCGAAAAGCAGGGCGCTGACTTCCGAAAGATTTCAGGCACGCTCCAGAACGACATCCTCAAAGAGTACATCGCGCAGAAGGAGTGGATTTACCCGATTCGCCCCGCGATGAAGCTCGTCGTGGACACCTTCGAGTTCTGCACGCGCCACGTCCCGAAGTACAACCCGATCTCCGTCAGCGGCTACCACATCCGCGAGGCGGGCGCGACCGCTCTGCAAGAACTCGCCTTCACGCTGCGCGACGGCATCGAATATGTTGACTGGGGCGTGCGCGCCGGACTCGACGTTGACGAGTTCGTGCCGCGCATCTCATTCTTCTTCAACGCACACAACGACTTCTTCGAGGAGATCGCCAAGTATCGCGCCGCGCGCCGCATCTGGTCGCGCGTGATGCGCGAGCGCTTCAACTCGAACAGCGCGCGCACGCTTCAGCTCCGCTTCCACACGCAGACGGCGGGCGTCTCGCTGACCGTGCAGCAGCCCTTGAACAACATCGTGCGCGTCGCCATACAGGCGCTCGCCGGAGTGCTCGGAGGCACGCAGTCGCTGCACACGGACGCTTACGACGAAGCTCTGGCTCTTCCCACCGACCAGGCGGCGCTCATCGCTCTGCGCACGCAGCAGATCATCGCCGAGGAGACGGGCGTTCCGAACACGATTGACCCGCTCGGCGGCTCTTACTTCGTCGAGTCTCTGACGAAGAAGATGGAGGACGGCGCGCTCGAATACTTCGAGAAGATTGACTCGATGGGCGGCATGGTCGAGGCCATCGAGAAGGGATTCCCGCAGCGCGAGATTCAGGAGTCGGCCTACCAATACCAGAAGGCCGTCGAGCGCGGCGAACAGACAATCGTCGGCGTCAACAAGTACGCAATGGAGAATGAATTCGCCGAGGTACCCACCCTCATCATTGACGAGGACGTGCGCGAGCATCAGGTTGAGCGCCTGCAACAAGCCAGATCGCAACGCGACAAGGGCGCTGTCGCAAACTCGCTCGAAAAACTGAAGCGGGCCGCGCGCGACGGCGACAACACGATGCCCGCGACCATCGAGGCCGTGCGCGCCTACGCCACGCTCGGCGAAGTCTGCGACGCCCTGCGCGACATTTACGGACTCTACGAAGAGCCTGCATTTTGAAGAAGCCGCTAGCGATTGGGCTGTTAGCTTTTAGCCGGCAGCATTCGGTTTTCAGTTTTGCTAACAGCTAATCGCTAACAGCCCTCAGCCCTTATGCCTGAGAGAAAAATTCGCGTCCTCGTCGCCAAGCCCGGCCTCGACGGCCACGACCGCGGCGCGAAGGTGATCGCTCGCGCGCTGCGCGATGCGGGGATGGAAGTCATCTACACGGGCTTGAGGCAGACGCCGGAGATGATCGCGGCGGCGGCCTTGCAGGAGGACGTTGATGCCGTCGGCGTCTCGATTCTCTCCGGCGCGCACAACACGCTCTGCCCGCGCATCGTCGAGCTTCTGCGCGAGCGCGGGATGGACGACTGCCTCATCATCGTCGGCGGCATCATCCCGCAAGACGACATCCAACGCCTGAAGGAGCAGGGCGTCTCAGAAGTTTTCCTCCCCGGCACATCCACCGAAGAGATAGTCAAGTTCCTGCGCGAGAACGTCGGCCAGCGGACATGAAGACGGGCGCGCGCGGAGACAGTCAATCCCCTTCCGTCCTTATCGAAGAGCGCGACGCCCTCGCCGTCATACGTTTCAACCGACCCGCACAGCGCAACTCCCTCTCCGTCGCAACCCTCGACGAGATGGAGCACGCTTTCGCCCATCTCACACAGAACGAACGAATCAAGACTATTATCTTCACCGGCACGGGCGACGTTTTCGCCTCCGGCGCGGACATACGCGAGCTGTGCGCCCTCACGCCCGATGCGGCGCGCGAGTTCGCCGCACGCGGTCAGAGGTTTTTCCAACTCATCGCCGACGCGCGGCCTCTGACCATCGCTGCCGTCAACGGCTACTGCATGGGCGGCGGCCTCGACCTCGCACTCGCCTGTCGCGTCCGCGTCGCCTCGACGCGTGCGGTCTTCGCGCACCCCGGCGCGCGCCTCGGCATCATCACCGGCTGGGGCGGCACGCAGAGACTCCCTCGACTCGTCGGCACAGCGCGCGCGCTTGAGATGTTCTCCACCGCGCGCCGCGTCAACGCAGACGAAGCCTTTGAGATCGGCCTCGTCACACGCCTGCACACGGACGCGCTCGCCTGCGCGCTCGACATCGCCGCTTGGAGCAGTTAGCTCATTTCACTTTCATCAGGAAGCGCGCGATGCCGGTCTGGCAGTCGCCGGTCATGCGCGCGATGGTGTTGACATCTGCGCCCGCCTGAAGGGCGGCGTCGAAGCTCATCCCGTCCATCTGGTAGAGCAGGCGCTTGGTGAGGACGACCGCGGAGCGGCTGACCTGCTCGAACTCGGCAACGTAGCGTTCGACCTTCGCCTCGAAGGCGTCGTCGTCGAAGACGTGGTTGACCAATCCGACGCGCTCGGCCTCGACGGCGGACATCTCCGCGCCGCGCGTGAGGAGTTCAAAGGCACGCTTCTCCGAGACGTTGCGTCGTAGTATTGCCATGACCATTGCGGGTACGAAGCCGATCTTGACTTCCGGGTAGCCGAAGCGCGCCGAGGCGGAGGCGAGCACGATGTCGCAGGCCGTCGCCAGCCCACAGCCGCCCGCGAGCGCGCGTCCGCGGACGGCGGCGACGACGGGCACGCGCACCCTTCGTATCAGCGCGAAGAGTTCCATCAAAGACTGCGCGTCTTCGAGGTTCTCGACCGCCGAGCTTTCCGATATTTTCTTGAGCGCCGAGAGGTCTGCGCCGGAGCAGAAGTCCGCCCCCGCGCCCGTGATGAGGACTGCGCGCACGTCTTCGCGCGCGTCCGCGTCGCCGAGCGCACGCTTGAGTCCGGCGACGAGCGCGTCGTTCAGGGCGTTCCGCTTCTCAGGCCGATTGAGCGTGACGAGCGCCACCGCGCCTTCGACCGCGTAGATTAAAGGACTGTTTTCTTCCATGACTCATCAGAGGTTAGAGGCCGGAGGTCAGAGATCAGAGGTTGGTAAAAGCATTGCCGCTTTGAACGCTCGCCGACGCGAACGCGCAACTACTGACCTCTGACCTTCGACCTCAGACCTCTTCTTTTTCATTCTTCCAGAAAACTCAACAGCGCCGCGTTGACCTCCGCAGGATACTCCTGCTGCACCCAATGATTGCTTTTGGCGAGGCGCACTTCGCGGTAGGGCGCGTTGACGTAGGCGGCCACGCCCTCGACCGTTTCGGGAACGATGGCGAAGTCCCGCTCGCCGTAGATGAAAAGCGTGGGCACGCGGACGCGCTCCTGCTTCGTGTAGACGCCGTCCCGGAAATGGCGACCGAGGAACGAGCCGAAGTTGGCGCGATAGTAGTTGATGGCGGCGTTGAGCGCGCCCGGCTCGCGCATCGCGGCCTTGAGGACTCTGATGTCTTCGTCGTCGAACGTGCCGGGCCTCGCGGTCTTGCGAAACATCTTTTCGAGTCCGTTGAAGTCTCCGCGTCCGACCCACCATTCGGGAATCGCGGGCAGTTGGAAGAAAAGCATGTACCAGCTTCGCAGGAGTTGGCGCAAGCCGAGATTCTTCCGCCAAACGGCGGGGGGCGGCACTTGCAGCGCGGCGAGTTTCGAGACGTAGTCGGGGTAGTGCTGCGCCACGGCCCAAGCCACGACCGCGCCCCAGTCGTGCCCGACGACAGACGCCTCGCGCGCGCCGAGGTGACGTATCAATCCGGTCACGTCGTCAACGAGCCTGCCGACGCGGTAGTCTTCCACGCGCGGCGGCTTGTCGCTCAGGTTGTAGCCGCGCATGTCCGGCGCGACGACGCGGAAGCGCCCGCCGAGCGCCGCGAGTTGATGCCGCCACGAGTACCAGCATTCGGGGAAACCGTGCAGGAGTATAACGAGCCGGTCGCCGACGCCCGTCTCCGCGTAGTGCAGGCGCACGTCGCCGACCTGCGCGAAGCCGTGGCGGACGGAGGATTCGATGTTAGCGAGTTGGTCTGTCATTTCTTGCCTGCATTGAGTAACAACCAGATCACATAAGGCAGGATGGTCAAGGCTCCAAAGGCTCCGACGATGATGCACCACCAGGCCATCCCGATTCCCGAAACCTCGCCGTTCGATTGCCTGATGAGCCGTCTTGCACGCACTCCTATGACGAGTGCGATTATCGAGCCGACACCCGCCGCCCAGACCAGCGAGAAAGCGAACCCGTAGCCCAGCATTTTACTGACGCGCACCTGCAACGCGAGCTTCGGGTCGTCCTGCATTGCCTCAAGTCAGGCGGAACGAGCGCGCCTCTTCGTCCGGCACTTCGATCTCCATGCGAAGCAGCGCCGTCGAGAAAGTCTTGCCCTGCGCGTCGGTCATCAAAGAGAGCGTGCCGCCGCCGCCGAGCGACTCGTGCAGGAGGAAGTTGAGCGCGCCGAGGTTCGGCAACTCGAAGCGTTCGACCTCGCCCTTGCAGATGCCGCGGAAGTGCTCTTTGACCCGCGCCGCCGTCACCTCGCGCGCGAGCACGGAGTAGAATTCTTCGCGCAGCGCGATGAGGCCGACGTTGGCCGTGTCGCCCTTGTCGCCGGAGCGCGCGTGCGCGAGTTTGAGAAGTTTGACTCTCATGCTGTTTGCTTCTCGTAAAGTCCGAGCCAGTGGAATCCTACTACGACGAGCGAGTGCGTAATCTTCCCTTCCGCGATGAGCGCGGGGATTTGTTCGAGCGGGACGAGGCGGACGACCGTCTGCTCCGTCCCTGCAAACTCCGGCTCGCGTCTGAACTCTACGCTGCGCGCGAGGTACGTGTGAATCCAGTTGTTCTGAATCGCGGGGTTGGGCCGAGTCTTGCCGAGGAAGATCAACTCCGACTCCGCGTAGCCGGTCTCTTCCAGTAGCTCGCGCGCCGCGGCCTCGCGCGGCGTCTCGCCGGGGTCAACCATCCCGCCGGGAATTTCCAGCGAGACCTCTTGGCTGCCGTGCCGGTACTGCTCGATGAGCACGACCTCGCCGCGCGGCGTCAGGGGCACGACGTTGATCCAGTCCGGCGCTTCGATGACGTAAAAATCATGCGCGCAGCCGTCGCGCGGGTCTGCTCTCAAGTCGCGGCGCACGCGGAAGACTCGACAGTCCGCGACGTACTCGGAACTCTCTTGCCGCCAGGCGAGGGGCGAGGCCGCGCCGGTCTGTGTGTTCTCGTCTCCGGCGACCGCGCGCTCTGCTTCCACGTTCGTGTTCTCCCGTCCCCCGCTCAATCTTTCGGCGACCTCTACTTAAACTTCCGAGACTTCCACGCGCGGCTCGATCTCCGTCTTCGGGATGAGCGCGGGCCAGTAGGCGACGACCTCTTCGACTTTGGGGCGACCTCCGGCGAAGCCCGTCACGGCGGGCGGCCCCGTGAGGATGAGCGGCGCGATCTCTTTGGTGAAGCGCTCGACCGCCGCGCGGTCTGGGCCGCGTACGCCGACGCGCAGTTGGACTTCGGGGATGTCGGGCGAAGGCTCGCCCGCGAGCGGGCCGTGCGTGGCGCTTGCGCCGACGAACTCTGTGAGTATCTGCTCGAAGCGGAGGCCGAGACGTTCGAGGCGCGCGCGCAA
The DNA here is from genome assembly GCA_036263975.1 of Pyrinomonadaceae bacterium. Lineage (GTDB taxonomy): Bacteria > Acidobacteriota > Blastocatellia > Pyrinomonadales > Pyrinomonadaceae > QHXN01. The sequence goes on from DATARW010000068.1 coordinate 88,065, forward strand.
GATTTGGTCGGCGGCGCGAGCCTTCGCGTAAGCGTCGGGCCATGCATAGACGAGCGTGCCGACGGCCTTGAAGCCCGCGTTGTAGCTGATCGAAACTTTCAGAAACTCCGTCGCGGGCCGCCCTTTGATGCCGTAGACGCGCACGCGGTCGCGCCCGTCGTCTTCGAGGCGAATGGACGTGAAGTCTGCGACGCAGTCGGGCGTGATGTATTCGTGCGGGTCTCCCATCTCATAGACGAGCTGCTCCTTAACCGAGGGCACGTTGACGCGCCCGCCCGTCCCCTCGTGCTTCGTGACGACGAAAGTGCCGTCCGCGCTCGCCTCGACAATCGGGAATCCAACGCCCGCGAGGTCTGGAATTGTCTGCCACTCGTACTGGCAGTTGCCGCCCGATACCTGCGCGCCGCACTCGATGACGTGGCCCGCGACAGTCCCCGCGGCGAGCCTGTCCCAGTCGGCCTCGCCCCAGCCGAACTCTTGGATCAGGGGCGCAAGCGTCAGCCCCGTGTCGGTCGCGCGGCCCGTGACGACGACGCGCGCGTCGCGCCGCAAGGCTTCGACAATCGGCCACGCGCCGAGGTACGCGTTCGCGCTTTGAACTCTGTCGCGCACCGCGGAGAGCGGCTCGCCCGTCTCCATGTTGCGCAGTTCGACGCCGCGCTCCAAAAGCTCGTCGAGGCGACCCATGATGTCGTCGCCCGCGACCGTGCCGATCTTGAAACGGCCCTTGAGTCCAAGCTCGCGCGCAACGTCGCGCACGGCCTCGGCGCAGCCCGCGGGGTTGACGCCGCCCGCGTTGGCGGTCACGCGTATGTCTCGCTCGACGCAGGCGGGCAGGATCTCGCGCATGAGCGGCACGAAGTCGCGCGCGTATCCGGCGGAGGGGTTGCGCGCGCGCTGCTTCTGCATGATTGACATCGTGACCTCGGCGAGGTAGTCGAGCATCAAATAGTCAATCGGCCCTTCGTTGACCTGACGCACGGGAGCGTCGAGCATGTCGCCCCAGAAGCCCTGGCCGCAGGCGACACGAATCGTCTCTCGTTTCTTGGTCATAGGAGTCCGGCTGAATGAGTCGCCGGTAGTTTAGCGAATAGCCGGAGGTAAGACAAAGCTTCAGCCGAGGCGCGTGGACGCACGCGTTTATGTCTGCTCGATGGAAGCAAGAGGGGCGGCGCGAAGTCTCTG
>DATARW010000067.1:0-46782 GCA_036263975.1 Pyrinomonadaceae bacterium
GCTCGTTCTCATCACGCATCACTCATCACTCATCAACTCATACAGCCATGACGAACGAGGAGATCGCGCGGAGGTTTGAGCGGCTGGCGCTGCTGTTGGAGATACGCGGCGAGGACAAGTTCCGCGTGCGCTCGTATCGCAACGCCGCCGAGATGATCGAGACGTGGCCGACGCCAGTTGAGCGTATCGCGCGCGAGGGGGGGGTCAAAGGCTTGCAGACGATTCCCGGCGTGGGCAAGGCCATCAGCGGGAAGATCGTCGAGCTGCTTGAGCGCGGGACGTTCGACGCCTGGGAGCGTCTGACGGCGGAGACGCCCGCGACCACTCTCGACCTCCTCGGAGTCGAAGGCGTCGGCGTCAAGACCGCCGCGACGCTCTATCAGCAGTTCAAAATCTCTTCACTCGAAGACCTGCGCGCCTTCGTCGAAGGAGGCGGCCTCGACCTCGTTGACGGCGTCGGCGAGAAGTCGGCGGAGAGGATTCGCCGGAGCGTGGAAAGGCAAAAGTAAAAAGGCAAAAGATGGGAAAGCAGACAGCGCGTCTCTCATCCTCAGCGGTCAATGAGAGACGCGCTGCTTGCCGTCTTAACTTTTGCCTTTTGCCTTTTTACTTTTGCCTTCCGACGACCGGGCTACTGCATCTCGCGCTTGACGATGACGAGCGTGATGTCGTCAACGGCGGGCGTCCCTTGCGCGAACTTCGAGAGGGCCGACTCGATCTTGTCGCGGATGCCTGCTGCCGTGAGGCCGACGTGCTGCGCGATGACTTCCTGTAAGCGCGCCGCGCCGAACTCCTCGCCCTGCGGGTTGGTCTGCTCCGTCACCCCGTCGGAGTAGGTGACGAGCACGTCGCCGGGCCGGAGCTGCGTCCGCCCCTCTCGATACTCGCCGTCGGGCATGATGCCGAGCGGCAGCCCGCCCGAATCGAGCTGCTCCATCGTGCCGCCCGCGGCGTGCGCGATCAGAGGCGGGTTGTGGCCGGCGTTGATGAAGGAGAGCGAGCCGGTCAGCGGGTCGAGTTCGGCGTAGAAGAGCGTGACGAAGCGGTTGGCCGGCGTGTTGTCGGCGAGGTAGCGGTTGACCGCACCGACGGTCTCCGTGATGGGCCGGCACGAGGCGACCTGCGCGTGCACCGCCGCGTGCAAGCTGGACATCAGGAGCGCGGCGGAAGTTCCCTTGCCCGACACGTCGCCAAGCGCGACGACGAGGCGACCGTCGGGGCAGAGGATGAAGTCGTAGTAGTCGCCGCCGATCTGGTAGGAGGGGAAGCTGATGCCCTGAAGCTCGAAGCCGGGGACAACAGGCGGCGCGGTCGGCTGGAAGCGCTGCTGAATCTCGCGCGCCAGTTGCAGCTCGCGCTCGAAACGCTCCTGCTCCAGATGCTCTTCCAGCAGGCGCGTGTTCTCGACGCGGATGGCCGCGACCGAGCCGAGCGTGGTCAGAACCTTCAGGTGGTCTTCCGTGAAGCGCGAGGTGGCGAACGGCGAGTCGGCGTAGATCATCCCGAAGATGCGCTCGCCGACGCCCAAAGGCACGGCCAGCACGGAGCGGATGCCCTGAAACGTCACCGTGCTCGACATGAAGCGCGGGTCGTGCTGCGCGTCTGAAGTCAGAACCGAGCGGCCCTGCCCGACGACCTCCTCGACGATGGTGCGGCTGACGCGCACCTCGCCCACGTCCGTCTGCCGGTCTTGCATCTCGGCGGCGCGCACTTTCAACTCGCCCCCGTCGTCCTCTCTGAGCATGATGATGCAGCGCTCGGCGGGCACGGCGTCGAAGACGAGGCGGGCCACCTGCCGCAGCGTCTCGTCGAGCGTGGCGGAGGCCAGCAGCGTGACGCCGACCTTCGAGATGAGCGCGAGCAGATCGCCCTGCGCGGCGACGGTGGTGGCCGCGGCTGTGCGCTGCTGCTGCGGGACGACCGTGGCAACGTCGAAACGACCCGATGTCTGCGTGCGCGCGCCCTCGATGGCTTCGAGCAGCCCCGACGTGGTGTGCTGCGACGACTCAAAGGCGATGGTCGCTTCCGGAAGCGGCGCGTCTTCGTCAATGGTCGGGGCGGCGGCGGCGCGCTCGGCGGCCTCGTCCCTGAAGACGATCTCGGTCTCGCCGATCTGGACGCGCCCGCCGCTGGTGAGCGCCACCGTCCGGTCGAGCCGCGAGCCGTTGTAGTACGTGCCGTTGGCCGAGCCGAGGTCTTGCAGAAGGTACTGGTCGCCCTCGCGCCGCACCTCGGCGTGGACGCGCGAGGCGAAAGGGTCGGGGACGCACACGTCGTTGCGCGCCGAGCGACCGATGGTGATTCGCAGACGCCCAAGCTGAAGGCGTTCGGGCGCGCGGTCGGGATAGTTGATGATTAGCTCGGACATAACTCAAATGATGGGTGATAAGTGATGAGTGATGAGTGATGAGTGATGAGTGATGAGTGATGAGAAATCCGCTTGCTCATTCTCATCACACATCACACATCACTTATCACTGTTTCCGCAGCCGGTCAAACACTCTCTCAAGTTCCTGCTCGTAGCGTCGGGCGTCGGCGGCGTGTTCGCCGCCCCGCTGCGCCATCTGGAAATGCTGGAGCGCGGCGACGACCTCGGCGCGCTTGAGCGCGTGGAGGCCGCGTCCCTCGACGTAGCCGAGGCCGAGGTAGTAGTGCGCGTCGGCGTTGCCGCCCGCAGCGGCGGCCCGGAACTCTTCGAGCGCCGCGCTGCGGTTTGAAGACCAAAGCTCGACGCCGCGGCGGTAGCGTTCGGCGGGCGTGGCCGCGGCGGAGCGCGCGGGCTGCGGCGTCGGCTGCGGCGTCGGCGCGGGCGTCGGCTGTGCCTGCGCGGGCGTCGGCTGCGCGGCGGGCGACGTGGACGAGGCGGTCTCGCCCTCGCGCGGCTGCGCCGCGACCTGCTCGTCGGCGTGCTGGCCCGCGCCAGGCAGCGTCTGCGCTCTGGCGAGTTCGGCGAGCCGCTGGCGCGCAGCGTCGGATGCGTCCGAAGAGGGAGCGGAGGTCAGGCGTTGGTAGATGGCGCGGGCTTCGTCCGTTCGTCCGGAGAGGCGCAGCGCGTCGGCGTAAGAGAGGAGGTCGGACGGCTCCGCCGCATCGCCGACGAGCGCGACGAGTCGCCGGTAGCTTTCGGCGGCGTCGCGGTAGAGTCCCTCGGCGAACTGCGCCGTGGCGAGCTGACGCCAGGCGGTGAAGTCTTCGGGGGCATTGCGTGTGACGGCGCGGAACTCCTCGACGGCCTCGCGGCGCGCGCCCGACGCGAGCAGCAACTCGCCGAGCCTCCGGTGTGCGCGCGCGTTCGAGGGGTCGAGCGTGTTGGCCTCGCGCAGACGCGCCACGGCCTCGTCCATGTTGCCCTGCGCGAGCAGCGCCTCGGCCTGCGCGAGCTTCTCGTCGAACTGCTGCTGCACGTCCGGCGCGACCGCCGCCGCCGCGGTCGGCGCTGGCGACGCCGTCTCGGTCACGGGCGACCTGCGCAGGAACCTGACGGCGAGCCACGCGGCGGCGACCGTGAAGAGAAGGGCCGCGACGCAGGCGGCGACGACGAACGGCCACCTGCGCCGCCCCGGCGCGACGTGAGGCTGAACGAACGGCGTCTCGGCGGAGGCGTGCCCGTCGGGGGAAGGCGGCGCAAGCGGTGCGGACTCATGCGGTGCGGGCGCGTTCGCGTCCGGCTCAAATGCGGGCGCGTCGCGCGTCGTGCCCCGAAGCGTGTTCGAGGACGCGTCCGGTGCTGCGAAGGAGTCCAACGCCACTTCGCGCGTCTCGGTCGGCAAGCCGGGGCGCGGAACGGTGACGGTCAGTTCTTCCCCGTTCCCGAACGCGGCTGGCGCGTCCGGCCTGGTGACGGCGGAGTGAGCGACGAGCGTGGCTTCCGGGTCGCGCGCGATGGCTTCGTCGGCGAGCGCACGCACGCCGACGAGTGTGTCACGTCCGAACTCGTCGGCGGCTTCGGAGTCTGGCCCTTTGCGGTCTGCGCCGTCTTCGTGCTGCGAGCGCAGCAGGCGCTCCACATCCGCGCGGCTGACGCGCGAGGTCTCGGCGGAGGCGCGCTCTTCGCCGGGCGCGAGGCCGTCGGTCTTGCGTCCCTGCCCCTCTTCGTGCAGGGGGACGGTCGCGGCCAGCGGCGAAACGTCGCCCGCATCCTCGACGCGCACGGGTGCGCCGCAGCGCCGGCAGAAGCGTGCGCCCGGAAAAGTCTCCGCACCGCATGTCGGACAATGGCTTTGCATCCGTCGGTCTCCCGAAGCGGGCCGGGCTAGCGAGGCAGCGTGCGCGGCGCGCGGCTGCGCACGACGACCGTTCCGGCGAGGAGGTCGTGCAGCGTGCGCCCGCGCGTGTTGAGGGCGGCGAGGAGGAAGCCGAGGCCGAGCGTCAGGGCGGTCAGGGTGTAGCCGACGACGTGGCGCACGAGCGAGCGCGCAAACGACATGCGCTCGCCGTCCTGACGCACGACGCGCAGGCCCGCAACCCACTTGCCGAGCGTGCGACCGCCGAGGCCCGCGACGACCACGAAGTTCAGCAGCGCGATGACGCCGACGGCCACGTAGCCCGCGTCGAGCACGACGGCGCTCCCGCGGTGCGCGTCGCCGAACACGCGCGCCAGCATGGTCGCCAGCGCCAGCACGCCGATCATGAGTATGTAGTCAATCAGGAGCGCGCCGCAGCGCAGAGAGAACGGCGCACGCAGCCGCTCGGAATTCAGCTCGACGCGCGGCGACGACGCCGCGGAGCGCGCCTCCCTGCGTCGCGGCGTCGCGGCGGGCGAATCTTGTTCCAGTTCGAGAGACATTTTTAGTTGCTGGCTCTTGGCTGTTAGCTGTTAGCTGTTGGCTGTTAGCTTATTTTTCAGTTTGACTTCGTGGACGGCTTTCATCTCACCGTTTACTTCCCGGAAGACGAAAGCTCTCCCTGTTGGCTAAAAGTCAATAGCCAATAGCTAACAGCTAAGAGCTATCCGATCAGAAAGTGGAGCGTGGTCTCGCCGAGGCGGAGGCGGTCGCCGCTGGCGAGCGGGCGCGGCTGGCGCGGGCCGAGCCGCACGGCCTCGTTGACGACCGTCCCGTTGACGCTCCCCAAATCTTCGACGAGGAACGTGTCGCCCTCGCGCCAGATGCGCGCGTGGCGGCGCGAGATTTTGGTCTCCGGGTCGAAGCGCGAGAGGTCTATGTCGGGGAAGATGTTCGACTGCGGGTCGGTGCGCCCCACGGTGTTGATGTCCTTGTTGAGCAGAAACGTCGCGTCCAGCTCCGTCGTCCCGGCGACGACGAGGCGGGCCGTCGCACGCGCAGCGCGCAGGGAAGCACTCGCGGCGGCGATGGGCTGGCGCGCGCCGCAGTGCGGGCAGAAAACGTCTTCGGACGAGATTGACTTGCCGCAGAAGCCGCAGAAGACGCGCTCGACGGCGAGCGTCGAGGCGCTCTGCTGCTGCTGTGCGCCGCGCACCGCGCCGTAGGTGACTGCGCCCGCTCTCAGACGCTCCGTATGCTGCGTGAGGGCGTCGCGCATCTCGGCGGCGGAGCGGAAGCGGCGCTCCGGCTCGTACTCGACCGCCCGCATCAGAATCCACTCCATCTCGTTCGAGAGGGCGGGGTTGATCTGTCGCGGCGTGGAGTTCTTCGCAAAATCGAAGATGAGCAGAGGATTGTCCTGCGGGTCTGCGCCGGTGAGGAGATGAAACATCGTCGCGCCCAGAGAGTAGATGTCGGTGCGCGGCTCGGCCTTGCCGCTGAAAAGCTCCGGCGGCGCGTAGCCCATCGTGCCGACGGCGGTGACGCCCTTCTCCTGCGGCGCGACCCAGCGTGCGATGCCGAAATCAATCAACATCACGCGGCCCGTGTTGCCGTCAATCATCAGGTTCGCGGGCTTGAGGTCGCGGTAGATGATCTGCGGTCGGCGGTTGTGCAGGTAGTCCAAAACGTCGGCGGCCTGCGCGCCCCAGTCAGCGACCGTCAGTTCGTCAATGCGCCCGCCCGGCGCGCTCCTGAGGCGCGCCAGGCAGTCGCCGCCGGAGATGTACTTCATCACGAGGTAGAAGCGCGAGGCCGTCTCGTCGTAGAAGTAGTCGTAGATGGTCGGGATCGAGGGGTGTTCGAGCGACGCGAGGAGCATTGACTCGCGCTTGAAGTCGGCGACGGCCTTCTCCTGCTGCGACTCGTCGAGGTGCGTCTGGATCATCTCCTTGACGGCGCGCGGCTGTTCGCCGAGGTTCTTGTCCTTCGCGTAATAGACCGCGCCCATGCCGCCGCCGCCGATGCGCTTGACGATCTCGTAGCGACCGTAGAGCACCGTGCCCGGCTCAAGCTGGCTCGCCGCGCGACGCGCGGAGCCGCCCGTGCGCCCCGTGTAGGCGACGGGGCGCGAGGGCAGGCCGAGGCCGCCCGTCTGCCGTCGCTCCGCGTCTGTCGCCCCTGTGTCAGCCGACTGCGGCGGCAAAGACGCCGACGACGACGACGCGGGCTGCATCGCCTCCGGCGTCTGCCCTCCGGTCGTCGCGCCCTGCGACGGCTCGACGATGGTGGCGGAGTTGTAGAGGTCTGAAGACTGACCCGGCGCTTCTTCGACCGGCCCTCGCTCTGCGCCCGTCGCGCTCTCTTCAACTGGCCCTCGCTCTGCGCCCGGCCCTTGCTCGGCGACCGGCTCGTGCGCGCGTGCGGCTGCCGCGGCCTGCCCGCCGCCGTGCGCCGACTCGATGAGCGTCGGCTCGAACTGTTCGCTGTCGTCCTGCTCAGACGACGTGGACTCGGCATGAACGCTCGCCGCGCCCTGCTCGACCGCGCCGTCGCCGCCGCTCATCTCCAGCGGAGACGAAGGCTCGCCGGCGACGGGGCCGGACGCGTGCGCGCCCGCGGCGGCGGGGCGGTTAGCGCCCAGCGCGATGCCGCAGTTGCCGCAGAAGCGATCTTCCGGGTCAACAGTCGAGCCGCAATCGAAACAGGATGACATCACTTCAGGGTTCACGAAACGTCACTTCGGGCGTCGCGCGCACGCCGCGCCGTCTGCCAGCGCGCCGCCGTGGAGAAGCCCGCGCTCGCCTACTTTTGGAGCACTTGAAATTTGAGAAACGTCTTCCCGACGATGACCTCGTCGCCGTCGCGCAGCGCCTGCCGGTCGCCCGGCAGAAGCCTCCGCCCGCGGTTGACGAAGGTGCCGTTGGTCGAGCCGAGGTCTTCGATGTAGTACTGCCCGCCGCGGTGCGTGATGCGCGCGTGGCGGCGAGAGACTTTGGCTTCGGGGTCGTCCGAGTCGAGATCAACGTCGGGGAAGATGCCGCCGTCGGCGTCCCAGCGCCCGATGTGCGACTCGTCATCGCACAGAGGGAACTCTTTGCCGACCGAGCGCCCGCGGTGGATAACGAGCTTGGCGTGCGGCACAGCCGAGGAGCCGTGACGGGGCGACGAACTCTCGCCGTGTTCGCGCCCGCCCGCCCGCCCCAAGACCGAGGTGCGCGCAGGCGAGATCGGCTGCGACTGTCGCAGAGGAATCACCTCCGCCGGCTCGTGCTTCTTCTCGACGCGCGGCTGCTTGACCGGCTCGGCCACTTCATCGGCGGCGCGCGCCCCTGCGACACCGGCCTCGCTCGCCGTCGCCGCCGCGCGCGTCTCGCCCGCGACGGCGATGGCGGGCGCTTCGCCTGCGAGTCCGTCGCCGTCGTCGGACGTGTACTTCCTGCCCGAAGAAGTGCCGGGCAGGATGGCCCCGCACTCGTCGCAGTACTGCGAGCCGTCAATATTCTCCGTCTGGCACCTTTCGCAGGTGGTCATGGCCGCGTCCCTGAAGTTTTTTTTACCGGCAGTGCGGGCTGGCACGCCCCGAAGATGCCCCGACCCATCCCGGCGCTCTCCCCGGAGGACACCCCCAATGCGCCGGATATTCATTGTACCGCGAAACGCGGAGCGCGCCAACAGCATCAAAAGCCGTGAGCCGTGAATCGTAAACCGTGACAAGACGGAAACCTTACGTCATCGTTCATTCCTCGCGGCTCGCGGCCTTTCTCGTTACGGTTTACGGTTCACGGCTCACGGCTTTTTTGAAACTGTTCCGCAGTTCCGCACGTAGAAGAGTTGCCGGCGGCAGGTCTCAGGTCCAGCAGCGACTTTGATTTAGCGCCGGTTTCGTGCGAACCTTGAGAGTTCCGACCCGACCGAATAAATCAACCTAGTTTTGAAGAGGAATTAAACCCACATGGCTGTCAGCCGAAAGAAGAAAATTATCATCGCGGTCGCGGCGGTCGCCGTCCTCGGCATGATCGTGGTCGTGAGCATCCTCGCCCGCGGCAAGGACGAGCCGGAGGTCACGGTCGTCAAGGTCGAGGCCCGCCCCGAACTAAAGTCAACCGTCACGGCGTCGGGCGAGGTTCGCCCCATCCGCTTCGTCAACCTGACGAGCGAGGTGCAGGGCCGCATCGTCGAGATCAGCGTCAACCCCGGCGACCACGTTACGACCGGCCAGCCGCTCGTGCGCGTTGACCCGACGCAACTCGAATCCAGCGCCGAAGCGCAGGCCGCCACCGCGCAGGCCGCCATCGGTGATGTGCAGAACGCGCGCACCTCCGTGCTCTCCGCCGAGAACGCCGTCGCGCAGGCGCAGCAGTCTCTGGCGGCCAACGAGGTCGCGCTCGCGCAGTCGCGCCAGTCGGTCAACACCGCGCAGACCTCCGTTGACCGCGCGCAGGTTGACCTCTCCACCGCGCAGCGCGAGTTGAAGCGCACGACCGACCTCATCGAGTCGGGCGTGGCCTCGCGCTCCGAGTACGACGCGGCGCAGGATCGCCTGAAGACGGCGCAGGTCGCTCTGAAGACCTCGCAGGCGCAACTGGAGGCGGCGAAGATCGCCGTCGAGGAGGCGAAGGCGCGGGTCAACCAGCAGCGCGAGGCCGTGAAGGCGGCGCAGAACGGCGTCACGCAGGCGCAACAGAGCGTTCACTCGAGCGAGTCGCGCGCCAACGCTCAGCAAGCTCTGCTGCGCGGCCAGTCCTCGCAGCGCTACAAGGCCACGACGCTCTCGCCCCTGACGGGCGTCGTCGTGGACATCCCGGCGCGCGTCGGCCAGTTCACACTGGCGAGCACCTCGACTACGTCGCTGATGACCATCGCCGACATGACGACCATCAACGTCGAGGTCAACGTGGACGAGACCGAGATCGCGCAGGTCGAGGAGGGCCAGCCCGCGAAGGTCAAGGTTGACGCGATGGGCGAGAAGGAGCTGACGGGCACGGTCACGCAGAAGAACCCGCTCGCCGTCTCTCGCTCCGACACGACGGGCGCGGGCCTCGGCAACCGCGTCAACGTTCAGGAGGCGAAAGAGTTCAAGGTCGTCATCGAGCTGAAGGACATCCCGAACGACGTGCGCGACTCGCTGAAGCCCGGCATGACGGCGACGGCCACCGTCACGACCAAGACGAAGCAGAACGTCCTGGCCGTGCCCCTTCAGGCTATCGTCGAGAAGACGCCGACCCCGACGCCGACCCCCGGCGGCCCCGCCGGACAGCAGCCCGCCGCAGTTCCCGTCGGCGAGAAGCCGAAGGAGATTAAGGGCGTCTACGTGCTCGACGGCAAGAAGGTCAAGTTCATCCCGGTCGAGACCGGCATCACGGGCGAGAGCGACATCGAGATCGTGAGCGGCCTCCAGCCGAACATGGAAGTCATCACGGGGCCGAGCCGCGTGCTGCGAACACTGAAGGAAGGCGACGCCGTGAAGAAGCAGGCGGCGGCGAAGCCCGGCGAGACTCCGAAGCCCGGAGACAGCAAATGAGCGAGGCACTATTGATGGACAGCCCGACCACCGTGGACGCGACCGCGCTCGAACCCGGCGACCTGCTCGCGCACGACGCCGTGCCCGCGGCGCTCATCTCGATGCGCGACATCTGGAAGACCTACGAGATGGGCGACGAGCCTCTGCACGCGCTGCGCGGCGTCTCTTTCGACGTGCAGCGCGGCGAGTACCTCGCCATCATCGGCCCTTCGGGGTCGGGCAAGTCAACGCTGATGAACCTCATCGGCTGCCTCGACACGCCCACCCAGGGGCGCTACTGGATCAACGGCAAGCTCGTCAGCGCGATGGACGACGATGAGCTGGCGCGCATCCGCAACAAGGAGATCGGCTTCGTCTTCCAGACCTTCAATCTGCTCGCGCGCGCCACGGCCCTGCACAACGTCGAACTGCCGCTCATCTACGCCGGCATCTCTTCAGCCGACCGGCACGACCGGGCCAAGAACGCGCTCTCGTCCGTCGAACTCTCCGACCGCATGATGCACCGCCCCAACGAGCTTTCCGGCGGCCAGCGTCAGAGGGTCGCCATCGCGCGGGCGCTCGTCAACCACCCTTCGCTGCTTCTGGCCGACGAGCCGACCGGCGCGCTCGACACGCACACCAGCATCGAGATCATGAACCTCTTCGAGCGCCTGCACGCCGAGGGCAACACCATCATCGTCGTCACGCACGAGCCGGACATCGCCGCGCGCGCGCACCGCGTCATCTCGATCCGCGACGGCCAGATCGAGAAGGACGAGAAGAACAGATAGCTGCTTTTCAAGCACGTTGTTGAGACGCGGCGAAACCACATTCGTCGCGTCTTTCGTTTTTCGCGGGCCGCGCTAAATAAACGACGACGGCGGCCCGTAACATAAACTCCCTCGCGCCGCGAGCCGGCGATGACAACTCAACTGCTGACGGAAACGCCCCCTGAGCGCCGCGCGCCGCGCGACGAAGGGCCGCGCCCTAAGCCGCCACACCGACGCCGACGCCTGCGCCTTCCGCCTGCCTTCTACACAACGTGGGAGTCGCTGCGCATCGCGCTCGCCTCCTTGCGCGCGAACAAGCTGCGGACGGCCCTCACGCTCGTCGGCGTCGTCGTCGGCGTCGCCGCCGTCATCGCGGTCGTCACCATCATCAAGGGGTTAGACCAGACCGTCGCCTCGACCTTCTCCTCGCAAGGCTCTACGGTCTTCACCATCTCGAAGCGCCCCTCAGTCATCACCTCGCGCGAGGACTTCATCCGCTTCAATCGCCGCAAGGACGTGACCCAGACGGACGCCGAATCAATCACGCGCCTCTGCACGCTCTGCTGGCGAACGGGCATCTCGGCGAACGCCTCAGCGACCGTGAAGGCGGGCGACAAGGCTTCCGAGGGCGTCCGCATGCGCGGCCTGACGCTCTCGATGTTCGCCATCGAGGACGCCTCGATTGACGCGGGCAGGACTTGGACTGACGTTGAGGAGGCGGCCTCGCGCGACGTGGCCGTCATCGGCCCCGACGTGGTTGACAATCTCTTCGACGGTGCGCCGCCCGAACAGGTGATCGGAAAACAGATTCGCGCCGAGGGGCGTTCCTACGAGGTCGTCGGCGTCACTGTGCGGCTCGGCAAAATCTTCGGCTTCTCGCGCGACAACTTCGTCGAGATACCCTACCCGACGTTTAAGAAGGCTTTCGGCGCACGCACCTCGCTCGTCGTCTTCATCCAGGTTCCCGAAGACCGGCAGCTCGAAGCCGCAGAGGATCAGGCGCGCGCCATCATGCGCAACCGCCGCGGCAAATCTTTCGACGACGAGGACGGCTTCACTCTGGAAACGCAGGACGTTTTCATAGACCTCTACAAGAGCGCGACGGCGAACATCTACGTCGTGACGATTGGAGTCGCCGCCATCTCGCTCGTCGTCGGCGGCATCGTCGTGATGAACATCATGCTCGTCTCGGTGACGGAGCGCACACGCGAGATCGGCATCCGCAAGGCCGTCGGCGCGAGCCGCCGCGACATACTCCTCCAATTCTTAATCGAGGCGGTCGTCATCACCTCCATCGGCGGCGTGATGGGCGTAGGCTCCGGCTTCGCGCTCGCCTTCGTGCTCGCCAAAGCGATGGGCTTCCCGCTCCTTTTCAGCGCCGGCTCTGCTATCCTCGGCGTCAGCGTCTCCTCGGCGGTCGGCATCGCCAGCGGACTGTGGCCCGCGTGGAAGGCGTCGAAGCTCGACCCGATTGAGGCGCTGCGGTCGGAATGAAAAGAGGTTTTGGGTTCCGGGTGCTGGTGAGCGAGACCCAAATCGGAACTGAAATCCCAGCACCCAGCACCCGTTTTATGTCTTTCGACGACATCAAAGAGTCGGCGGCGATGGCCGTGGCGACAGTGAGGGCGAACAAGCTGCGCTCGTCTTTGACGATTCTGGGCGTGGCGATTGGCGTCGTCACGCTCACGTTCATGGTGTCAATCATTCAGGGACTCAACAAAGCCTTCGCCGAGCAGATCGAAAGTTTAGGCTCGAACACCATCTTCGTCTCGAAGTTCGATCCGAGCTTCGGTCGCCAGCCGAACTCCGAGGAGCTGCACCGCAAGGACATCACCATCGAGGACGCCGAGGCCATTCGCACGGAGGCCGCCGACGCGGTCGAGTCGGTCGCGCCCATCCGCCGCAAAATCTCGGCAGACCTGCGCTACGCGGACAAGGAGACGGACACGCCCGTCCTGCTCGGCGTCACGCCCGAATACGAGTTCACGCTCTCGCAGTACGTCGAGCGCGGGCGTTTCGTCGTTGACGCGGACAACGCGGGCCGCGAGAACGTCGTCGTCCTCGCGCAGGACGTGGTGCGCTCGCTCTTCCCCTTTGAAGACCCCGTCGGCAAGGAGATCAAGATCGAGGGCCGACCCTTCCGCGTCATCGGCGTGATGGAGCCTCTGGGGAATTTCTTCGGCCAGTCGCGCGACAACTCGCTCTACATCCCCCTCTCGACCTTCGACAAATACTGGCGCGACATCGAGCCGCCCGTCGTCGTCTTCTTCGTCATCATCCGCCCGCACACGCGCGCCCACGTGCAGACGGCGACGGACGAGATCACAGACATACTCCGCCGCCGCCGCCAAGTTCCGGCGGGCGTGAAGAACAACTTTGGCGTCTCCTCGCAGGATTCGCTCCTCGACTTCTACAATCAACTGACGGGCGCGACGTGGCTCGTGCTGACGGCCATCTCATTCGTCGCGCTGATGATCGGCGGCATCGGCGTGATGAACATCATGCTGGTAAGTGTGACGGAGCGCACGAAAGAGATCGGCATCCGCAAGGCCGTCGGCGCGACGCGCGCCGACATCCTCTGGCAGTTCCTCATCGAGGCCGTCGTGCTCACGGCGCTGGGCGGCATCGCCGGTCTTACGGTCGGCGAGGTGGCGAGCCTTCTGATGAACAGGTATTCGCCGCTCCCTGCCTTCGTGCCGCTCTGGGCCATCCTCGTCGGCATCGGGATTTCGGCGAGCGTCGGCATCATCTTCGGACTCTGGCCCGCGTGGAAGGCCGCGCGCCTCGACCCCATCGAGGCGTTGCGCTACGAGTAGCGCGCGAGTTCGGCGCGGGCGGGAGAAAATCCGATCCGCGAAATCACACGGGAAGGACACGAAAAGTTTCAAAGCAAGTTCATGGCGTTTCGTGTAATTTCGTGGATCAATTGACGGCTCGCGTTAAGCGTAAAGATTCCGTAAAATCACATAAAGCTCGCCCGCGGAAACGAACGCGGGGGCTGGGTCGTGCAACCAATATCCCGGCTCAGCCGTAAGTACACCGAACCATGAAGTTCATCGAGACATTGAAGCTGGCCGCCGCGGCCATCTGGGCGCACAAGCTGCGCTCGGCGCTCACCCTGCTCGGCATGATTATCGGCGTGGCGGCGGTAGTCGTCGTCGTCTCGCTCATTCAGGGCTTCAACAACTACATTGACGAGAAGATCGCCAACATCGGCGCGAAGTCCTACACCATCCAGCGCTTCAGCTTCGACGACTTCAAAGACCAGGACACCATCGCCGCCGCGCAGCGACGCAACAAAGACCTGGACTTCGACGACTACGATTTCCTGCGCACGCGCCTGACGCTGACGGACAAGCTCGGCGCGGGCGGGCGGCCCTCGACCGCGCAGATCAAGCGCGGCGCGCAGACCATTGACGACGTGCCCGTGGACGGGACGATGGCCGTCGTCGGCGACATCCAGAAGGTTGACGTGGCCGACGGGCGCTACTTCCTCGACATCGAAGACAACAGCGCCGCGCGCGTCGCCTACGTCGGCGCGGACGTGGCGAACAAGCTCTTCCCCGCCTCCTCGGCGGTCGGCGGCGAGATAGACATCAACGGCCTCTCCTACCGCGTCATCGGCGTGGCGACGGCGAAGGGGACGGTCTTCGGCATCCCGCAGGACAACTTCGTCACGCTCCCCTTGCGCACCTACCGGCAGAACTTCGGCCCGCTCATCAACCAGCGCAGCTTCTACATCGTCGGCACGGCCATAGACGACAAGCACTTCAACGACGCCGTGGACGAGGCCCGCCAACTGATGCGCATCCGGCGCGGGCTGAAGAACGGCGAGAAGGATAACTTCGGCATCTTCACGCCCGACCTCATCACGGGCCTACGCGACCAACTGTTCGGCGTCATCTACATCGTCGCCGTCGTCGTGCCCGGCATCGCGCTCGTCGTCGGCGGCATCGTCGTGATGAACATCATGCTGGTAAGTGTGACGGAGCGCACCAAAGAGATCGGCATCCGCAAGGCGCTCGGCGCGCGCCGCAAGGACATTCTCAAGCAGTTTTTGGTCGAGGCCGTCGTCCTCTCGGCCATCGGCGGCGCGACCGGCGTCGCTATCGCGTGGCTTCTGGGCCGCATCGTGACGGCGGTGCTCATTCCGACCTACCTGTCCGTGTGGGCGGTCATCATCGCCGTCTCGGTGTCGGGCGGGATCGGCATCGCCGCCGGCATCTTCCCCGCCTGGAAGGCTTCGAGCCTCGACCCGATTGAGGCGCTGAGGGCGGACTAGCCGAGAGCTATCAGCACTCAGCGGTCAGCCTTCAGCTTTTTGAATGCTGCCGAGGTTGAGAGGTTTGAGGTGAAAGTCGTGCCGGTCTGGGGGTGAAGCTGAAAGCTGACTGCTGACCGCTGAGTGCTTTTATGAGACTACGCCTTCGCAACGACATTTACGAGAACCTGATGATGGCGCTGGGGACGCTGCGCGCCAACAAGCTGCGCTCGTCGCTGACCGTGGTGGGCGTCGTCATCGGAGTGTGGACGGTGATGGCGATTGCCTCGATCATCAGCGGCATTGACGAGGCCGTGAAGAAGGCGGTCGAGTCGTTCGGCACGCGCTCGATCATCATCTCGAAGTACGACCCCGGCATCCACGTCGGGCGGCGTTCGCGCGAGGAGCGCATGCGCAAGAGCCTGACCTACGAAGACGCGATGGCCCTGCGCACGCTGCCGACCGTGGAGACGAGCGTGCCGTTCCTCGACATCACGAACAACTTCTTCGGCGCGAAATTGAACGTCTCGGCTAACGGCAAGACCTCGACGGCGGTTCGTCTGCAAGGGACTTTGCCCGACTACGACCGCGCCGGCATCATGATCGTCTCGCAGGGGCGCTGGTTCTCGCAGTTCGAGAACGACAACAACGAGGATGTCTGCGTCATCGGCTCCTCGGTCGCCGAGAACTTCTTCCCCTTCGAGTCGCCGATTGACCAGATCATCCAGATCGGCGGCAGCAACTTCCGCGTCCTCGGCGTCTTCGAGCCGCGCGAGCAGTTGGGCGGGGGCGGCAGCGGCCCCAACGACCAGAATAACGTCATCTTCATCCCCTACAACGTCGCGCACAAGCTCAAGCCAGACTCCGAGCAGGTCACGATTCTCGCCATCGCCAGAGCGGGCCAGATGGACGAGGCCGTTGACCAGGTGACGGACATGCTACGTGTGCGCCGCAGCGTGAGCTTCAGCCAGCCGAACGACTTCGGCATCTCGACTGCCGAGTCAATCATCAGCCAGTTCCGCTCGATCACCGCAGGCATCGCGCTGGCGATGGTTGCCATCTCTTCGGTCGGCCTGATGGTCGGCGGCATCGGCGTGATGAACATCATGCTGGTAAGTGTGACGGAGCGCACCAAAGAGATCGGCATGCGCAAGGCCATCGGCGCGCGCCGCAAGGACATCCTCTGGCAGTTCCTCATCGAGGCCGCGACGCTCACAGGCTTCGGCGGACTCGTCGGCCTCCTCCTCGGCTGGGCCACGACGGTGGTGATACGCCTCTTCGTTCCGTCCTACGTTCCCCTCTGGGCACCCGTCGCGGGCTTCGTCGCCTCGGTCGGCATCGGCATCGTCTTCGGACTCTGGCCCGCGTGGAAGGCCGCGCGCCTCAACCCCATCGAAGCACTCCGCTACGAATAAAAAGAGCCGTAAAAGGCCGTGAGCCGTGAGCCGTGGGCCGTGACAAGCGGATTCCTTCTTGTCACGGCTCACGGTTCACGGCTCACGGCCTTTTACGATTGACGGCTTTACGACGCCGCTTGTCCGAACGCGGCGGCCCAGCCGACCTTCAGGAGGACGCCGAGCAGCCAGAGGCCGAGCACGATTGTCCAGGCAGACCCCGAAGACAGCTTCCCGACTTTGCGCAGGCCGAGCGCGGCGAGGAAGAGGCCGTAGAAGGTGAACAGGTCGAGCGAGCTGAGCAGCGCGGCCAGCGCGGGCGACGCCCCGTGGCCGAGCAGGACGCCGAGGTTCGCCCGGACAAGCCCGCCCGGCTGCGTGGGGTTGATGTCCTCGGCGGGCGTCAGCAGCAACACGACGACGGCCAGAATCGCGGACAGCACGCCGGGCGCGAAGCTCGAATACGTCCACACCGAGAGCGCCTGCTTGTAGCGTATCGCGCCCCCCATGAGCATCGAGCCGAGCATGTAGAGCGCCCCACCGGCGGCGATGACGACGACCACTCCGATGAAGGGGAAGAGATAGACGACGACCTTGCCGATGGGGCCGTTGTAGAAGCCGACGGCGGCGTCCACCTGCTCCGGCGTCATCTGCGACGCGCGCGGGCCTTTCATAATCTGCTCGCGCATGAAGGCCGCGTAGTCAATCTTGTTGAAGAGCAGGAAGATCACCACCAGCGACAGGACGACGATGAGGATCGCCGCCACGAGGAATCGCGGGCGCTCGCGCAACGCCTCGAACGTGCGCCCCGGCTCGAAGAAGATGCCCGTCAGGGTCGCGGGCGTGGACATCTCCGGCCCGGCGTAAGCGGGCGGCGTGGGATTCGTAAAGTTTGTTTCACTCATGGTCTTTTCTTCCGCAAGGCAAATCCGTTTGGAATGGGTTGTCGCAAAGGTTACAACTGCCGGTCAGGTCTTGCAACTCTGATACGCGCGCCCGCGTGTTTTGTTTCAGGCAGCCGTCGGCGCGTCGCGCCAGCCGGGGACGCGTATGCAAGCGACGGCGTGGCCGGGCGCGACCTCGCGCAGGTCCGGGTCAACCTGCGCGCACTCAGGTATCGCTTCGGGGCAGCGCGTGTGGAAGCGGCAGCCCGCGGGCGGGTTGATGGGCGTCGGCACGTCGCCTTTGAGGACGATGCGCTCGCGCCTGCGCGTCGGGTCGGGGACAGGGATGGCCGAAAGCAGCGCACGCGTGTAAGGATGCAGAGGGTTCGCGTAAAGCTCTGGGGCCGTGGCGACCTCGACGATGCGGCCCAGATACATGACGGCCACGCGGTCGGAGATGTGCTCGACGACGGCGAGGCCGTGCGAGATGAAGAGGTAGGTGAGTTTGAACTCCTGCTGCAAGTCCGCGAGCAGGTTGACGACCTGCGCCTGCACGCTCACGTCGAGCGCCGAGACCGGCTCGTCCGCGACGACCAGCTTCGGATTGAGGGCGAGCGCGCGGGCAATCCCGATGCGCTGGCGCTGCCCGCCGGAGAACTCGTGCGGGTAGCGGTCACGATAGTCGGGGTCGAGTCCGACTTTCCGCAGAAGCTCCGCGACGCGCTCGCGCCTCTCCGCGCGTTCGCCGATGCGGTGGATGACGAGCGGTTCGGCGACGATGTCGCGCACCTTCATGCGCGGGTTGAGGCTGGCGTAAGGGTCTTGGAAGATGATCTGCATCTCGCGCCGCAGACGCCTCAGTTCCCCGCCCCGAAGCGCGAGTACGTCCTCGCCTTCAAACCTGACCTCGCCGCGCGTCGGCTCGATCAGACGGAGCAGGCAGCGGCCCACGGTTGACTTGCCGCAGCCCGACTCGCCGACGAGGCCCAGCGTCTCGCCGCGGAAGATTTCAAACGTCACGCCGTCCACGGCACGCACCACGTCGTCGCTGTCCGCCAACGGAAAATGCTTGAAGAGGCGGCGCACGCGCACCAACTCTTCGCGCGCTTCCTCCTGCCGCGTGCCGCGCTCGCCTGCCGCCGCCGTCTCCGCCTGCGGAACTGTCTGCATGCGTTCGTTCGTGCTCATCACCTCAAAGCCCGTAAAGAACCTTCAACGCCTGACAGGACTGTAGGGGCAGGACTTGTCCCTGCCCGATGTTCTACCCGACGTGCTCGGCGCGTACCATGAAGTTAATGAATCAAGGGGCAGGGACAAGCCCTGCCCCTACAGCCTTGCGCTGCGGCTCTCACTGTGTCGCATCACTCCGCATCTCGCCGATCTCTTTGTCGGCCACGACCGCCGCCGACAGGTCATAGAGCACGCAGCGCACGCTCACGCCGCCGTCGAGATGGTAGAGCGGGATGTCGCCCTCCGTGCAGCGCGGCATGCGGTGCGGGCAGCGCGGCGCGAAGTGGCAGCCCGTGGGGAGGTTCGTCGGCTTCGGCACGGTGCCCTCGATGGTCTGTAGCCGCTCGACCTTCTCGACCCCGGCCCCGGTCAGCTTCGGGACAGACCGCAGCAGCCCTTCGGTGTAAGGGTGCTTCGGGCGCGCGAACAACTCCTCGACCGGCGACTCCTCAACGATGCGCCCCGTGTACATCACCGCCACGCGGTCGGCCACTTCGGCGACGACGCCCAGGTCGTGCGTGATGAGAAGCACGGCGAGGTTGCGCGTCCTCCGCAGTTCGTCAATCAGCTCAAGAATCTGCGCCTGGATGGTTACGTCGAGCGCCGTGGTCGGCTCGTCGGCGATGAGAAGTTTCGGATCGCAGGCGAGCGCCATCGCGATCATCACGCGCTGGCGCATGCCGCCGGAAAGCTGGTGCGGGTAGTCGTCGGCGCGGCGCGCGGGGTCAGGTATCGAGACCTCGCGCATTGCCCCGACCGCCGCCTCGCGCGCCTGCTTTCTACTTAAGCCCCGGTGCAAACGCAGGGCCTCGGCGATCTGCTCGCCGACGGTGTAGACGGGGTTCAAGGAAGTCATCGGGTCTTGAAAGATCATCGCGATGTCGTCGCCGCGAATCTCCCGCATTCGCTCTTCCGAAACCGTCAGCAGGTTCTCGCCGCCGAACCAGACCTCCCCGCCCACGACCCTTCCCGGCGGGCCGACGAGACGCATCAACGACAGCGCCGTGATTGACTTCCCGCACCCCGACTCGCCGACGAGTCCTAAAAGCTCGCCCTCGTCCACATGAAAGCTCACGCCTTCGACGGCGCGCACCAGCCCCGCGCGCATGGGGAAGTGCGTCTGTAGTTTTTTTACTTCGAGCAGGTGCGGCATTCGGGCGAGAGCTTAACACAGGACGCCGCGCGGTCTCACACCGTCACGGCCTCGCGGTACTCGCCCCAGACGCGGCGCAGGCGGTGGCTGATCTCGCCGACGGTGGCGAAGGCTTCAACGCAGTCGAGTATGCGCGGCAGGAGGTTCTCGGTCGAGCGCGCGGTGCCTTCGAGGAGGGTGAGGGCAACCTCCGTCTTTTCGTTGTCGCGGCGCTCGCGTAAATGCCGGACGCGCTCGACCTGTGCGCGCTCGATTGCGGGGTCAACGTGGAAGGTCGGCACTTGCGTCTCGTCGTCGGCGCGGAAGCGGTTGACGCCGACGACCACCGCCTCGTTAGTCTCGACGGCGCGCTGGTACTGGTAGGCCGCCTCCTGAATCTCGCGCTGGACGTAGCCGACCTCGATGGCGTGCAGCATGCCGCCCATCGCATCTATCTTTTCCAGGTAATCGAGCGCGCGTTGCTCGATCTCGGCGGTCAACTGCTCGACGGCGTAGGAGCCTGCGAGCGGGTCAACCGTGTCGGCGACGCCGGACTCGTGGGCGATGACCTGCTGCGTGCGAAGGGCGAGTCGCGCGGACGCTTCGGTCGGCAGCGCGAGCGCCTCGTCCATCGCGTTGGTGTGCAGACTCTGCGTGCCGCCGAGCACGGCGGCGAGCGCCTGAATGGTGGTGCGAACGATGTTGACTTCGGGCTGCTGCGCCGTGAGCGTCGAGCCGGCGGTCTGCGTGTGGAAGCGAAGCATCATCGAGCGCGGGTCGCGCGCGTGGAAGCGCTCGCGCATGAGCCGCGCCCAAAGCCTCCGCGCGGCTCGGAACTTCGCGACCTCTTCGAGCAGATTGTTGTGCGCGTTGAAGAAGAAGGAGAGGCGCGGCGCGAACTCGTCAACCTTCAGGCCGGACGACACGGCGGCCTCGACGTAAGCCGCGGCGTCGGCCAGCGTGAAGGCCACCTCCTGCGCGGCGGTCGAGCCGGCCTCGCGGATGTGGTAGCCCGAAATCGAGATGGTGTTCCAGTTCGGCACTTCCGCGGCGCAGAAGGCGAAGGTGTCGGTGACGAGACGCAAGCTCGGCGCGGGCGGGTAGATGTATGTGCCGCGCGCAATGTACTCCTTGAGGATGTCGTTCTGAATCGTCCCCTGTAGCTTGTCTGCCGCGACGCCCTGCTTGCGGGCGACGGCGACGTAGAGGCAGAGCAGTATCGCAGCGGTCGCGTTGATAGTCATCGAGGTCGAGACTTCGCCCAAGGGGATGCCTTCAAAGAGGCGCTCCATGTCTTCGAGCGAGTCAATGGCGACGCCGACCTTGCCGACCTCGCCGGAGGCTAAGGGGTCGTCCGAGTCAAGCCCGATCTGGGTGGGTAGGTCGAAGGCGACGGAGAGGCCGGTCGTGCCCTGCGAGAGCAGAAACTTGTAGCGCGCGTTCGACTCTTCAGCCGTCGCGTAGCCCGCGTACTGGCGCATCGTCCAGAGGCGACCGCGGTACATCGTGCGGCGCACCCCGCGCGTGTAAGGATATGTGCCGGGGTCTCCGAGGTCTCGGTCGTATTCGAGTGGTTCGGTGTTCGACGGGTTGAAGTCGTTCGGGAGCGGGATGCCGGAGGAAGTCTCGAAGCGCTCGCGGCGCTCGCGACGCCCGGCGGGCGCGTCTGTCTTCGTGCTCATAAAATTCTCTTCGGGCGAGGGTGTCGGGGTCGCCTGCTGGTCACCTTTGAATTGAGTCGAAGCCTAGCACATGCCGCGCGGGGGCGGCAACGCGCTCGAAAGTTCGCCGCGCGCCGCGCGGTTGACCTGCGCGGGCGCGCGCGAGTAGCATCTCAAGTTAAAGAGAGCATCCCCCGTAACATTCATCTTCGGACGCGAGACATATATTGGAAATCAACGACGACGCCAAAGAGATCGTGCAGGAACTGGGCGCGGCCATCAACTCGGCGGTCGAACGCTCGACGGAGGTGGCCGAGGCCATCGAGCGCCTGCGCGAGGCGGGCTATGAGTTGGAACTGACGCTGCGACTCGAAATCGGCCTGCGCGAGCAGGAGGAGACGCTCGCCGCGGAAGCATCGGCGGCGCTGGAGCTGACGGACGAAGACCGTCGGACGCTGCGCAGCATGAAGATTCGGTTCGACGACGCGGACTGAGGCCGCTTTTAATCAGGCGGGGTCGAAGCCGTCGGCCAAAGGATTCAAGGGTCGTACAAAGATCGGGAGGGTTTCGATGAACGTCGCGAGTGTGTTGCTGTTGCTGGTGGGCCTGTTCGGGCTTTTCCTTCTCGTCATGGGGCTGCTCTCACTCGGCCAGGCCGGGAACATTCCGTTCTTCGGCAGAACATTCGGCGGCTGGTTCCTCGTCATCGTTAGCCTCTTCATCGCGGGCGGCGGCTTCGTAGGCTTCTTCCGCATGCGCCGTTGAGCGCGCCGTGGTCGGCAAAGCTTTCGACCTGCATCGCCGAACAGTGACGACGGTTGGACGCCAGAAGAAGATCGCGCCTTGACGTGAGAGCATTTCAGAACCGAAGGGGCAGGGATGAACCCCGCCCCTTCGGGCGTCGGGCGTCGTCGAAGTCTCGAAGCGAACTTCAAACTCCCGCGCCTTCGACGTAAAGAGTTTGCCCTTTATCGAAACTCTAGGGCATCTTCAGATGGAACTTGTACCAACCGGATTTCCCGAAGAACCTTTGCCCCTCCTTGTCGTACAGCGCCAGATAGAATTTCAGGTCGTACTCTTCACCGCTCTCCATGTTGAGCGCGCTGTACGGCATGAAAAGCTGTAGATCATTGTAGACCGCCGGGTCGTAGGCCGGGGTGAAGTTCGCGTGAGCGTACACGGTGCCGCTCTTGGTTCGATACTTCGGGTCGTCAGTCCTGAGCGGCTTTCCGCTCTGGTCGTCGAAGTAAAAGTAGGCGATCAACATGCAGGGCACGCCCAGCCCGTCCCGCACTCTGAAGTTGGCGTGGACGCGCATGCCCTTTTCATCGTTGACCGTGACGTTGTGCACAATGCGCGCGCCCTGATACGTCGCCTCCGGGTCGTTAAAGGCGACGAGGGCCGGGGCAGACCGTGCGGCCTCGACCCGCGGAGGCGTTTGAAAATTTTCCTGAGCGCGGCTGACGAAACTTTGGGTGGAACCGAACAGCGCCGCCAGAGCGCAGACGAACGCTGCTACAACTCTGGACGGCAGGGGTGAATTCTTCATTGGAGTTCTCCTTCCGCAAACTTTTATAGCGTCTCAAACTGTTTTAGAAAAAGACGGGCATTTATAGTTCAACTCGCTTCCGCCGTCAACGGGCCACCGCAAAAGAGAGGCGCGAGGGGGCAGCAACGACCGGAGCCGGGCGTGCGTGCTTTTGCCTTCGGCCAGAGGCGTGTGCTAACCTGTGCGGCTTAAAACCATAGCGTTATTTCTCGCCTTACAGCTTTAATCGAAGAGGAGCACCGAAGCAAGAGTATGTCCACATACGCCAACACCTCGGCAGACGGTCGCCCGACGGGGCGGGTCGTGCAGGTCATCGGCCCCGTCCTCGACGTTGAGTTCGGCGACGGCTACCTGCCGCAGATTTACACGGCGCTGCGCGTCACCTCGGAGGGCTTCGACGTGCCCACGCCGATTGACCTCATCGCCGAGGTCGAGCAGCACCTCGGCGAGGGCCGCGTCCGAACCGTCTCGATGCAGCCGACCGAGGGCGTCGTGCGCGGCATGACGGCCACAGACACGGGTGGCCCCATCACGATGCCCGTCGGCGAGACGACGCTGGGGCGCATCCTGAACGTCATCGGCGAGCCGGTTGATAACCTCGGCCCCGTCAGGGCTGAAGCACGCTACCCCATCCACCGCCATGCGCCCTCGCTCGAAGAGCAGTCAACGGAGCTTGAGATGTTCGAGACGGGCATCAAGGTCGTTGACCTCATCCAGCCCTTCCTGCGCGGCGGCAAGATCGGGCTGTTCGGCGGCGCGGGCGTCGGCAAGACCGTGCTCATCATGGAGCTGATTAACAACGTCGCGAAGGCGCACTCCGGCTTCTCCGTCTTCGCCGGAGTCGGCGAGCGCACGCGCGAGGGCAACGACCTTCTGCGCGAGATGGTCGAGTCGAAGGTCATCAACTTCGGCGAGTCGTTCTACGAGAACTGGGAGAGCACCGGCGTCTTCGACATGACGAAGGTGGACATGAAGACCATCGGCGAATCGAAGGTGGCGCTCGTCTACGGGCAGATGACCGAGCCTCCGGGCGCGCGCCTGCGCGTGGCTCTTTCGGGCCTGACGGTCGCCGAATACTTCCGCGATCAGGGACTCGACGTACTTCTCTTCGTGGACAACATCTTCCGCTTCACGCAGGCCGGCTCGGAAGTGTCGGCGCTCCTGGGCCGAATGCCGTCGGCGGTCGGCTACCAGCCGAACCTCGCCACCGAGATGGGCGAATTGCAGGAACGCATCACCTCGACGCGCACCGGCGCGATTACTTCGATTCAGGCCGTCTACGTCCCCGCGGACGACTACACAGACCCCGCGCCCGCGACCACGTTCGCGCACCTCGACGCGGTGACGGCGCTCTCGCGCCAGATCGTCGAACTCGGAATTTATCCGGCGGTTGATCCGCTCTCGTCCTCGTCGCGCATCCTCGACCCGCGCATCGTCGGCGAAGCGCACTACAACACGGCGCAGGCCGTCAAGCAGGTCTTGCAGCGTTACAAAGACTTGCAGGACATCATCGCCATCCTCGGCCTCGACGAGTTGTCAGAAGAGGATAAGCTGATCGTCGCGCGCGCGCGAAAGATTCAGCGCTTCCTCTCGCAGCCCTTCTTCGTCGCGCAGCAGTTCACCGGACTCGAAGGCAAGTTCGTCAAGATCGCCGATACCATCCGCGGCTTCCAGGAGATCATTGACGGCAAGCACGATGACCTCCCCGAACAGGCTTTCTACATGGTCGGCACCATCGAAGAGGCGCGCGAGAAGGCCGAACGCATGGCCGCCGAGGCGGGAGAATAAAGGAAAGGATGAAGGATGAAGGCGGAAGGATGAAGTGAAAGCTGATCGCCCGACAGCGGCGCTTTCATCCTTCATCCTTCCGCCTTCATCCTTTGCTTCTATGGCCCTTCAACTCGATGTCATCACGCCGGAGCGACGCCTGCTGTCGGAGCAGGTTGACTCTGTGAGCGTGCCGGGCGCGGGCGGCGAACTCGGCATCCTGCCCGGCCACACGCCGCTCATCTCCGAACTCCAGACCGGCGTGCTCTCGTACACGCAGGGGCCGACGACGCGCCGCCTTTTGGTGTCGGGCGGCTTCGTCGAAGTCAACGACGACCGCGTCTCCGTGCTCGCAGACCTCGCGGAGTTCCCCGCAGAGGTTGACGCCGCGCGTGCGCGCACAGAGCGCGACGATGCCGAGCGGCTGCTCGGCGCATTCACCGGCACGCCCGAAGAACTCGCCGAAGTGCAGGCCCAATTTGAACGCGCCGACGCACGCCTCCAACTCGCCGCGGGCAACTCCGCCCGCTAAAATCGAAGCCGAAATTTAACCGCGGGAGACGCGCAGAAGACCGGCAGCCTGTGCGCCTCCGGCGGTCTCCGCGTCGCTGGCGGTCGAATCCCGGTGTTGCACACTTGAAACATGCGCCCGCGTGTGGCATAATCCGAGCCTCAAGGTCGAATGTTTATTCGAGCTGGCGAGGGGGTCAAGTTCATGTCACAGGCCATGCCTGAGAGGGCCGCAAACGTCGTCGAGTTGCCGCGCGAGATTTCGGGCGCGTTAACGCCGGAGGATCAGGCGGTCGAGTCTTCTCTGCGACCGCGCACGCTCGGAGAGTACGTCGGCCAGCCGAAGATCACCACGAATCTGAAAATCTTCCTGCGCGCGGCCAAAGCGCGGCGCGAGTCGCTCGACCACGTGCTCTTCTTCGGCCCGCCGGGTCTGGGGAAGACCACGCTCTCGCAGATCATCGCGCACGAGATGGACGCGCCCTTGAAGTCGGTGAGCGCGCCGGCCATCGAGCGCGGCGGCGACCTCGCCGCGGTGCTGACGAACCTTCAGGAGGGCGAAGTCCTCTTCATAGACGAGATTCACCGCCTCAAGCCGCAGATCGAGGAGGTGCTCTATCCGGCGATGGAGGACTACCAGCTCGACATCATGATCGGGCAGGGCGCGGCGGCAAGGTCAATCAAGTTAGACCTGCCGAAGTTCACTCTGGTCGGCGCGACGACCCGCGCGGGCCTCATCACGGCCCCTTTGCGCGGACGCTTCGGCATCGTCTTTCACCTCGACTTCTATTCGCAGAAGGAACTCGAAATCATCGTCCACCGCTCGGCTGAGATTCTGGCCGTGGAGATCGAGGCGTCGGGCGCGGGCGAGATCGCTCGGCGCTCGCGCGGTACGCCGCGCATCGCCAACCGTCTGCTGCGGCGCGTGCGCGACTACGCGGAGGTGGAGTACGACGGGCGGGTCACGCGCGAGGTGGCGCGGCGCGCGCTCGATGAGATGGAGGTGGATAAGTTCGGCTTAGACGAGATTGACCGCAAGGTCTTGACGACGATCATCGAGAAGTTCGACGGCGGCCCCGTCGGGGTCGGCACGATCTCGGCCTCGATCAGCGAGGAGCGCGAATCCATCGAGGAGATCATCGAGCCTTACCTCATCCAGATCGGCTTCCTCAACCGCACGCCGCGCGGTCGCGTCTGCACGCCCGCGGCCTACAAGCACATGGGCTTTGCGCCGCCGGGGAGGAAGGAAGTGTAGATTTTTGATTTGCGATTTTTGATTTGCGATTTATCGGCTCGGAAGCGGCTCAGGCTTCCAACCGCAAATCTAAAATCAAAAATTCTCTCAGGTTTCGGCCTTCTGCGTGACATGAGGCCGAAAAGCGCCGGGCGGGCGGGCGCGTTGGATCGGGAGCCAACGCGCGCGTCCGCCCCGGTGCATTTACGGGGTCGTTGAGTTTGCAGTCGCGGACGTGGGCTTGAAGCTGATGGTCACGTCAACGGTCTGCTTCTCGCGGTCGGGC
The DNA here is from genome assembly GCA_036263975.1 of Pyrinomonadaceae bacterium. Taxonomy (GTDB): domain Bacteria; phylum Acidobacteriota; class Blastocatellia; order Pyrinomonadales; family Pyrinomonadaceae; genus QHXN01. The sequence goes on from DATARW010000067.1 coordinate 26,405, forward strand.
GTGGCCTTGATGTCCATCTTCAGCGCCGGGAGCGGGTGGCCTGCGCGCAGTTCGTCCTTATAAAATTCCGGCAGGCTCTTCTTCACGAACTCGTCCGGATAACCCTCTTCGTACACGTCTCCGTGGAGCAGACGCCAGCGACCGTGCAGGTTGTTGGCGTCCGCCTCGGAGAGTCCGTTGATCGTCAGTTCGCCCATGTGGTACTGCGGCCCCTCTTCGACTTGAAGGCGGAAGGCGACGCGGCGGTTCTCGTCGTCGAAGTCGGGCGCGGCGCGGACGCTCGCGCCGAGATAGCCTTTGCGCGCGTAAGCCTTGCCGACGGCGGCGAGGCCCTTGTCTATCTTGACGCGGTTGGCAACCTCGCGCTCCCGCATGCCGAGCGCGGCGTCCAATTCCTGCGGCGTGAGGGCCGACGCGCCCGCCCACACGGCCTTGTCCCAGACGTAGATCGAGCCTTCGTCAACGTACATCGTCACGGCGACGCCCTTATCGCAGTCGGCGGAACTGTCGGGTTTGACCTTCGGCGGCGCGAAACTGGCGCGCAGGTAGCCGCGCTCCTGGTAGAGCGGGAGCAGGTTGGCTTCGGCGAAGCCCTCGATGAAGGCGCGCGAGTAGTCGTTGTCGAAGATGCCGCCGGACTTCTGCCGGAGCGTCTCTTCGGGGACGGCGTGCGCGCCGACGAAGCTCAGCTTGCAGACGCGCAGTTCCGGCCCACGGACGCTGAAAAGGTGCTCGATCTTTCGCCCCGACGCGTCCGAAGAGAGCGTGTACTCGACCGTGCCCTCGACCTTGCGCTCGCGCAGGAGGTCTTCGAGCGCCTGCCTGATCTGCTCTGTGACGCCGCCGGACTGTGGGGCCGTGCCGTCGAAGGTCGGCACGCGTCGCTTGACGGCGTCGCGCAGCTCCTCGTCCGTGAACCAGACGAAGTTATCGAACGCGACGGGCATGCTCCACTTCGGCTCGACGACCGTGAAGGTGACGACGGCCTTGTCGGTCTGGCCCTTCACGTTGTAGCTCAGTTTCTCGAAGAGGCCGGACGAGAGCAGGCGGTCGGCGGCGGCATCCACCTGCTCGATGCTGACCGTCTGCCCGGCCTGCAAGCCGCTCTTCTCCAAAGCCTCCGCCTCCGTCACGCGCGCCAATCCCTTGAACTCGATGCGTTCGAGCTTCAAAGTCTGCTGCGCGCCCTGCGGTTGCTGCGCGCGTGCCGGCGACGAGGCCGAACTGAGGAGAAGCAGGCACACAGCGACGAGCGAGAATATGAGCGACGTTTTTGAGCGAGGAGGGACAAACAAGCGCACGAGGTTTTCTCCGTTCGGTAAACAGTTCGGCAGGGAGCAGAGCTATTTTATCAGCTTCGCGAAGCCGACCGAAATGCGGAGCAGCGATGAGTGTTGAGTGATAAGACAGAGCCGGGCTTTTTCTTACCACTCAACACTCATCCCTCATCTCTTCTTCATCAGGGCTTCGCCTCGCGAATGCGTGCGCGCATCTCGCGGACGGCCTCGGACAAGCCTGTGAGGACGGCGCGGGCGATGATGTTGTGGCCGATGTTGAACTCGGTGATTTCGGGGATGGCCGCGACTTCCGAGATGTTGCGGTAGGTGAGGCCGTGTCCGGCGGCGACGTGCAGGCCGTACTGCGCGGCGAGAGCGGCGGCTTCGCGCAGGCGTTGGAGTTCGGCGACGGCGCGCGCGCGCCCCTCGGAGTGGACGGCGCGCGCGCCGAGCGTTGAGTCTGAATACAGGGAAGTGCAGAGTTCGACCTGCTGCGCGCCCGCGTTGTGCGTGGCTTCGATCTGGCGCGCGTCCGGGTCTATGAAGAGGCTGACGAAGAGTCCGGCTGCGCGCAGCCGATCAACGCTCTGCCGCACGAGTTCGAGATTGGCAGCGGCATCTAATCCGCCCTCCGTCGTGATCTCGCCGGGGTTCTCCGCGACGAGCGTCACGGCGTCGGGGCGTGCGTCCCGTGCGACCGCGATCATCTCTTCGGTGGCGGCCATCTCGACGTTGAGGTAGGTTGTGACGGTGCGGCGCAGCGCGTACAGGTCTTCATCCTGTATGTGTCGTCGGTCGCCGCGCAGGTGAACGGTGATGCCGTCGGCTCCTGCCTCCTCGCACAGCATGGCCGCCGCCACGACGCTCGGCTCCGGCGCGCGCCGCGCCTGCCGGACAGTCGCCACGTGGTCAATGTTGACGTTGAGTCTCGCTGTCATAATGCAGATGCCCGCTAGACGTTGCCGGAATTACTAACTTCCTTCTTTACGTCTCTGTTCCACAGGAGAAAATAAATAAGCGTCGAGTAGAGCAGATTGTCCACTGCAATCACGATAACCCATTCGGTAAAGTAGCGCGACCAGCTTTGAGGTGACTGATCGCCAAGAAATAAAATCCATGCCCAGAGAAAAATTGCCGACAGTCCGGGGGCACCGAAGGCCGCGAACAAAGCGTAAATCAGCACTTGTAATAAAGTGCCTCCTGCAATGGAGAGGAGAATTCGTTTGAGCACGCTCAGCACGTGGTTTCCGGCGGGGGTCGGGCCGGTTCTCTTTCGTGACCCTGATGGGACTCACCGATGATAATGTAGCGATGCTCCTCGTGAGGAATGTTCGGGGTCGTAAAAATCAAAGTAGAGCGGGTCATCAAAGACGGTCTGGGTCTCCTCGAAGGAGATACCATGCTTCTCCAGATTTGCTCCGGCCTTTTCTTCATCCCGCTCGAAACTCATGAAAGCATTAGTCCGTTCCTAAATCCTCTGCCCTGCTAACTCCGGCGACACGTCGCTCTCGATTTCGTCGCCGTCTTCGGTCAGGGCACGTCGGTCTTTGACGCGGACGGCGGCTTCGCGTGCGCGTTGGATGGCGGAGTCGTAGAGGCCGCGGCGGGAGTTCTGTCGAATCCGGCGCAACTCGCCGAAGCCTTGCAGGCCGCCACGGAAACTAACCGAGCCGCCCGCTACGTCGTCCCAGCGGACGGGGTATTCGAGCATGCGGAGGCCGGCGCGTTGGGCGATGAAGAGGAGTTCCACGTCGAAGCCGAAGCGATCAATCAGCGCGCCCTCGACAACAGGGCGGCACACGTCCATGCGGAAGGCTTTGAAGCCGCACTGCGTGTCCCGGAAGGGCAGGCCCGTGAGCATTCGCATCGCGCGGTTGAAGACGCGACCGCTCTGCTCGCGTGTCCAGGGCTGGTGCGTGCCGATCAATTTGCGGTCGAGCGCACGCGAGCCGAGCACGATGTCGTACTGCCCCGACCGTATCGGCTCGACGAGCTTGGGCGTCTCCGTGATCGGCATCGAGAGGTCTGCGTCGAAGAAGGCGGCCACGCGAGCGCGCGCCGCGAGCAGGCCCGTGCGGACGGCGTTACCTTTGCCGCGGTTCGACTCGACGCGTATGACGCGGCCCTCGGCGCGGCCCCGCTCGTGCACGGCGAAGACCTGTTCGGCCACGCGGCTCGTCTCGTCGCGCGAGCCGTCGTCAACGACGATGACTTCGCCGCCGCCGGGCTGCGCGTCGAGATATGCCAGAACCTCGCGCAAAGTCTTGCCGATGCGCGCCGACTCGTTGTAAGCGGGGATGACGATGGAGAGGGATGAAGACATCAATTCTCTAAAACCTTCGGGAAATTTCGGACGCAGGTTAGACACAAGGCTTGCTCTTGGGTGAACGCTTGTGGCCTAACGGCCTGTCATCGAATATAGCACAGCCGCGCGCGGCGACGCCCGGCGCGGGCTGCGCGCCATGCGCCCGCAGTGGTAAACTTAGCTTACCCCCAGAGAACGACCGCAGGTTCAAGCAAGGTTCGGGAGCAGCACATGAGCAAAAGGACGTTCGGGCGCATCGTCGCCGCAACAGTAGTCATCGCCGCCACGCTGGTCGGCGGCATCTGGGGGAGCCGCGCCTTCAGCCAGACCGACACCGGCACGCAGCGCGTCGAGTCGGCCTACACCGAGGCGCTCTCGGTCATCTCGGACAACTACGTCGAGCCGGTTGACTACGGGAAGGCGAACGAGGCCGCCATCCAGGGCATGCTCTGGACGCTCGACCCGCACTCGAACTACTTCAACCCCGAAGAGTACCGGCGGCTCATGCAGGATCAGGAGTCGCGCTTCAGCGGCATCGGCGTCTCGATTCTCCGCCACCGCGACGGCGTCTACGTGCAGACGCCGATTGAGGGCACGCCCGCCGCGCAAGCGGGCCTTCGGTTCGGCGACCGCATCGTCGAAGTTGACGGCAAGGACGCGCGCGAATGGACGACGCAGGCCGTCTCGCAGGCGGTGCGCGGCCCCGAAGGCGAGCCGGTCACGATCAAGGTCGAGCGCGCCGGAAGTCAGGCTCCGCTCTTCTTCACCATCAAGCGCGGGAGCGTGCCGCAGCCTTCGATTCGCAACGCCTTCATGATTCGCCCCGGCGTCGGCTACGTCGGCCTGACCGGCGGCTTCACGCAGACGACCTCGGACGAACTGGCGGCGGCGCTCGACGACTTGAGCAAGCAGGGCATGCAGCAACTCGTCCTCGACATCCGCAACAACCCCGGCGGTCTTCTGCCGCAGGCGATCATGGTGGCGAGCCGCTTCATCGGGCGCGGCAAACCCATCGTCTCCGTCCGCAGCCGCGACGCCGAGGGCAACTACGTCTATAAGAATACGCTCTACGACCCGGTTGACTACCCGCTCGTCGTGCTGACGAACGGCAACTCGGCCTCGGCCTCCGAGATCGTCGCCGGGGCGATTCAGGATCACGCGCGCGGCCTCATCGTCGGCGAGACCACGTTCGGCAAGGGACTCGTCCAGCGTGTCTTCAACCTCCCCTTCGGCGCGGGACTCACACTGACGACGGCGCACTACTACACGCCCTACGGTCGCCTGATTCAACGCTCCTACGCGAGCGGCTCGCTCTACGACTACTACAATCACGAGAATGCCAACGCCGCGCCGACGCCGCAGTCGCCCCCGAACCCGACCAGCCCCGTGGCCCCGAACGCGCCGCTAACTCAGCCGACGCCGCAGCCGACGCCCGCCGCGACTCCTTCAGGGCCGCCCGTCACGACCGCGGGCGGGCGCGTCTTCTACGGCGGCGGCGGCATCACGCCCGACTACATGGTCAAGCCGCTCGATGTCGCAACGCCCGTGCGCGCGCGCATCTTCGAGGAGGCTTTTTACTTCACGCGCCAGCTCGTCGGCGGGCAGATTGCCGGTCTCGAAAATTACCGCGTCAACGCCGAGCCGCAGTTCGGACGCGTCCCGCGCCCCGCAGACCTGCCCGTCACGGACAAGGTCGTCGAAGCCTTCCGCGACTTCGCCAAACGCGACGCGGAGAGCGGACTGAAGCCCGCGCAGATCGAGCGCGACCTCGACTACGTGAAGCTGCGAATCCGCGACGACATCGTCAACGCGGCCTACGGCGGCGACGCCGCCACGCGCTTCCTTCTGGAGAGCGACCCACAGCTCACGCGCGCCCTCGAACTCTTCCCCGAAGCGAAGGCGCTCGCCGAAAACGTCGGCAAGAGACTGGATTCCGAGTGACGCGGGCCGCTTGAGTTTGCGGCAGTTGACCACCACAGGCACAGAGAACACGGAGACGGCACAGAGGCTTCGAGGGTTGAAAATCTCAAATATCAAATTTGAGATTTTCAACCCTCTGTGCTACCCCAGCGCCCTCTGTCCTACCTCGGTGACCTGCGTGCTGGTGGTTAACCGCCTTTCTCTTTGCGCTCGCGGAAGGATAAAGACGGAGAACATTCGGCGCGAGGAGTGTTTCGTATGTCGAATCGCATGCCCGCAATCTTCTTCGGGCACGGCAACCCCATGAACGCGCTGGCGCGCAACGTCTACACCGAGGGGTGGGCCGCCATCGGGCGCGACCTCCCGCGCCCGCGTGCCGTGCTCTGCGTGTCCGCGCACTGGTATGTGCCGGGCACGGCGGTCACGGCCAGCGCCGAGCCGCGCATCATCCACGACTTCGGCGGCTTCCCGCGTGAGCTTTACGAATTCCAGTACCCTGCGCCCGGCGACACGGAGCTTGCGAGCCGCGTCCGCGAGTTGCTCGCGCCGACGCCCGTCGGTCTCGACTACCGCTGGGGCCTCGACCACGGCGCGTGGTCTGTCCTCTGCCACGTCTTCCCCGACGCCGACGTGCCCGTCGTGCAGCTCAGCATAGACGAGACGCAGCCCGCTGCCTTCCACTATGAGTTGGCGAAACGCCTCGGCGGCCTGCGCGACGAAGGCGTCCTCTTCGTGGGGAGCGGCAACCTCGTGCACAACCTGCACGCATACGCGTGGGGTCGTCACAAGGTCGAGCCGTTCGACTGGGCCGTGCGGTTCGAGGAGCGCGCGCGCGAGTTGCTGCTCGCGGGCAACGACGCCCCGCTCGTCGCATACGAGACGCTGGGCCGCGACGCGCTGCTCTGCGCTCCCACGCCCGACCACTATCTGCCGCTCGTCTACGTCGTCGCTCTCCGGAGGGAGGGCGAGCGCGTCTCCTTCCCCGTCGAGGGCGTGGACGGCGGCTCGATCTCGATGCTGTCGGTGCAAATCGGCTGACGCGGTCGCCGACAACGGCAACGGAACTTCGGCGTGGCCGGTGTCGGACGCCGGAAGCAACTTCTCCGGTTTAATCTGAGGAAGGAATCTCTTCGATGAGGATGATCGTCCGCGCCCTCTGCCTCTGTCTCCTGCTGCAAGCGGCGCTCGACGGCGCGGCCCGCGCGCAGCACTCAGCGCCCCATGCGCCGTCGAACCTTTCGTTTCTCGACGGCAAAGACTCGTTCACCATGCCCTTCGAGATGGTTGACAACCGCATCTTCGTGGACGTGCGGCTCGAAGGGCGTGGGCCTTTCAAGTTCATCCTCGACACGGGCGGCGGCTCCGCTCTATCGGTCGAGACGGCGCGAAAGATCGGCGCGAAGCGCGGCGCGGAAGTCGAGGGCCGAGGCGCGGGCGAGAGCGTGATGAAGGCGTGGGAGACGAGCGTCAGGGAGACGCGCGTCGGCGACCTCGTCCTCACAGATCAGGACTACAGCGTCTTCGACTTCTCGGACATGCGACACGTCTTCGGCTCGCAGATGTTCGACGGCATCATCGGCCTGCCGCTCTTCAGACAGGCGGTCGTGCGGGTGGACTACGCGCAGAGGCTTCTGACCTTCACGCAGCCCTCGAAATTTTCTTACGGCGGCGGCGGCGCGGTCGTGCCCTTCGAGATGGAAGGGGTCATCCCCATCGTGCGCGGCGAGGTGGACGCCGTCGCGGCGCGCTTCGGGCTGGACACGGGCGACCGCTCGGCCTTCACGCTCAAGAGTCCGTTCGTCGAGGAACACAAACTGCGCGAGAAGTATGCGCCGCGGGTCGAGGCCGTGACGGGATGGGGCATCGGCGGCCCCATCCGCGCGCAGGTCGTGCGCGTCGGCGCGTTGAAGTTCGGCGGCTTCGAGATCAGCGGGCCGGTCACGCGCCTCTCTTTGCAGAAGGCCGGGGCGTTCGCGGCCAGCGACACGGCGGGCAACATCGGCGGCGCGATTCTCAAGCAGTTCACAGTGACCTTCGACTACACGCGCCGCCGCCTCTACCTGGAGAAGAACTCCACTTACGGGCGGCGCGACACTTACGACCGGGCGGGCCTGTGGTTGAGCGGCAGCGCCGATGGGCGCGCGTTCGAGGTCTTCGACGTGGTCGCGCGCGGCCCCGCCGCCGAGGCGGGCCTCAAGGCAGGCGACCGCATCCTCCGCGTTGACGGCAGGAGCGTCGAGAGCTTGCCGCTCATCGAAGCACGCTCCGAATTGAAGGACGCGCGGCGCAGGAGCGTGCGCCTGACCGTCGAGGACGGCGCGCGGACGCGCGAGGTCGTCCTCCAACTCAGAGACCTCGTCTGACCTGGGCCGGATGAGTCCGGCAAGGGTATTAACTACAGAGGCAGACAGGGCATTGAGACGGCACAGAGATTTAAATTCTTCTATGCCGTCTCAATGCCCTGTCTGCCTCTGTGGTTGAACCGTTTTGCTTCGCGCTCAACCGAAGGCTGAAACGAAAGCCGCCGACCAATCCACCTTAACTACCTCTCCGTACTCGTCGCGCGCTTCCTACTCGTCGCGCGCTTTCTAATCGTCGCGCGCTTCCCGGTGGCGGGCCGCGCCTGCTTCGGCTGCCCGACGAGCGGCTCGGCGTGGCCGTCGGCGAGCGCGCTTCCGTGCTCGATGCTGCTCGCGGGGACGACGAACTTCGTCCGGCGCGTGACGCTGTCAAGCAACTTCTGCAAGGTCTCGTCGTCAACCGCCGAGTCGTCCACGCCGCTCGTCTTCAGCTCGTAGCGCAAGGCTGCGACGGTGTTCGTGTGGCGGTCATACACGTCCGGGTAGATGTAGAGCACTCGGCCCTCGACGACGAGCGTGTCGTAGTTGATGTCGAAGCGAAGCGGTGTGTCGAGCGCGACGGAGAGCGTGCGCGTCGAGCGCTTCGCCTGCTCGATGCGCTGTCGCGAGACGGGGAGACTGCGGGCCGCGACGATCTTCTCGGCGAGGTCGAAGAGGTCTGCGCGCAGCATCCTGACGCAGCCGTGCGAGACGAGGTTGCCGAGGTTGCTCGGCCCCGTCGCCTGATGAATCAGGTACGCGTCGCCGAGCGGGATTTTCAGCTTGCCGAGCGGGTTGCGCGGGTCGCCCGCCTTGATGACTTCGCCGGGGCGCACGCCTTTGTGCGTGCCCACCCAGTCGGACGCGGGCGGAATCCACGGCGGGTTCCAGATGATCTCTCGCGCTTCGCGCTCGCCGATGTAGATCGGGTACTCCTTCATCCCGACGCCGACCATGTACGACTTCACCTCCTTGCCGTTCTGCCACAGCGTCAGACGAAACGAAGGCACGTTCAAGGTCAGCTTGATGTCGGGCTGCCCCGGCTCGAACTCCGCGCGCTCGATGCGCCCGCCCGTCCGTCTGTCCTCGCGCTCCGATTCGAAGCGGTCGTAGCGGATGAAAGTTTGTTGCCGTTGCTGTTGCCGACTGAACACTCCGCGCGTTGCGCCCGGCGCGAGCAGCAGGAGCGTGAGCGCCGACGCTTTAAGAATACGACTTGCAAACATGAATGCTTTTCTCCCTCCTTGACTAACTTTCGGCCCGCGCCGCGGAAGGGAGAGCAGGCGCGCGGCGACCGGGGTTCTCTAACGGGGGATGGAAAAGGGTCGGTACTGTTATCCAACGAAAGGGCGTTTGCGCGCAAGTCGGGATCAGAAGCCGATGACGCGGAAGTAGAGGAGCGCGGCCTGAACGATGCCGATGAAGAAGCCGATGCCGAGGCCGAACAACTCGATGGTGCGGAGGTGGTGCTTGGCGACCGAGAGCACGAGGTCTTCGAGCTTCTTGATGGGATAGCCCGAAACCTTCTCGCGCACGATGCCGCCGATGTCGAACTCGGCGATTGCGCCGGGCAGGCGCTCGCGCGCCGCCGCTGTGATGCGCTCGGTGAGCGCCTCGCTCGCGCGCCTGACCTTCTCTTCGGGCACGAGGTCGCCGACCCGTCCGATGGGCGCGACCAGAAGTTTTTCGACCTGCGCGGTCAGAATCGAGTTGATCGTGCGCGCCGTCTCGTCGCGCGAGAGGACGTTCATCAGGCCCCGCGAGAGGAAGCCCTTCAACTGCTCCGCCGAGTCGGGCCGCGCGTGTTCGAGGAGCGCGCGCAGGGAGTGCGGCCTGAGACGTTGGAGCGCGTCCGTGGCGTAGGCCGAAACGGATACGGAAAGCTCCGTGCTGCGTGCGACGGCGAGGATGCGCTCGGCTATCTGGTCTTTCACGAGGCCCAGCCGGTCGGGCGCGATCTGGCCGACAAGCTCGTTGACGGGGCGCGCGAGCACGCCGTCAATCGTCGAGTTGAGGAACTCTTCGGCCTGATGCTCGAACGCCTCGCCCGAAAGGTATTCCCCGACGCGCTTCGGCAGAGTCTTGTTGACGAGGTCGTCAACTTCGTGGTGAACGCGCTCGCGCGAGATGAAGATTTTTTTGAAGAAGGAGAGCTGCTGGTAATAGTCGTCAACCTCGCGCTTGATGAGCGCGCCGATCTGTTTGCGCGTGCCCTTGTTGGTGGCGATCTCGGTGAGGTGCTGGACGATGGGCGGCACCTGGCTGTCAATGCGCTCCTTGATGACGGCCACGGTGTCGGGCGTGAACATCTCGGCGAGGGTGGCGCGGCTCCGGGCCAGCTCGTCCACGCGCCCGGAGACGAACTCTCTCACCTTCGACTCGAAGCCGCGCTCGGTGACGACGCCGCGGAAGCGGTTCTCGACGAAGCCCAAGACCTGCTCGAAGGTTTCGGGGCTGACGACCTCGCCGAGCCGCTGCGACAGAACCTCGTCAACGCGCCGGTCTATGAAGTGGTTGACCGCTTCCGCCGTCTCCTCGCTCTTCAGGACGGAGGCGATGTGCTCGGCGATTCGCAGTTGCAGCGCCGACAGCGCGTCGAGCACGGGCGCGCGCACCTGGCGGGGGATGGCGTCGAGAAAGGTTGCGTAGTTTTTGTTGAGCAGCTCGTCGGTGTAAGAGCCGACGAAGCCCTCGACCTTGCGTCGAAAAAAGCCCGTCTCGAAGAGCGCGTGCACGACCGTCTCCTGCGAAACCAACTCGTTGCCGACGGCGTTGCCGATGGTCTGCGCGAGGCGCTCGCGGTGACGCGGAATCATGCCCTGCGGCCAGACGGTGATGCCTAAGAATTTGACGGGCCGGTGCGGGCGGAAGAGCATCCGCACGGCGAGCCACGCCGCCCCGTAGCCGTGAATCGTGGCGACGAAGACGATCAGCAGCAGCTCGAACCACTTGCTGTGGATGGCTTCACGAACCCACTCGATGGCGAGCACTCCTTACGGCGCACGCAGCGAAGCTTTGGAAGGGGGACGAGTGAGATGCTAAACGCAACCGTCGGAGGGCGTCAAATGAGAAGGCAAAAGTTAAAAGGCGAAAGGCAAAAGTGAGGCGGCGGCGGAAACTCAAATGACGGTCAATGACGGGCGCGGCTTTCAGGCGCGCTCCGGCAACTTACGCAGGGTTGAGAACAGAGCGAAGAGGCAGAGCAGCCAGCCCGCGCCGATGAGCGCCGTCAGCCAGACGTGCGGGATGGGCGCGGGGTCTGGGGCGCTCGCGTTGAAGACGGCCTGTCGCAGGTGGCCGAAGAAGCTCGCGTAGCCCATGCCGCAGGCGAAGCCCCACGCGGCGGCGAGGTGATGGTGCCCGCGCCGCTCGTCGCGCGCGCTGCGCCACGCGCCGTAGAAGAGAAAGAGGCCGATGAGGTAGTCGTCGAAAAAATCGGGCGGCCATTCCGTCCAGGTGTGCCAGCGCCGCACGGTCTCGCCGACGATGCAGAAGAGGCCGACGAAGACGGCGAGGCGGCGGATGAGTTTGAGTGACATGGATTTTTTTTGACGACTCGTGTCCAGACAGTTGACGCCGCGCCCGTTTGGCGTTGACTTCAGATGTCGGCGCTCGGCTTCTCGACGGGGTAGCCCGCGGCGACCCACGCGCCCGTACCGCCCGCGACGTTGTAGATGTGCCGGAAGCCGAGCGGCTGGAGCAGGCTCGTCGCCGCGCTCGAACGATACCCGCCCGCGCAGATGACCGCGAGCGGGCGCGCGCGTTCGAGGTGCGCGGCCTCTTCCAGGAGGTGCGGGCCGAGCGGCGCGCTCGCGGCTCGCGGCGCATGACCGGCGGCGTACTCGGCGGGGCGTCGCACGTCGAGCACTTGCAGGTCTTGCTGCTCTGCGAGCATGCGGCGCAGGTCGGCGACGGAGATTTGCGGCACGCACGCAACGTCGAACCCCGCGTCGCGCCACGCCTCGACGCCGCCGCGCAGGTAGCCGCGCACCGACTCGTGCCCGACGCGCGCCAGACGCGTGACGGCCTCGTCCACCTGCTCTTCGCTCGCGGCCACGAGGATGACGGGCGAGCCGAGCGGCACGAGCGCGCCCGCCCACGAAGCGAACTGACCCGAAAGCCCGACGTTCAAAGCGCCGGGCAAGTGGCCCGCGCCGAAATCTTCCGGCCCGCGCACGTCCAAGACGACGTAGCCGAGGTTCGCATACGCGGCGACCTGCTGCGCCAGAAGCGCCGACGGGCGCGGCAGTTCCGTGAGCGGCGACGCGCCCTCGCGGTTGATCTCTGCGTCCGCGGGGAAGTATGCGGGCGCTTCCGGCAAGTCGGCGGTCAACAGGCGTATGAACTCGTCCTTCGGCATCGGCGCGAGCGCGTAGTTGAAGCGGCGCTGCTCTCCGATGGTCGAGTGCGTCTCCTTCGAGATGTTGCGCCCGCACATGCTCCCCGCGCCGTGCGCGGGCCACACCTCCACGCGGTCGTCGAGCCTCAGAAGTTTTCCGTGCAGGCTCTCGTACATCTGCGCGGCCATCGCCTCCGGCGTGTAGCCGCGCCCGCCCGCGAGGTCTGGCCTTCCAACGTCGCCGACGAACATCGTGTCGCCCGTCAAGACCTTCTGCGGCTCGCTTGAGACTTCCGTATCAACGACGACGACCGAGATGCTTTCGGGCGTGTGGCCCGGCGTCTCGAAGATTCGGAGCACGACCCGACCGACCTTCAGCTCGTCGCCGTCGCGGACGGCGAGATGTGGGAAGCGCGCACCGGCCTTCGCGCCGAAGACGATTTCCGCGCCCGTGCGCGCCGCGAGTTCGCGGTGGCCGCTCACGAAGTCGGCGTGCAGGTGAGTTTCAATCACGTACTTGAGCTTCAGCCCTTCGGCCCTCGCCTCCGCGATGTACTGCTCAACGTCGCGCTGCGGGTCAACGACCGCGGCCTCGCCGTCCGAGCCGACGAGGTAAGAGGCGTGCGCGAGACATCCGAGGTAGAACTGTTTGAAGTACACGGCGAGACTCCCTTTGAGAAGAGACTTCGTAGAAGACGGGCCTGGAGATTTGAAGACGCATCCGACCGCGGCTTTCGCTGTGGGCAGGCCGACTGTTTCTCCGCGCGTGGATTTTATTCCTCATCCCTCTTTCAGGGCAATCGGGGCGAGGCCGCGGCGTGCCGTCTGCGGCGCGACTAAGCTACAATGCCGGCCCGGAGCCAACCACACCACGAACGATCCGGAGGGGGACGAAGATGCTCAAGGTACGACTGCCGCACGCGCTGTTCGCGCCGGTGCTGTTCCTGTTCGCCGTCGCGTCGGCAAACGCGCAAGCACCAGCCGACCAGACACAGACTCCGAATGCCGCCTCCGGCCAGACGCAGGCGACGCGGCCCGCGCCACTGACCGCCGGGCAGAAGATCGGGCGCTCGTTCCACTCGGCATTCCTGAAGCCGACGCCGTACCTTTTGAGCGGCTTCACTGCCGGCGTCACACAATGGCGCGAGCGCAGGCCGCCGAACAAGACTACGGGCGACAATCTGGCCGACTGGGGTTCGCGCGCCGCGCGCGACTTCGCGACGAGCAGCGCGAGCACGCTCTTAGTCGAAGGCTTCTACCCGGCGCTCCTGCGTCAAGACCCGCGCTACGAGCGCGCGCGGCAGAAAAGCCCCGTGCGCCGCGCGCTCCATGCCGCCAGTCGCGTGTTCGTCACGCGCGGCGACGGCGGGCGTCTTGAGCCGAACTACTCGCTCCTCGCGGGCGAGATGACCGCCAGCGCCCTCTCGAACGTCTGGGAGCGCAACACGCCCGGATTCACACGCATCGGCACGGGGGCCACCATCCGACGCTTCAACAGCATGCTCGTCACAGACATGCTCACCAACATCGTCTTCCGAGAGTTCGGCCCGACCATCAAGAAGATTTTCCGGCACTGAAAAAGAATAGAGGTCGAAGGTCACGGGTCAGAGGTCGAAGGTCAGTCCCGCGGCTTAAAAAAGTCGCGCCGTCCGTTTTGAACTGCGGGCGGCGCGACTTTTAATCTGCGGTTCAGCCGCGGGCGGGTGCGGCTTGGGCGGCGCGGGTTATTGATGCGGTCGTCTCCGCGTGTGCTGCGTCCGCGGCACGAGCGCGGACGAGAGCGCGGCGGGGTCGCGCGTCGCCTCTTTGAGCGCGCCCGCGCGCGCTGATTCCTGCCCCGCGCTCGCAGACCACCCGACCAGCGCCGCGCAGACCATCGCGAGGATGGCGAAGAGCGTCGCAACGCGCGTGAAGGCGAAGCGCCCGGCGTTCAGGGCGGCGACGGTCGAGGCGAAAGGCTCGCTCTCGCCGTCGAAGGCTTCGGCACGGCGTTCCGGCTCGACGCTGCGCTCAAGCGTGCGGCGCGCTTCCGCGGCGCTGGCGGGCCTGTGCGCGGGGTTTTTGGCGAGCAGCGCGTGGACGGCGAGGGCGAGCGAGCGCGGCACGTCGGGCCGCAAGGATAGGAGCGGCGGCGGCGGCACGGTCGCCTGCTTGACGAGCACCGCGGACGAAAGCACGTCCACGAAGGGGGGGCGTCCCGCGAGCATTTCGTAGAGCAGCACGCCGACGCTGTAGAGGTCTGAGGCCGCGCCGACCTTCTGGCCGAGGCACTGTTCGGGCGACATGTAGCGCGGCGTGCCGATGACGAGGCCCGACTCGGTCGTCGGGTGCGTGCGCGTCACCTCGGTCGAGTTCTGCAAGACCTTCGCGATGCCGAAGTCGAGCACGCAGACGCCGCGCCCGTTGATGATGATGTTCGATGGCTTCAGGTCGCGGTGGACGATTCCGAGCGCGTGTGCTTCCGCGAGCACATCGCAGATTTCCGTGGCGGCGCGCACGGCCCTTTCGGGCGCGAACGTGCCCTCGCGCGCCAGCGTCTCGGCCAGCGTCGAGCCTTCGACGTACTCCATGACGATGAAGGGCCGCCCGTCGGCGAGATGACCGGCGTCGAAGATCATAGCGGCGCGCGCATGCCGCAGGCGCGACATCGTGCGCGCCTCGCGCATGAAGCGCTCGGCGACTTCCGGGTGGGCTGCGAACTCCTGCTTTAAGATTTTGACGGCGACGGGGCGTTCCAGTCCGAGGTGCGAGGCGCGGTAGACCGTGCCCATGCCGCCCCTGCCGATTTCGCGCTCGACGCGAAATCGCCCGGCGATGATTTGGGGGATGTCCATCCTTGTGACCCTCTCGTTCGGGAAAGAAGGCCGCTGCGGAGGCGCGCTCGTTCTCATTCTATGCGGGGCAGCAGAGATGAAGAGGCGTGTCCGAACGGGATTCGGTGAAACCTTGACTTCGCTTGTCTGTGATTTGGGGAGACCCGCTTTTAGCCCGGCTCTCCGAAGTGACCGGACAGCCGAGAGTTTAGCACTTTTGCCGAAACGCGCAAGGTTTTTCCGCCGCCGGTCAGGCGAGTTAAGGCGAGTCGGAGGCGTGGCGCGGCAGGGATGAAGGGCGAGGTTTCGACCTTGCCCTTTTCGCTTTTCCGGGCGTAACATCATTACCGATGAGCGAAGACCCCACAAAGGACATCGGCGAGAAGTACGACACGCGCCCGACGATTGAAACCGTACTGCTGGAAATGCGCGAGGGGTTCGCGGCCATCAATGCGCGGCTGAATAAGATCGAAACTCGCCTGGACGCATTGGAAATCCGCCTGGACAGGATAGAATCGGTCGTCCACGAAACCAAGTCGGGGTTTCACGCCCTGGGCGCCGACTTCAACGAGTTCCGCTCACACTTCAAAGAACCCGCCTAGAGCTTGATTTTAAATTTCTCTGTGAAATCTCCTGCCCTCTGTGGCTGGTCTTACCTGATTAAACTTCAAGAACGAATAGACCCTGCGTCGCCTCAGCCCGGCGCGGACGTGAGGCGCGGACGCGTCGGCGCGAGACGCGTCGGCGAGGAGTTTGAGCAGTTGCAGCGTCGCGCCCGTGGCGCAGAAGCCCCACAGCAGGCCGGTCACTAAGCGACGCGCGTTGTTGCCGTCGCCGTGCGTCAGGACGGCGTGCAGAACGTCTGCGGGGACGAGGAGCGAGAGCAGGAGGCAGGGCACGAGCGGCGGGACTCTCTTCTTCGCCAGCAGCCAGCAGAAGAGCGCGAGCGCGCCGAAGAGGATGCCGGTGCAGCGCCAGCACAGCGGGAACTGCACGCCGAACAGGTGCGGCGAGCGCGCCGGGAGTTGGTGACACCACCAACTCCCAAGCCACATTAAGACGCGGTAGAACATTAACACCTACTTCAGACTTTGCAGCGCCTCGTGTATCTTCCCTGCCTTCACTTGAAAAGTATCGGCTGGAACTGACCGCCCGAAGCCTTCGCCGCTTCGTCCCAACTGTGGATCGCTGCGGCGACGTTTATGAGCATCATTATAGGAATCATACAAACGCCGACGACGATAAAAGTCAGGAGGAAGGTTATGCCCCACAGGAGCACCCATCCGGCAAAGATGCCTATCCCTAGCCCGGCCTTGTTCGGCACGAACAGAAGGCCAATGCCCGGCAGGAACAGGCTGACAACTGCGGGAACGGCAGGGTGCATCGGCTGCTGCCCGCCCGCGGGCTGCGGCTGATAGACGTTCTGCGGCGGGTTGTACGTCGGGTAAGCCGAGGGCGGCTGTTGCGGGGGCGCGTAGCCGCCCGACTGGTAGCCGGGCTGTTGCGTCTGCTGCTGCTGGCCCAGGTCTCCGCTCTGTCGCCACGATTCGGGGGCGGGGGCGGTCGGGAGTGTCGTGCCGCACTTCACACAGAAGCGGGTGCCTTCGACGTTATCGGCTCCACAGGAAGGGCATGCGATCATCTTTCTCTCCTTATTACACCTCGACCTTCGGGCCGTCGCCGCACGCGCGCGCGGCGTCTGCTCAGGGTTCGACTGTCAAGGTAAAAAATTTCGGGTCAAGCCGGAAGTACGCTTCGGCGGCTTCAAAAGTCCGGCGAGCGGTCACAAGTCTTTCTCACAAACGAGGGGAAAAGTAAAGCGCCGTGAATGGTGAATGGTGAATGGTGGTTGAGCGGCGCTCAAGTTAAACAACAACCGCCAAGCTCGGTGACGCTCAAAGACTATTTACCATTTACCATTCACCCACGTCAGGTATCCAGAACGCCTGCCCGCCCGACTCGACGCGGCACAGGCCGCGCGCAGGCAGGTCGCACTCTTCGAGGCCGAGGTAGGTGAAGTGCGGGAGGTCGCTCAGAACCGTCTGGAACCAGCCGCGGCGCGCGAGCAACGAGCGGACACGCGCGTCGGCGAACTCCGAGGCGTCGAAGGCGAGCATCGCCAGGTGCTGCGAAGCGCCGGGCGCGGCGACGGAGCGGAGGACGCTCTTCGAGAAATCTTTGCTGAAGAAGAGTCCGCCGCGTTCGAGTTCGAGCACCGCCGACACTTGCTCGCGCAGCGCGAGTCCGCGCACGCGCTCGGCTTCGTCCTCCGTCAAACGACCTTGAGCACACCAGTGTTCAAGCGCGGGGTCGCAGCGCGAGCGCCAGAGCCGCAGCGAGTCTGCAAAGCTGCGCCGCCCGGCCTCGCTCCCGCTGCGCGGGGTGATGTCCAGCCCCACGGCCCGCGCCTCTTGGCGCGCGCCGACGAGCGCATCCATCGCCGCGGGCTGCAACTCGACGGTCGCGCCGCCCAAATCTTCCGCGCGCCACCCGGCTTCGCGCTGGAAGCGTTCCACCTCTCCGGCGCTCTCGAAGAGGCAGACCGGCGGCACAAGCACGCCCTCGGCGACGAACATCGCGCCGTACTCTTCGAGCATGCGCCGCGCCGCCGCGTCCTCGGCATCGCAGAACTCATCGCGGCCCACGCCGCGCCGCGCGAGCGCGCGTTCGAGCGCATCGAGAAATGTCGTGTGGCCGCGTCCGTCTTTTGTTTTTTCGCTCACGTTCACATGAATGTGCGAGGCCGGGTGCGTCCGAGATGCACGCCCGGCGAGGCCATCCATTTTTACCTCCGGCGTGCGTGCGGTCAAATGCCGAAGCAATGTCTATTCGTTCTTGAGCGTGAAGCAACTTTGTACCATTGCCCGGATGCTGATGGCCGAGCGCCGCTGACTCCGGGGCGTCGGCTTGCTGTATTCTATGGGCGATGAGCGGCTTGAAAAAGTTCGAGGAAGTTCTCGCGATGTACCGCAGGCACGGCTGGCGTCTCGCGCGCGTGCTCGCGCGCTCCGAGACTCTGGAAGAATTGCGGCGAGCAACAGGCGGCGGCGGCGTATCGTCGGTCGAGTCGAACGTTGAAGTCCGCGAGGAGTCCGGCGCGGCGGCGACGTTCGAGGGCTTTGCGTTCGTCGAGTCGGAAGTTGACGCGTTGTGGTTCGCGCGCGCGGCGCAGGGCGGGCGCGAGGCTTGGGAGCTGCGTCTGGTGGGCGAGCCGCCTTACGCGCTGTTCGAGCTGTTCGAGCCGGACGAGGAAGAAGAAGACCGTGAAGAGGTGCGCCGCGAGATGGAGTCGCGGCTGTGCGAGTACGCCGCGCCGCGAGACGAGGCGCGGCGCGAGTGAGCAATCCCTTATCTCTGTCTCCCCATCTTCACGGGGATCGTGGCCTGCTGCCCGTCGCGCACCACGACGACGTTGACGTTGCTGCCCGGCGTGGCTGCGCCGGCGCGGTAGCGCAGGTCGCCCGCCGTCCGTATCGGCTTGCCGTCGAACTCCACGACGATGTCGCCCTTCTTCAAACCCGCGAGGTCTGCGGGGCCGTTGCGCTCGACGCCGGTCAGCTCCACGCCGTAGATGTTCGAGTTCGGCACGCGCACGCGGTCGCCGTCGCCGAAGTCCACGTCGAGGACTCCCCTGCCGCCCGCTCGCTGCCTGAGCGAGTCCATGCCGCGGAAGCCTTCCCTGCCCGTGGTCGTCAAGACTGTACTCTTCGTCTCGTCGTCGTGGACATAGACTACGGGGACTGGCTTGCCCGGCGGCGTGGCGGCGATGAGCCTTCTCATCGCGTCGCCGTCGCCGACTGTTTGGCCGTCGAAGCTCTTGATGATGTCGCCGCCGACCAGCCCCGCGCGTTCGAGCGAAGTGTCCGGCCCGGCGAGTCCGCGGATGAAAGCGCCGCCGCCGTCAGCCGTGTCGTAGGCGTCGGCCTCGTCTGCGAGGGACGTTGCCGGCACGCCGGTATCATTACGCTTGTCTCCGCCCGCGATGCGGTTGCGCACCGACTTGGTGATGACGCCGCTCGCCGTCAGCAGCACGATCAGCAAGATCATCCACGTCAGCCAGCCTGCGCGCTTGGGGTTGCAGGCGCTCGTCCGAGACCACGACGGAGAGGCGTCGCGCTGTTGTTGCCTGAGCGAAGTGGTGCCGAGCGGCTGGAGCGACTGCGCGCCCCACGTCTGGCGCGCGGCGAAAGGGTCTGTGGCCTGCGACGGCGCGGCCAGGAGCGGCGCGGCGGAATCGAGGCGCTGCGTCGCGACGTACTCTTCGACGCCCTCGCCCAGACGATAGCCGCACATGCGACAGAAGCGCAGGCCCGCGATCAGCGTCGCGGCGCAGTTCGGGCAGTTGACAGTGTCCACATTTTCCGCTCTCATCTCAGCCTCTCTGTTTTCGTTCTGCATGACTTTTAGAAACTTTGGCCGCGGACGCCCGCGCTCGCGGCTTCAGTCGGCGACGTGTGCTAGGAATATACGTCTTCTGGAGTGCCGCGGTTGCATATGGCCCGCGCGGGGCTTAGACTTGCCGCACGCGTTTATTCCGGCGACGGCACGACATTTTGGCCCTCGCGCCGCCTCCCACGCAAGCGGCTCCGGCTGACGGCACGGCGCGTGCTGAAAGGCACGCGAGCAGTTTTCGCTGCCCCGGTGTGGCTGGCCCTCGCAAACCGTTCGGACAAGGCGAGTCGGAAAACCGGAAAGCTGTCAGTGACGGAGAATGTAAATGGAAGTGACCAAGGCCCTCGCGGCGCTACAGCCGCTCTACGGCAAGGACAACGTCGAGATCGTGACCGAAACAGGCACGCGCGTGCGCGGCGTCGTCCGCAGCCTCAAGCAGACGCAGGCGCTCACACGTCCGAGCGTCAAGATCGAGCGCCCCGACGGCGAGCTAATCAAAATCCCCTTCTCCGTCATCACGGAGATCATTGACCACAACGGATAGCTGTTAGCCGTTAGCTTTCCAGTTTCCCGTTAGGCGGAGCTTGAAAATTTCACAATCTGTTGAAACACGAGTGGCTAAAAGCTAACAGCTAACAGCTAACAGCTTCTCATGCTCGACCTGACACGAATCCCCTGGCGTTCGACGCGGCACGAAGGCATCCACCTGCACTTCCTGCGGCGCGACGCGGCGACGGGCGACGCGACAGTCCTCATACGCATGGAACCCGGCTGCTCTTACCCCGCGCACCGCCACAACGGAGTCGAAGAGGTCTTCATACTTCAGGGCGGCTACCGCGACGCGCGCGGCACGTACCGCGCGGGCGACTACGTCCTCAACGAGGCCGGCTCCGCGCACGAACCCACCGCGCTCACAGACCCGACCGAAGACTGCATCATGCTGGCCGTCGCTCACGGCGGCATCGAGACTCAAGAGCCGTGAATCGTAAACCG
>DATARW010000012.1:0-4704 GCA_036263975.1 Pyrinomonadaceae bacterium
ATAGGCGTGGCTCGTGGTAAAAAGTTGTACGACAAGCGCGAGACCGAGATGCGCCGGACGCTGGATCGCGAGACGCGCGCCCAGTTGAAAGAGCGCGCGAAAGACTGAATGAGGAGAGAAAGAGGAACTATGGATATTCAAACGAACAGCGGGCGCTTCGCCGAGGCGGATGTGCAAGCCCTGGCCGTCGCCGTCTTCAAGGACGAGCGCGCCGACGAAGGATTCCTGAAACACCTCGACGCGGCGACGGGCGGACTCGTCCGCTCGGTTCTCGAATCCGAGGAGCTGAAGGGCAAGGAGGGCGAGACGGCCTACCTGCACTTCTCGCCCTCGGACGGCGGGATGAAGGCGAAGCGCCTGCTGCTCGTCGGCGTCGGCGAGCGCGCAGAGTACCGCGCCGCGCAAGCGTCGCAGTTCGCGGGGGCCGCCGTGCGCGCGTTGCGCTCGCGCACCGTGAAGACGGTCGGACTCGTCCCCCGACTCGAAGGCATTGACGCTGCGCTCGTCGCCGCCACCGCGGTTGAGGGCGCGGTCATGGGCCTCTTCGAGCCGGACAAGTACCGAACCATCGAGAAGGAGGAGCGCGCCGTCGAGCGTCTGGTCGTCCTCGTCGAAGGCGCTGACGGCGAGGCTTTGCGGCGAGGGGCCGAGCGCGGTCGGATAGTCGGCGAGTCGGCTAACTTCACGCGCGACCTCGCCAACGAGCCGGGCGCATACATGACGCCGACCATCATGGCCGAGCGCGCGCAGGGGTTGGCGAACGAGTTCGGGCTGGAGATTGATGTCCTCGATCAGGCGCGCATCGAGCAGGAAGGCATGGGCGCATTCCTCTCGGTCGCGCGCGGCTCGGATCAGCCGCCGAAGATGATGGTCCTCAAATACATGCCCGACGGCAAGACTTCGGTCGAAGACGGCGAGGATTATCTCGCCCTCGTCGGCAAAGGAATAACGTTCGACACCGGCGGCATCTCCATCAAGCCGAGCGAGAACATGGAGCTGATGAAGTACGACATGACGGGCGGCGCGACCGTGCTCGGAGTGATGCGCGCCGTCGCGCAGCTTAAACCGCCGATCCCCATCCTCGGCGTCGTGCCCGCCACGGAGAACATGCCTTCGGGCAAGGCCACCAAGCCCGGCGACGTGGTGCGCGCCATGACGGGCAAGACCATCGAGGTCATCAACACGGACGCCGAAGGCCGGCTCATCCTCGCCGACGCCATCGCCTATGCGAAGAAGCTCGGCGCGACCCGCGTCATAGACATGGCGACGCTCACGGGCGCGGTCTCCATCGCGCTCGGCGACGTGAACACCGGCATCCTCGGCACGGATCAGGAACTCATTGACGAGGTGATCGAGTCGGGCAGGGAAGTCGGCGAGAAGTTCTGGCAGCTCCCGCTCGACAAGGAATACACGAAGCAGATTAAGTCGGACATCGCCGACATCAAGAACGTCGGCGGGCGCAAGGCCGGGACGATTACCGCTGCCGCCTTCATCAAGGAGTTCGCCGACGGCCTCTCGTGGGCGCACCTCGACATCGCTGGAACGGCGTGGGGCGACGAGGCGAAGCCCTTCCGCGCCAAAGGCCCGACCGGCGTCGCCGTCCGAACCCTGCTCAACTTCATCGAACGGGCTTCGAGACGGACTGCGGTTAACGGCGACGGAGGACGTGCGAAGTAGTCTTAAAGACCCGGTCTGAAAACAGCTTTCGGCGGACGCCGGTGTTTACCGATGTGAACACCGGCGTCTTTTATTGTGGACGGCCCGGGCGAAGTGTTCGGGAAGATTTTAAGATTATCTGCCAGTTTCGCTTGCAATGAAATTGGCATGTGTGTTGCAATGCAAGCTACAGCACGGGTGTGGTTACTAAAGCAAAGTCCTCGCCCCCCTCGGTGGCCGCCCGAGGTACAAGCGCCGCACCCAGGCTCTTCATCGCTCACACGCATTCGTCCCGCATCCGGGTAATTCACGTAATTGCCCTCATCCGGCGGGAATTTCGGGCGGGACGAATGCTTAAAATAATGCTATAGTGTCGCTGACGGAGATGCCTCCCATCCGTCGGCGGTCGGCACTTTAGCATTCCTTCCAATGCGTGCACGCTGGCCGCGGAGTCGTTCGGAAAAGCGCCGTGGTTGATTACTACAACATTTTAGAGGTTAAGCGGACGGCGTCGGCGGCGGAGATCAAGTCGGCGTACCGGAAGCTTGCGCGTGAGCGCCACCCGGACGTAAGAGGCGGGACGGAGAAGGCGGCACGTGAATTTGCCCAACTTTCCTTGGCCTATCGAACACTGAGCGACCCACAGGAGCGCGCCTACTACGACTCGCAACTCAAGCGAATTTACAGCAACGACTTTGGCGGCTCGGTTTTACGCTCGAACAACCCGCACGCGCGACGCTTCAGCCGCATCGTGACAATACAGGCGGTCTACGACCGCAGAGTTAATCAATTAATTGAGGAAGATCGCCGCGAGAACTACGCCCTCCAACAGGCGGTCTTCACGACCGTCACGTTGTTCCTCTCGACCTTCTTCGTCGCCACGTTCAAGCCGAGGCTCTGGGACAACTTCAGCCTCTTCGGGCGGGCCGTGATGCTTGCGCTTTTCGCCATCGGCCTGTGGCATCTGGCCGTGCGCCTGAAGGCCAGCTTCGATCACTACACCTACCAGCCTAAGTCCATCCACGACTCGATCATCAACGCCGAAGACTCCGGCCCCGACAAACCTTTCACTCGCTTCAAGGCTTCGACGTTCCTGATTCTGGGCTACGCCGCCAGCCTCGCCGCCGGGTTGTTCGTCGGCTCGCACGCGCACTACGTCACAATCTTCAACGACCTGCCCTACCTCTTCGGCCAGCACTTTCGCCTCGACCTTCTCTTCTACCCGCCCATCGCCGTGCTCATCGTTGACACCATGCACACGGTCGCTTCCAAGATAGACTGAGGCCACCGCCCCGGCGCGCGCCGCTTTCATCAACTGGTGCGACGCCACGACCTGAGCCTTGCGCCGCCTTGCGCGTCTCGTGTATATTTCGCCGCTGGAAGCCGGGCAAAGGCTTCTCGAAACGTCAACCTAACATCTGAAGGGACACCGTCAGGGCCGGGCAGGTTATGCCGCCCTCTTAGACAGTCGGAGACGCACGCAGTTTTGCGCGTCCACTTTTGCGAGCCGGTAAATTTCGCGGATTAAAGATAAAGAGTTTGCTGATTCCGGAGACTCGAACAATCGAAGTGAGTGACACGAAGGCGCGCGCACAAGCCGCGCCGCAGCCGAACGCCGACGGCACACACGCCCGCGTCCGCTCCGCTCCGCCGCCGAGTTGACCGCGTCTGGCCGTCCGGCTTCGCACGAAGGGAGCTGTCCGATGGCTAAGCGGATCACGGAGCGCCAGCGCCTCGCGCACAAGCTCGAACACCTGAGCGACACTGAAGTCAACGAAGTTCTCGACTACATCTCCATCATGGAGTCTATGCGCCGCGCCGCAGTCATGCCGTCCGCGTGGGAGGACGATCTGGTGTCGCTCCTCGCGGACTCGAATGAGAACTTGCGCGCGCGGCAGGCTTTCGAGTGGGAGTCTGTGCGTCGCCGCGCCGAGCGTCGCGCCGCGTTGAACTACCCTGCCCGCGTATGAGACGAGCGAGCACCACTCGGCACAAATCGGAGATGCTTTTCGCCGCGCGCACGCGCCTCGCGCGGGGCCTCACCGTTCTTTTTTTCCTGACCTTAGTCGCGCTGCTCGCCGCGTCTCACGCGTCGGCGCGACCCTTGACTCCGCCGCCTCCGCCGCAGACGGAACTCACGCCGCTCCAGCGCGAAATCCAGAAACAGAAGGCGCGGCTCTCGTCCGCCGATATGGAGGAGCGCCGCGACGCGTTGATGCGTCTCGGCTCGATGGCGCGTCCCGAAAGTTCAAGGGTCGCCGCCGCGGCGCTCGGCGACCCTTCGGCTATCATCCGCGCGACCGCGGCCCGCGCCGTCCTCTCGCTCGACTCCGGCGAAGCCGCAAGGCTCGTCCTGCCTTTGCTCGGCGACCGCGACGAGTTCGTGCGGCGCGAGGCGGCCTACGCGCTCGGTCTGTCGCGCAGCCGCGACGGTGTGAGCGCGCTCGCCGCCGCGGTCGAGTCGGACAAGAAGCCTTCCGTGCGCGGGGCTGCCGCCGTCGCGCTCGGACAGATCGCCGACCCTGCCGCCGTCCCTGCGCTCACGGGCGCTCTCTCGCGCAGGCTCCCCGCAGCGGGTTTTCTAAACCGCGTCCGGCGGCGCAAGGTCGAAGAGGACGAATTTGTGCGCCGCGCCGCCGCCGTCGCGCTCGGACAGTTGAAGAGCCGTGACGCCGTGCCCGCGCTCGTCGAGGCTTTGTCGGACGAGGGCGCACCAGCCGACGTGCGGCGCGAGGCGGCGCGCGCGCTCGGTCTCATCGGCGATCCTTCGGCAGCCGCAGCGTTGCGCGGCGTGCTCACCGCCAGAGACCCGTATCTAGCGCGCGCGGCCTACGAGTCGTTGCTCAAGATTGACCCGCAGAGCGCGAAGCGTCCGGGCTGAGAGCCGCGCGGCCGAAGCGAGAAGTAGAGCCGGGAAAGAAAAAGCCGGGAAGAGCCTCAGACTCTTCCCGGCTTTCGTGTGATTCCGCGAGGCGCGCGGCCTTAGTTCTCGATTTTATCGCCTCGGCTCTGGCCCTTGCGCGCGGCCTTCGCCTGCGGGAGTTGGAC
>DATARW010000036.1:0-64752 GCA_036263975.1 Pyrinomonadaceae bacterium
CGGCGAGCAGCATCGCGTAGATCGGTTTACGAGGATTCAAGCTCCAACTCCCTTCGATTCGTGCTTTCCCTCGGCCCGCTCCTTCCGCAAAGCCGGATAAAGATTTAATATGCTTAAAGGGTGCGGCCCGGTCAAGCCGTCGAACGCGCCGAGACACGCTCTCATCTCTTCATCTACATCGCATGGACACTTTCCAGAGATTCGTGACAATCGAGCCAACGACGGGCCTGCCCTTCACCTTCATCGTCGCTGCGGTCGCAATGGTCGGCGCAGTTATCGGCAGCTTCCTCAACGTCGTCATCCACCGCATTCCGCGCGAGGAGTCAATCGCCTTCCCCGCCTCGCACTGCCCCTCGTGCGGGACGGCGATACGACCCTACGACAACATCCCCGTCTTGAGCTGGGCGGTCTTGCGCGGTCGTTGCCGCTCGTGCCGCGCGCCCATCTCGGCACGCTACCCGGCGGTTGAGTTACTGACGGCCCTCCTCTTCGCTCTGACCTTCTGGCTGCACTCCGGGTTGACGCTTTCGCTGCCCTTCGACCTCGCGCTCGTGGCCGCCGTCATCGCGCTCATCTTCATAGACGCCGAGCACATGATCCTGCCGAACGTCATCACCTACCCCGGCATCGCCGTCGCCCTTGGCGCGCGCGTCCTCGTCCCGAACCTCTACGGCGTAGCCTCGCTCGGCGCGCAGGCGCACATGCCCGCGTGGTTGCTCTCGCTCGTCGGTGCGCTCGTCGGTGCGCTCGTCGGCGGCGGCTTCCTGTGGCTGGTCGGCTGGCTCTGGGAGCGCGCGCGCGGCGTCGAGGCGATGGGCCTGGGCGACGTGAAGATGATGTTCATGGTCGGCGCGTACCTCGGCTGGCCGCTGACGCTGCTCGCGATTTTCGTCGGCGTTCTCTCCGGCTCGTTCGCGGGCGTCGGCCTGATGCTCAAGAAGGGAGAGCGCGACATGCAGATGCTTCTGCCCTTCGGCATCTTCCTCGGCGTCGGGTCGCTCGTCAGCCTGCTCTTCGGCACGACGCTCATTGACTGGTACGTTGCTAAATTCTGAAGACCGTAGATGGTGAATAGTAAATAGCGGTTAAGCGTTGTCACGCTGACGCGGTTACAATTATCGCTCAGCTTGGATAATGCTCGATCACGATTCACCATTCACCATTTACCATTCACCAACTCATGCCTCGTTATGAGAACAGAATGCAGTTGGCGCTGGCGTTGGTGGTGGGCTTGCTGCTGCTGGCGAACCTGTTCACGCTGACGCTGGTGGCGCTGACGCCGGGGACTCGCGCCGGGCGCGCGCCGTTGCTGCTCACAGTCTTCGTCATCACACTCGTCGTGAGCGTGCCGAGCATCCTGCTTCTGCCGCGCTGGTTGCTGCGTCCTTACAGGCAGCTCGTGGACGAGGCCGAACGCGCGCCGCTCGTCTCGGCCCCGCGCGCCAAGCCCCGCGACGAGACGGAGTTCGTGCTCGAAACCTTTCAGGGCGTCGTGGCCGAACTGCGCGACAAGCAGCGCGAGCTTGAGCGTCTGAGCGCGCAGGCGAGCGCACGGGCCGCCACCGCCGAGCAGTTCAGCGAACGCGTCGTCGCCAGCCTGCCCTCCGGCCTGCTGGCCTTCGCCGCCTCCGGCCTCTCCACGGTCGTCAACGCGCCCGCACGCTCCATCCTCGGACTCGACGGTGCGGGCGAGGGTGAAGACTTCCGCGCCCTGCTCGAAGGCGCACCGGAGCTGGCCGAGCTTGTCGGGCGCTGCCTGCGGACGGGCCAGCTTTACAGGCGCGAGGAGGTGTCGGCGCGGGTCGAAGGGGGCGGCGCGCGACGCCTCGGCGTGACGGTCGCGCCGATTGAGCCGGCGAGCGGGGACGGCGCGCGCGGCGTGCTCTGCATGCTCACGGATATCACGGAAGTCGCGGAGTTGCGCGAGGCACTCGCGCGCAGACGCAACCTCGAAAGCCTCGGCGAGATGTCCGCCGGACTCGCACACGAATTCAAGAACGCGCTGGCGACTCTGCACGGCTACGCGCAGCTCTTGCAGCAGGCGAAGCTCGACGGCGACGCGCGCTCGTCCGCCACGGCGGCGCTGCTTCAGGAGGTGCGCGGCCTCTCTGAGATGGTCACGTCCTTCCTTAACTTCGCACGCCCGAAGCCGCTCGACTTCGGCGACGTGTCGCTCGGCTCCCTGCTCGAACATTGCGCCGCAGACCTCCGCGCTCTCTACGTCGAGCGGCGCGTCGCCATCGCCATCGAAGGCGACTTCGCGGACGTACACGCCGACGAGCGCATGCTCCGACAGGCTCTCCTCAACCTCCTGCGTAACGCAGCCGAGGCCGTCCCCGAAGAGGGCTTGGAGCGGCGCGTGAACGCGCGCGGCTCGCGCGAGCGCGATGCGGCGGGTCGAGAGTGGGCGTGCGTCGAGGTCGAAGACACCGGCGCGGGCATTCCCGCCGAAGACTTGCAGCGCATCTTCATCCCCTTCTTCACGACGAAATCTAAAGGCCACGGCATCGGTCTCGCCCTCGCGCACCGCGTCGCCACCGAACACGGCGGCACGCTCTCGGCTTCAAACTCTGCCGGCGGAGGCGCGGTCTTCACTCTCCGCCTTCCCCTCCGGCGTGATGTGGCGTGAAGCGTTCGCACCTCGCGCCGCGCCGCTCGCGTTCCGTTTAAAAGTCTTGCGGGAAGTATTCGCGCCAGCGGCGACCGACGAGTTCGGCGATGTCGGGGCGGACGATAAGCTCTTCGGGGTAGCCCGGCTTCATGCGCGCGTCAACGACGAGGGGCGCGCTGTATGAAAGATGGCGGCGGCGCACGTTTGTCTCGGCGGCGTGGATGTCGGATGCCGGCTCGAAGCGCGTCCAGGTCGCCCAGAGAAAGTCTGACGCGGAGCGTGCGACCTTTACGTCGTCGTGTAGGACGACGAGCGGCCAGTCGGCGAATGCTGCCTCGCGCGCGAGCCGCGCGGCCTGCTCGCGGTCTTCGTCGAACGACGACCCTTGCACGACGAGACATCCCGGACAGAAGACTTCGGCGTGGATGATGCCTGCGGGCAGCTCGCCCCGGAACTCGCGCGGCAACTCGCGCACGGCTTCGCCGAGGCCGAGCATGACGGCCTTGCTGCCGCGGTTGATTGTGCCGCTGGTGTAGTCGAGCGTGTCCATCGAGACGTTCGAGAAGATGAAGAGGTCGCTTTCGGGACGGCAGCGCGCGAGGACGTGGGCGAACAATTTTTTGAAGTCGCGTAGGTCTTGCGGCGCGTCCGTGAGGATGAGGAACTTGGTGAGCGAGAGCTGGCCCTCGCCGAGGATGCGGAAGGCGGAGACGAGCGCCTCGCGCGCGTAGCGTTCGCGCACGACCGCGGCGGCGAGCGAGTGAAAGCCCGTCTCGCCGTAAGTCCAGAGGTCGCGCACGCTCGGCATGACGAGGGGGAAGAGCGGCGAGAGGAGTTTCTGCAAGTAGTCGCCGATGAAGAAGTCTTCCTGCCGCGGCTTGCCCACCACGGTCGCCGGATAGATCGCATCTTTGCGGTGAAAGACGGCTTCGACTTGAAAGACCGGGTAGTCGTGTCGAAGTGAATAGTAGCCGTAGTGGTCGCCGAAGGGGCCTTCGGGCCTGCGCTCGTGCGGGGGCACCTGGCCGACCAGCGCGAACTCGGCCTCGGCGACGAGGCGGTGCGGGTGGCCTTCGAGCGGGTTTTTCGTGACGCGGATTTTCTCGCCCGCGAGGACGGAAGCGAGGACAAGCTCAGGCACGTCTTCGGGGAGCGGCGCGATGGCCGAGAGCATGAGCGCGGGCGGGCCGCCGAGGAAGACCGTGACGGGGAGCGATTGATTCGACGCCTCGGCCTCTCGGTAATGGAATCCGCCGCCCTTGTGTATCTGCCAGTGCATGCCTGTGGTGCGTGCATCGTAGCGTTGCATGCGGTAGATGCCGAGGTTGTGCCTGCGCGTCGAGGGGTGCTCGGTGTAAACGAGCGGCAGCGTGAAGAAGGGGCCGCCGTCCTCCTGCCACGTCGTCAGGACTGGCAACTCGTCAAGCCGCGCCGGTCGTTCGACGACTTCGGCGACGGGCGCGCGTCGCACAAGTCGCGTCCCAAGTTTCAGCGCATCGAAGGCGAGCGCGCGGTGCTGCCAGAGCGCGGCGGCACGGGGCGGCAGGAGCGACTCGGCGACGTGGACGGCCCGGCGCACGAACTCTTCCGGCCTCGGCCCGAAGGCGAGTTCAATCCTCTTCACCGTGCCGAACAGATTAGTGACTACGGGATAAGGGCTGCCCTTGACGTTTCTGAAGAGGAGCGCGGGGCCTTCGCGCTCGATGACGCGACGGTGAATCTCCGCGAGTTCGAGATGTGGGTCAACTTCCGCCCCGACTTCGACAAGGTCGCGCTCGCGCCGGAGCAGTTCGAGAAACGAGCGGAGATTTCGGTGCATGCCGCCGCAAGTAAAACACAAGGCGACGGGATGTCAAAACGGCTCTGACGAACCGCGTCCGCCTTGAATCGGTGGATGAGGCGCGTCGAATCGAGGGATGAAGTGCGTCGGTTGTTCAGCGATTCGGCGGCTCCGTCTCGGCGGAGTTGCCGACCTTCCGCGGGCGCTTCGGCTCGACGGCTGGCTGCTCCTGAAGGCGGATGCTGATCTCGCGCTCGGCGAACTTGGCGGCGTCGGCGATGCCGGGGTCTGTGGATTCTATGAAGGGCTTGATCTGTTCGAGCGTGTCGCGGTCGCCGACCGAAGCGAGCACTTCGAGGAGACGAATCTCGGTGTTGCCGTTGACGCGGTTGAGGAAGACGTAGAGCGGGCCGGGGCCTTCGAGCTGCTTGAGGTAGGCGACCGACTGCTCGGCCAGCTTCTTCGAGTCCAGCGCGCGGACGAGCGCGAACAGGCTCTCATTCTTGCCCATGCGGTACAGCGCCCAATCCAGCGCCAGACGCACGCGCGCGTCTCGCTCCTGTTCGTGATAACCCTCGGCCAGACGCCGGTGCTCGACCGCGGCCAGTCGCGCCAACTCCTCCGCGGCCTCGCGCCGCTCCAGAGGGTTCTGGCTCGAAAGCTTGCGCGCGACCGCCGCCGAGTCAATCCGCGCCGGTGCGCCCGCATCGTCCTGCGCGGCTGTTCCGGCAACCGCGAATGCACTTGCCGACAGCACGCACAACATCAGCACGAATAGACGGCCAGAGGTTTTCATTAACACTTCCTCGCGGGCATTAACACTCCCACGCTGACATTGCCGGTTGTTCGGGCGTTGAGATCAGTGTGGCTTTAACTCACCGCCGCAGGCGCGGAGTTCGCAGCGATTTTTTGAAATTTCAGATTTCAGATTTCAGATTTGAGATTTCAAACCTGAAATCTGAAATTCCGATGCGTTATCTCTGCGAACTCTGCGCCTGCGGCGGTGAATTGACGTTACGCCTCAACTCAACTTCAGAAGAAAAACACTCACTTCGTGGCCGCGCCGCCCGCGCCTTTGCGGAGCGTGGCGCTGTTGAGGTCGAGTTCGTCGCGCTTGATGACCTCGACGTTCGGGAACTGCTTTCGGAGCGGCTCGATGAAATCTTTGGCGTCGCCGACGATGACGATGTCGGCGTCCTTCACGCCGAGGCGCGAGCCGGCGAACTGCTGGAGCTGCGCGGACGTGACGGCCTGGACGCTCGTGATGTAGCGGTTGATCTCGCCGAGGTCGAGGCCGTAGAGCGCGAGCGAGGCGACCTGCCCGACCAGTCCATCGGTCGTCTCCAGCGAGCGCCCGAAGCCGCCGATGAGCGTGGCCTTGCGCGGCGTCAACTCCGCCTCGGCGACCGGCTCGCTCGAAAGGCGCGTCAGTTCCGTCAAGAGCAGCGACGCGACCTCCGCGCCCGTCTGGTTCTTCGTCTGCGCGGAGGCGACGAAAGGCCCCACGTCGCGCCGGACTTGCAGCGAGCTGCCCGCGCCATAGCTCAGCCCGCGCTTGATGCGAATCTCCTCGTTCAAGCGGCCCGAATAACCCGTGAGCACGGAGTTGGCTACGATACCCGCGTAGTATTCGGGGTCTGTGCGCGCGATGCCGCGGCGTGCGAAAAGGACGGCGGCCTGCCCTGCTCCGGGCATGTCAACGACGAGGACGCGCTGGCCGCCCCGTGCCTGAGCCGCAGTAGTTTTCGTCGGCGCGACGGGAAGCGGCGTCGAGGGTCTAGCCCAGTCGCCGAACAACTTCTCGGCGAGCCGGAAGGCGTCCGCGGCCTTGATGTCTCCGCCGATGACGAGGACGGCGTTGTCGGGCCGGTAGAACCTTTCGTGGAGCGCAACGATGTCCTCGCGCTTGATGCGCGGGAGGGATTCGGGCGTGCCGGAGATCAGGTGGCCGTAAGGCGTGTCGCCGAAGACGACGCGCGCGGCCACGTAGGAGGCGAGCGTGCCGGGGTTGTTCATCCCGACGCTCAGGGAGTCGAGATACTGCTGGCGCAGTCGCTCGATCTCTTCATCCTTGAAGACGGGGTTGCGAACAACGTCGGCGAGTATCGCCAACGCCGGCTCGGTCTTTGAGGCGATGACGTTCACGTTGGCGCGCGAAGCGTCCCAGCCCGCGGCGGAGTTGATCTGGCCGCCGAGGGCTTCAATCTCCTGCGCGATCTGGGGCGCGGTGCGCGTCTTCGTCCCCTTCGTCAGAAGGTCGGCGGTCATGTTTGCGATGCCGCTTAGGTCGGCGGGGTCAACCTCGCCGCCGTTCTTGACCAGCAACTGCGCCGCGACGAGCGGCATCTCGTGGTGCTCGATGACGATGACGCGCAGGCCGTTTCGCAGAGTGCGCTCGGAAGGCTTCGGCACGCTGACCGGGCGCGGGGCGGCGGGCGGCGGCGGCGTCTCCTGCGGCACGGGCGCATTCTGTGCGCGCGCGACGCCCGGCAGAGACAGAACGGAGAAAAGCAGCAAGGCCGACGGCAGCGCCGCCAGACGGAATTTTATGAGTCTGTTTTTCATCGGCTTCCCTCCCTCTGCGCCCCGCCGACCGCGCCCGTCTTGTCCTGCTTCGGCCCTTCCGTCTGGTAGGTGATGACGACGCGGTTCGTGTCGGAGAAATACTTTCGCATCACGCGCTGGATGTCGGCGGCGGTCACGGCTTGCAGGCGCTCGATGTCGGTGTTGACGCGGCTCACGTCGCCGATGACGGCGGCGGCGTTGCCGATGGCGAAAGCCTTGCCGCTGTTCGTCTCGCGCTCGCGCAGTTGATTGGCGACGAGCTGGTTGACGGCCTTGTCAAGCTCGGCCTTCGACACGGGCGCGTCCTGCATCTTCTTCAGCTCGGCGAGCAGCGCGTGCTCGGCGTCCGCGGGCTTCTTATCGCTCGCGAGGATCGCGCCGAAGACGAAGATGCCCTGATCCTGCCGGAGGTCTGCGTTGCCGAAAGCCTCCTGCGCGATCTGCTGACTGTAGACGAGCGACTGGTAGAGGCGCGACGATTCGCCGTTTGAAAGGATTGACTCGGCGACCCGCAGCACGTCTGCGTCGGGGCTGGAGATGGGCGGGGCGAGGTAGCTGATGGCGACCGCCGGGAGCGGCACGTTCGGCCCCGTCTCGTCGAAGCGTTTCTCAGAAGTGCGCTCCGGCTCCTTCACCGTGACGCGCGGGAGGGGCATCGTCGGCTTCGCGACCTTGCCGAAGTATTTGTCCACCCACGCGTCGAGCTGTTGCTGGTCGAAGTCGCCGACGACGATGAGGACGGCGTTGTCGGGGCGATAGAAGGTCGAGTGGAAGGCGCGCACGTCTTCGAGCGTGGCGGCGTCGAGGTCTTCCTTGCTGCCGATGGTCGGGCGGTGGTACGGGTGCACCGCGAACGAGTCCTTGTCAATGTCGTAGAAGAGGCGACCGTAGGGCGGCGCGAGCACGCTCGTATTGAACTCCTCTTTGACCACATCGCGCTCGCTGTGGAAGTTCTTGTCGTTGACGTTCAGCCCGCTCATGCGGTCGGCCTCGGCCCACAGGAGCGTTTCGAGGTAGTTCGAGGGTACGACCTCGTAGTAGTTCGTCACGTCGTCGTTGGTCGAGGCGTTGTTCCAGCCGCCCACGTCTTCCGTCAGGCGATCCATGTTCTCGTCCTTCATGTTCTTCGTAGACTTGAACATGAGGTGCTCGAAAAGGTGCGCGAAGCCGCTGCGGCTGGGCGGGTCGTCCTTCGAGCCGACCCTGTACCAGACCTGTATGGCGACGGTCGGGCTGGAGCGTTCCTGCGCGCTGATGACCTTCAGACCGTTCGCGAGCGTGCGCTCGTGGTAGTTGATCGGCGGCACGCGCGTCTGCGCCCCCGCCGTTGGCGCGACGCCCGCGGCGAGCGCGCACAGGAGTAGAAGGGCTGCTGTTTGTCGAAGCATCGTCGGTAGCTCCTCGTCTCAGTTGGGGCGGGCCGTCAGATTGAAAGGGAGTTCGGCCAACGTGTGGTTTGATGCCCGCTTCCCTTTCGCTGTTGTTCACGTCAGGGTTTTGTTACGCTGTCCGCCGCCGCGAAGTTTCCCCGGTGAACTCTTGAAAATGAATCATCCGCCCTTCGTCGTGATTATCGTCCAACAATATCGAGCGGCGTACGGGAAATGGAATTTTGCAGCTCGCCTACCGGAGCGGCGAGCGGCGAGCGAGCGGGTACAACAATCAATTCAGTTCGCGTGTCTTCGAGAAAGCCCCGGTCGCTCGCCGCTCGCCGTTCTGAAGGCGGTGCAACCTCTTTGCCCGTGTGTAGAATGTTAGTATAAAATCCGTGCCGGTGGCGAATCCGCCGGGCCGTCGGTAGTCTCTCAAGTGGCGGTCGCCGGACGGTCGCCACACTTTAGTCTTCGCGGAAAGTTCGTCGCGGCGCTATGGCAGGCGGTCTCGTCGTACACATCACCAACGGTCAGGAGAAGCACACCGAAGTGCTCTCGCAGGAGCACGTCCTCATCGGCCCCGGCGAGAACTGCCACATTCGCCTCGGCTCAGACCTGCTCTCGGATTCCAGCGTGCTGCTCGAACTCGCGCGCCACAACGGACACTTCCGCGTCCAGGAGTTCGACCCGGAAATCGGCATCACCCTCAACGGCAAGCCGCTCGCGCGCGGCGCGCGCATCGAGGACGGCGACGAGCTTCGTTTCGGCGCGTTCGGCGTCGCGATGCAGTTCTTCCCCGTCGGCAACCTCCCGGCGGTCGTCTCAAGCCGCCGCGCCAGCGTCGCGCCCTTCATCGAGCAGGCCGCGATTGAGGCGGCGGCCACCGCGCGGCGCGACGACGCCAAAGTCTTCCTGCGCGAATTCACGCGCGAGCTTCTGCGCGAGATCAACTGGAGCACGAAAGTCCTGGTCTTCCTCATCGCCGTCACGCTCGTCGGCGGCCTCCTCTATCTCGGCGACGCCGTCTACACAGAGACCCGGCGCGGGCGCGAGCTTATCAAAGAGCAGAACGACCAGCTCGCGCACTTGCAGGATGAACTGAACAAGACCAACTCGCAGTTCGGCGTCGTCGCCGGGAAGAATCAGGAGATTATTGACAGCCTCTCGCTCGCGCCGCGGCTGTTCGGGCAGTACGGCAACGGCGTCTGCCTGATCGCCGGCTCCTACATGATCTTCGAGCCGGGCACGGGCCGACCGTTGCGCTACCCGGAAACGCAGACGACCGAGGACGGCACGGCGCTCAAGAACGGCGGCGAGCAGCCCGTCCTCACGCCCGAAGGCAACGGCCCGCCCTTCATACGCGACTTCGTCGGCACGGGCTTCCACGTCGGCGGCGGCTACGTCGTCACGAACCGGCATCTCGGCGTCGAACCCTGGACGGCGGACGAGGGCGTGCAGGCGCTGAGCGCGAGCGTGCACGGTCAGTTCCGCATCACGCGCATCGTCGCCTTCTTCCCCGGACAGAGTAAGTCTCTGGTGCTCCACATCCGGCAGACGACCCCGCGCGACGACCTCGCCGTCGGGCTGATTGACGCCACGGCGCTGCCGCCGGGGCTGCCCGTGCTCCCGCTTGACAAGGACTCGGACACGGCTGCGGTCGGCAAGGCCGTCGTGATGATGGGCTATCCGAGCGGCGAGGAACGTCTGATCGCGACCATCCCCGAAGCCGAGGCGCGCGGCATACGCGAGCGCTACGGCTCTTCGGTCGAGTCGCTTTTGACTTACCTTGCCGAGCACAACTACGTCAAGCCGCTCACCACGCAGGGGCACATCACGGCGCTCGAAAGCCGCGACCTCGTCTACGACGCGCGCAATGCCGTCGGCGGCTCCGGCTCGCCGCTCTTCGGACAGTCGGGCCGCGTCATCGGCGTCAACTTCGCCACCTTCACGGAGATGGCCGACCAGAACTACGCCGTCCCCATACGCTTCGCCTTTCCGCTCCTCCAGCGCGCGGGCTGGCAGTCCGGCGAGGCCGCCGAAGAGCCGAACGCGAACGCCAACCTTGCGCCCGCAAAAGACGCCCGCCCGAACGCGAACCAGCCGCGCTAACCCATGACACCCACTCGAACCGGCGCGCTCGAACACGAAGAGGTCAGGCGTTGACCCGCGAGAGCAACGCAGACATGAACGGGCCTCCGCCTGCATCCGTCGAGGCCGACATCTATCAGGCCGAACTGCTCGACGCCGAGATACACCTCACGATTGACACCGGCGACGCTGGCAAGCGGCGCGGCTGGCTCTTCTACCTGCATATCCTCGCCTTCGTCTTCGGCGCGGGGCTGCTCGTCCTGCTCGTCCGCGCGGTCGGCTTCGCGCCCGTCTTCGACGCGCTCCGGCAGGTCGGCGGCGGCTTCTTCGTCCTGCTCGCCATTGCGCTCTCGCGCCACTGCCTGCGCACCGTCTCGATGAGCCTCGCCGTCGCCCCCGAACACCGGCGCTTCACCTTCTGGCAGGCATTCACGACGCGCCTCGCGGGCGAGACCATCAGCTTCTTCACCTTCACCGGCCCGGTGCTCGGCGAGGCGACGAAGGCCGCGCTCTTGCGTAAGCGCGTGCCGCTCGCCTCCGGCGTGCAGGCGCTCGCCGTTGACAACCTGCTCTACAACCTCTCCGTGGCCGTCTTCATCTCCAGCGGCGCGTGCGTCATGCTCGCGACCTACGACCTGCCCGCGGGCGCGCGCGTGCCTCTCGTCATCATCGCCGCCGGCATGACGTTGGTCATCGTCGCCGTCTCGGTGGCGGTCGTCAGCGACGTGATGCCCGTGACCGCCGCCGTTGATTACTTCATCCGCCGCCGGATCAAGGAGCGCTGGTTCTCGTCGAAGCGCGAGCACTTCCGACGCGTCGAGGCAAACGTCTACGACTTCTACAAGCACCGCTCTTCGGCCTTCTTCACGATGTTCGCGTGCGACTTCCTCGCGCACGTCACCACGGTCGCCGAGGTTTACTTCGTGCTCGGCATGCTCGGCTTTGAGCCTTCGGCGCGCGTGGCGTACATTATTGACTCGCTGACGAAGGTGGTGAATCTCGTTTTCGGATTCGTGCCCGCGACCATCGGCGTTTATGAGGGCGGCACGGGCTTCATCCTTCACGCGCTCGGCTACGCCGTGGCGACAGGCGTGACCATCGGCATCGTCCGCAAGGCTTCGATGATCGTCTGGGCGCTCATCGGACTGGCGATGCTCGTCCGCCACACCGCGCCCGACGCCGCGCGCAAAGTTTTCGACCGTCATCCGAGGCTCCGCGAACTTATGGACAACCTTGTTCTCTCGAACATGACACACCGCCCGGCGCGCACTTTCGTCAGTGTGCTCGGCGTCGGCGTCGGCGTCCTGCTCATCGTCTTCACCGTCGGACTCGCCCACGGGGTCTTACGCGAGCGCGGGCGGCGCGAGTCGCAGGTCGGTGCGGAGATCATGGTGCGCGCCTCCGGCACGACCGGCATGAGCGGCACACAGCGATTCTCTCTGCCCGTCTCGCGCGCCGACGAGATTCAAAAAATCGCGGGCGTGCGCTCCGCCGTCGCCGTCGGGCAGAACACGGACGCGAGCGATACGGGCTTCGGCCTGCGCGTCGTTGACGGCATAGAGTTCGGGCGATACGCGCAGCTCTCAGGCATTAACATCATCGAGGGACGCGCGCTCGAAGGCGGCGACGAGGCCATCGTTGACCCGATCTGGATGGCGGAGCACAAAGGCAAGGTGGGCGAAATAATCAAGATTTACGGGCGCGACTTCAGGCTCGTCGGCGTCTACGAGCCGCCCGGCGGCGGTCGAATCAAGATTCCATTGGCGACGATGCAGGATCAGGTCGGGAGCACAGGCTTCTGCACGGCGATACTCGTCTCGTGCGCGAACCCTTCGGAGCAGGAGACGGTCGCCGCCCGCATCCACGAAGCCTTCCCAGAAGACCAGATCATCTTCACGCGCGACCTGCCGGAGCTTTACGCCTCCGGCATCCCCGCGCTCAACGTCTTCATAGACGTGGTGGTCGGCGTCGCCGCAGTCATCAGCCTGCTCGTCATCCTGCTCGCCATGTACACGACCGTCACCGAGCGGACGCGGCAGATCGGCGTCTTGAAGTCGCTCGGCATGTCGAGCGCGGGCGTGGCCTGGATCATCGAGCAGGAGGCACTGTTCGTCAGCGTCCTCGGCGTGCTGGTCGGCTTCGCGCTCACACTCGCCGCGCGCTCCGTCGTCATGCACCTGACCACCCTCACCGTTGACATCGAGCCGCGCTGGCTTCTGATCTCGCTCCTCATCGGCCTGCTCGGCGGCACCATCGGCGCGCTCTACCCTGCGCTGCGCGCGGCCCGGCAGGACGCGGTCGAGGCTTTGAGCTATGAGTGAGCTAAGAGTCACCTCGCAGACTCTCTCACGGTTTCACGCCCAGTCGTCGTGAGGCCGCACCCGATGAAGAATCTTTCCTACATCTCGCCCAAAGCCGCCATCCGCGAGAGCACGATTCACGGCAGAGGTCTCTTCGCCGTCGAGCCTATCGGCGAAGGCGAGATCGTCAGCGTCAAAGGCGGCCACGTCTTCGACCGCGAGACGCTGCGCGCGATGCCCGGCTGGTACGCGGCGGCGGAGGTTCAAGTCGCCGAAGACCTCTTCATCGGCCCGCTCGAAGAGTCGGAGCGCGAGGGCAGCATGATTTTCAGCAACCATTCGTGCGAGCCGAACATCGGCGTGCGGGGTCAGATCGTCTTCGTGGCGATGCGCGACATCGAGGCCGGCGAGGAATTGACGCACGACTGGGCGACGACCGACGACGACGACTACGAGATGGAGTGCCGTTGCGGCTCCGCAAGCTGCCGTCGAGTCATCAACGGGCGGGATTGGCGTCGGAAGGAGTTACAGGAGAAATACGCGGGCTATTTCTCCTGGTATCTGGCGGAGAAGATCGGGAGGTCGAACGATGCCTGAGACGCTCCTCTTGCCTGGCGGACTTCGCGTTGCGCGCGGACGATGAAAGACTCGATGTCAGGGATGGCGCGCGGGAGTGCGGCGGAGAGGCTGCGGTAGCCGTCCGGCGTCACGACCACGTCGCCCTCGATCCTCACGCCGATGCCTTTGTACTTCTCGAAGGCGGAGCGCACGGCGGCGATGAACTTTTCGTTCTCCGGCGTCTTCGGCAGATAGTCGAGCGCGTCGGGCCGTATGTAGATGCCCGGCTCGACCGTGAAGACCATGCCTGCTTCCAGCTTCACCACAGGCAAGCCGACATCGTGGACGTTCATGCCGAGATAGTGCGAGGTTCCATGCATGAACCAGACGCGGTACTGCATGCTGTTCCTGTCTGTGATGACGCGAGTGCCGCCCATATTCGGAGGCTGACAGTCCAGCAATTGCTGTCGCACAGTAACATTGGACTGAAACGAGGTCTTCACCGTCTGCATACAGCCATTGTGCCTGTAACCGAGAAAAAATTAAGCCTTGTCCCTCAGTAGCCGACCGGCACGCCGCTGCCGCGCGGGTCGCTCGCGCCGAGGCGGACGCCGGTCTTCTCTTCGATCATGATCCCCTGCGCGTCGCCCATGTAGCGCGGCCTGTCGTTGAACTTGTGGCCGCGCTCTTCGAGGGCGCGGAAGGTGTCGGCGCTCATCCCGTACGGTTCGTAAACCAGTTCGTCCGGAAGCCACTGATGATGTATGCGCGGGGCGTCAATCGCCTGCTGGATGTTCATGTCGAAGTCTACGACGTTCGTGATGACCTGCAAGACCGTGTTGATAATCGTCGGGCCTCCGGGGCTTCCGACGGCGAACCAGAGCGAGCCGTCCTTACGCAAAACGAAGGTCGGCGTCATGGCCGAGAGGGGCCGCTTGCGCGGCGCGACGGCGTTGCGCTCGCCCTGAATCAGCCCGAACATGTTGGGCGTGCCCGGCTTCGCAGCGAAGTCGTCCATCTCGTCGTTCATCAAAACGCCCGTGCCCTTCGCCACGACCTTCGAGCCGAAGCTGTCGTTCAAAGTGTAGGTGTTCGACACGCAGTTGCCTTCCGCATCAACCACGGTGAAGTGCGTCGTCTCGTCCGACTCCGCGCCCACGGGTCGCCCGGCCTTCACCTCGGCACTCGTCGAGGCGCGCTCCATCCTGATGCCTTTGCGAAGGCGCTCGGCGTAAGTCTTGTCAACCAGACCGGCGACGGGCACGCTCACGAAGTCGGCGTCGCCCATGTACTCGGCGCGGTCTGCGAAGGCGCGGCGCATCGCCTCCGTCTCGACGTGGTAACGCTCGGAAGACGAAGCGCCCAGATGCCGGAGGTCGAAGCCTTCGAGAATGTTCAGCATCTCGATGAGCACCGCGCCGCCCGACGAAGGCGGCGGCATCGAGATGACCTCGAAGCCGCGGTAAGTGCCCCGGAGCGGCGCACGCTCCTTCGCCACGTAGTTCTTCAAGTCTTCGAGCGTGACGAGTCCGCCGTGCGCGCGCATGTCCGCGGCGATGAGGCGGGCGGTCTGGCCTTCGTAGAACTCGCGCGCGCCCGAACGCTGGAGGCGCGCGAACGTCGCTGCCAATTCAGGCTGACGCCACACGTCGCCCTCGTTCCAGAACCTGCCGCCGTTCAGATAAATCTTCTTCGACTCCGGATAGAGTCCGAGTTCGTCCGCGTTGGCCTTCATCCCCCGCGCGGTGCTGTACGGCAGCGCGAAGCCTTCAGCAGCGAGACGGCGCGCGGGTTCAATCAACTGCGCCCACGTCAATTTTCCTGAGCCATACTTTTTGAGCGCCAGTTCCATCCCCGCGACTGTGCCCGGCACGCCCGGCGCGCGGTAGCCGATGAGCGACCCGCCCTCTCCCTTCTTCAGCTCGCCGCGCTCGTCGAGGTAGATGTTGCGTTTGGCCGCAGCCGGGGCCATCTCGCGGTAGTCAATCGCCGTCGTGCGACCGTCGCGCAGACGGATCATCATGAAGCCGCCGCCGCCGAGATTGCCCGCCGCCGGGTAGGTGACGGCGAGCGCGAAGGCGACGGCGATTGCCGCGTCAACAGCGTTGCCTCCGCGCCGCATGACTTCGACGCCTGCCTGCGACGCCAGCTCGCTGGTCGAAGCGACCATGCCGTGCTGCTTGCGCACAGGCTCGCGCGAGGCCGCGCGCACAACGCCGTGCGCTCCCTGCCGCGCCGGCACGACCGGCGCGAGGAAGAAGACGACGACGAGAAGCAGTCTGACGAAGAGATGTTTGGCTGACATCGGTTTGACCCTCAAGATGGCGACGGTTGATTTCGGGGAACGCAAAGGCCGCAGAGGAGATGCTCCTGACGACGGAGCTTAGACTCAAAGAATCAACTCCATGTACAGCGTCCCCTCGACGGGACTGAAGCGGTACGGCTCGACCTCGCGGAAGCCGAGCGAGCGATAGAGCGCCTGCGCCTCGCGCATCGAGGGGAGCGTGTCAAGGCGCATCCGCTCGTAGCCGATGCCGCGCGCTTCGATAATCAAGGCGTCGGCGAGCGTGCGCCCCGCGCCGGTTCCGCGAAATTGCGGGCGGACGAAAAGTCTTTTCATCTCGCACACCCCGTCGCCGATTCGACGCAGCGCCACGCAACCCGCAAAGCGAGCGCCGACGCGCGCGAGAAGCAGACGACCCGCGGGCGGCGCGTAGTCGCCGGGCAGGCCCGCAAGCTCCTGCTCGAAGCCCTGAAAGCAGAGGTCTGTGTCGAGCGACGACTCATACTCGCGGAACAAGCGCCGCACTTCTTCGAGCTGCTCGACGGTGCCGACCTGCAAGAACTCTACCATCGCGAATGACCTACAACGTGGCGACGAGCGCCGCGAGGAGAGCGCCGCGAAGGACGACCGCGTCGGCCTGTATGTGTTCGTGCGCGGCGTGCGCGCCGTCGCCGTCTATGCCGAGTCCGTCGAGCACCGTCGCGCCGCACGCGGCTGCGAAGTTGCCGTCGGACGCACCGCCGACGCTCGCCTCGCCGAGTTCAAAGTCGAGCAGGGCGGCCACGCGCCGCGCCCTCTCGTAAAGTCCCAAGACCGCCGCCGTCCGCTCCAGAGGCGGGCGGTTGATGCCGCCCGTGACCTTCAAGGCAGCGCGCTCGTCGAAGGGTCTTAATTCGCGCAACCCCGCCTCGACACGGCGCGCTTCGTCGCTCGTGCTGAAGCGCACGTCAACTTCGGCGCGCGCCTCTGCGGCGACCACGTTGGCGTGCGTGCCGCCGGAGACCGTGCCGACGTTGATGGTCGTGCCGAGTTCCGCTCGCGCGAGCGCGCACACCCGTTCGATCTGGCGCGCGAGTTCGAGCACGGCGCTCACGCCCTTCTCCGGTTCCAGTCCCGCGTGCGCGGCGCGGCCCTCGACCGTGAGCGTGAAGAGGCCCGTGCCCTTGCGCCCCGTCTTCGCACGCCGCCCCGGCGCGGGCGGCTCCAAAACCAGCACACACTCCGCGCGCCGCGCTTCTGATTCGACGAGCGCACGCCCGCTCATG
This sequence comes from Pyrinomonadaceae bacterium, assembly GCA_036263975.1. Lineage (GTDB taxonomy): Bacteria > Acidobacteriota > Blastocatellia > Pyrinomonadales > Pyrinomonadaceae > QHXN01. The sequence continues at coordinate 16,825 of DATARW010000036.1, forward strand.
CTGCCCGACTCTTCATCGCACGTCAGCAGAAGCGTGACGGGGCGTCGGGCCTTCAGACCGAGCGACGCGCACGCGCGAAGCGATTCAAGCGCCACGGCGCAGCTCGCCTTCATGTCGAAGACACCCGGCGCGAAAATTTTCCCGTCGTCATCCTCGCGCCACGGTCGCGCGGCGAGCGTGCCGCGCGGGTGAACCGTGTCCGTGTGCCCGAGTAGAAGCAGGGCGCGTTCGTCCCGCGCGCCTTTCGCGAACGCGCGCACGAGAAGATGCTCACCGTAGCCATCCGCCGCGACGATGCGCTCGAACGACTCTACACCTCCGATAGAACTCGCCGCCTCAGCGAGCAGGTTCACGACCGCGCGGCTCCCTTCGCCGTCGCCCGACGGCGACTCGACCTCGCAGAGAGAGCGCGTCAAAGACAGAACCTCGCCGCGCCTGCCCTCGAAGTGACGAAGCAGCTTGTCCGCGTTTGAACTGTTCAGCTCGAAAGGCATGCAGGTGTCCTGAAGTGCGCCTTGAATTTGCGACCCGCTCGCGCCTCACTTCAACGGGCGCGCAGGGTTTCGGCGCGCACGGTCAAGGCTTCGACGCATTCGCGCCTGACCTCGAAGCCGATGCCGGGGCCGGCGGGCGCTTCGATTGTGCCGCGCGGCGTGACGTGGACGGGCGGCTCGATGATGTCCTCGGCCCAGTAACGTGCGCTCGCCGACACATCGCCGGGCAGGGTAAAGCCGCGCAAGGTCGCCATCGCAATGTTGTGGGCGCGGCCCACGCCGGACTCCAGCATGCCGCCGCACCAGACCGGCACGCCTGCTGCGCGGCAGACCGCCTCGACGCGTCCGGCCTCGGCGTGCCCGCCGACGCGACCGAGCTTGACGTTGACGACGCGGCACGCGTTCAAAGCAATCGCCTTGCGAGCGTCGTCGTGCGAGCGGATTGACTCGTCGAGGCAGACGGGCGTGCGTATCTGCTTCTGGAGTTGCGCGTGGTCGAGCATGTCGTCGAAGGCGAGCGGCTGCTCAACCATCATCAAGTTGTACTCGTCGAGCGCGCGGAAGAGCGGCGCGTCGTCGAGCGTGTAGGCGGAGTTGGCGTCAACCATCAAGCTGATGTCAGGGAAGCGCGAGCGCACCTGCTCGACGATTCCTCTGTCCCAGCCCGGCTTGACCTTGATCTTGATTCGCCGGTAGCCCGCGGCCAGCTCGCGCTCAATCTTTTCGAGAAGCTCGGAGGGCGAGTCCTGTATGCCGATGGAGACGCCGCAGGGAATCTCTGCCTGCACGCCGCCCAGATGCCGCCAGAGCGGGACGCCCAGCCGCCGCGCCTCCAAGTCCTGGCAGGCCGTCTCAATCGCTGCCTTCGCCATGCGGTTGCCGCGCACACGGCGCATCAACTCGCCGACCTCAGACGCCGACTCGACCTCCTGGCCGAGCACCAGCGGCGCGAGGAAAGCGCGCGTCACCTCCCAGGCCGAGTCAATCCACTCTTCGCAATAGAAAGGCCCCTCGCCCGCCGTGCACTCGCCCCAACCTTCCGCGCCGTCGCGGTCGGCGACGCGGACGAGCAGGATGCGGCGCTCGATAGTGCGCCCGAAACTCGTCTCGAAGAAGTGTACGAGGCGCAGGCGTATCTCGCGCATCTCTATCCGGCGGATGTTCATGCGGGCAAAGACTCCGAAGTGCGGACGATGGTGAGATATTAACGCGAGTCCGGGGCGAACTCAAAAGAGGAAGAGAGGCGATTACCAGCGTCGGCGGATTGATGCGGCAATTCATTTAACAACAGAGACCCAGAGGGCGCAGAGATTTCACAGAGGCTTTGATCTTCTCCGTGCTTCCTCGGCACCCTCTGTGTCTCTGTTGTTAAATTCTCCCGCCCGCCGCCGAGCGTCTCACTCAGAGACGACCGCTCCCGACAGATCAGGGCCGAGGCTCTCGGTCGTCGCCGACTCTTCGCCTTCGAGCGCGGCGTGCATCGTGTGCCAGGAGAGGCTCGCGCACTTGACGCGCGCCGGGTAGTCGCGCACGCCCGCGAAAATCTTGAGGCGGCCCAGATGATTCGTCTCCGCCTCTTCGTCAAGCTCGCCCGTCACCATCCGGTGGAACTCGTCGAAGAGGACTCGCGCCTCCTCGCGCGTCTTGCCCTTGAGGGCCTGCGTCATCATGCTCGCCGAGGCTTTCGAGATGGCACAACCCGTCCCAACGAAACTCAAATCCTTGACCACGCCCTCTTCCAAAAGCATGTACACGCTGAGCTGATCGCCGCACAGAGGGTTGAAGCCCTCGGCGGAGCGGTTCGCCCCTTCGAGCTTCCGGAAGTTCCGCGGCTTCTTATTGTGGTCGAGGATGACCTGCTGGTAAAGCTCGCTAAGCTCTGACATGGTTGGCTGTTAACTGCCGGCTGTTAACCGTTGGCTGTTAGCTGTTGGCCCCTTCGTCTTCAGAATACCTAAAAGCCAACAGCTACGAAAAGACCTCTATGACTTTTTGTATCCCGGCGACGAGGCGGTCAACCTCTTCCCTCTTGTTGTAGAAGGCGAAGGAGGCGCGCGCCGTGGCGGGCACTTTGAAGTGCTGCATGACGGGCTGCGCGCAGTGATGGCCGGCGCGGATGGCGATGCCCTCCCGGTCGAGAATCGTGCCGACATCGTGCGGGTGAACCTCTTCGATGACGAAAGAAAGAACGCTCGCCTTCTCGCGCGCGTTGCCGATGATGCGGACGCCCTCGACGGCGGAGATGCGCTCGGTCGCATATCGCAGGAGTTGCTGCTCGTGCGCGTGGGCTGCGGCGCGGTCGAGACTGTTCAGGTAATCAATCGCCGCGCCCAGGCCGATCTGCGAGGCGATGGCGGGCGTCCCGGCCTCGAACTTGTCGGGGATGGCGGCGTAGGTGCTGCGCTCGAAGGTGACGGTGCGAATCATCGAGCCGCCGCCGAGGAAAGGGTTCATCTTCTCCAGAAGCTCGGCCTTGCCGTAGAGGATGCCGCTGCCCGTGGGCGCGAACATCTTGTGGCCGGAGACGGCGTAGAAGTCGCAGTCCAAATCCTGCACGTCAACCAAGAGGTGCGGCGCTCCCTGCGCTCCGTCCACAAGCACGGGCACGCCGAGTTTGTGCGAGCGCGCGACGATCTCTTTGACCGGGTTGACGGTGCCGAGCGAGTTCGAGACGTGGCCGACGCAGACGAGACGCGTCCGCTCGTTCAGGAGCGCGTCGAACTCGTCGAGGAGCAACTCGCCCGCGTCGTCCATCGGGATGACTCTCAGGTGCGCGCCCTTCTCCTCGCAGAGCATCTGCCACGGCACGAGGTTCGAGTGGTGCTCCATCTCGGAGACGACGATCTCGTCGCCCTCTCGAACGAACTTGCGACCGTAGCCGTGCATGACGAGGTTGACGGCCTCGGTGACGCCGCGCACGAAGATGCACTCGCGCGCCTCGCGCGCGTTGATGAAGCGTCTGGCCTTCTCGCGCGCGCCCTCGTAGGCGGAGGTTGCACGTTGGCTCAGGTAGTGCACGCCGCGATGTATGTTCGAGTGCTCCTCGCGCAGATACTTGCTCCCCCGCTCGATGACGATGCGCGGCACCTGCGACGAGGCCGCGTTGTCGAGGTAGACGAGCGGCTTGCCGTTCACGGTCTGATTCAGGACGGGGAAGCCTTCGCGGACTCGCTCCACGTCCCAGGCTGCGCCTGCCGCTTTCGTTTCGATTGTCTTCTCTGTCGCGATCATCTTCTTGAACTCTCCGCTCCTCTGAAGTCGAAGCCCTACGCCCTCCCCTTTCCGGGTCGGGCCATTCTGCTTCCTTGAGCCTCACGCCTCCAGACGCGCGTGCAGGCGGTTCAGAATCGCGCCGTCGAGCTGCGCGCGGATGGAATCGAACTTGAACCTCTCGACGATCTCCTCTGCGAACCCATAGGTCAGGAGGTTGCGCGCGAGGTCTCGGTGCAGGCCGCGGCTCAGAAGGTAGAACAGCTCCTCCTCTTCGAGCTGGCCGACGGTTGCGCCGTGCGAGCACTTCACGTCATCGTTGTAAATCTCAAGCTGCGGCTTGGTGTCCACGCGCGCCTCCGTCGAGAGCAGAAGGTTCTTGTTGCTCTGCTCGGCGTCCGTCCCACGCGCGCCCGCGTGGACGAAGACGCGACCGTTGAAGACGGCGCGAGACTTCCCATCGAGGATGCCTTTGTAGTTCTGGCGGCTCGTGCAGTTTGGACTCTGGTGTTCAATGAGCGAGTGCGTGTCGGTGTGCTGCCCCGTGCCGACGATGTAGAGGCCGTCAACGCGGCACGCCGCGCCCTCTTTGTCCAGCCCCACCTCGATGTTGTGGCGTGAGAGCCGCGCGCCCAGAGTCACGGTCGTCAGGTCGTAGGAGCCGTCGCGCGCGAGTTCGGCGCGCGTCGAGGCGACGTGGAACGCGTGCGCGCTCTCATCCTGCACCTTGTAATGCGTGACGCGTGCGCCCTCGCCGACGAAGACCTCGACGACTGCGTTTGTGAAGTATGCTGCGTCGCCCGTCGCCGCGTAGGATTCGATGATGTCGAGTCGGCTGTCGCGTCCGGCGACGACGAGTGCGCGCGGGAACGCGGCGCTCTCAGGCTCGTCCGGCGCGGAGAGGAAGAGTAGCTGCAAGGGTGCGGTGACCTCTGTCCCGGCGGGGACGTAAAGAAATGCGCCCCCCCCGATGAAAGCCGTGTTGAGCGCCGCGAAGGCGTCGCCGCTCTGCTCGGAGAGGCGTCCGAGGTTCGCACGAACGATACCGGCGTGCTCGCCCGCCAGTGCCGCGGAGAGGTCTGAGGCGACGACTCCTGCCGGGACGGATTCGAGCGAAGAGAGGTCAGGTCGGAAGAATCCGTTGACGAAGACGAGGCGGCTCTGTCGCGCTTCGGCGTAAACGAATGGCTCGACCCCGGCGCTATCCATCTCCGCGCCCGCGCCGACCCGTGCGGGCCGAAACTCACCGCGGGCGATGAGCGCGACGTTCGTGTACTTCCAAGCCTCCTCGTCGGTCGTCGGGAAGCCCATCTCCTCGAAACGCCCGAACGCGCTCGCGCGCATGCGCGCGAGCCACGCAGGCTCGCCGTCGCCCGCCGACGACCCGCGGAAAGCACCTGCGAAAATATTCTGTTCTTTAATGGCCTGTGACATCTTAAGCTTTCAGCAATCAGCGTTCAGCTATCAGCTCTCTTTCTCTTCAAATGTGTGGTTCGGATTATCAATCAGCTTCAAAGCGCTCAAGCTCCGATTGCCGATTGCTGATTGCTGACCGCTTCTTTAATCCAGTCGTAGCCCTTTTCCTCAAGCTCGAACGCAAGCTCCTTGCCGCCGGAGCGGACGATGCGCCCGCGGTAGAGCACGTGCACGTGGTCGGGCACGATGTAGTTGAGCAGACGCTGGTAGTGCGTGACGAGGATGATGGCGTTGTCGGGCGTCCTGAGCTTGTTGACGCCGTCGGCGACGATGCGCAGGGCGTCAATGTCGAGTCCGGAATCGGTCTCGTCGAGCACGGCGAGCTTCGGCTCTAAGACGGCCATCTGCAAAATCTCGTTGCGCTTCTTCTCGCCGCCCGAAAAGCCCTCGTTGACGGAGCGCGACATCAGCCCCGCGTCCATTTCGACGATCTTCGCGCGCTCGGTCAGGAGGTCTTTGAACTCCAGAGGGTCGAGTTCCTCCTCGCCGCGGTGCTTGCGCTTTTCGTTGTAGGCGAGGCGGAGGAACTGCGCGTTCGACACGCCCGGCACTTCCACAGGGTACTGGAACGCGAGGAAGATGCCCTCGCGCGCGCGCTCGTCCGGCGCGAGTTCGAGCAGGTCGCGCCCCTCGAACAGGACTTCGCCCTTCGTCACTTCGTAGGCCGGATGCCCGGCGAGAATCTTCGCCAGCGTGGATTTGCCCGACCCGTTCGGCCCCATGATGGCGTGAATCTCGCCCTTCTTTACAGACAGGTTGATACCGCGCAAAATCTTCTTGCCGTCAACTGTTGCGTGCAGATCACGAATCTCTAACACCTGTTACTGCTCCTCATATCTCAGTTTTCAAACCGGCCAGGAGGCTATTCCCTTCCAATCCATCGCAGATACAGTCTTGCTTAGCCGACGCTGTTCTCAAGCTTCATGCCCAGCAGGCGCTGCGCCTCGACGGCGAACTCCATCGGCAGCTCGCGGAACACGTCCTTGCAGAAGCCGTTGATGATTAAAGAGACCGCATCCTCCTGCGAGATGCCGCGCTGCTGTAGATAGAACAACTGCTCCTCGCTGATGCGCGAGGTGGTGGCCTCGTGCTCGACGCGGGCGGTGTTGTTCATCACCTCGATGTAAGGGAAAGTGTTCGCGCCCGATTTGCCGCCGATGAGCATCGAATCGCACTGCGTGTAGTTGCGCGCGCCCTCCGCGCCGGGCAGAACTTTGACCAGCCCGCGGTAGGAGTTGTTCGACTTGCCCGCCGAGATGCCCTTCGAGACGATGGTCGAGCGCGTGTTGCGGCCTATGTGAATCATCTTCGTGCCGGTGTCGGCCTGCTGCGCGTGATTCGTCAGCGCGACCGAGTAGAACTCGCCGATGGAGTTGTCGCCCTGAAGGATGCAGGAAGGATACTTCCAGGTAATGGCCGAGCCGGTCTCAACCTGCGTCCACGAAATCTTGGAATTGCGGCCCGCGCACTTGCCGCGCTTGGTGACGAAGTTGTAGATGCCGCCCTTGCCTTCCTCGTCGCCGGCGTACCAGTTCTGCACCGTCGAGTATTTGATCTCGGCGTCGTCGAGCGCGACCAGCTCGACGACCGCCGCGTGCAACTGGTTCTTGTCGAACTTCGGCGCGGTGCAGCCTTCGAGGTAGGACACGTACGCGCCCTCCTCGGCGACGATGAGCGTGCGCTCGAACTGGCCGGACTCCTGATTGTTGATGCGGAAGTAAGTGGATAGCTCCATCGGGCAGCGCACGCCGCGGGGCACGAAGACGAACGAGCCGTCGGTGAAGACCGCGCCGTTGAGGGCCGCGAAGAAGTTGTCGCCGTAGGGCACGACCGAGCCGAGGTACTTCTTGACGAGTTCCGCGTGGTCGCGTATCGCCTCGGTGAACGAGCAGAAGATGACGCCGTGCTTCCTGAGTTTTTCTTTGTACGTCGTCGCAACCGAGACGGAATCGAAGACCGCATCTACGGCGACGCCCGCGAGCTGCTTCTGCTCGGTGAGAGGGATGCCGAGCTTCTCGAAGGTGCGGAGCAGTTCCGGGTCAACCTCGTCGAGGCTCGCCTTCGTGCTTTTCGGCTTCGGCGCGCTGTAGTAAATGATGTCCTGATAGTTGACTTCCGGATACTTGATGTTCGGCCAGTGCTTCGGCTCCGCCATCTTCTGCCACTGGCGGAAAGACTTGAGGCGGAACTCCAGCATCCATTCCGGCTCGCCCTTCTTCTCGGAGATGAGGCGAACGGTGTCATCCGTCAGCCCCTTCGGGATCACGTCCGACTCGATGTCGGTAACGAAGCCGTACTTGTATTTCTGATTTGCCAGTATCTCGATTGTGCTCATCGTATGATCGCTTCCTCGACTCTTCTCGAACTATCAAACCTACACTCAGGCGCGCTCGCCCACCGTCTCGGCCCGCAAACGCCGTCCCTGAATCTGGTGCAGCATGTTGTCAACCTTCTGCTCGGTGCCGATGAGTTGCGCCAGGGTAATGCTCGACAGGGCGCGCTCGACGACCTCGTGAACGTTGACGATGACGGAGCGGATGCCGCAGTCGGACGTGTGAACGCACGAGTCGAGCACACCGGCGTAGCTCTTGCAGTGTCCCTCGACCGTGTCCTCGTCGAGCACCTTGATGATCTCGCTCAGACGAATCTCCGAGGCGGGCCGCGCCAGACGGTAGCCGCCCTTCATCCCTCGGACCGAGCTGACCAGCCCGGCCTTGTTCAAAAGCCACATCACCTTGCCCGCGTTCGCCTGCGAGATGCCCTCGCGCCCGGCGAGCTGCGCGAGCGTCAGGAACTCGCCCTCGCCCAGACCGGCGAGCTGCAAGAGGCAGCGCAGGCCGTACTCTTCTTGTGCCGAGACTTTCATAAAACGCACACGCAAGCTGACCGCGAATCTTCAGTCTGAAGCCATACTAGATATACCTGACTTTTTTGTCAAGATTACCCGGACGCTCTCACATCAATCCGCGGTATTTATCTAAACGGTTGCATAAGAGTGGTTTAGGACGAGTTCCGGGAGGTTTTTTACGGCGGCGGGGCTGACAGTCGTCTCTAATTTTATGCACGGAAACATGAATTTCGAGGTTTGAGGCGGAAAGCCGAGCTTGAAAGGCTGAACTTTCCGCCTCAGAGGTTCAACATTTGACGAAAAAGGCGGAAATTCCCGCCTTTGAGGCTCAACGTTCACCCTCGGAGGCGGAATATTCCGCCTCCGAGGGTCAAGCTTCCGACTCCGAGGCTCAAGATTCTCCCTCGGAGGCTCAAGATTCCGCCTCCGAGGGAGAATTTTCGGCCTCGGAGGCTCAACGTTCGACAAATAAGGCTGAGATTCCTATCTCGGAGGCTCAACGTTGAGCCTCCGAGGATGAACATTCATCCTCGGAGGCCGAAAATTCACCTTCGGAGGGGGAAAGCTCACCATCTCAGGCTGTAATTTTAGGCCATTCAACGAATAATAGTTCTAGTGCGGAGGGCCGGAGTCTTCGAGCAGCAGTCCCTGCTCGTATGCGTCGGCGAGTTGTTCGAGGGCGGCGATGCGTCGGCGGAGACGTTCGCCCTCTTCGGTGTCGGCGACGCGGCGCGGCGGGTCGTAGGCGCGGACGGTCTCCACTTTGGGAACGATGTCCGCGCCTGCGGTGATGGCGTCGGCGATGGACTCGAAGTGGTGATGCTCGGCCAGCGCGATGCGTTCGGGCGCGAGGATGAGCGTGTAGCCGCGGTCGCCGTAGGCTTCCGAGAAAGCGCCGTCAATGGTGACGGCGTTTCCGCCGCGCTTGACCGGCTCCTCGCCCTTCTCGATCTTGACGGGGACGTGGCCGTTGACGATTAACGCATCGTCTTCGACGCCGAAGTCGGCTGCTACACGCGTGCAGAAGTCTGCGTTTTGTATCAACTGGAAGTAAGGGTTCTTCGTCTCCTTCTGCGTCGCCTTGTCCTCGACGAAGTAAGTCTCGAAGGTCGCCATGCGGTCTTTGCCGAAGAGGGGCGAGCGCGGGCCAGTCCAGAGATACCAGAGCCAATCCGTATCATTGCTCGACGCTTCCGCGCCCTTGCGGAAGCAGCGGCGCACCACTCGGTCGAGCGCGTTTAACAGCTCGCGCCCGGCACAACTCCGCCCGTCAACTTCGAGCGGGAGCGGCTGCCCTTCCTCGTCCACGGGCACGCAGCCGTGGAAGATGAGCGCCTGATCGCGGCGGAGCCACATCGCCCCGGAGCGGACGACGGCCAGCATGTGGTGCCAGAGGCGCGAGCTTGAGACGAACGACTGGCGGATGCGCTCCATGCAAGCCTGCTCTTCTGCGCCGAGCGCGTAAGGGTCTGCCGCGTCGAGCGTCGGTAGATGCGTGTCGCGCAACGGGTACGTGCGCCCGTCAATCTCGACCGTCCCTTCCGCGAGGTTGATTCGGTGGAGGAGGTTGCGGTGCTCCAACTGCCATTCGGGGTGACGCCGGACGACCTGACCTTCGAGCTTGAACTGCATGACGGCGGCGGCCTTCTGCATGCGCGCCATCAGGAGGTCGTCGCGCAGGCCCGTGCCCTTCGTCTTGAAGCAGTCGGCGGGGTCGTCGGCGTAAACGGTGCGCGCGAGTTTTTCGAGCGGGGCGACGATGACGCCGTAGCCCTCTTCGAGCTGCGAGAGCCGACGATAGCGCAGAGAGATGCGCAGCACCGTACTGATGAGCGCCGTGTGGCCGAGGCACGCGCCCATCCAGGAGGCGTCGTGATTGCCCCAGACGAACGAGACGTGCGGCTGCTCAAGCAGGTAATCAACCACGCGGTCTAGGCGCGGGCCGCGGTCGCCGAGGTCTCCGGCCACGACTAGCTCCGCGACCGAGAGATCGCGCACCAGGCGCGAGGCGGCGCGGACGGCTGAGAGGTCGCGGTCGTAGAGCGAGAGCGTCTCGATCATCTCGTCAACGTACTCAGCGCCGCGCCCGGTCAGAGGCTCGAACAGAAGCTCCTCGAAAAGCTCTCGACGCTCCGGCGGGAAAAGCTCTCTGAGATCGCAGAGGCGGCGGCTCCCGGCGAGCGCGCGCACGATTCGGAATTGCCTGCGAAGCATGCGGCGAACGAACTCGCGCCGCCGCTCCGTCTCCGAGAACGTCGGACGCCAATACTCGATGGCCTCGTGCGGATAGTAGATGATGGCGAGAAGCTGCCGAATCTCGTCCGCCGTCATCTCGCCCGCGAACAGCGTCTCGACGAGCGGGCGCAGTGAACCCGAAGCGTTGTTGATGATGTGCCGGAGCTTCTTGTATTCGCCGTGCACGTCGCTGACGACGTGCACCACTCCCTTCGGAAGCGACAGCGACGCGCGCAGCGATGCGGCCTCCGCCAGCGCGAGGTCTGCCGTCGGGTAGCGCATGGCGAGCGCCTGAAGCAGCGTCATCTCTGAAGGGTCAAGCTGAGCCGACATAAGAACCTCCCAGGTGATAAGCGATGAGTGATAAGAACAGATCGCCGCTTTCGCTTATCGCTTATCACTCATCCCTTATCACTTCCTTTCTCACCTTCTCCACTCGTCAATCAGCGAGGCGACGAGGCCAGACCAGCCGGTCTGGTGCGATGCGCCGAGGCCCATGCCGGTGTCGCCGTGGAAGTATTCATAGAAGAGCAGGAGGTCGCGCCAGTGCGGGTCGTCTTGAAATTTGCCGTACCAGCCATGCACGGCCCTTCGGCCTTCAACGTCGCGCGTGAAGATGTGTATGAGTCGGTCGGCGAAGCCGCGCGCGATCTCGTCGAGGGTGACATCCGGCTCGCCGGGGACTGGACTGGCAACCGCGAACTGCGGGCCGTAAGCCTTGCCGAGCTTTCGCAAAGACTCGATCATCATGAAAGAGGTCGGGAACCAGACGGGGCCGCGCCAGTTGGAGTTGCCGCCTTTGAGCATCTCGCGCGACTCCGCAGGCTCGTAGCCAACCTGCGCGCCGCCGAAGCGGAACGGATGCTGCTCGTGGAATTTCGAGAGGCTTCTGAGGCCGTAGTCGGAGCGGAACTCCGAAGGATCCCAAACTCGCTCCAACAGTCCGCGCATCTGTTCGGGGTTGACGATGGCGAGCACGTGGACGCGCTTGCCGTCGCGCTCGACCGTGGTGACGCAACGCTGCACGATGTCCTGCCGGTTCTTCAGGAACCAGTGGAGGTCTCTGCTGAAATCAGGGAACGGCTCGATCCAGTCTTCTTCCAGTCGCTCGATGGCGTAGAGCGGGATGAGGCCGACGAGCGAGCGGACGCGAAACTTGTTGTAAGTGCCGTCGGCGTAGCGCAGCACGTCGTAGAAGAACTTGTCGCGCTCGTCCCAGAGTTGAAAGTCCTGCCCGCCCATGTGCTTCATGGCCGCGCCGATGTAGGCGTAGTGCTGGAAGAACTTCGTCGCCAAGCCTTCGTAAGCCTTGTTCTCCCGCGCCAGCTCCAACGCGATACGCATGAGGTTGAGGCAGAACATCCCCATCCAGCCCGTCGCGTCCGACTGCTCCAGCCGCGCGCCGAAAGGCAGAGGCCGGCTGCGGTCAACGACGGTGATGTTGTCGAGTCCGAGGAAGCCGCCCTCGAAGACGTTGTTGCCCTGACTGTCAACCTTGTTCACCCACCATGCGAAGTTGATGAGTAATTTGTGAAAGCACTTCTCCAGAAAGCTCCGGTCGGCCACGCCCGTCCGGACGCGATCCATGTTGTAGACTCTCCACACGGCCCACGCGTGCACGGGCGGGTTGAGGTCTGAAAACTCCCACTCGTATGCGGGAATCTGCCCGTTCGGGTGCTGGAATTGCTCGAAGAGGAGCAGCCACAACTGGTCTTTGGCAAACTCCGGGTCAACCAGCGCCAGCGGCACACAATGGAAGGCCAAATCCCACGCGGCGAACCACGGGTACTCCCACTTGTCGGGCATCGAGAGGACACGCATCGAGTTGAGGTGCTTCCAGTGCGAGTTGCGTATCGCCTTGCGCGATTCGGGCGGCGGCCACGCGGGGTTGTCGCCGTCCAGCCAGACGTGCACGTCGTAGATGTAAATCTGCTTCGTCCAGAGCATCCCGGCGAGCGCCTGCCGCTGCACACGCCGCTCGTCCTCGCTCGCATTTGGCGGTTGAATCTCCGCGTAGAACTCGTCGGCCTCTCTGCGCCGCGCCCGGATGATTTCGTCGGCGTCGCTCAGCGGCTCGACCAACTGCTTGTCCGACAAACGAAGGCGCACGACGACCGAGCCGCCCGCAGGGACGTTCAAGCTCGCGTAGTGGAGACAGGCTTTCGTGCCGAAGGGTTCGGGGTTGACCGCCGCGCTCTCGCCGTCCACGACGTAGCGGTGGAAGGCATCTTTGACGTAAGGCTTTCGACTTTGGGCGGACTCTCCCCAGATGCGCGGGTTGTTCGTCTCGTTGAAGGTGAAGAGAGGCTGGCCGCCCGCTTCGGCGTAGAGGTAGCGCGCGCCGAGCTGATACTCGAAAGGGAGGCCGGGCACGGGGCCGACCGCCTCGTCCGTTGCCTTCAGACACGTGAACCCTTCGCCCGAAGGGCCGAGCGTGACGGAGGGTTCGGGCCGTGCGTCGGGCCACCATGCCCATGTGTTTCGGAACCAGAGGTGCGGGAGTATGTGGAGCGGCGCGTCTTGAGGGCCGCGGTTGAAGGCTTCGATGCGGACGATGATGTCCTCTGCGTCGGCCTTCGCGTACTCGACGAACACGTCGAAGTAACGATTTTCCTCAAAGACGCCGGTGTCGAGCAGCTCGTACTCCGGCCCGCCGCCCCGCCGCGCGCGGTTCTCGTGAATCAGTTTTTCATACGGGTACTCGCCTTGCGGGTACTTGTAGAGGTACTTCATGTAGGAGTGCGTCGGCGTCGAGTCGAGGTAGAAGTAATACTCTTTCACGTCTTCGCCGTGGTTCGCCTCGCCTCCGACGCAGCCGAACATGCGCTCTTTCAAGATTGGGTCGCGCCCGTTCCAGAGGGCGAGCGCGAAGCAGAGCACCTGATAGCGGTCGCAGATTCCCGCCAGCCCGTCTTCGCCCCAGCGGTAGGCGCGCGAGCGCGCGTGGTCGTGCGGGAAGTAGCCCCACGCGTCGCCTTCGGCAGAGTAGTCTTCGCGCACCGTCCCCCACGCGCGCTCGGAGACGTATGGCCCCCACTTGCGCCAGGGCGCGACGGGCGTTTTGTACTGCTCGCGCAGTCTCTCTTGTTCTTTGCTCGACATTAAGGTTACTGAGAAATTCGGAATTTACCTCTGAGACACAGAGGACACGGAGGGAGCACAGAGACTTGTCTTCCTCTGTGCCATCTCTGTGTCCTCTGTGTCTCTGGGTGATGAGCTAGAGCTTCATAAAGCTCAACTCGATATACAGGCTCGCCGCTTCAAACGCCTTCGAGCTTCGCCGCCGCCGCGCGGTCAAGGAACCAGGAGAGCGTGCCGTCGCTCGGCTGGATCAGTTGCGAAGGCAGACGCGCCGGTTCGCGTTCGCCCTTCAGGACTTCGCGCAGGCGTTCGGCCTTGCCCGCGCCGGTGACGAGGAAGAGGACGTGCCGGGCGGCGTTGATGGCCGGAGCGGAGAGCGTGATGCGCCACGTTTGAAACTTCTCGACCCAGTTGGCCGTGACCCATTTGCTCTGCTCTTCGAGCGCGGCGCTGCCGGGAAAGAGCGAGGCCGTGTGGCCGTCGTCGCCCATGCCGAGCATGACGAGGTCGAGTCGCGGCCACGTCCGGTCGCCGAAGAAGGCGCGCAGTTCCGACTCGTACTCGCTCGCGCTGGCCGCGGCGTCGCCGACGCCGTTCATGCGGTGGACGTTCTTCAAGGGTACGGGCACTTGCGAGAGCATCGCCTCGTTCGCCATGCGGTAGTTGCTGTCGGCGTGGTCGGGCGGGACGGTGCGCTCGTCGCCGAAGAAGATGTGGACGCTCGGCCAGGAGACCTGCGTGCGGTAGTCGTCGCTTGCCAGCAGCTCGTAGATTCGACGCGGCGTCGAGCCGCCGGAGAGCGCGACGCTGAAGACGCCGCACGCGGCGACCGCCTCGATTGAGAGACGGACGAAGAGGCCCGCGGCCTCGCGCGCGACCAGTTCGGGATCGTCGAAGACCTGCACGTTCGGATTAGGTTCGTTCGCCTGCATGTTGTCTCAACTCACTTCGAGGAGCGCGCAGCGCGCGGCCCCGTAGAGCGCCGTCTTATCGTCGAGGATGACGCGGACGGGGATGGAGTCGGCGAGGCCGGACATGCGCCCCTTGTCGCTGTAGTTGCGCATGAACGTGCCGTCCTTCAGCTTCTCGATGATCTTCGGGGCGATGCCGCCGCCGACGTAGAGTCCGCCCAGAGGTTTCAAGAGCAGCGCGAGGTTGCCGGACATCGCGCCGTAGAGTTCGACAAACATGTCCAGCGTCTTCACGGCCAGCTCGGACATGCCCGCCAGGCCCGCGCGTGAGACCGCCGCCGTCTTGTCGCCGCTCCTGATCTCTTCGGCGAGCCACGCAGGCTCTTCGCCGTAGCCGGTGTCGCGGAGGAAGGAGTAGATGTTGAAGAGTCCCATCCCGGAGAGCACACGTTCGTAGGAGACGCGCCCGCCGAGCCGCTCGCGGAGGTAGACGAGCATTCGATACTCCTCCTCGTTACGCGGGGCGAAGTCCACGTGCCCGCCCTCGGAGGCCATCGGGTGGTAACGCTCTCCGTCGTAGAAAATCCCGGCCATGCCGAGGCCCGTGCCGGCGGCGATGAGCGCACGGTGGCCCTGCCGCGTGGCGTCCCCCTCGTTGAGCGTGTAGAGCTGTTCGGGGCTCAGCCCTTCGATGCCGAAGGCCGTCGCCTCAAGGTCGTTGATGAGGCCGACGTGGCCGACGCCCAGAGTCTCTGCGAGCTTCTCGCTGCGGACGTGCCAGGCGAGGTTCGAGGTCTCTGCGCGACCGCCGGAGACCGGCCCGGCAACGCCGAAACAGGCGTGCGTCAGGCGGTCGGGCCGGTGCGCGCCGACGAACTCGCCGAGGATGGCTTCGAGCGAATCGTACTTGCCGCTCGGAAAGCTCTGCTGCACGACCACGCGACCGAGTTTTTGACCCTCGGCCTCGAAGAGCGCGACGTTGGTCTTCGTCCCTCCGATGTCTCCTGCGATTATCATTTTCAGTTGGCGATTTCCCCCTGGCCGTGTTCCGGGAACGCTTCACACGGCGACCGTCTCAAGCATCCTCGCCGCGACCCGCGCGGCATTCTCAAAGACCCTATCACGAGCGAGGATGTCCAGCTCTGCGCTCAGGCGCTGCCCCTCGCTCCGCGCCTCGTAGCCGAGCACGCGCGCGACCGTCTGCCCGTCGCCGCCGTGGCGCACGCCCGTTTCGAGCTTGCCTTCGTGGTAACGCAGGATGACGTAGAACTCGTCGCCCGCCGCGGTCGAGAGCGTGAGCGACGTAATCATGCCGTCGCGTCCGGCCACGTCGTCCGTCGCCGCCAGCACGGCCTCGACCTCGCGCCCGCCTCCGCTCAATTTAAAATGCGAGCGGCCCGCTTCCGTCGCAGAGCCGCCGGAGACGACTTCCCAGCCGAGGCACGAGGCGAGCCAGCCGAGCGCGAGCAGAGCCTTCGGCGCGACCTCTTCGTGCGAAGCGTCGGGCGGGTCATACTCGATACGGACGCGCTCGATCTGCGCGAGCGACTGCCGGTTGTCGGCTGCGTCCCAGAAGCTCGCGACCAGCGAGCGCCACGAAGTGAGGCGGCCCCAGTTGAGGTCGCTCACGCGCAAGCGTCCTTCCTTCAGAATCTCTGCGAGCCGCAGCATGTCCTGGTGCGGGTGATCGAACGAGGCCGAGTCTATGACGACGCGGTCGGACATCTCTGCTAGCCGGTCGAAGAGCTTGTCCTCGTAGTGCGGGATGTCTTTCCACCAGAGGAAGACCGGAACGTCCGGCACGAGCAGCGGCGTGACGGCGGTCGAGGCCGTGTCCACGACCGCGCCGTCCGCCTCGATGCTGATTTGCTCGCCGCAGATACGCTTCGCGCCGGGCGCGGAGAGCTGGCAGCGCGTCGAGACGAAGGCTTCCAGGCGCGGCGCGGACGCGGCACGGTCGGCGACGAGGAGGATGGCGCGGCACGGGTGGCGCTCGACCACGACTTCGAGCAGATCGTTGACCTCCGGGCGCTCGTCCTTGCCGCCCACGTACGCGATGAGGTTGAGCACGCACGCGCGCACAATGCCCGAAGCCTGCACGTCGCCTTTCGGCTCGGACATCTCCGCCCACATCCGCGACAGCTCACGTTCGAGCCTCGCCGCGTCCACACCCTTCGCCACCGACGCCTGTGTGATGCTTGCTTGCGTTTCCATGATTGGTAAATGGTAAATGGTAAATGGTGAAAAGCTACTGCGCCTTCCGTTTGAGATGTTGCGAAAGGCCGGTGATTAAGCGGCCAATCTTATCGAGCATGGCTCGCAGTTCGATTAATCTGCCGTCGCTGATGTGGCTGAGCCGACACGCAATGATTAACTCTGTGTCAAGCTCACTGGCCGACCCCTGAGCGTTAGATAAGAAATGAACGAACTCTTTGTCTGACTGTCGCGCCGCTCCTTCGGCTATATTTGCAGGAACAGAAACGGCAGCCCGTCTAATTTGGGAAGTCAGACCGAACTTCTCCTCCTTCGGGAATGTTTCGGTAGCCTTGTAGACCTCTACGACAAAATCCATCGCCAAGCTCCAAGCGTCCAATTTCTCGTGAGGTCGCATCGTCAGAATACTTCCATTCACCATTTACCATTTACCATTTACTGCTTTCAGGGTCTTCGCCAGTGTCGCCCCTGACTTTCGAGGATGCGGGAGGCGTCTTCCGGCCCCCAGGAGCCGGCCTCGTAGTTGGGGAACTCGGCCTCCGACTTGCGCTCGCCCCAGTAGTCGAGGATCGGCATGACGATCTCCCAGCCGCGCTCGGTCATGTCCTTGCGCGCGTACAGTGTGGAGTCGCCGAGGATGCAGTCGAGGATGAGACGTTCGTAAGCCTCGGCGAGCTGCACGCCGAACGAAGCGCCGTAGCGGAAGTCCATGTTCACGTCGCGGATGCGCGTGACCTGTCCGGGCACTTTCGCGGCGACGCGCATCGTGATGCCTTCGTCGGGCTGGATGCGTATGACGAGCTGGTTGGGCGAAACCTGCTCCATCGCCGCCGCGCCGAAGAGCTGGTGCGGGGCCTGCCGGAACTGGATGGCGATCTCGGTGACGCGCTTGGCGAGGCGCTTGCCGGAGCGGATGTAGAAGGGCACGCCCGACCAGCGCCAGTTGTCGAACCACATCGTCACCATCGCGAAAGTTTCGGTGGCCGAGTCGGGCGCGACGCCATGTTCTTCGCGGTAGCCGGGCACGGGCTTGCCGCCGATTGAGCCAGCGCCGTACTGCCCGCGCACGCACTCGGCGGCGACGCGCTCCGGCGTGAAGACACGCGCCGAGTGCATGGCCTTGATCTTCTCGTCGCGCACGTCCTCTGAAGAGAGCGACGCGGGCGGCTCCATCGCGACTATCGAGAGAACCTGAAAGACGTGGTTCTGAATCATGTCGCGCACGACGCCCGACTTCTCGTAGTAGCCGCCGCGCCCCTCGACGCCCACCGTCTCGGCGTTCGTGATCTGCACGTGGTCAATGTACTGGCGATTCCACAGAGGCTCGTAGATGCCGTTGGCGAAGCGGAAGACCAAAAGGTTCTGGACGGTCTCTTTGCCGAGGTAGTGGTCAATGCGGTAAATCTGCGACTCGTCGAGGTGGCTGAGTATCTGCCGGTTCAGTTCCTTCGCGCTGTCGAGGCTCGTGCCGAAAGGCTTCTCGATGATGACGCGCACCCAGCCCCTATCCTGCTTCGTCAGTCCCGCGGCGTCGAGCTGGGCGACGGCCTCGGCGTAGAATTCGGGCGCGGTCGAGAGGTAAAAAAGGTGGTTGCCCTGCGTGCCGCGCGTCTCGTCAACTTCGCCGAGCAGTTCGGCGAGCTTGCGGTAGTCTTCCGGCTCGCCGATGTTCGACGGCAGATAGCGTATGCCCTGCGCGAACGAGCGCCACACCTCTTCGTCAACACTCTTGGCCTCGGAGAACTCGACGACCGAAGCCTTCATCTTGTCGCGGAACTCGTCGTCCGTCATCGGCGTGCGGCCCAAACCGATGATGGCGAACTCGGCGGGGAGCAGATGCTCCTGCACGAGGCGGTAGAGCGCCGGGATGAGCTTCCGCTTGGCGAGGTCGCCCGACGCGCCGAAGATGACGACCGCGCACGGCTCAGCCGTCCGCTCAAGACGCATCCCCACACGCATCGGGTTCTCAACAACTGTCGCTGCTTGCATCTTCAACCCTCAAGAGCAAAGGCAGAAGTCCGAAACGATGAACGCAGAACTCAAAACAAACCTTTCAATTCATCGTTCATCGTTTCGGACTTCTGCCTTTAGGAACTGGAGCCGTGGGGTAACGCGCCAATCAGATTTTCAGACTGTTTCATTGATGACCAGCACAAAACCGCACGGCATAAAAAGCAAGGCGGAAGGCGGGAGGATGAAAGCCCGGCTGTCGAGAATCGTCTTTCACTTCATCCTTCCGCCTTCATCCTTCATCCTTGTTTTTCGAGCAACTCTTCCCACTCCGTGTGGATCGCGCCCCCGCCGGGCTTGTCCACGCGCTCGTATGTGTGCGAGCCGAAGAAGTCGCGCTGCGCCTGCGTGAGATTGAGCGGGAGTTCCGCCGTCCGGTAGGCGTCGAAGTAACTGATCGAGGCGGCCATGCCGGGCGCGGGTATTCCGGCCTGCATCGCAGTGGTGACGGCCTGCCGCCAGTTCGACTGCGCGCCCTGAATGTAGGCGTTGAAGTCCGGGTCGAGCAGGAGGTTCGGGAGGTCTGCGCGGCGCTGGTATGCCTGCTTGATTTTATCGAGGAACCGGGCGCGGATGATGCAGCCGCCTTTCCAGATGCGCGAAGTCTCGCCGAGGTTGATGCCCCAGTTGTAATGCTCCGAGCCGGCGCGGATGAGGTTCATCCCCTGCGCGTAGGAGCAAATCTTCGAGGCGTAGAGCGCGTCGCGGATGGCGGCGACCATCTCCTTTTTGTCGCCCGTATATTTGCCGTTCGCAGGCCCCTTGATTTCCTTGCTCGCCTCGACGCGCTCGTCCTTGCGCGAGGAGAGGTTGCGCGTGTCAACGGCGGCATCAATCGTCGGCGAGATGATGCCGAGGTCGAGGGCCATCGCGCTCGTCCACTTGCCCGTGCCCTTCTGCCCGGCCTTGTCGAGAATCAAATCAACCAGGGGCTTCCCCGTCTCCGGGTCTTTCACCCGAAGAATCTTCGCCGTGATCTCGATGAGGAACGATTCGAGATCGCCGCGGTTCCACTCGTCGAACACGTCGGCCATCTCGTCCGCCGACATCCCCAGCACGCGGCGCATCATGTCGTAGGCTTCGGCGATGAGCTGCATGTCGCCGTACTCGATGCCGTTGTGCACCATCTTGACGAAGTGGCCCGCGCCGCCCGGCCCGATGTAGGTGACGCAGGGGCCGTCGTCAACCTTGGCGGCGATGGCCTCCCAGATCGGACGTATCTGCTCGTAAGCCTGTCGGTCGCCGCCCGGCATGAGCGAAGGCCCCAGCAGCGCGCCCTTCTCGCCGCCGGAGACGCCGGAGCCGATGAAGTTGATGCCCTTCGCCTTCAACTCCTTCTCGCGCCGCTCGGTGTCCATGAAGTAGGAGTTGCCGCCGTCAATGATGATGTCGCCTTCTTCCAGGTACGGCAGGATAGACTCGACCGTCTTGTCAACGGCGTCGCCCGCCTTGACGAGCAGGATGGCTTTGCGCGGGCGCTCCAACGCGCGGACGAACTCGGCGGGAGACTTCGTGCCGATAACCTTCTTGCCCTGCGTGCGCGCGACGAAGTCGTCAACTTTGTCGGGGCTGCGATTGTAGACGGCTATGGGGAATCCGTTGCGCTCGATGTTCATCGCCAGGTTCTCGCCCATCACGGCGAGGCCGATCATGCCTATCTTCGCGGTCTGCGTTGTCTGTTCGGGTGCTGACATCGTCTTATCCTCTTTTGAAGGGAGGTGAAAGGGTGTTACGTGTTAGGTGTTGGGTGCTGGTTTGTTTTCACCAGCACCCAACACCTAAATCCTTTTTCACTCATGGTTCGACATTCAACGTTCACTTCGCTCCGGTCGCGCCCGAAACGGGGAGCGCCTCGCCGATGTACTTGTGCAGCAGCTTGAGTCCGGCGAGCGCGTCCGCGCCGAGGTCAACGCGGATGGCGCGGCGACCGCGGGTCGAGAGCGAGCGGAAGTCGCCGAGCGCCTGCGCCTGCTTCAAGGTGTTGAAGGTGTAGGCCGCGCCGGGGATGGGCAAGTCCTTCTTGTCGGGCGCTGTGACTTGCAGGAAGACGCCCGTCGCCGGGCCGCCCTTGTGGAGTTGCCCCGTCGAGTGCAGGAAGCGCGGGCCGTACCCCGTAGTCGTCGCGCAGCGCGTCGCGTCGCGCAGGTGCGTTCTGATGGCCTGAATCTCGGCCTCGTGCTCCGGCGTCTCCTCGATGTAGTCGAGCATGGCGATGTAGTCGCCGGGCTTCACGCGCGCGAGATGCGCCTTGATGGCGTCGCCGACCGAAGAGGCCGAGAGCGCGTTGACGGTCTGGTCGTCGGCGTAGATGGTGAGCGTGCCGTCCGTAGCGACCACCGGCTGCTCTTGCAGCTTGCCTTCGCGTGTGAAGGCTTCGAGGAGTTCTTTCGTCGCGTGCTTCGACTCCTGCACGTTCGGCTGGTCGAACGGGTTGATGCCGATGCGCCAGCCCGCAAAGGCCGTCGCAATTTCCCAGAGGAAGAATTCTTCGCCGAGGTCGTAGATGTCTGTGAGCGTGCGATAGACGACGGGATGACCGGCGGCTTCGAGCGCCTTCAGCTTCGACTCGGCCTCGCTGTCGAGCCGTTCGACGGCGATGGAGACGAACAGGCGGTCGTCTCCGTAAACCGAAGGCGACCCCAAAGTCTCGCCCGCAATCGGCACGATGCCCTTTCCTTCCTTGCCTGTGCTCTCGGCGAGCAGTTGTTCGACCCAGAGGCCGAACGAGGCGATCTTCGGGTCGCAGACGATGGTGCACTTGTCGCGGCCCGCCTTCGCGCACTCGCCGAGTACCGCGCCGAGCTTCGCGCCGGGGTTCTCCGTTGCGGGAACCACCGACGCGCAGGAGTGGACGATGCGCTCGGCGCGGTCGAGCAGCTTCCTGAAGTCAATGCCGGAGAGCGCAGCCGGAACCATGCCGAAGTAGGAGAGCGCCGAGTAGCGTCCGCCGATGTCTGCCGGGTTGAGGAAGATGCGCTTGAAATGGTCGCCGGTGGCGTCCGCTTCCATCTTCGTGCCGGGGTCTGTGACGGCGACGAAGCACTCGCCGGGGTTCTCCTTGCGACGGCTTACCTGATCGTACCAGTACTTGTAGAAGACGAGCGGCTCGGTCGTCGTCCCCGATTTCGACGAGATGATGAAGAGACAGTGCGTGATGTCAATCTGGTCGGCGATGTCGGAGAAGGCGTCCGGGTCGGTCGAATCCAGGACGAGCAGTTCCGGGTAGCCCTCCTGATGCCCGAAGGTCTGCCGAAGGACTTCGGGGCAGAGCGAAGAGCCGCCCATGCCGCAGACCATGACGTGCTTGAACTCGCGCACGCCGCGGATGCGGTCGGCGAAGGCCATAAGGTCGTCTTCGACGCCGATCATCATGTCGGGCACGGTCAGCCAGCCCAGGGCGTTCTTGATAATCTTCTGGTGCGCCTCGTCCTGCTTCCAGAGTGCAGCATCTTTACGCCAGACGCGGCGCATCACGTCGCCCTTTTCGGCTTCCTTGATGGCCGCACTCACCGCGTCAGCGTATTTTCCCAAAGAGGCAGTCAGCCTTTCGTTGATGCCGGAGAGGATGGCGTCGCGCTTGGACTCGATGGATTCGGCGAGCGTGTCGAAGGAGGTGACGAAAGCGTCGAGGCCGTCCTTCTGAAGCTTCTCGGTGACGGCCTTGATGTCAATCCCCACGTCGCGCAGTTGGTCGAAGAGCGCGCGACAATCTTCAATCCCCTCTTCGAGCGTGAGCGCAACGCGCCCGTGATCGCGGATGGCCGTGTAGGTCGCGGGCGGGACGGTGTTGACCGTCTCCGGCCCGATGAGGTTGTCCACGTAGAGCACGTCGGAGTAGTTCGGATTCTTCGTGCCCGTCGAGGCCCAGAGGCAGCGCTGCACCTGCGCGCCTTTCGCCTTCAGGTCGGCGAAGCGCGGGCCGTGGAATATCTCCTTGAACTTCAGATAGGCGAGCTTCGCGTTGGCAACCGCGGCCTTGCCGAGCATGCCTTCGAGCCGCGCCTTCTCTTCTCCCGACTCCGTGTGCCGCGCCTTGTATTCGAGGTCTTTGTCAACCGCCGTGTCCACGCGCGAGACGAAGAAGCTGGCGACCGAAGCGATGTGGTCTACCGCCTGGCCTTCAGCCGCGCGCCGCTCCAGACCTTTGATGAAAGCCTCAGCGACCTGCTCGTAGTTCTCAATCGAGAAGATCATCGTGACGTTGATGTTGATGCCGCGGTAGATGCACTCCTCGATGGCGGGCAAGCCCTCCTGCGCCGCAGGGATTTTAATCATCACGTTTTTGCGGCCCAGACGCTCGAACAGGCGCGTCGCCTCTTCAATCGTCTCCTGCGTCTTGTAGGCGAGGCCGGGGTTGACTTCGAGGCTGATGTAGCCGTCAACGCCGTCGGTCTTGTCGTAGACGGGCCGGAGGATGTCGGCGGCGTTGCCGATGTCCTGCGCGACGAGGTCTTCGTAGATGTCGCCGACGCTCTTTCCGGCCTGCACGAGCTGGCGGAGCTGCTCGTCGTAGTCGGTCGAGCCGGTGATGGCCTTCTCGAAGATGGTCGGGTTCGAGGTGACGCCGCGCAGGTCGTCCTCCTCGATCTTGGTCTTCAGGTCGCCCGATGTCAGCATCGCGCGGCGGATGTTGTCGTACCAGATGGACTGGCCGAGCTTCATAATTTCAACGAGTCGGTTGGTCATAAATACTCCTGAATCAGAGGCTAGGGGCTAGAGACTTGAGACTTGAGACTGGTAAAACCACCCCGCGTTCAAGCGCCTGTTATCACAGACACAACATAACTAGCCCCTAGCCCCTAGTCCCTGCTTTTCAATCTCCCTTTTCGCCGTCTCGACCACGTTCTCGACGGTGAAGCCGAACTTCTTCGTCAACTCCTTCAAGGGCGCGCTCGCGCCGAAGGTCTTCATGCCGATGATCTGGTCGTTGTTGGTAGTATAACGCTGCCAGCCGAAGCGCGCGGCCTGCTCGACGGCGACGCGTGCGCGCACCGACGAAGGGATGACGCTCTCCTTGTAGTCGTCCGGCTGATGCTCGAAGACCTCCCACGAAGGGAGGCTGACGACGCGCGCTTTTATCCCTTCGGCGGAGAGCTTTTCATATGCCTCGACGCAGAGGCCGACCTCCGACCCCGTCGCCAGAAGGATCACGTCGGGCTGGCCGCCGTCGCCCGCCGCGTCGGCGAGGACGTAGCCGCCGCGGTGCGTGCCTTCGGCGCTGGCGTAACGTGTCCGGTCGAGCGTCGGCAAAGCCTGTCGGCTGAGGATGAGCACCGCCGGTTCGTGCTTGAGCAGCATGATGTAGCGCCAGCTTTCGGCGCACTCGTTGGCGTCGCCGGGGCGAAAGACCAGCAGGCCGGGGATGGCGCGAAGCGATGCCAACTGCTCGACGGGCTGGTGCGTGGGGCCGTCCTCGCCGACGCCGATGGAGTCGTGCGTGAAGATGTGGATGGTCGGGATTTCCATGATCGCGCCGAGGCGTATGCCGCCGCGCGCGTAGTCGGAGAAGATGAGGAAGCCGGAGCCGTAGGGGCGAAGCTTCGAGAGCGCGAGGCCGTTGAGGATGGCCGTCATCTCGTGCTCGCGGATGCCGAAGTGGAAGTTGCGACCGCCGTACCAGCGGCCTTTGGGGGCGTCGCCGTCGGCGGTGAAGTCGCCCGCGCCGTCGAAGGTCAGACGCGTCTTGGTCGAGGGCGCGAGGTCTGCCGAGCCGCCGATGAGCCAGGGGACGTTTTTGGCAATCGCGTTCAAGACCTTCGCCGAAGCGTCGCGGCCCGCCACGCCCTTCGCGTCCGCGGGGAACGTGGGGATGTCTTTGTCCCAGCCATCCGGTAGCTCGCGCTTCTGCATCCGCAGGAGATGGTCTGCGAGTTCGGGGTTGGCTTTCTTGTACTCCTCGAACTTAGTGAACCACTCGTCACGAACCTGCTTGCCGCGAGCGCCGATGCCTTCACGGAAGTTGTCGCGCACTTCATCAGGCACGAGGAACTTGGCGTCTTCGGGCCAGCCGTAGGCGCGCTTCGTCAATTTAATCTCTTCTTCGCCGAGCGGCTCGCCGTGGGCGGCGTGCGTGTCCTGCTTGTTGGGCGCACCCCAGGCGATGTGGCTGTCAACGATGATGAGCGTCGGGCGGTCACGCTCTTTCTTCGCCACCTGGAAGGCGCGGCGGAGCATGTCGAGGTCGTTGGCGTCGCCGACTCTGGTGACGTTCCAGCCGTAGCCGACGAAGCGCGTCGCCACGTCGTCCGAGAAGGCCCAGGCCGTGTTGCCCTCAATCGTGATCTTGTTGTTGTCGTAAATCCAGCAGAGGTTGTCGAGCTTGAGGTGTCCGGCCAGAGACGCGGCCTCGTGCGAGATGCCCTCCATCATGCAGCCGTCGCCGCAGAGCGCGTAGGTTCTGAAGTCGAACATCTCGAAGCCTTCGCGGTTGAAATAGCTTGCGAGCCACTTCGAGGCTATCGCCATGCCGACGCTCGTGGCTATCCCTTGCCCGAGCGGCCCCGTGGTCGTTTCGATGCCGGAAGTCCAGCGATATTCGGGGTGGCCTGGGCAGCGGCTATCGAGTTGGCGGAAGCTCTTGATGTCTTCGAGCGTGACCGAGGGCTGGCCGAGCACTTCGTACTCCGGGTTGACGGCCTTGACGCCCGCGAGGTGGAGCATCGAGTAGAGCAGCATAGAGGCGTGGCCCATCGAGAGGACGAAACGGTCGCGGTTGGGCCAGATGGGGTCGTTTGGGTCGAAGCGCAGAACCTCGTTCCAGAGCAGGTAGGCCACCGGGGCCATCGCCATCGGCGTGCCGGGGTGGCCGCTATTTGCGGCCTGCACGGCGTCCATCGCCAGCGTGCGAATGGTGTTGACCGAGAGTGTTTCCAGTTTCTGGTCTGTGCGTGGGGCGAGTTGTGCTTCCATGATCGGGCAAATGCCTCAAGCGTCTTCGCCGTGAAGCTCAGCGACTTTCGGCGCGGAGCTTCACGGCTGAGTTTAAAACACTGTCCCAGGCGATGGAGAACTGACTTCGGGCCAGGGAGCAACCGACGAGACTAAACCCCATGAGATCGTGCTCGGTTTATGCGGGACGCGTGGCGCTTGGCCGTCGGCCTCCGCGCGGGGCAGATACCTGACAGAAATCTTTCAAACGACGTTGAAGATAGTGGCGGGATACTATCACAGGACTTCCGAAATCGTCCATCAAATGTTTATGAACTTCGATTTAATGAGGGAGGAGTCGGCATCCGGCAACAGGTGTCTCGACACATCCGCGGGCGCGGCGGCGCGGGTCGTCCCGCGGCTCCCGAAGGCGGTGCGCGCCGTCGCGCACCGCCACGCCCGCAGGCCGGACGCGAATTGCTCTCGAACGGTTCGGGTTTAGGACGAGGCGGCTTCCGAATTCTCGAACACGGAATCCTCGGTCTTCACGCCGTAGGTCACGGTCAACACCTGCGACTCCTCGACCTGCTTGTCACCCTCGAAGAGGACGGAGCGGTAAGGAACCAACGTGCCCTGGACGGCGCGGTAGTCGTGGAAGGTGCGCTTGAACTTGACCGGCTTGGCGTCGGCTCCGGCCTTCTCTTCGTACTCCAGCCAGAGCACGCGCCAGAACTTGGCGCTGATGTAGTAGCGCGTGACGTTGCCTTCCTTGTCCGTCAGGTCGAGCATCCAGAGGTCGAGTCCCTTCTGGCTGTCCTTGCCGGCGAGCTTGACGGTCGCGCCCATCTCCTTGTAACGGAGCAGAGCTTCGAGGCCGTGGACGCGGTCGGAGAGGATCGCCGTGATGTCCTGCTGCTTGGGCGTGAAGGTCGAGCCGCGGAGCACGCCGAAGACCTTGCCGCCGCTGTAGATGAGCGAATAATCAATCGAAGGCATGTGCTGGTCGAGCCGGATTTTATCCTTGTCGAACGTCTCGCCGCGCTTGAACGTCCGCGCGTAGGAAATCTCTTCGGGCCGCCCGTCGTCGGTCGTGCGCGTGATCTTGCCGTGCTCGATGCCGGTGCGCCGAATCTGCGCCAGCCCCGCGCGCGACCCGTAGGCGAAGACCACCAGTTCGGCCACCTGCTCGGCGGACGGATTGTTCTTGTCGAACTTCACTTCAGGAGCCTTCTTGGGCTGCTCCTGCTTCTCGTTCTTCGGCGCGTCCGCGTTCTGCGCGGCGGACTTGTGCGCCGCCCCGGCGACCATCAGCGCCGCCAGCGCGCACATAAAAAAGCGTGATAACACTGAGCTTTTCTCCATTCTCTCGCTTGATACCCGGCGACCGGCGCTTGAGCTTCGGGCCTGCTGAGGAGAGGCCGGCCTGACAGTTCTTCGGCGGATTGTAACACACACGCTCGACCTGAGTCCTAACTCGAAGGCCGCGGCCCGGAAGCGCAAAATAATTGATGCCGAACGCCTTTTCACGGATGCCCGCCCGCTCGTTGACAACCCCCACGCGAGCATGTAGAGTCCAGGGTTTTCATAACCGAGGTAATGTTTGGAGCCTGTGGTCTGGGGGTCTGGAGTCAAGCCAAAAGCTCTCGCCCGCGACCACTTGACCGCAGATTCCAGATCATCGAGTCCAGACCTGTTTGAAAGGAATTCGAGCCGTGAAAAAAGTGGGAATCCTGGTTGGCCGCGAAAGAACTTTCCCGGTCTCACTGATCGAGAGCATCAACGAGCGCGGGGGCGGCGAAGTGGTCGCCGAGTTCGTCAAGGTGGGCGGCGTGCCCCTCGACTGGTCGAAAGAGTACGACCTCATCATTGACCGCATCTCGCACGAAGTGCCGTTTTACCGCGCCTTCCTCAAGCGCGCAGCCCTCGAAGGCACGATCATCATCAACAATCCCTTCTGGTGGTCTGCCGACGACAAGTTCTTCAACTTCTCGCTCGCCATCAAGCTCGGCGTCGCCATCCCGAAGACCGTCCTGCTGCCGCAGAAGGCTTACGTTGAGGGCGTCACGAGCGACAGCCTTCGCAACCTCGAATTCCCGCTCGACTGGCAAGCGGTCGCCGAACACGTCGGCTTCCCCGCCATCCTCAAGCCGTTCGACGGCGGCGGCTGGAAGAACGTCTCGCGCGTCAACAGCCTCGAAGAACTCTGGAAGATTTACGACACGACCGGCATGCTCTGCATGACCTTGCAGGAAATGATTGACTGGGACAGCTTCGTCCGCTGCTACTGCATCGGCCAGCAGGACGTGCTCATCATGCCTTACGACCCGCGCAAGCCTTACCTTTCAGGCGAGCAGTACGTCCACGACCCGACTTACCTGTCGGCTGAAGTGGCCGAACGCGTCGCCCGCGACGTGCTTACACTGAACCGCGCCCTCGGCTACGACATCAACACCGTCGAGTTCGCCATCAAGGACGACATCCCTTACGCGATTGATTTCATGAACCCCGCGCCCGACGCCGAGCTGGCCTCGGTCGGCGAGTTCTACCACAACTGGCTGACGAAGAGCGTCACAGACCTCGTCTTCCGCCGCCTCGCGCAGCCGCAAACGCAGCCGCGCTATCGCTGGGATGCGCTCCTCAACCCCGCCCCGGCGACCGGGACAGCCGCGCCGCCGCTCGCCAACGCAGCCTCCGCCGCGCCGACGGCTTCAGACTCTTTCCTCCCGCAATCCGTGCGCGAGCTTCCGTCCGACGTAGCCAACACCGTCAGCGACATCGTCGGCCAGGCGACGAGCGTCGTCTCCGGCATCGTCGGCGCGGTCACGGACGCGGTCACGTCTGAGCCTGAACCGGCGACGACATCCAAGCCCAAGCCTTCACGCACAACCTCGGCGACAAAAAAGAGTGCGCCCACGGCCAAGCGGGTTGCATCCCCGCGCGCGAAGAAGTCCCCGACGGATAAACCGACCGCGGATAGCTGATCGCAACTTTCTCAGCGCAACGGAAGAGGGCGGCCACAGTGGTCGCCCTCTTTATTTCCTTAATGGCCAGAGACGGAATCGAACCGCCGACACCGTGCTTTTCAGTCGTTTTCAGCGTTTTGACGCGGGACGTGATTTTTGAACGCAGGCGAAGAAAGGGTTAGCTCCTTTAATCTTGGGACTGTGAGTCGTTGACCTTGGGGCCGACCTTTTAAGCGGGCCGGAAGGGATTGTCTACCTTTTATCTACCTCGGCACCCCATGCTGCACTTCCGCGCCGATGGCGAAGCACAGGCGTGACTGTCGGGGCTGCGAGGATCGCCTGCACCGCTCCGCTTACCGCTGCCCTCAGTAGGAGAAGGGCGCTTCCTCCGCGGCTCTATCTGGTCGCCGCCCTCCTCGGGCTGGCGCTCGTCGTGCTTCTGACGCTCATCTTTCAGTTGACACCCGACGCGCCCCCGGCATATCTTCCTCGTCCGAACCGGGGAACCGAAACGATGAAAGTAACGGTCATCACCGCCGCTTACAACCGCGCCGACCTCATCGAGGAAACCATCGAGAGCGTCCTCGGACAGGACTATTCCGACTTGGAATACATCGTCCTCGACGACGGCTCGACCGACGCCACGCTGGAAGTAATCAAAAAATACGAAGGGCGAATCGCGTGGGACTCTCACCCGAACATGGGCGAGACGGCCACCGTGAACAAAGGCTTTGAAATGGCGACGGGCGAGATCATCGCCGTCGTCTCGTCCGACGACCCGCTCCTGCCCGGTGCCGTTAAGGCCGCGGTCTCATGTTTCAATGAGCACCCGGAGGTGCTCGTCGCCTACCCCGACTGGAACATGATAGACGAGCGCGGAGAGATAATCCGGCACTACCGCGTCCCCGAATACGACTACGCCCACATGGTCGGCGCTCATCACTGCCTGCCGGGGCCGGGCACGTTCTTCCGCCGCTCGGTGGTCGAGCGCCTGGGGGGCAGAGACCCTGAGTTTCGCTACGTCGGGGATTATGACTTCTGGCTGAGGGCAGGACTCCTCGGCCCCTTCAAGCGCCTACCCCGCACGCTGGCGACCTTTCGCCGCCACGAAGGCGGAGCGACGCAGCGGGAGCGGGGCGGACGTATGGCGCGCGAGCACATCCGCGTGATCGCACGACTCTACGAGCGCCGCGACCTTCCCGCAGAGGTGCGGCGGCTAAGACGCGCGGCCTTCGCCTCGGCCTACCGCGCTGCGGGCGACGCGAGCACCGAAGCGCGCGCAAGGCGCTCAAATTTTCGCCGCGCCGTCTCGTATGGGCCGCTCAAGTTTCTCGCCGACCCCAGAGATCGCTACGTGTTGCGTGAAGCGTTCGGACGCTTCTACGCTCTCCCCGAAAGGGTCTTCAACTCTCTAAAACGAAGGCTCACCTGATACACCCACAACTCGCTCAAACGGAGACTCACACCATGCGCGACCCACGTACCATCATCCATCTGCCCGACGCCGAAGACTTAAGTCAGACTTACGCGAGCGGCGATCCCTTTCCCCACATCGAACTCGACGGCCTCGTGGACGAGGAAGCCCTGGAAGGCGTGCTCTCGGAGTTTCCCCGGTCTTGTGAGGAAGTCCGGGCCGGCGATTACCGCGACGACCCGCGCAGCCAGATCAAGTGGCGCTCGAACTGGCAGAGCGACGCGGACATCCCTCCGCACTCTTTCAACCTGATTCAGGCGCTCAACAGTGGCGACACCCTGCGCTTTCTGGAGAAGCTGACCGGCGTCCCGCACCTCCTGTGCGACCCATACCTCGGGGGCGGCGGCCTCAACGAGACGCGCCGGGGCGGACTCCTGCACATCCACTCTGACGGCAACCGCTCGGACGCGCTCGACTGCTTCCGCGCTCTTAACGTTATCCTGTTCCTTAATCGCGGCTGGCTGGATGAATGGGGAGGGCATCTCGAACTGTGGGACAGAAATTTAACCGGGTGTGTGAAAAGAATCAGGCCCGAATTCAACAAGATGGTCGTCTTTACAACCAACAGTGAAAGCTACCACGGCCACCCGCCGCCGCTTCGGACGCCGGAGGACGTGACGCGCCGCAGCCTCATCCTCTACTACTACACGAGCCGAAACCTTTTCGACCGCAGAGGCCAGATGGTGGAAAGACACTCGGCGCAGTGGCAGTATCCTAGCGGTACCTGAGCCATTCCACTTTGCTGTACGCCTTCGACGGGTCAGAGACCTTGCGCGTGTAGCCGAGGGATGTGAAGTCGGGCGAGAGCGGCAGGCCGCACCCCGAGCCGACGTAGCCGGGCGAGCGCATGCCCAGATTCTCTCCCCACCAATCATCATCGAACCAGACGCGAACGCACTCCATGTCGCACGAGTCGTCCGTCCAGATTTCTCCGCCTTCCGGCAGGAGCGGCCACAAATATCTGGCGCAGTCGCGCAGCGAGGAGGCTAAGTCAACATCGAGGAAGGCGAAGGCGACCGACTCATTCAGATGGGGCAGCGTCTCGGAGAAGAAGCCTTTGATGAAGCGGCAGACTTGTGGCACCCCGTACTCGCTGACATGCCTCCGCGAAGCCCAACAGCCGCTTCGAGTCGCCGAAGCCCTCCTCGCACGTGAAGCGGCGGGCATACTCGCCCGCCATCGCGTGCGCCGACAGCGGGCGGTTCGACAACAGGTGCCACACGCCCCAATGACCTTTCGCGTCACGCGCCCGCGCCTGCACGAGGAAGACGTGACGCGGGTCGCCTTCGCAAGTACCAGACCCGGCCCCAGACTCTCCGCCTCTGGTTGCCGCGCCACCTCAGAGAACCGAGCTTGCGCCACTGGTCGCCGACTCGCACCTTATAGCTCGACTTGGTGCGGATGACGTAACTAACGCCCATCGCGTCAAGCAGATCGAGCAGGTCAACGTCAGCGAACCAGCGGTCGGCCCTCAGGATGAAGCGGCGGCGCTCGACCGCAGCCAGCACCTGCTCAAAGAGGGCGCGCACGAACTCTCGCTCGTAGAGGCTCATCCGCTCGCGCAACTCCGCGTCGTGGTAAGCGCGCCAGTAGACGGGGACGGCCCGCCGTCCGACTCTCAAGGAGGCGATGAGCAGGTGCTGGGAGCCTTCCGTCGTCCAGTCGAGCGAGAGGCGGATGGCCCCCGCCGCCGGCAACTGCGTGACGAGCGCCCGCGCGTGAGAGCGCGCCAGCGCCTCGGTGTCGAGCCGCGCGTTGTGGAGCAGGCGCGACAGACGCTTACTGGCGGCCTCGAAGTTATCAAAGCAGCGGGCCAGCGCCGCCTGGCGGCACGTCTGCACGGTGAGGAGGGCGCACACGAAATCAGCGACGGCCTTGCGCTGGTGCCCGTGTGCCTCTGGCAAGACGAGGCTGATATACTCGCCGAGGCGAGTGGTTAGAGAGCTTGGCTTTATGGCAGAACCAATGCTCTCACGAGCGTCTAGCTCATGACCACTCACTTAGTTTTTCAAACGTGTCCAGACATCAGGATATCCACATAAAGGTGGAAATTTTGCCGGTTGGCACACTATAGGCACACAAAGCAAAACGGGCGACTTTTAAGCCGCCCGTAACTGTTTGATTTGATTGATGGCCAGGGACGGAATCGAACCGCCGACACCGTGATTTTCAGTCACGTGCTCTACCAACTGAGCTACCTGGCCTCTATGTGTTTCGCATGCAGGTGGCAAAGTATAGGCGGTCGAAACTGGGCTGTCAAACAGGCCAACGGGCGCTTTGAAACCGGTCTTTGCGCAAAATAGCCTCCATTCGGACATCGGCACAGTGGCGGTCGAACGCATGATCGTCTGAAACTCGTTGACTCAAACGGAGCGGTCAGAAGTGTTGGGTTTTTTATGTTAATTCCGTCACAAAAAATCGTTGACAGTTTCGCTGCGAGGTGTATAATCCGTCCCGTCTGAGGGTGGTGCCGGTTGCCAAACAGCCGGCGTGCCCCGCAAGGGCAGCCATCCGAAGTCCAAACTTAGAAAGTGCCCGCCCGTGGCAGCTCGAACGCCGATTGTGCCCCCCACAGCCGCTACCTTCGAGCTGCCATTTTAATGCCGTGAAATCATCCCGCTCTTACTCCGAACAATCAATTCTCTGCCCAATTCTTAAACCCGGAAGCGTGTCTTAAAATTCGTTGGGCGGCGTAGCTCTCAGACGCCGCCCTCTACACTTCCGTCGGTGTCAACGCGAAAGGCTCACGTCCGAACGCCGGAGCGTGCGTTGAGTATCTCGTACTGCTCTCTCGCTTCGGCCAATACTTCATGCTCGTCGAGCGTCTTCAGCTCGCCGTCGCCGAGCACGACCCGCCCGCCGACGAGAACCGTCCGCACGTCGTGCGCCTCGGCGGCATAGACAATCGTCGAAACGACATCGGGGCGCGGGGTCAGGTGAAGACGCCGCAGGTCGAGGATGATGATGTCGGCGCGCTTGCCCGCTTCGAGGCTGCCGATCTCGCTTGCGAGGCCGAGGGCGCGCGCGCCGTCGAGCGTCGCCATGCGGAGGGTGCGGCGCGCGGGCAGAGCTTCGGGGCCGCGCCTGAACTTTTGGAGCAGGGCCGCGGTTCGCATCTCCGTGAACATGTCGAGGCGGTTGTTGCACGGTGCCCCGTCAGCGCCGAGCGAGACGGAGACGCCGTGTTCAAGCATCTCTGCGACGGGCGCGATGCCGGAGCCGAGTTTGAGATTCGAGGATGGACAGTGCGCGACCTGCGTGCCCGTCGCCGCGAGCAGTTTCATCTCGCGTTCGTTGACGTGGACGCAGTGCGCGAGGACGACCTGCGGGCCGGTGATGCCGACCGAGTCGAGGTACTCCACGTTGCGGAGACCCGTCTCCCTCTCGACCAGCTCGATCTCGGAAAGATTCTCGGAGGCATGCGTGTGAACGAGCACGCCTCGCTCGCGCGCAAGCGTCGAGACCCGACGCAGAAGTCCCTCCGTGCAACTGACGGCGAAGCGTGGGGCGAGGCAGACGCGTATGCGCCCGCCGTCGCGTCCGTGCCACTCTTCGAGCAGGGCGAGCGACTCGCGTATCGAATCTTCGGTCTCCTCGCGCAGGCCGGAGGGGACGCCCTCGCCCTTGTCCATCATGCACTTTCCGACCGTTGCGCGCAGTCCCGTCTCCTCGACGGCGCGGAAGACTTCCTCGGTGTGCCTGACCGTCTCCATCGTGAGCGCGCAGGTCGTCCCCCCGCGAATCAACTCGGCGATGCCGAGACGCGCCGAAGCGCGGACGGAGCGCGCGTCGTGCGCCGCCTCCAGAGGCCAGACGCGCCGCTTGAGCCAGTCAATTAATTCCAGATCGTCGGCTGCCCCGCGGAAGAGAGTCTGGCAGAGGTGCACGTGCGTCTGCACGAAGCCCGGAAGCACGGCGCAGCCGCGCGCATCAATCGTCCGGTCGGCAGACTCCGACACCTCGCCCACGCCGGCGATGCGCCCGTCGCGCACGAGCACATCGCCTTCGAGGACGCGTTCGTCCGCGTCCAACGTGACGACCGTGCCGCCTTTGATGAGAACTGATTCTGTCATCGAAGAGTGGCGAGAGATGTAGTCCAGTCTCTGGCCGCGCGATTATCTACACACCGCGGCGCGGCTGTAAAGAGGCAAAACAGAATCGCGAGCGTCAGCGAGCGGGTGTGTCAAAGGGGAAACGCTACCCCTCAAGCCACGACCCGCACGCTACCGCTCGCGGTTCTATTAGATGCCAGCTCGAACGCCGGTTGTGGGGGGCGCAACCGGCGTTCGAGCTGGTCAGTTGACTTGCTTCCCGCCTACTTCTTGCCGTCGGCCTTCGCCGCCACGGCGACCTCTTCCTCTGTGTCGCCGGCCACCGAGAGGCCGAGCGCCTTGCGCACGTCCGACTCGACGCGGTGCAGGAGGTCGGCGTTTTCGCGCAGGGCGTTTTTCGAGTTCTCGCGCCCCTGGCCGAGCCGCTCGCCTCCGTAGGAGAACCACGCGCCCGACTTCTCGACGACGCGGTTCACGACCGCGAGGTCGAGCACATCGCCCTCGCGCGAGATGCCCTCGCCGTACATGATGTCGAACTCGCACTCGCGGAACGGCGGCGCGACCTTGTTCTTGACGACCTTGACCTTCGTGCGGTTGCCGACCATGCGGTCGCCGTCCTTGATTGCGCCGATGCGGCGGATGTCGAGGCGCACGGAGGAGTAGAACTTGAGTGCGCGCCCGCCCGTCGTCGTCTCCGGAGAGCCAAACATGACGCCGATCTTCTCGCGAATCTGGTTGATGAAGATGAGGCTGGTGTTGGTCTGCCCGACGATGGCCGTGAGTTTCCTGAGCGCCTGCGACATCAGGCGAGCCTGAAGGCCCGGCAAGCTGTCGCCCATCTCGCCGTCCAGCTCCGCGCGCGGGACGAGCGCCGCCACCGAGTCAATGACGATCACGTCCACGCCGTTCGAGCGCACGAGCGCCTCGGCGATTTCCAAACCCTGCTCGCCCGAGTCAGGCTGCGAGATGAGCAGGTCGTCAATGTTCACGCCGAGCTTACCGGCGTACTCTGCGTCCATCGCGTGCTCGGCGTCAATGTAGGCCGCGATTCCGCCCACCCTCTGCGCCTCGGCGACGATGTGCAGCGCAAGCGTCGTCTTGCCGGAAGCCTCCGGCCCGAAGATTTCGATGACGCGCCCGCGCGGGATGCCGCCGATGCCGATGGCGGCGTCGAGCGAGAGCGAGGTCGTCGAGATTGCCAGCACGTCGGCTACCTCGCGCTCGCCGAGCCGCATGATTGAACCCTTGCCGAACTTCTTTTCGATGTTGAGGAGCGCCGCCTCGACAGCCTTGCCGCGATCCGCGCCCGCTTTATCAGCCATGTTTGCTACCACTCTTTCTCGTCCCCTTTTCTCACGCTTTTAAATTCGGCGTCCTAACCGCCGCAAGACTCGAAGAGTCTACCACACTTGGCGCGAGAATGGAACAGTGTTTCACACTTGCAACGAAGTTTTTTTCACCGTGGGTGGCCGGTGAGGCCCGAAGCCTGCTTGATAGAACGGCGCAAATATACGACGCCCGCCGAATTTAGTCGAGAGCCGTGAGAAGAATTTTTCTGCGCGTCTAAACAGGAATCAGGGAACGCGCGAACGAGCCGACGCGGGCGACGAGGTCTGTGCGTCCGGCGTGCTTCTCGATTTCGGCGACGAGGGCCGAGCCGACGACCGCGGCGTCCGCGTAGCGCCAGACATCGGCGACGTGCTCGCGCGTCGAGATGCCGAAGCCGACGGCGACGGGCAGGTCTGAGACTCGGCGCACGCGCGAGACCAGACGCTCGGCCTCGGCGCTCAGGTCAGCGCGCGCGCCCGTCACGCCCGCGCGCGAGACGGCGTAGACGAAGCCGCCGGCCCGCTCGGCGATCATTCGCAGGCGCGCGTCGGAGGTCGTCGGCGCGACC
This sequence comes from Pyrinomonadaceae bacterium, assembly GCA_036263975.1. Classification (GTDB taxonomy): domain Bacteria; phylum Acidobacteriota; class Blastocatellia; order Pyrinomonadales; family Pyrinomonadaceae; genus QHXN01. The sequence continues at coordinate 52,557 of DATARW010000036.1, forward strand.
AGAAAAATCTGGTCGAGGCCGTGGCGCGCAATCGTCGAGTTGAAATCGGCAGACTCCTCCGGCACGAGGTCTGTGGCGAGTATGCCGTCAATGCCCGCGCGGCGCGCTTCCCCGGCGAGGCGTTCGATGCCGAACTGCAAAAGCGGGTTGAAGTAGCTGAAGAGGATGACGGGCACGTCCGTCTGTGCGCGCGCGTCGGCAAGGGTTTGGAGTACGTCTTCGAGGGTGAAGCCGTGTTTGAGTGCGCGCTCCGAGGCGCGTTGGATGGTCGGGCCGTCGGCGACCGGGTCGCTGAAGGGCACGCCGAGTTCGATGAGGGTCGCGCCCGCGCGCGCGAGTTCGACGACGAGGGCGCGCGTCACTTCGAGGCCGGGGTCGCCCGCGGTGATGTAGGGGATGAAGCCGCGCCGCCGCTCGCGCCGTAGTTTCTCGAAAGCCTCGGTGATGCGACTCGCGGCAATCCTTCCGCGGCTCATTGCAGTTCCTCGCCGAGCTTGTCCGCGACCGTGTGCACGTCTTTGTCGCCGCGCCCCGAAAGGTTGACGATGATGACCTGTTCGCGCGGCAACTCGCGCGCGAGCTTCAGGGCGTGCGCGACGGCGTGCGCGGATTCGAGCGCGGGGATGATGCCTTCGAGCTGCGAGATCAACTGAAACGCTTCGAGCGCCTCGTCGTCCGAGGCGGAGACGTATTCGACCCGGCCCGCGTCGTGCAGGAAGGCGTGCTCCGGGCCGATGGACGGATAATCAAGCCCGGCGGAGATCGAGTGAGTCGAGGCGATCTGCCCGCGCTCGTCTTGCAGGACGTAGCTCAAAGTGCCCTGCAAAACGCCGGGCCGCCCACCGCCCTTCGGACGGAAGCGAGCGGCGTGTTGTCCAAGCCCCGCGCCCGTGCCACCGGCCTCGACGCCGATCATGCGTATGCCTTCGTCTTTGAGGAAGGGATGAAACAGGCCGATTGAGTTCGAGCCGCCGCCGACGCAGGCGACGAGCGCGTCGGGCAAGCGCCCCTCCGCTTCGAGAATCTGCGCGCGGGCCTCGCGCCCGATGACGCTCTGGAAGTCGCGCACCATGCGCGGGTAAGGGTGCGGGCCGAGGGCGCTTCCCAAGAGGTAATAAGTGTCGGCGACGTTCGTCACCCAGTCGCGCAGAGCCTCGTTGATGGCGTCCTTGAGCGTGCGCGAGCCGGAGTCAACTTCGCGCACCTCCGCGCCGAGCAGGCGCATGCGGAAGACGTTCAAGGCTTGCCGGCGCACGTCCTCCGTGCCCATGTAGACGACGCACTTCAAACCGAAGAGCGCGCATACGGTGGCGGTGGCGACGCCGTGCTGGCCCGCGCCCGTCTCCGCGATGATGCGGCGCTTGCCCATGCGGCGCGCGAGCAAGACCTGGCCGAGCGCGTTGTTGATCTTGTGCGAGCCTGTGTGCGAGAGGTCTTCGCGCTTGAGGTAGAGCGCCGCGCCGCCCGCGCGTTCCGTGAGCCGCGCGGCGCGGAAGAGCGGCGTCGGGCGACCCGAATAGTCGCGCAGCAGCGCCTCGAACTCGGCCTGAAAGCTCGCGTCGTCGCGCGCCACGTCGAAGGCTTCGGTCAACTCTTCGAGCGGGGCCATTAAAGTCTCCGGCACGTAGCGACCGCCGTATGGCCCGAAGTGGCCGCCCGCGTCCGGGTTCGTTGCTGTCGTCTCGCTCATGGCAGAATGCGTCTCGCCCGCCTGATAAATTCCAAGCGGCGGCGTGTGTTCGGCATCCGCCGCCGCGAGTTTGAATCGGTGTTGTAAGTCTAGCCTAAGAAGGTAAGTTCACGAAGGGCCACTAGTCGCCGGCAGCCGAGACGGAGTTCGTGACTGCGGTTTTAACTTCCGACTCGCCGTCGGCGAGCACGACGAGGTTGCGCCCTTCGCGCTTGGCGCGGTAGAGGGCCGTGTCGCTGGCCGTGAAGAGTTCCCGCTCGGTCTTGGCGTTCGCGGGGCAGGCGGCGACGCCGATGCTGATCGTGACCGCGCCGACTTCTTCGAGCGGGTTGACGCACACGGCGCGGCGCAGGCGCTCGGCGGCGACCACGGCCCGGTCGCTGCCGACTCCGGCAAGCAGCAGCGCGAACTCCTCGCCGCCGAGGCGTGCCGCCGTGTCGTTGTCGCGCGAAAGCTCGGAGAGCGCCTCCGCGACGAAGCGAATCACGCGGTCGCCTGCGGGGTGGCCGTAGGTGTCGTTGATCTTCTTGAGATGGTCAACGTCGAGCATCAGGAGCGCGCACGGAACTTGATAGCGACGCCAGCGTTCAACCTCCTGGCCGAGGGCCTTTCGGAAGCGGCGGCGGTTGGCGAGGCCCGTCAGGTAGTCGCGGTCGGCCTCGGCGCGCAGGCGCTCGACCGTCAGCTTGTGCGAGACGAGTTGATGCGTCCTCGCGATGAGCAGGGAGAGTTCCGCAGGCAGTTGAAAGTAATCCGCAGCCCCCGCGGCCATCGCCTCGCCGCGTCGCTCCGTTGTTGCACGCTCGCCGCCGACGAGCACGACCGGGATCGCATCCTGTGCGTCGGAGAGCATCCGCGCGAGTTCGGCGGCGCTGATCCCTTGAACCTTCTCGTCGGCAACGACGACGTGTGGCCGCGTGCGCTGCAACGCGACGAGCGCCTTCACTCCGCCCCCCGCGCCCGCGACGACGAGGCCGCACTCTTCAAGCGCCTGCGCGTTTGCGCTGACGGCAGGGTCGTCGGCCACGAGCAGGACGCGCCCCTGATCTCGCGTCGTCGCGCGACGGCTGTCTTTAGTTCGAGCTGTTGCGCTCATGTCTCAGAAATCGTGTGCGGGTTTCGCGCCGGCAAACTTGACTATTGGTGAGTATAGAAGTCGGGGCATTCCATACGGTGAACGCCAGGCCCTCGCTTGTTCTCAGCCAGAATAACCGATGAGGTAGGCAGCGCGTCAAGTAAAAGGGTGAAGGATGAAGACGGAAGGGCGAAGGATGAAAGACCGGCTGTCGGGCTTCTGTCTTCAATTCATCCTTCACCCTTCGGCCATCATCCTTCCACCGCGCGCACGGCCTCGACGAAGTTTCGCATCAGCTCGTAGCTCTTTCGACCCGGCGAGGTCTCGACGCCGCTGCACACATCCACGGCGAACGGCCTCACCTCCCTGACTGCCTCCGCGACGTTCTCCGGCGTCAGCCCTCCGGCCAGAAAAAGTTTCGCGACGACCTCGCGCGTGCGCCGCGCGACCGACCAGTCGAAGGTTTGGCCCGTCCCGCCCCAGGCGTCTTTGACGTAGGCGTCGAGCAGCAGCGCGTCGGTCTTGTAGAGGGACGCGCGCTCGACGCTGAATCCGCGACCTACGCGCAGCGCCTTGATGACCGAAATCTCGACCAGCCGCGCGCAGAACTCCGGCGTCTCGTCGCCGTGCAACTGCGCCGCGCCGACATCTGCCTCCGAGACTGCGCGCGCGATTGCCTCCGGCCCGTCCTCGTTGACGAAGACGCCGACGCGCGCCACAGACCGAGGCAAAGCCTCTGCGATTCGTCGCGCCTCGCGCGGCGAGATGTAGCGCGGACTCTTCGAGTAGAAGTTAAAGCCCAGCAAGTCTGCGCCGGCCTCAACCGCCGCCAGCGCGTCCTCCGCATTTGTGATGCCGCAAATTTTTACCAGGGCCATGACAACTCAAGCGCCGCCGTCGTAGCTGACCAGCGAAAGCAAAGCCTCTTCGGGTCGCGCGGCGCGCATCAACGCCTCACCAATCAGGAACGCGCCGAAGCCGCACGCGCGCAGTCGCGCGATGTCCGAGGCATTGTGCAAACCGCTCTCGCTCACGAGCAGCGCGTCGCGCGTCGCGCACCGTGCAAGCTCGACCGATGTTTCGAGCGAGACCTCGAAGGTGTGCAGGTTTCGGTTGTTGATTCCGACGACGCGCGCACGCGCCTTCGAGGCGCGGCTCATCTCCTCCGCCGTGTGAACCTCGACGAGCGCGTCCATGCCAAGCTCGTCTTCAGCGAGGGCGAGCAGGTGCGCGAGCGTCGCGTCGTCGAGCACGGCGACGATGAGGAGCAGCGCGTCCGCGCCCGCGGCTGCCGACTCGAAGACCTGATACTCTTCGAGCATGAAATCCTTCCTCAGAACCGGCAGCCGCACGCTCTCTTTAACTTCGGTCAGGTCTCGGAGCGAGCCGCGGAAGTAGTCTTCTTCGGTCAGCACGGAGACGGCAGACGCACCGCCGCGCTCGTAAGCCCGCGCCGTCTCGATAGCCGAAGCACGCCCGCGAATCTCGCCCTTCGACGGCGACGCGCGTTTGAATTCTGCGATGATGTTCACGGCCTCTGCGTCCGCGAGCGCCTCGCGGAAAGCGTGCCGCCGCGCTCCCGCCCGCGCGCTCAGAGCCTCGCGGCGAACCTCTTCGTGCGAGCGCAGACGCTTCGCCTCCGCCACCCTCGCCTTCTTCTGCTCGACGATTTTTGAGAGAAAGTTGCTGGACTCCATTTAACTTTTAGTCGCCTGCACAAGCTGCTCAAGTTTGGCGAGCGCCCTGCCGTCGTCAAGGCTCTGCTCGGCGAGACGCGCGGCGTCAACAAGTTCGTCCGCGAGGCCGCCCACGTGCAGGGCCGCCGCCGCGTTCACCAAGACGAGCGCGCGGGCCGCGTCGCGGCGTGTGCCTTCAAGGATTTCGCGGATGATTCGCGCGTTCGTCTCGGCGTCGCCGCCGCGCAAAGGTTCGAGCGACGCGCGCTCAAGGCCGAAGTCCTCCGGCCCGACCTCGAAGACGCGCACGCCGCCTGCGGTCACCTCGGCGACCTTCGTCCTGTCGGCGAGCGTCACTTCGTCGAGTCCGTCGCGCCCGTGGACGACCCACGCGCGTTCGGTTCCGAGCGCGAAGAGCGTGTGTGCGAGCGGCTCGACCAGCGCCTCGTGCCAGACGCCGATGACCTGACGCGGCGCGCACGCGGGGTTCGTCAGAGGGCCGAGCAGGTTGAAGGTCGTGTGCACGCCCAGCTCGCGCCGCACGCCCGCGACGCGCGCCGTAGCAGTGTGGTAGAGCGGCGCGAACATGAAGCAGATGCCGATCTCGTCGAGACACGCCTCGGAGACTTCGGGCGCGGCGCTGACGTTGACGCCGAGCGCCTTTAAAACGTCGGCGCTCCCCGAACGAGAAGTCGCCGCGCGGCTGCCGTGCTTGGCGACGGGCAGCCCTGCGCCCGCGATGACGAAGGCCGCGGCGGTCGAGACGTTGAAGGTCTTGGCCGCGCTCGAACCCGTGCCCGCCGTGTCTATGAAGCAGGCGTGTCTGCACTTGAGCCGCACGGCGCGCGAGCGCATCGCCGAGGCGAAGCCCGCCAGCTCCTCGACGGTCTCGCCCTTCAACGCCAGCGCCACGAGCGCCGCGCCGATCTGCGCGTCCGTCGCGCCGTCGAGCAGCGCGTCGAGCAAAGCCGCCGCCTCGTCGCGCCGCAAGTCCTCGCCGCGCATCAAGCGCAGCGTGAACTCGCGCAGCGGCGAGCGCGCGGCAGGCTCGTCGCGCCGTGCGGGCGTCGGCATGAGCCACGCGGGACGAGTCTTGTGCTGTGTCTCGTCAGACATACATAAGGCCATCGGCAAGCGCGTTCGGCTTGCAGGTTAAAGCTTCAAAAAATTCGCGAGCAGCTTCTTGCCCTCGGTCGTCAGGATTGATTCCGGGTGGAACTGCACGCCCTCGACCTTCATGCGGCGGTGGCGCAGGCCCATGATGACGCCTTCGGGCGTGGTGGCCGAGACTTCGAGGCAGTCGGGCAGGCGTTCGCGCTCGACGACGAGCGAGTGGTAGCGCGCGGCGGCGAAGCGATACTCAAGTCCCTCGAAGATGGTCTTGCCGTCGTGGCAGATTTCCGCGGACTTGCCGTGGACGGGCGCGGGGCCGCGCACGACGCGACCGCCGAAGATTTGCCCGATGGCCTGATGGCCGAGGCAGACGCCGAGCAGGGGCACGTGCCCGGCGAGCGAGGCGATGAGTTCGAGCGTGACGCCCGCTTCGTCCGGCGTGCCCGGCCCCGGCGAGACGACGACGCGGTCGGGTCGTATACGGTCTTCGACCTCCTTGACCGTCACCTCGTCGTTACGGCGCACCTCGACTTGCGCGCCCAACTCGCCGAGGTACTGGACGAGGTTGTAGGTGAACGAATCATAGTTGTCTATCAGCAGAACCTTTTCGCTCATCTTAACAGTCCGTCTTCAACCGTCTGCATTCTTCTTCGTCACTTCTTCCTCTTCGCCGCCGCGTCCTGCAAAATCTTCGCCACGTCGGCGCGGTGCGCTTCCTGCGCCCACTTGAGCGCGGTCTTGCCGTCCTTGCTCTTCGTTTCGAGGTCGGCCCCGTGTTCGAGAAGCTGCTCGACGATGCGCGTGCTGCCTTTCGTCGCCGCGACGATCAGGGGCGTGCCGCCGACGCTGTTCGAGACGTTCGGGTCAGCGCCCCGCTCAAGCAGATCGGCAACCAGCTCCTCCCGGTCGTAGTACGCAGCCCAGGTGAGCGCCGAGCCGACGTTCACATCCGACTCGTTGATGTCGGCCCCGGCGTCGAGCAGCAGGTCAACGATCTCTTTCCTGTCCTTCGCGACGGCGTACATGAGCGCGGTCGAGCCGGAGGTGTTCGGGTCGGGGTCGGTGGTCTGCGCGTTCAGGTCGGGCTTGAACTCCAAGACCGTCTTCACCGTCTCGACCGAACCGTTGAGCACCGCACGCATGAGCGGCGTGAATCCCCTCTTGTCCCTCGCGTTCACGTCCGCGCCCTTCACCAGCAACGCGCGCTCGGCCTGCGCGTGGTCGTTGCGCGCGGCGAGGAGCAGCGGCGTCTCGCCCGCGTCGTTTCTGACTTCCGAACTCGTGCCGGCGATGATGAAGAGCTTGACGACGACAACTTCGCCGTCCTTCGCGGCGTCGAGGAAGACCTGCGGCTCATACGAGTACCCGCGCAGGAACAGTTCGCGTCGCGCCGTGTCCGGGCCGACCGCGTCCTCGTCGCTGCCGCCGCCAGCCGCACAACCTGCGAGAAAGCACAGGCAAAAAAGTAAAAAGCAAGCCGCTACGCGGAAGGCAAAAGGTAAAAGGCAAAAGGCAAAAGGCAAAAATGGAAGCCGACAATCGCTGCTGTCTTCGTCTTCCTCTTTTGCCTTTTGCCTTTTACCTTTTGCCTTCATAGCCCTTGCTCGGCCAGCTCGACGGCCTTGAAGATGGTGCGCGCCTTGTTGACCGACTCTTCAAACTCACGCTGGGGGACGGAGTCGGCGACGATGCCTGCGCCGGCCTGCATGCGCGCTCGCCCGCCGCGCAGGGTGACGGTGCGGATGGCGATGCAGGAGTCGAGATTGTCTGCATAGTCAGCGTAGAGCACCGCGCCCGCGTAGAGTTCGCGCGCTTCCGGTTCAAGTCCGGCGATGATCTGCATGGCGCGAACCTTCGGCGCGCCCGACACGGTTCCCGCGGGGAAACATGCGGCCAGCGCGTCGAAGCGGTCGCGGTCGTCGCGCAGGCGCGCGCGCAGACCCGTGACGAGGTGCTGCACGTGCGAGTAGCGTTCGACGATCATCAGCTCACCCACTTCGACCGAGCCGAAGTCCGCGACGCGGCCCAGATCGTTGCGTCCGAGGTCAACGAGCATCACGTGCTCGGCCACCTCCTTCTCGTCGGCGCGCATCTCCTCGCCGAGCAGCCAGTCTTCCGTCTCGGTCGCGCCGCGCTTGCGCGTGCCTGCGATGGGGCGATAGTCGAGACGCTGCCCGCGACAGCGCACGAGCATTTCGGGCGACGCGCCGACAACCGCCTCGTCGCCGAGCTTGAGGAAGTAGAGGTAAGGCGAAGGGTTCGTCGCCCGCAGCGCGCGGTAAATCTGCAAGGGGTCAACCGTGACCCGCTTCTCGAAGCGTTGCGAGAGCACGGCCTGATAGCAGTCACCTGCCGCGATGTGCTCCTTGATTCGGACGACCGCAGCCTCGAAGTCGTCCCGCGTCCAGTTCGACTTCCAGCGCGCCTCTGCGTCCTCGACGGCGCGGCCCTCTTCAACCTTCAAAGGCTGCGCGACGCCCTCCGCGAGCAGGCCCTCGACGCGCGCCGTCTCTTCGACCGCCGAGTTGTAAAGCTCCTCCAGACGCGCGCGGCTGCCCGCCGCCTCGTCGGTGAAGACGACGGAGGTGATCTCCATCTGTTGCCGCACGCGGTCGAAGGCGAGCACGGTGCGGAAGAGCATGAAGACCGCGTCGTCACATTCGCCCGAAACTTTCAGGCTCTTTTCCAGCACTGGCTCGAACCAGCGCGCCGCCTCGTATCCGACGTAGCCGACCGCGCCCCCGGCCATCGGCGCGAGTCCGGCGCGGCGCGCGAGCCGCCGCGTGCGGAAGTAGTCGCGCAGGAAGTCGGTCGCGCGCACGCCCGGCAACTCTTCCGTCTCGCCGCGCCGCTCGACCCGCGTCGAAGCCCCGCGCCCGCGAACGATCAATTCCGGGTCAGCGCCGAGGAACGAGTAACGCGCGATGCGCTCGCCGCCCTCGACCGACTCCAGAAGGAACGCGTAGCGCGCCCCGCCCGCCACGCGCAGGAATGCGCCCACGGGCGTCTGCAAGTCCGCGAGCACAGTCCGCACGACCGGCACGACGTTGCCCCGCGCCGCCTCGCGCTCGAACTCCTCGAATGTCGCCGGTTGAAGAAGCATAAAAGCCGTGAATGGTGAATGGTAGTTGAACGGCGCACAAGCCGAACGATAACCGCCCAAGTCCATCAACCTTTAACCACTATTCACAATTTACTATTCACCATTCACCCCGAAGCGCCTCCTGCAAGGTGAATCGCCCTTCGTAGAGAGCCTTGCCGACGATGACGCTGTCCACCCCGCACTGAACGATGGACTTCAACTGCCGCAGGTCTTCGAGCGACGAGACGCCACCCGAAGCGGTGACTCTCAGGCCCGACTCGCGCGCAATCGCGCAGGTCTGTTCGAGGTTGACGCCCGAAAGCATCCCGTCGCGCGCGACATCCGTGTAGACGATGCGGTCAACGCCTGCGTCGGCCACGCGCCGCGCCAGCGCCGACGCGCTCAAACGCCCTTCCTTCTCCCAACCGTGCGTCATCACGACGCCCTTTCGTGCGTCAATTCCGACGCAGATGCGGAACCCGAAGAGTTGGACGAACTTCTCCAGAGTCTCCGGCGACTCCGCCGCCAGCGTGCCGATGACGATCTGCGACACGCCGAACTCGATCATCTGCTGCACGTCGCCCACGCTCCGAAGCCCGCCGCCGAACTGGACGGGAATCTCTACGGCGCGGATGATGCGCCGGACGACTTTGCGGTTCTTCGAGTTCCGGTCGGCGAACGCGCCGTCGAGGTCAACCACGTGCAGCATCCGCGCCCCCGCGTCCTCGAACCCCTTCGCAATCTCCGCGGGTTCACCGTCATAGACCTTCACCTCGGCCCTGCGGCCCTGCGTCAGCCGCACGCAATTCCCGTCTCTCAGATCAATCGCCGGAATGATAAGCATTGGTAAATGGTAAATGGTGAATGGTGAATGGTGAATGGTCGTTGCTCCCAGCGCGACTTGAGAGATAGAACTCAAGCGTGCGGATGCGCTACCACCATTTACCATTTACCATTCACGGCTTTTTGGGCGTTGCCGTCGGACTCTCCTCGTCGGCGGTGACGCCCGGCGTGATGGGGAGCGGGGCAGGCTCGCCGTTCTCGCCGGTCGGCGCACCCTCGACGAGCGGAGAGATTTCGGCGGCGTTGCGCTGCGCGTCCGGGTTGTCGGGGTCGGCACTCTGCGCGCGACGGTAGTCGAACAGCGCCTCTTTGAGTTGATTCGCGGAGCGATGCGCGTCGCCGCGGCGAACGTATGCCTTCGCCAGCTCGGACAGAGCCTCGTCGTCGCCGGGATTCCGCTCGGCGCGCTTCTCAAGCTGCTCCACCTGCGCGTCCAACTCCGAGATGTCGGCGGGCGCGGCGGCGGCGATGCCGTGGGCGGATGCCTGCGGCGAAGCTTGCGGCGCGGAGTTGCCCCGGCCCGTGCCGGCAGACCTTTCGCCCCCGCACCCGCACGTCACCGACACGAGGGCGAGCGCAAGGGCCGCCGCTGTGTTTTGCGTGCGCGTCATCATCTCTCGGCTAGCTCCCATGCACGTATGGGCGCGACTGCACGATGTAAACCTGCCCGCGCATGTAGACCCACTCGATGTCCTGCTCACGTCCGCCGAAGACGTTCTTGATGAGCGAGGCGGCGCGGGCGAGGCGACGCACAACGTCGTCCGTGAGCACAGCGCGGTCGCCCGAAATCGGAACCTCTTTGACGCCGCCCTGCTCGTCGAAGGTCAGCAGGCTGTCTTCGTCCGAGCGCGTCAGGACTTTCACGGAGTTGGCCGTCGGCATGTAGATGATCTGCTCGGCGACCTTCTTGCCCTCGACGACCTTGATACCCAAGCCCCGCTTGGCGCTGATGTAGATGCCGCCCTGGTCTTCAGAGTCGAACGGGTCGGTCGTAATCATCACGCCCGCGCTGTCGGCGTTGATGCCCTCCTGCACGAGCACGGCCATGTAAGCCTTCGAGTGGTCAACGTTGGCACGCTCGCGCGCCTCGTAGGCATCGAAGTTCCAGAGCGAGGCCCAGACGGTCTTGATGGCCTCGATGATCTGTTCGTCGCCACGGGCGTTCGGGACGGTGTCGTGGAGACCGGCGCCGCTGAAGTTCGGCAGGTCTTCGACGTTTGAAGAGCTGCGGACGAACAGGCCCTTCCCCTCGTACTCTTCATGCACCTTCTTCAAGACCGACACGCGCAGCGCGTCACTCACCTTCCCCTGATGGAAGCGCTCGCGCATCCCCGCGAGCCGCTGGCGGCGGTAGGCCGGGTCGTGGACGAACTTCTGGTCGTTCATCATTTCGTAGATCGCGTCTTCGAGTTTGTTCTCCTTGATGAACTGTTCGTAGTAGAAGATTGGGATGCCGAAGCCTTTGGGGACGACGATGCCGGGCAGGTGCGCCGCGGCCACCTCGCCGAGGTTCGCCGACTTCGAGCCGAAGGTGTCGGCCTGCCGCGCGCGCTGCTGGTAGAGGTCGAGCAGACGCTTGTCTTCAAGATTGTAGTGCGGCGTCATCCGGTCTTTGAGCACGGCGAGGCGCTTCTGGTACTCGTCGAGCTGCTTGAGGTCTGCGCGCTTGATGGTGTAGTGATCTTGCAAAGTCTCGAACGCGACCCACCAGCCGTCGTACTGCTTTAGAATCTCGTCGGCGTTCTTGATGTAGGCGTTCGGCACGCCCCAGCCTTTGACGAGCAGGTTGATGTGCGAGAGCGGCGTCGAGGGCTTCGAGACGATGACGCCCGCCACGGGCGGCAGGCTCAAAGGAACTTCCTTGAGGACGAGTATTTCGTTGAAGCCGATCTCTACGTGATCGTCCAGCTTCTCGATGATGTGGATGCGCCCCAACCCTCGCGCCACATTCAAAGCCTGATACTCCTGCTCGCGTGCGATGTCGCTCTGGAGCACGCGTTCGAGTCCCTGAATCCCCGACGAATCCTCGTCCTGCTTCGTCGAGTTGGGCTTGAAGGCGACGGGCGCGAAGAAGGTTCGCTTGAGTATGTCCGCCGTCAGCTTTATCTGTTCGGCGGGTATCTGGTCGCCCTCCCAGAACTCGAAGGTGTAGCGTTTGACGGGAGACTGCCACGCCAGCGTGCCGAGTATGAAGCGGCGATTCGGGTTGATGTAGTTGTTGCGCCAGAACTCCTCACCGCGTTCGAGCGACAGGTACGTGCCGTTAACGAAGTCCTTGTGGAAGCGATAGCGTTGCGAGTTGACGTAGTAGATTTTGTTGCCGTCTTTGCGGTCAATGACGAAGAGGACGTGCGGCAGCGCGTAGGGCTGATCCGTGTAAACGCGCGCGAGCCGGTCGAACTCGGCGCGCGTGTGGAGCGCAGGGAGCGAGCGCAGCCCGTCAGCATTATCAACCTGCGCTGACGCGCCCGTAGCCTTCTTTCTGGCAGCCCGACCGCGCGTGAAGCTCGCAGCTTTCCTGTTGGCCGCCTGACCGCGCGCGACGCCCGCAGGCATGAGCGCAGCGAACAGCGCCGCGAGAATCAACAGGGCGGAACGGGTCTTCGGGAACTTCATAAAACTTCTACTCCGCTCGACAGCTTCGCGCCCTCGCGCCTCAGCAATTCTACCAGATCATCAATGTGTCGGCGCTCGGTCAGGAAGCTGTTGACGTTGAC
>DATARW010000039.1:0-106431 GCA_036263975.1 Pyrinomonadaceae bacterium
GTCGCCGTCCTCGACAGCGGGGTTGACTACACGCACCCCGACCTCGCGGGCAACATGTGGCACCGCCCCGACGACCTCGACATGTATTACGACCGCCAGCTCGGCGTCATAGACGACTCCGACGGCTTCAGCGCCGTTGACGAGTCGCGCGACCCGATGGACGAGAACGGTCACGGCACGCACTGCGCCGGTATCATCGGAGCCGAAGGCGACAACAACGAAGGCATCGCGGGCGTCAACTGGCAGATCGAGATCATGCCCTTGAAGTTCATGGGCAAGGGCGGCTTCGGCACGACGAAGGACGCGATTGAGGCGATTAACTACGTCATCTCTCGCAAGGGCGACGGCGTCAACGTCCGCGTCATCAGCGCAAGCTGGGGTTCGCGCCAGAAGTCGAAAGCCCTCGAAGACGTGATCCGCAAGGCGGGCGACTCCGACATCCTCTTCGTCGCCGCCGCCGGCAACGACTCGTCGGACGCCGACCGCGCGCCGCACTACCCTTCGGGCTACAAATTGCCGAACGTCATCTCGGTCGCCGCGCTCGACCGCCGCGACCAGCTCGCCTCCTTCTCCAACTACGGCGCGAAGAGCGTCCACCTCGCCGCGCCCGGCAAGGAAATCCTGAGCACTTGGCTCGACGACAGCTACGAGGAGCACTCCGGCACTTCGATGGCGACGCCGTTCGTCGCCGGAGTCGCGGCGCTGGTGCTCTCGGTCGAGCCGAACCTCACGGTGAAGGAGTTGCGCGAGCGACTCTTCAACACCGTGGACAAGCTCGACTCGCTGCAAGGCAAGGTCGTCACGGGCGGGCGCGTCAACGCCGCGCGCGCCGTCGGCGCGGTTCGCTGACGGAAAGCTCGCCGCGCCGCAGCACTAAATCTCAACCACCTCGAAGCCCACGCCCCGCGCGCGTGGGCTTCTTTCTTTCTCCCGCTCGTCACGCGCGGCCTCTTTCGGTATGATGGCCGCATCAACGGACGAAATTTTTTAAGCGGGGGAAATCAAAAGCATGAGCGCGTCAACGCCGACCAGAGACACCACGCCCGAACTCGAACAGCTTTGCATCAACACCATTCGCGCCCTTTCGCTCGACGCGGTGCAGAAGGCCGAGTCGGGCCATCCGGGCCTGCCGCTCGGCACAGCCCCTCTGGCCTACGTCCTCTGGACGCGATTCCTGCGCTTCAACCCGCGCAACCCGAAGTGGCAGGGGCGCGACCGCTTCCTGCTCTCCGCCGGGCACGGCTCGATGCTGCTCTACTCGCTCCTCTACCTGACGGGCTACGACCTGCCGCTCGAAGAGCTGAAGCGCTTCCGCCAGTGGGGATCGAAAACGCCGGGCCACCCGGAAAACATACTCACTCCCGGTGTCGAGATCACCACGGGGCCGCTCGGCCAGGGGTTCGCCAACGGGGTGGGGATGGCGATGGGCGCGGCGCACCTCGCGGCCAAGTTCAACAAGCCGGAGTTCCCGCTCATTGATAACTACATCTACGCCATCGTCTCGGACGGCGACCTGATGGAAGGCGTGTCGAGCGAGGCCGCGTCGCTCGCGGGCCATCTCCACTTAGGCAAGCTCATCTATCTCTACGACGACAACCACGTGACCATCGAAGGCTTCACCTCGCTCGCCTTTTCGGAGAACGTGCCGAAGCGTTTTGAAGCCTACGGCTGGCACACCTCGACGGTCGAAGACGGCAACGACCTCGACTCAATCGAGCGCGCCATCCGCGACGCGCAGTCCGTCGCCGACCGCCCCTCGCTTATCTCCGTCAAGACCACCATCGGCTACGGCATGCCGACCGCGGGCACGCGCAAGGCGCACTCCGACGCGCCAGGCGAGGATGCCGTGCGCGAAACCAAGCGACACCTCGGCTGGCCCGAAGACAAAGAGTTCTACGTGCCCGACGAGGCGCTCGCGCAGTTCCGCAAATCGGTCGAGCGCGGCGCGCGAGCCGAGCAGGAGTGGAACGCGCTGGTCGAAAAATATGAGAGTGAGTTCCCAGACCTCGCCGAAGCGTGGCGTGTGACGATGAGCGGCGAATTGCCCGCGGATTGGGAGTCGCACCTGCCCACGTTCGCCGACGCCAAGCCGCAGGCGACGCGGCAGGCCAGCGGAGAAGTCATCAACGCGCTCGCACCGCACATGCCGATGCTCGTCGGCGGCTCGGCAGACCTCGGCCCTTCGACCAACACCGACATCAAGGACGGTGGCAGCTTCGAGGCCGGCTCATACGACGGGCGCATCCTCCACTTCGGCATCCGCGAGCACGCGATGGGCGCGACGCTCACGGGCATGAGCCTCAACGGCGGCCTCATCCCCTACGGCGGCACGTTCATGTGCTTCTCCGACTACATGAAGCCCGCCGTCCGTCTGGCCGCGCTCTCGCACGTGCAGGTCGTCTACGTCTTCACGCACGACTCCATCGGACTCGGCGAAGACGGCCCCACGCACCAGCCCATCGAACAGCTCGCGGGCCTGCGCGCCATCCCGAACCTCTACTGTATACGCCCCGCGGACGTGCACGAAACGCGCGAGGCGTGGCGTCTCGCCATCCTGCGCCGGCACGCACCAACCGCGCTCGTCCTCACGCGCCAGAAACTCCCGCTCATTGATCGCACCGGCGCTTACGCCTCAGCCGAAGGCGCGCGTCGCGGCGCATACGTCCTCGCCGAAGCGACGTTCACGGGCGCGCGTCCCGCCGACGCGAACGCCGCGCCCGGCACGCGCGAGGGCGAGCCGACGACGCCCCGACTCGTCATCCTCGCCACCGGCTCCGAAGTCTCGCTCGCCCTCGAAGCGCGCGACGAATTGCAGAAGGCGGGCATCCCGACGCGCGTCGTCTCGATGCCCTGCTGGGAGTTGTTCGAGGAGCAGGACAAGTCTTACCGCGAGAGCGTCATCCCGCCCGCAGTGCCCGCGCGCCTCGCCGTCGAAGCGGCCTCGCCTCTGGGCTGGGACAGGTACGTCGGCGAGCGCGGCGACTGCGTCTGCCTCTCGCGTTTCGGCGCGTCCGCGCCCGGCGCAACCGCTCTCAAAGAACTCGGCTTCAACGTCGAGAACGTCGTCGCCCGCGCACGTGCGTTGTTGGAATAATCTCGCACGTCAGAATTGGAATAATCCCGCACGCGTCAGAAGCAGACGACGCGCAGCGCGCTCGCCAGCACGCGAAACTCTGCGGGCGTGTGTCCGCGCACGTCGCCGTCGGCTTCGATTGCAAGCGCCCCGGATTCGTCGGCCATCTCGACGCGCACGCTTGTGCCGCGCGCGAGTCTGACTTTCGGGTTGGCGAGATGACCGCCGCGGTGCACGCGCGCGAGTTCGCGCAACAAGCCTGCACGTGAGAGGCCGCAGACCGCCAACACGTCGAGCAGGCCGTCGGTCAAGGAAGCTCCCGGCGAGAAGTTCATGCCGCCTCCGGCGAAAGGGCCGTTGACGACGGCGAGCAGGTTCGTCTCGCACTCCTCCCACACGCGCCCTTCAACGCACACGCGCACACGCCGGTTGCGCCACACGGCGAGCGACTGCACCGCCGCGCACGCGAACCGCATCTCCCCCGATAGGCGGCGCAGGCGCTTCCCTTGCGCGGCCACGCGCCCAGCCACCTCCGCGCCGATTCCGAGCGTCGCCGCGTTCAGGCAGACGAAACGTTGCGCGCCCGCGTCGGCGCTCCCCAAAAGCACGTCAACGCTCCGCGTCGCCGCAGGCTCGCGGCAGTGTGCGACGAGGCGAGCGAGCCACGCTTCGAGCGTGCCCCGCCGACCGCCCGCGAGTCCGCGCGCGAAGTCGTCGCCCGTGCCCGCGGGCAGTACCGCGAGCGCAGCTTCCGCGTTGATGGCGCGCGGGCGCGCGTTCGTTGCGAGTCCGACGCACGGCTCGAAGTAGCCGGAGGCCGCCGCGCTCAGAGTTCCATCGCCACCGACGACCGCCACCGTCGCGAAGCCTTCGGCGAGCGCCGCGCGCGTTCGCTTCTCGGTCTCGCCCGGCTTCACGGACTCGTGTGCAGAGAAGCGAATCCGTTCGGTTTCGAGATACGCCCTGATGCCCGGCCAAGCGCGCCGCGCGCGCGCCGCCGCGTTGTTGATGATGACGAACAGGCTGGACGGCTCACTCATGCGGGCAGCAACTTTAACACGGGCGCGCGGCGCGAGTCGTTTGGTGCTAAGCTTCACGTCGAGATGAGCGAAGATAAGATGAAGGCTGTGCGGATGAGCGAAGAAAAAATGAGGGCCGTGCGAATCGTCTCGCACGAAGGCGCGGGCGAGTTGGAAGTCGCCGAAGTCGAGAAGCCTTTGGCGCGCGCCGACCGCGTGCGTGTGCGTGTGCACGCCGCGGGGTTGAACCGCGCAGACCTCTTGCAGAAGCGCGGGCGCTACCCCGCGCCGCCGGGCGCGCCCGCAGACATTCCGGGGATGGAGTTCGCGGGCGAAGTCGAGCAGGCGGGCGACGAAGTCAGAAGATGGGAGACGGGCGAGCGCGTCTTCGGCATCGCGGCGGGCGGCGCGCAGGCCGAGTACATCGTCGTCCCCGAAAACCATCTCGCGGAGATTCCGCCGAACCTCTCATTCACAGAGGCCGCCGCCGTGCCCGAAGTCTTCATCACGGCGCACGACGCTCTGTTCACGCAAGGGCGTCTGGAGACGGGCGAGCGCGTGCTCGTGCACGCCGTCGGCTCCGGCGTCGGCACGGCTGCCGTGCAGCTTGCGCGCGCGGCGGGTGCGGGCGCGGTTTACGGCACGGCACGCACCGCCGAAAAGATCGAGCGGGCGCGCGAGTTCGGCATGGACGAAGGCGTCGCGGTCGGCGAAGACCCGCGCGCCTTCGCCGACGCGGTGCGCGTGTGGACGCGAGGCGCGGGCGTCAACGTCCTGCTCGACCTCGTCGGCGCATCGTACCTCGACGCGAACCTCGACGCGCTCGGCTATCGCGGTCGCCTGCTGCTCGTCGGCACGCTCGGCGGCGCGAGCGCCGCGCTCGACTTCCGCCGGATGATGTCGAAGCGCCTCTCGGTCGCGGGCACGGTCTTGCGCGCGCGCTCGACGGAAGAGAAGGCCGCGGCAGTCCGGCGCTTTGCCGCGCACGTCGTCCCGCTCCTCGCGCGCGGCCTCGTGCGGCCCGTCCTCGAACGTTCTTTCGACATCGAAGACGTGAGCGCCGCATACGAACGGCTTGAGTCGAACGCGACGTTCGGCAAAGTGGTTTTAAAAGTGATGAGTGAATGAGTGATGAGCGATGAGTGATGCCTGCCGTTCCTTCTCATCACTCATCACTCATTCACTCATCACCTTCCTGCTCGCTTGTCTCCCGCGCGTGCTTCTGAGAAAATGAAATTTCATCACGCGGGGCGCATTCCGCGCCGCCCGCACCGATAGTTTGACGAGGAGAGAAGATTTGAAAGCGGAATTGGAGCAGCTTATCGCCTTGCAGATTGCCGACACGCACATTCGCAGGCTACAGGCCGAACTGGAGTCAAATCCCCGAAGGCGCGCTGAGATCGAAAACGAGTTCGATCAGCGCGCCTTCGAGTTTAAGGCGCTCGAACAGACGCGGGACGCGGCGCGCGCCACCCGCGCGCAGCTCGAACGGGAGATGGCCGAGCAGCGCGCACGCGCCGAGAAGGCCGAGCGCGACCTGATGTCGTCGAAGAACTCGAAGTCTTACGAGGCCGCCATCCGCGAGGTTGACGCTGCGAAGAAACAGGTCTCGGAGTTGGAGACGAAGACACTCGAACAGATGGAGTCAGCCGAGTCAGCCGAGAAGACGCTCGCCGAGCGCGAGCCGGAGTTCTCCCACCTGCTCGGCGAGCGCGAAGAGCGCCTGCGCGCCTTCGACGAGCAGACGCGCGTGCTCTCGGAAGAGATCGCGGCGCGGCGGCGCGAGCGCGAGCGCCTGTTCGCCAGCCTTCCGCCCAGCATCAAGAGTCAGTACCAGCGCATCGCCGCGCGCATACGCGACGGCGTGGCGATGGCCGAGGCGCGCAACGGCTCGTGCTCGGCCTGCTTCATCGCACTCCGCCCGCAGGTGATGGCCCAGATACGCCGCGGCGAAGAGATCGTCACCTGCGACAACTGCAATCGAATCCTCTACTACCAGCCCGCCGCGCACGGCTCGACCGTCTCGGCGTCGTAAATCCTGTCTCAAGGCCGCAGAGAAAGCCCCGCCGAACTGCCGGAGCGCGCGCGGGGCTTTTCTCTTGCGCCGCTCTCGCCGTTCCCACGCCGCGGCACTTCGTTTGCCGTCTCGAACGCTCGGACGCCGCGAGGCGACAGGCGTTCGCGGGCTTGATTTGAAGGCTTCGGCGGCTTCTACGGCACGACGACTTTTCGTTTGCGCCTCAACGGTTTACAACGGGATTCGAGAAGGCCCGCGCCGGGGCGGGCGTCGTCGAGAGCAAGGGGGTTCGACTATCAGAGTGGCAAGCACGGAAGCTGCAATTCAACGGGACATCGCGCCGGGCGCGTTGGCCGGAAGCGTTACACGCGGGCGGCGCGCGAACTGGTGGCTGAGGCGCGGGTCGAAGCGGCGCGGCTTCCGCTACGAGACCGCCGCGGGCGGGCGCGTCCGCGAAGAGGCCGCGCTCGAACGCATCAAGTCGCTCGCCGTCCCGCCCGCGTGGCGCGAGGTCAGAATCTCGCCGTCGCCGCGAAGCTCTTTGCAGGCCATCGGCGTGGACAAGGCCGGACGCGTGCAGCGCATCTACCATCCCTCGTTTGTCGCGCGCCGCGCGCGCCGGAAGTACGAAAAGATCGAGCGCTTCGGCGCTGCTTTGCCCGCGCTTCGACGCCGGACGAACGAGGACATCGCGCGCGATGATCTCGGGCGAGAGCGCGTGCTGGCGGTCGTCGTCCGGCTCATCAACGACCTCAACTTCCGCGTCGGCTCGGAGACGAGCGTCAGGCGCTATCGCACCTACGGCGTGACGACGCTACGCAACCGCCACCTCGAAATCGAGCGCGGCGGTCGCCTCGTCTTCAAGTTCGTCGGCAAGCACCACATCAAGCACCGGCGCATCCTCGTGGACGAAGAGCTGGCCGCGCTCGTCCGCGACATCAAGGCCATCGGCGGCGCGCGGCTCTTCAACTACTACGGCGAGGACGGACGCGCGCACGCGATCAAGCCGCGCGACGTGAACGACTACATCAAGGCCGCGACCGCGCCGGAGTTCTCGGCCAAAGACTTCCGCACGTGGGGCGGGACGCTGCTGGCGTCGGTCGAGTTGGCCGAGACGGGCTGCTGCGAGGACGAGAAGCAGGCGAAGCGTCATGTCGTCGCCGCGGTCAAGCGCGTCGCCGAACATCTCGGCAACACGCCGGCGGTCTGTCGCAGTTGCTACATCCACCCGGCGGTCATCGAATCCTACATGCAGGGCCGGAGCATCGAGGAGTTCCGCCCGCGCCGCGCGCGACTGATACAGCGCCAGCAGCCAGAATACAGCGTCGAAGAACTCGCGCTCCTCAAGCTCCTGCGCGCGCACCGCGACGGAGGCGGCGCGGCGCAGAAGAACGGCGTCTGAATCCTTTGCGGCGGCGGACGGCAAGCGACGGAGAACGGCGAGAGGCCGGAGGACACGTTGTCCTCCGGCCTCTCGCTTTCAGGCGTTATGAAACTCTCACTGGCCCGCGGCGGGCGCGGCGTTTCTTTCCAGCGTCGGCTTCGGATACTTCTTCAACAGCTTCCACAGCAGAACCACGCTCCCGTCATCGTCCTCCCGCACGACGCGGAAGGCGACGAGCACGTCCGACGTTTCGTAGTTGACGGAGCGCAGCGCGTAGGTGCGGTCGGCGACCTCCGTCAGCCTGTCTATGTACATCCTCTCACCCTCTCTGAATCCCGCCCCCGCGCGCCGCTGCTGCTCGCGCGCGCCCTTCTCCGGCGTGGGAGTCTGGAACTCGGCGAGCGGTCTGACGGCCTCACTGTCGAGCGAGATGTTTTCGAGCGGCACGTCGCCCAGATTGACCAGGAAGCCGAAGTTCGCCCCGGCGAACCCGACCTTGAAGTAACCCTGCTCAAGCGAGATGTCGGAGCCGTTTCCGTAGTCGTGCGTCAGGTGCGTGAAAGAGTAGTATGCCCCGTCACCCGGCGTCGAAAGTTTCCACACCCACTTCTCCCTCGGCAACAGGCGGACGAGGCCCGTGTGTGACTGCGTCAGAAACTCCGCGTAGCGCGTCTGATCTTCCGGCGCGGGGGCGAGCAGGACTGCTTCTCTGGCCTTGATCTTCTCGCGCAGCGACTCGATCTCGGCGGCGGCCTGCGCGCGGTCGTTCGTCTGCGCGCGAACGCCGGGACTCGAAAAAGTTGTGGCGAGGAGAAGGAGCGCGAGCGCGAAAAAGAGTGTGCGTCGGTGCATGAATCACCTCCATGATTCGGCTGACCCAAGTTGAGGGAGACGGCGAACCTGACTGTGCTGCGAGTTATAGCCCGGCGTCGCGCCAGGTGTAAAGGTTTTCTTCGCGCGTCCGGCCCGCGGGTTCACTGTGCGGCGAGGAGTGTCCAGCCAACGCAGGCATGCAGGCGCGAAGAACACAGAGGCGGCGCTGGGAATTTCAAATTCAAGAATTTGAAATTCCCAATCTCAAAGCCTCTCCGCGTCCTCCGTGCTCTCCGTCGTTAATGCTGACAGCCTGCGAAAACATCCCCGGAGTTTCAATAGTGCCCGCTCGTCTTGCGGCCCTCCGGCGCGCGCTTCTCTCTGCGCCGCTTGCGCCCGCGCTTCGATTCGTCAACACCCTTGAGCGAGGCGAGCGGCCACAGACGGTGCTCGACCTCGGCGAGGCCCGCGCCCACGACCGCGGCGACGACCTCCTCCGAAGGCTTGTAGCACGGCGCGGCCTCGTCCAAGGGAACGCGCCCGTCGGCGTTGACAACGACGCCGGCCTCTCTGTACTCGTCGTCCATCTTGCGCTGCGAGAGCGTGCGCGTGGCCGCGCCGCGCGACATGCGCCGGCCCGCGCCGTGGTTGACCGAGTAGCCGCTGCGGCTCGCCCCGGCGAGTGGCCGAAGGATGTAGCTCCAGTCTTTGTTGCTGCCGGGAATCAAAACGGGGTGACCCGTCTCCTCCCAGCGCGTGCCCTGCAAGAAGGGGTGGCCCGCCGGCAGCGCCCGCGTCGCGCCCTTGCGGTGAACCCAAACGTCTCCGAACTCCGGGTGGCGCTCGCGCTGCACGAGGTTGTGGCTGATCTCGTAAACCAGCTCCAGCTCCTCGCCGAAGACTTCGCGGAAGGCTTCCGCGACCTGCTCGAAGATGACCAGGCGATTCAGAATCGCGTAGTTGCCGCCCGCGGCGACCGCGTTCAGGTAGTCGCGGTAGTGTCTGGACTCCGGCGTGAAATAGCCGAGGTCTATGTCCTTCAAAAGCTCCGGGTGCTCGGCGCGCGCCAGCTCGAAGTAGTTGGTGGCGAGGCCGTGGCCGAAGCCGCGGCTGCCCGTGTGTACTTGCACGAAGAGCGTGCCGGTTTGTTCCGAACGTTGCAGCTCGATGAAGTGATTGCCGCCGCCGAGGCTGCCCATCTGCTCAAGTCCGCGTTCGGGTCGGCCCTTACCGCCCCACGGAATCTGCCAGCCGTCTTCGACCGGGATGCGATGACGTTCGGCGCGGCTGCGGTCGAACGTCGCGCCGTAACGCTCGACGTAATACTCCGCGCCGCCGCGCACCAGATTTTGAAACTCGCCTTCGGACAGCTTGCCCAGCTTCCGGCTCTTTCCGCCGAAGCCCATGTCCACGCGACCCATCACCGCACGGTTGAACTCCAATCTCTTCTCCGGCGTCGCCGCCTCTGCTTCGACGCTCGAACGCGCCGACATCATCCCGCAACCCACGTCGTAGCCGACCGGCCCCATCGCGACCGCGCCCGCCTCGGCGTCGGTGATGAGCACGCAGCCGACGGGCACGCCGTAGCCGTAGTGCGCGTCGGGCGTGATGACGACCAGCAGCACGCCGGGGAAGCGCGTGGCGTTGACGATCTGCCGGTAGAGAATCTCCTCCGCGTCCGAGAGAAGCTGCGGCGTGAAGAAGAGGCGCACGCGCACCTCGCCCGTGTCCTCGGTCTGCAACTCGTAGAACCCCTGGCCGCGCCACCTTGCCAGGTGTTTCCAATTATGGGCGTTGGCTAGTTTCTCTACTGGCTTCAACGTTAAAGCGTCATTCTGCTTTCCATTCATAAGCGCCTTTCACCCCATGTTCTTTCAGCAGATTTAGCCGTCAGCTTGTCCGCCTCTGTGTCAGTTTTTTCTCGGCGCAGGCGTATAAACCAGACGGCGAGCAAGGAGCGTTTGATGATATGTCCAAATCAGGCTGTGTGGTTAGCCTCCCCCCCTTGAACTTGCCATAGAGGGATTCAATTTCGGGGTCGCCTTGCTCGGTAAACAGCTTTCTTTTACTCGCTGGAATTACAAATAATTCGTCCTCGTCTTCTAGTGGCTGCTCAAATTCAAGTTCAATCTCTTCGTTCATCCTCGGATTCTCCTTCCCAACTTAATGAAGCATTTCGACGCCACCGAATCAGTACAGCCTGTCAAACGTTAACACTTGCTTCTAATAACATGGCTGAATTATTCAGGTTTTGGCAACAGGGCAGCCGCGGGATAGTGTGATGTATACTCGGGGGCACCCGTGGTTTGCCTTAGAGGTTAGAGCGCGGCGGTCGAGTCGCGGGGTGAGTATAGACGGGCCTGGGAGCTTGAGATATGGCTTACTCCGAGCATGTGCTGATCTTGACCCCGGCCAAGGACGCCGCGCGCCATGTGGGGACGTACCTGCGCGGCATCTACAGCCTGACTTACCCGCGCCAACTCCTCTCGCTGGCCGTCCTCGAAGGCGACAGCACCGACGGCACCTACGAACGGTTCGCGCAACGCATCCCCGAGTTGGATGGAGCACTGCGCAGGGCCGAGCTTCATAAGAAGGACTTCGGCTATCATCTCCCGCCTGGCCTCCCGCGTTACGCGCACCACCTACAGGTGCAGCGCCGCTCCGTCCTCGCCAGGTCGCGCAACCACCTCCTCTTCCGCGCGCTCAGCGACGAGGACTGGGTCCTCTGGCTCGACGTGGACGTGGTCGAGTACCCGACCGACGTGATCGAGCGTCTGCTCGCCGCCGGCAAGGAGATCGTCCAGCCCAACTGCGTCTACGAGTACGGCGGGATCAGCTTCGACCTTAACGCGTGGCGCGACCACGGGCGGCTCCACCTGCACGACCTGCGCGCGGAGGGCGACCTCGTCCCGCTCGATAGCGTCGGCGGGACGATGCTGCTCGTGCGCGCGGACGTGCACCGCGACGGACTCGTCTTCCCGTGCTTCCCTTACGGGCTGCCGAACCCGAAGATCAGAACCGACAACTACTGGATGGGCGAGATGGAGACCGAGGGGCTGGGCATCATGGCCTCCGACCTCGGCGTGCAGTGTTGGGGCATGCCCAACCTCGAAATCCGTCACGACCGCTCTTAGACCATCACGAACACTCCCGAGTCCGAAACGTGATTAACGCCTTCTGCTTCTACTTCGGCGACGACGGTTGGTCGCGCCACGCGCGGCCCCTCTTCGGGGCCTGGCGCAGGCTGGAGCACGTCAACGTCGTCTCCTGGAACAAGCCCGCGCGCGGCGAAGGGTTTGAACGCTCGGAGCCAGCGCCGGACGTGCCCGGCGTCGGGCTAGGGCCGATAGAATTCATGACAAGGGTCGTCGGCTCAAGGCGCGTCGCCTACGTCGTCTGGGAGACGACCGTGATGCCCTCGGACAAGGTCGCTATACTGCGGACGATGGACGAAGTGTGGACGCCTTCGGGCTGGGGCCGTGGGCTTCTCGTCAACAACGGCCTCGAAGCGGACAAGGTCGGCGTCGTGCCGGAGGGCGTGGATGTCGAAACGTTCAGGCCCGGCGGCGGAGGGCGCGAGGAGGGGCGACCGTTCCGCTTCCTCTTCGTCGGCAAATGGGAGGCGCGCAAAGGGGTCGAGCTGTTAGTCGAAGCCTTCTGCGAAGAGTTCGGTGCCGACGAGCCGGTCGAGCTTGTGCTCCACGGCTGGAACCCTTACCTGCCGCACTTCGACCTCGACGCACGCGTCCGCCGCGCGGTCGGCGGACGCCGCGCCGCGCCCGTCACCGCCAGCCACCCTCTGACAGAGGACGCGCACGTCCGCCTCTACAACAGTTGTGACGCCTTCGTGCTGCCCACGCGCGCCGAAGGCTGGGGGCTGCCCGTCACGGAAGCGATGGCCTGCGGCCTCCCGGTCATCGTCACCGACTACAGCGCGCCCGCCGAATACCTGAGCGACGACTGCGCCTACCTGATTCCGGTCGAGAGATTCGTTCCGGTTAGCGACCCGTACTTCTTCCCCTCGGGTGGCGCACTCGGGGTGTGGGCGCAGCCGGACGCGGGGGCCTTGCGCGAACTGATGCGACGCGCCTTCGAGAACCCCGAAGAGGCCAGGGAGAAGGGGCGGCGCGCGCGCGCGAAGGTCTGCGCGCAACTGACATGGGGTCACGCGGCGGAGACCGCGCGTCGCGTCCTGTGGCAGCGAGCATGAGATTCGAGGGCGCAGACACAGACGCGCAGGAGGCGTCGAAGTACCAGGCGATGCTCGACCGCGTCGCCGCGAAGACGCACGTCTACCCCGAGGGGAGGTTCCGGGGGCGCGGCGTCGTCGTCTGCGGCGGCGGCGATACTTACTTCGCCTGCGCCTGGGTCTGCATCGGGATGCTGCGGAGGCTCGGCTGCGCGCTCCCGGTCGAGCTTTGGTACCGCGGCCCCGCGGAGATGAACGCCGAGATGCTGGACATCATGAGGTCGGCCTGCGTCGTCTGCGTGGATGCGTATGAGGTCGCGCGCCAACACCCCGTGCGCAGGCTCGACTCGTGGGAACTGAAGCCGTTCGCCATCGTCAACAGCGGCTTCGAGGAGGTGCTCTACCTCGACGCCGACAACGTCCCCGTGCGCGACCCCGCGCCGCTCTTCGACTCGCCGGGGTACGTCGAGACGGGCGCGGTCTTCTGGCCCGACCGCTACACCGGCCCCGGCTCGGGGCTTGAGTGGCTGAAGCGCAGCGCGTGGGAGGTCTGCCGCGTGCCTTACCGCCTGGAGCCGGAGATGGAGGCCGGCCAACTCTTCATAGACAAGCGGAGGTGCTGGCACCCGCTCGCGCTCGCGCTTCACATGAACGAGCATTCGGACTTCTACTACGCGCACTTCTACGGCGATAAGGACACCTTCCGGCTGGCGTGGCACAGGGCCGGGCGCGCGTTCGCGCGCGTGCAGCACCCGGTCAGGAACCTCGGCTCCTCCGACGTTATCGTGCAGCACGACTTTGAAGGCCGCGTCCTCTTCCAGCACCGCAACGGCGACAAGTGGAGCGTGACGCGCGAGCCTAAGCGCGTCCACGGTTTCCGGGGCGAGGACGCCTGCCGCGAACTGCTCGCCGAGTTGAAGGCTCGGTGGTGTCTGACCGTGCGACGGCTGCCTTCGGATTTCACCGAGGCGGAGCGCGCCGCGTATGAAGAGGTCTGCGCCGTGAGGTCGTTTGAATATCAGTTGGAGGGCTACGGCGCGCGGCTGCTTGAACTGCGGCAGGACTTCAACGTCGGGCACGGTGCCGCGCTGATGGAGGTGGCGTGGATGGTCGAGGAGGACAAGGACGGCGAGGCAGTCCTCTCGATACGCAACGCCAATGCCCCGACCTGCTTTCTGCGCCGCGCGCCGAGCGGCGCGTGGGAGGGCCGCTGGCGCGTCTACGACCGCATGCGCGTCCGCCTCGTCCCGGCACCGAACGCCCTCCCCGGCCCTCACTCATGAACCACCGCAACGAGCTTCGTCATCAACTTTTAGAACAAGCACGGTCATGAACTTTTGGAACAAGCCCTGTGAAGTCGAGGACTTCGCAGACCCCGCCCTCGCGGGCGTGATGCGGCGCGTCTTCCCGCGCGACGCCGCGGCGGCTGACTGGCCGCGCGGGCGCGAGTACCGCAAACGCTGGGAGGTCGCCATGGCGGTGCTGGCCGCCGAGACGTTCCTTGGTGAGGGGCGCAGGGGCTGCGCCCTCGGCGTAGGCGCGGGCACGGAGGCGACCAGCTTCTACCTCACGAACCTCTTCCGCTGGGTCTTCGCGACCGACCTCTACGCGTCGGCCGGCTGGCCGCAGGACTCGCCTCCGGCCATGCTGAGCGAGCCTGCGCGCTTCGCCGACGGTACCCCGTTCCGGCTGCGCCGCCTCGTCGTGCAGCACATGGACGCGCGCGAACTCTCGCACGAGGACGAGACCTTCGACTTCATATACTCCTGCGGCTCGGTCGAGCACTTCGGCACGCGTGAGCAGATTGCGCGGGCGTGCGCGGAGATGGGGCGCGTGCTGAAGCCGGGCGGCGTCATCGCCATCTCGACCGAGTTCTGCGCGCGCGGCGAGTCCGGCTACCTCGTGAGCGACACGCTGCTGCTCGGCGCGGAAGACTTGCGTGAGTTGATCGTCAAGCCCACGGGCTGCGCGCCGTTGGATGAGTTACGGTTCAAAGTTTCGGAGGCGACGCTCGGCGCGCCCGTGCCGTGGGAGGATGCGATACGCGACCGCGTCAACATGCAGCACAGGCCGGACATGGCGTGGTCGCAGTACCCACACATCCTTCTGGACGACGGCCTGCGTGCCTGGACTTCATACCACGTGACGCTCAGGAAGCCGGGCTGAGCCGTGCGATTCGCCGGCCACAGGCATCACTGGCTGATCTCGCACCAGTTGATGGTGAGCTTGGACGGCTTGATGTACTTCTCGCAGTGGCGCAGGAGTCCTTCGGGCGTGTGGCCTTGCGCGAGCAGGAGGTCGTTGGAGTGGAACTCGCCCGAGAGGTACTCGACCTTCTCCAGCGAGCGGGTCGCGAGGAGTATCTCGTATTCCGAACCCTCGCAGTCGATCTTGAGCAGCCTGCAACTCTCGATGCCGAGCGCGTCGAAAATCGCGTCGAGCGTGGCGGAGGGGATCATGTCGGCGGCCCGTGCGGTGAGCGTGCGCGTGTGGCAGGATGCGCCGCCGGAGTTCTCAGGGTCGGTCGCCATCTTCAGCAGGCGACCGTCGCCGCTGATCGCGAAGGGGTAGATGCGGACGTTCGACACGCGGTTGCGCTCGATGTTCTCGCGCAGCAGTTTGAAGTTGTCGGGGAATGGCTCGAAGGAGTGAACCGACACGTCCGGGTAGCGCAGGCCGACGTAGGCGGCGAAGAGGCCGATGTGCGCGCCTACGTCGAGGACTGCGTCGCCGGGCGCGAAGGCGATGCGGTCGAGGCCGTAACAGTCGTGCAACAGCTCACACGCGACTATGTCCGCCGAGATGGAGCCCGGCAGGTCTGCGGCCCGAATGTCCACGCCGTTGATGCTGAACAGTCGCGCTTCGGTCACGCCCGCCCCTCCCATAAGATTTCGATGAGCCGCGCGGCGGCCTTCTCCCAAGTGTACTCGCCGACGATGCGCGACCGCGGCGAGTCCTTCGGCGCGGCCTCGCCGCACACTATCCGGCGGATAATCTCGACCGCGGCCTCCTCGTCCGGCTCCCACCAGCCGAGCCCGTCGAAGAAGACGCGGTCGGCGATGCCCATCGTCCCTTCAAACTCGACCGGGCGCAGGGTGGTCGGGATGAGGAAGGCGTCTTCATCGCGCAGGTAAGAGAGGTAGGCCGTGTGGCGCGGCGCGACGAGCTGGAGGCCAGAGGCTGCTGCCTCCATCATCGCCTGATCCCAACCCTCGCCGCGCGACATCGAGAGGTAGTGCGTCGCAGAGGCGTAGAGCGAGCGCACCAACTCGTTCGTTAAGGTCTGCGCGATAAGCACGACGGGTGCCGCGTCGGCCAGCGTGCGCCCAAGCCTCTGCTGCATCACGCCCACGTCGGCGCGGAACTCTTCAAAGACGCCCGCCTGAAAGACGCTGACCTTGAGCAGAAGTATCGCGTCGTCGTCGGGCCTCGTCGCGCGTATCCAGGAGCGCAGCAGCCCGAGGTGATTCTTGCGCGGGCGTAGCTCCGCGATGTTCAGGAAGCGCGTGCGGTAGGAGTCGAGCGACCGGCCCCCATGTGCCTGCACGGGGAGCGGCTCGGCGGGCGCTGAGAAGAACTCGCCGTCCACGCCGAGCGGGCAGATGCGCAGACGCCCCTCGTCAACTCCGCTGCGCGCCCAGGCTTCGTAGGACGACACGGTCGGCAGTATGACGAGTTCGTGCGCGCGCGCGCAGTCGGCCCACAGGGGCGGGATGCGGTCGGCCTCGAACATCGTGTAGTTGACGTTGCGCAGGCCCGCGCGGGGCCAGGCGTGGTTGGGCATCGTGAAGTGTAGGAGCGTGTCGGCGCTGACCGGCGCGTCGAGCGTGTCGAACCACGTCTCGCGCAGCGCGTCGGGCAGGTCCACAGACCAGCCCGGCAGGTGCGTGAGGCGGATGCGGACGCCCTGCCGGACGAACTGGCGCACGAACTCGCGCGTGTGGCGGTCGTACCCGCTCGCCCCCTTAAACGGCCCGATGACTTCGAGACTCTTTGCGTGGGTCATTCGCTTTAGGCTACCGCGAAGGCGGTGCCCTCGCGGCCGGCTACGACGTAGGGTCGGGGGATGGGGTAGTGGCTCGCGGCCTCGCGGAGGCGGTCGGCGTTCTCGTGGAGATGCGCGTTCGACGTGCGGCAACTGCTCATGTGGTAGTGGTGTTCGCGCGGGAAGGTGTTGCGGCCGTGGTACTGGTAGAGGTAGAGGTGGCCGGCACCGCTCAATTGCGCCACGGGTGCCGAGTGGTAGAGCCTCTCAAGGAAGACCGAGTCCTCACCCTGCCGCGCGTAGGGGCCTTCCTCGGGGTACTTGAAGCGCGCGTCGCGGAACATGAGGAGCGTGCCGGGCGCGAGCCGCGCGGTGCCTTCGAGCGTGCCGTCCACCGTCCAGTCTATCCAGCAGAGCATCCGCTGCTCCTCGATGAACTGCAAATGGTCTGTGAGGAAGCAGGCGCGCGCGCGCTCGCCCAGCATGTGGCCGACCTGGACGGCGAGCCGGTCGGGGTGGCTGTAGTCGTCGTCGTCCCATTGGCAGATGAGTTCGCCGCGCGCCTCCTCCATCGAGATGTTCCGCAGATGGCCGAGTGTGAGCCTGTCGCCGTCGGGGTAGAAGAAGCGCACGCGTTCAAGCCCGAGCGCGGCGACGTATCGTTCGAGCGCGCGGCGGAAGACCTCGGAGCCGTCCGTCACGATGAGGAGTTCGCGGTCTTCATACCTCTGCGCGGCGAAGGAGCGTATCGAGCGCTTAGCCAGCGTGAGCCTGTCGAGCGTGACCATCAGGCAACTGACGCCCGGCAGCTTTCCCTTGACGACGGCTGGGGCTTGAGAAGGGACGCGCGCAGGTTCAGGCACGGGCTCCGCGCTCTCGGCGTTCCACACGGCATCGGAGAAGCGCGTCCGCGCGAAGCCCGCGGCGCGGAAGAGGCCGTCAAGGTTCGGCTCAGAGGACTCTTGCGAGTGCTGCAAGAGTCGCGCGCGGAAGGCGACGGCCGAGCGGCTTGCGAGCCTCGCCGCGCCTTCGAGGAACGCCCACTCGCTCGGCGCAGGCTCGGCCATTCCCAGTCCGCCCGCGGCCAGACGGAACTGGCCGTAGGCAAGCTCGCAGCCCGCGTCCTCGAACTCCGCGATCACGTGCTTCATGGCTCCGGCGTCGGCGAGGCGGCTCTCGGGCATGAGCACGAGGACGACCTCTTCGGGCGCAGCCTCTTCGCGCACGTGCCGCTCGATGGCCGCGCGCCAGCCTCCCGCGTCTACGCGCCGGAACGAGAGCCGCGCGTCGCCACGGGGGACGCGCGCCGAATGGTCGGACTCGGAGCCGTAGTCGAGGAAGACGGCCCTGAAGTCATCGCAGTCCTGACGGTGAAGGCTGTCTATGCAGTCGTCCAGCTCCGGGCCGGGGTCACGGAGCGGGACGACGACTCTCAGGCTCGGCCTTCCGCCCGCAGTCGCCTTCGGGAAGAGCGCCCGGAGGCTGAAGCGCCGGTTGCGCACGACCTGCTCTATCGCTTGCGGCGGCAGCAGCCCGGAGCGCAGCAGGCGATTGTTGGTCTCGACGGCCCCGGCGTGGTCGCCCACATAGTAGCAGGCGACGGCGTACTCGATGGGAAGCTGGTAGTCGTAGATCGCCTGCTCGACGAAGAGGCGGTTCGGGGCGGGGCAGGCGATCCTCATCGCGCGGCTGAAGAAGAGGTGCGAGGTGTGGTGCTCGCCCTTGCCCTGGTAGTGCATGCCGACGCGGTAGAGGGGGCCGGCGCGGTCGGGCAGGTACTGCCACGCGGTCAGGTAGCCTTCGAGCACCTCGGGCCACGGCGCGCCCGTACGCTCTCTGAGCTGCGCCACCTGGTAGAGCGAATACCAGACCTCATCGGGCCACCCGCCCATCTCGGCGCGCCGTTTGTAGTTGCGCAGCGATAGCTCGAAGTCGCCCGCGTCGCGGTAGCTCTGCGCGAGGTAGAAGACGTAGCGCGTGTTCTGCGGGTCGTCAATGAGCGCGCGTTCGAGCACGAGCGCGTCGCGGCGGTACGTGTTGGCGTCGCGCGCGCGCGCGCCATCGTGGAAGGGCACGGTCTGGAGGCCCCGCAGCAACTCCTCGGTGCGCGCCTGCTCGCACGTGATGTACTCGTGCAGCACGCCCTCGTAGCGCCACGGCAGAGAGTTGCTCACGAGCTGGCGGCGCATGTAGGAGCAGCCGCCGTAGAGCACGTGTATGTTGTAGGAGTCGCAAGTCAGCGCGGGCAACTCAAAGCCGGGCGCGATCTGGAGGATTTCGTCGGCGTCAATGACGAGCACGTAGTCGCCGCGGCCGCGCGCGAGCGCCAGCGCCTCGGAGCGGTTGTGAGCGAAGTCCCGCCACGGCCTCTCGTGCAGCTCGCCGGGCACGTCCTTCAGGTGCTCGCGGATGATCTCCTGCGTGCCGTCGGTCGAGCCGGTGTCAACGATGACCCAGTAGTCCACGATGGGCCGGACGGAGTCGAGGCAGCGGCGGATGACCGACGCCTCGTCTTTAACGATCATGTTGAGGCAGATTGTCTGTCCTTGCGAGTTCATGCTTTTGGAAAGGGCGCGTCAGGAGGCCCTTGTGATGAAGTAGCTGTCGCCGAGCTGCGACAGTATGAAGTATTCGCGGCTGAAAGTCCCGCGATTTCTCGAAGACCAGGCGGGTTGCGTCAGCCGCACGAGGAAAGTCTCGGCTGCCGGCGCGCCTCCGTAAGCTGATCCTCCAGCCTCCATCCTTTCTGTGAAAGGTGTGAACTGTTTCCTGCGGAGACGTGAAAGAGGTCGAACGATGATTGAGACGGACGGCTTACGAATGAAATTGCGCCTCAATTATACACCACCACGCGGCGCAGAAGATCGTCCCCTGACAATATGTGCACACTGAACGTTTGCGCTGCTTAACAAGATTGTTGAGGATTAACGAGAGGGATCATACAGCTTTGGTACTGCCAGCCGTCCGGCTGAGAAATGTGTTGACAATCTCTGTCACCATCACTACCATCAGCCGGTAACTATATCGTCGTGCCCACGAACCTTAACACTTACTCTTTCTTAATATTTTCTTTTTCTAAGCAATTACTCTTTTCCTGGGTTCGCACGTAACAAGCCAGTTTCACCTCGCCTTCGCTCAGAGCAAGCCCTATCGGTTGCATACGGAAGGAGACCGCCGTGTCCCACAGACTACTCCTTATAGCTCTTCTGCTTGTGCTCTCGGCCTCCTGCACTACCCAGCAGCAGACCGCAGTCAACGCGCCCGCGGGCACGCCGCCCACCGCCGCGCCGACCCCTGGTGCCTTCGACCTCGCCAAGACCGCACAGATGATTAAAGACCCGGACGCCTCGCATCAGGCGGCGGTCACCGACCGCGGCAAATACGCCTGGGACCTCTTCGTCTTACTGAACTCGCCGGTGACGGGGACGAACCCGAAGAGCTGGGAAACGACCTACCGCTCGTCCGACACGGTCTACCTGTCGAACGGCTGCCCGCCGCCGTCCTGGGGGCAGACGCCACCGCCGCCCGCGACCGTGCAGCAGCAGGCGCAGTCACTGCCGGGCTACGTGCCAGGCTCGGTCATACACTTCCTCGGCGGCGTGAACAAGTTTCAGGTCAACGGCCTCGTGCTCAAGGACAAGTGGAATCAGCCCCTGCTCTATCAGATCCTGATGAACGAGGACACGTTCAACTACATCATCAGCCGCAGCTTCTACAACGTCGAGGGTCAGGAGCAGGCGGCGAAGAACAACGACCCCGCTAAGTTCCCCGCCACCTCCTTCGAGCTGAAGACCTCGTGGATCTGGCTCAGCAACGACCAGACGAAGTACAACGAACTGAAGGGCACGTACTACATCGTCCCCGCGTACTACGAGAACGTCGTCAACGGGAAGTCGCTGGGCTACGTCGTCGGCAACGCGGCACTGGCGGGCATGCACATCATCAACAAGCAGCAGCCGGATTGGATCTGGATCACGTTCGAGAACGTGAAGAACCCGAACTACACGCAGGCCAAGCTGGAACTGCCCATCCCCGACTACGCCGTGCAGGCCAACAAGACCTACCAGCAACAACTCCAGTCGCAGGGTTCCGTCTTCGCCAACTACCAGCTCGACGGTGTGCAGATGGCCTTCAACGACCCGACCCTGCTCGCCAACTCGACCATCGAGAGCGCGTTCCAGAAAGAGTCCTCGTGCATGACCTGTCACGCGCTCTCCTCGATCAAGGCCAACGGAGCCTACTTCAATCTGGTCAACAATCAGGGCGGTAACGTCGCCTACTACACGGGCAACCCGCCCGACCTTTCCGGTTGGACCTCGTTGGACTTCGTGTGGTCTTTGAAGCGCGCCTCGCGTAAAAACAATAACGTCTGCACGTCGTCGTCGCCGCAGTGACGGCCATAAGGAGGACTCACCATGAGCGTACTCTCGTTCCCGCGCATCTACTTCAACGGCTACATGGGCTGGGACCCGGCGACGGGCAACAACAACGATTACCAGCCCATCAACGACGGCCAGAACGCCTCGCTCAACTGGGACTACCTGAACTCGTACGGCGTGACGGGGCCGCTCGGGCCGACGGGGCCGACCGGCGGCACCGGGCCTTTCACGTCCGACTTCCGCAACTGGTTCATCGGCGGCGAGCCTGACCCCTGCCCGTCGGGCCCTACCGCCCCGCCTACCCCCGACACCAGCTCCGACTGTTCCGGGCCGAGCGGGCCGACGATGGACAACTGCCACATGGGCAGCCGCTGGAACTATTACGGCGGCAACGGGTGCTGGTTCGTTGACTACCCCACGGGCGGGAAGCGAACGTTGACGACGGGCGGCGACCTCGCCTTCGGCCAGTCGGCACCCGGCAACGACCCGATCATCGGAAAGCCCGTCGTCATCACGGGCAACACCTTCGGGGGGCGCGCCTCCCACGCGCGGCTCGTGGACATAGACCCTTACGCGCCCTGGTCGAGCCAGATCATCTTCAGCGGCGTGAGGATCGGCGACGAGCAGACCTACATCGCGGGCCAGCAATATCTGCGCATGCACTCGCGGCTCTTCTTCGTCCCGCGAACCACTGCACCCCTGATAATCGCCGGCGCTATAGGCGTCATCTTCCAGACGACGTTCCCGAACAACACGAAGTATCTGCAAAGCAACCCCGGCAACTCGCAGCTCCTGAAGACGCTGCTCAACGCGATGCAGCAACAAGGCGCGCAGGGCTTGATGTTGCGCTTCACGGTCTTCAACACGCTCTACTACCAGAACGGCGTCTTCAACGACTTCAAGCATAAGCCGACGACCGCCGACCAGATCGAGGCCATGTACCGCAACGGCGAGGTCTTCAGCAATCCGGCCTACAGCACCGCCGTCGGGGTCTTCGGCGTCTGGAACCAGGGCGAGCTTTCGACCGCGCCCGGCGGCCATGTTCTCGTCTCCGTCGGAGCGCCCGGGCCAACGGGCACTGCGAACTCCGCGTTCATCCATCAGCTCGATACGGTCAGCGTCGCCGGTCACGGCGAGGTCAGGATCACGTCGAAGCTGGTGCCCAATCCGGACGCTCCGGCCAGACTGTCCGGCGTCGAGAAGGCGGACGCCAGCCGACGGTTGGGCGCGGCCCCGAGCGCGCCACCGCCCATACCGCTCGGCACGGCCCTCGCGGAGATCGGCCCCACGGGCAACTACATCTCGCTCGACCTCTCAAACGCGATACCCGAGGTGGGCGCGACCGGCGCGTCCGGGCACCCGTCGAAGTACAACTACGGCCCCATCACGGTTGGCGTGCAGGGGCCGACCGGCAACTTCACGCCCATCGGTAGCTTCAGCAATTACGACTGGAAGAGCTACCTGAGCAAGGGCGGCATCGTTGATGTCCTTTTCAAGAACAACATCACGTCGTCACAGGTGCGACAGTGGCTTCAACAGGGCGGCCTACTCGCCTTGCAGATAAATAACAGTCTGGCCGCCATCGAGCAGCCGCTCTACGCCGAGACCGACTCGCGCGGCATCTACCTCGACCAGGGTGCAACCGGGCAGATGACGGTGCAGGTGCGCCTCAAGAACGGGACGCCGCCCGCGGGCACGCGACTCTTGCTCGCGCAGTATTACCCGTGGGGCCTGAACACGGCGGTCGGCAACTGGCAGCTCTCCGGGACAACCGGGCCGATGTGGCCGGCTGGCGACTGCAACGCCGTGCCGCCGGGCCAGTATCTGAACTTCCCCGGCGCGTCGGGGCCGACGGCCATCGTCCCCGTCACCATCCCGAAGTTGAACGGCGCGACCGCGCCTTACGGCGAGGCGACCGTGACGGTTGCACACAACCAGCCGGGCTTCCCCATCGTCGCCTTCTACCCGTTCACAGGCCCGACGGCCCCGCAGCCGCTACCGCAGGTGGGGTTCGGCGGCGGCGACCCGACCTCCTACAACATCGGCACCGCGCACTTCTCCAACGTGCGCGCGATGCCGGCGGACAACTACCTGTTGCAAGAGTTCGTTGACTGCTGGAACGGCACCGGCTCCTACACGGGCACGCCGCCGTACAACCGCTTGCAGACGTGGAACTTCATCTACCAGAACATCCTCTACGTCTACGACGCGCTCTACCCGGTCATGGATCAGTTCATGCCGCTCGGCTCTTTGGAGAGCGTCGAGGCGGCCATTGACCAGCTCGTGACGATGATCTCGGCGGGGTGGGTTGACTCCAGCACGCTCTACATGCCCGTGACGCGCGAACTGTCGGCGGCCAAGCGGTGCATCCTGCTGACATGGGGCGACCTCGTCAACCGCAAGTACCCGCAGGAGCCTTTGCCGTTCCCCCTCCCATGCGATGAGTAGAGGCGGGCGCGGGCGCGTGGTGGGCTGGCCCCCCGTCTAGGGCGGAACAAACGCGGCACAGAGCCGGCAAACGTCATTGAAGTGTATCTGAGAGCCATCTTGTAGAACGCTCTCTGCTCCTTATCGCGCAACAGATTTAGTGAAGGGATCCGTCCCTGCTATCGAAAATGAAGAGACGTTTGCGCGCCCGATTCGGCCCTTGCGCGCCGGAGGCGTTTGGCGGCATACTCTCTAGCCGTCAGGCTCCTGCTCTCGCGCGTTCGGAGGCGAACGCGCCTGCCCGCGACTTCGGAGGCGACGGTGTTCGGCTGAAGGAGAGTGAGGTTGGTCAGTTAGGTTTGAAGCCGCTCTCAAAAGTTAGGGCACCGGGTCTTCAGGTCGCCGCCTCGCTCGCCGCCGGGTCAAGTGAAACTCCCTTCACCGACGCCCCCAGGCGACGAGCACCGCCCGCGCTTCATTAAACGCAAAGGACAGAAGAGAGATGAGCACGAGACTTTACGTCGGGAACCTTAACTTCCGCACGACGGGCGACGAACTGCGCGACCTGTTCTCGCAGGCCGGCGAGGTGGAGAACGCCTCGGTGGTCGAAGACCGCGACACGGGCCGCTCGCGCGGCTTCGGCTTCGTCGAGATGGCGACTTCCGAGGGTGCCGCCGCGGCCATCGAGCAGTTCAACGGCAAGGAGTTCGGCGGTCGCACGCTGACCGTCAACGAGGCGCGGCCCCGCGTCGAGCGAGGAGGAGGCGGAGGCGGCTACGGAGGCGGCGGTGACCGCGGCGGGCGCGGCGGCTACGGAGGCGGCGGACGCGAGCCGCGCTGGTAAGGCGAAAGTAAGGCAAAAGTAAAAACCATCTTCTTTCCGTCAACCGAAAATGTTGATTCGGCGTCGTAGCCCGGCGTGTTCGTCAACTGTTTCAAATCAGAGCCGTCGGGTCTGGCTGTGAAGGTGTCGTAGCCCGGATAGATCGCCCAGACGTAGCCGTGCGAGTAGTCGGGCGAGGCGAGGTGCGTCGAAGAGAAAAGGATGCGCTTGCCGTCGGGGAAGAAGTACGAACAGGTCGTGCGGCCCTTGCCCGTCGAAACCATTCGGACGCCGGAGCCGTCCACGTTCATCTCGTAAATCTGGTCGCACGCCCGTCGCGCTTCGATTGGAAAATCAACTGCCGACCGTCGCCCGAAAAGTACGCCTCTGCGTTCTCGCCGCCATCGGTCAACTGCCGGACGTTCCGAAGATGTTTTTCCGAAGGCAGTTCGACGGCGGACTGCCCGCCCGTCGTCTGAACTTGTTTGACCTGTGGGTTGATGTTTTGCGCGAAGGCGAATGAGACGACGAAGAGAAAGACGGCGGTGATTGGTGCGAAGAGTTTGGCAGGGGATTTCATAAAATTCCGTTTGACGTGTGACAGGTGGTGTGCCTGACCGGAGGCGAGAGTTCATCTCTTCACGCGCCGCTTGTCACACGTCAAACGGAGTCGCTTCAGCCGTTCGTGCGCTCGAACTCGCGCATGAACTCGACGAGCGCGTCCACGCCTTCCGAGGGGAACGCGTTGTAGATCGAGGCGCGTATGCCGCCGACCGAGCGGTGGCCCTTCAAGCCGTCGAGACCCGCGGCAGTCGCCTCCGCGGTGAACTTCTTTTCGAGTTCTTCCGAGGGCAAGCGGAACGTGACGTTCATCAACGAGCGCGACTCGCGCGCGGCGTGGCCGCGGTAAAAATCCGTGGCGTCAATCGCGTCGTAAATCTTGCGCGCCTTCTCTTCGTTGCGTTGGTGAATCGCCTTCAGCCCGCCCTGCTCGCGCATCCACTCACAGACGAGGTTAAGAATGTATATGCCCCAGGTGTTCGGCGTGTTGTAAAGCGAGTCGTTCTCGGCGTGCGTGCGGTAGTCGAGCATCGTGTCGAGGCCGCCGGGGATTTTCTGAAGCAGGTCGTCGCGCATGATGACGAGTGTGACGCCCGAAGGGCCGAGGTTCTTCTGCGCGCCCGCGTAGACGAGCGCGTACCTGGAAACGTCAACGGGGCGCGAGCAGATGTCGCTCGACGCGTCGCAGACGAGCGGCACGCCGCCCACCTGCGGGTCTTCCTTCCATTCGACGCCCTCGATGGTCTCGTTCGAGGTGACGTGGACGTAAGCAGCCGACGGGTCGAGCTTCAACTCGTCCTGCGCTGGGATGCGGTTGTAACGGCTGTCGGCCATGTCCGCGGCGACGTTCACCGCGCCGTGCTTCTTCGCCTCCTTGACGGCCTTCTTGCCCCAACTGCCGGTCAAGATGTAGTCGGCGCTCCCGCCTTCGCCGAGGAAGTTCAGAGGAATCATCGAGAACTGAAGGCTCGCGCCGCCCTGTAGGAAAAGCAGATGGTAGCCGTCGGGTATGCCGAGCAGTTCTTTCAAGCCCGTCTTCGCGCTCTGGTGAATCGCATCGAACGTCTTCGAGCGATGGCTGATCTCCATCACACTCATGCCGACGCCGGGCAAGCTCAACATCTCCTCCCGCGCACGTTCCAGAACCGGCACGGGCAGCACCGCCGGCCCCGCGCTGAAGTTAAAGATTCTCTCGGTCATCGTTTCTTCCCTCTCGTTGAATCGGTTTATCAACTGATCGCCAGCAGACTGAGTTCGATGATGTCGGCGTTCGACGCTTTCAAACGTTCGAGCACGTCCGAGGGCGGCGCGGCTTCGAGGTTGATGCGGGCGACGGCGGCCTCGGAGCCGTCGAAGATGATGTTCTCCATCTCCTGCACGTTGATGTCCACGCCGCGAATCGCGTCGAGCACGGAGGCCAGCACGCCGGGGCGGTCGCGGTGTCGGACGACGAGCGTGTGCGTGGCGGGTGTGCGGCGGGCGAGGTTGACGACGTTGGGGACGCGGCCCGTCTCCTTGAACGTGCGGATGATGCGGACGGTCTCGGCGGCGATGGCCTCCTGCGCCTGATCGGTCGAAGCGCCGATGTGATGCGTGCCGTAGAGGTTCGGCTCGCGCGCGATGTCGTCTGTAAACTCGCCCGCGCCGGAGGTCGGCTCGTCGGCGTAAACGTCGAGGCCCGCGCGGATGTTCTTCTCGCGCATCGCGCGCCTGAGAGCATTCTGGTCAACCACCTCGCCGCGCGAGGTGTTGATGAAGTACGCGCCCTCACGCATCGCGTCGAAGAAGTCGGAGTTGACGAGTCCGCGCGTTTCGGGCTTCAAGGCGACGTGGACGCTGACGATGTCCGAGTCGCGCGCGACATCGAGGAGGCTCGCGCGGCGCTCGACGCCGAGTTCCGCCGCCGCTTCTTCGGTCAGGCTGCGGCTCCACGCGACGACCGGCATGCCGAAGGCGCGCGCGCGCGTCGCCACCTCGCGCCCGATCTGGCCCGTGCCGATGAGTCCGAGCGTGCGCCCCAGCAGCCCGCGCGCTTTGGAGAACTCTTTCTTGTTCCACTTGCCCGCGCGGAGTTCGATGACGTTGTCGGCGACGCGGCGGTCGAGGGCGAGGATGAGCGCGAAGGCGAGTTCGGCGACGGCGACCGAGTTCTTGCCGGGGCAGTTCGAGACGTAGACGCCGCGGCGCGAGGCCGCCGCCACGTCAATCGTGTTGTAGCCCGCGCCCGCGCGCACGATCAGCTTCAAAGCGCCTGCGTCCAACATCTGCTCGCTCACCTTCGTCCCGCGCACGACGAGCGCGTCCGGCTGGTAGGAGCGTATGGCCTCGACCAGAGTCTCATCCTTCACTTCGGGCTGGTACGAGAACTCACAACCCGCGGCGTCCAGGCCGTCTCGGCCCGACTGCTCAAACTTATCTGCGATGAGTACGCGCATGGTTTTTAGCTCTTGGCTCTTGGCTGTTAGCCGTTAGCTGTTACCTTCTCTCGAAGTAATCAGCTTTTAACTTTGTGTCTCGGCTTACCGGAAACACGAAGGCTAAAAGCTAACGACTAACGGCTAAGAGCTAACAGCTAACCGCTCCTAAATCGTGTGAATCAAGATGCCGTCGCGCAGCTTCGGCTCGAACCAGGTTGACTTGGGCGGCATGACGCCGCCGGCGTCGGAGACGCGCAGCAGGTCTTCGATTGAAGTCGGGAAGAGCGCGAAGGCGACGGCGGCGCGGCCCTCGTTGACGAGTCGTTCGAGTTCGGGTGTGCCGCGTATGCCGCCGACGAAGTCTATGCGCTTGTCTGTGCGCGGGTCTGCGACGCCGAGCACGGGCGCGAGCAGATTATCTTGCAGGAGGCTCACGTCGAGCGCAGCGGTCGGGTCGTCGGGGAGCGTGCGCGCGGCGGCGTCGCCGAGCGTCAGGCCGTACCACTTGCCGCCCGTGTACATGTGCCAGTGTGCGGCGTTGCCGGGGCCGCGCGGGTTGGCGTTCTCGGTGACGT
Source organism: Pyrinomonadaceae bacterium (assembly GCA_036263975.1). Lineage (GTDB taxonomy): Bacteria > Acidobacteriota > Blastocatellia > Pyrinomonadales > Pyrinomonadaceae > QHXN01. The sequence goes on from DATARW010000039.1 coordinate 27,663, forward strand.
TGAAGCGCTCTGCGACCGCGGCGAGGAACTCTTCCGCGGAGCGACCGTTCAAGTCACGGACGACGCGGTGATAGGGGAGAATCTGCATCTGTTCGTCCGGAAAGACGACGGCGAGGAAGCGGTTGTACTCCTCTTCGCCCGTGTGGTTCGGGTTCGCGTCGCGCAAGTGCGCGCGCGCGCGCGAGGCGCTGGCCGCGCGGTGGTGTCCGTCGGCGATGTAGAGCAGAGGGACTTCGGCGAAGCAGCGCGCGAGCTGTTCCGCGCCGCCCGCCCGCCAGACGGTGTGGCGCACGCCGTCCTCCGCCGTGAAGTCGTAAAGCGGCTCAGCCTTCGTCTCGGCCTCGACGAGCGCGTCAACGCGCCGGTCTGCGCGGTAGGTCAGAAACACAGGGCCGGTCTGTGCGCGCAGCTCAAGGGTGTGGCGCGTTCGGTCGTTCTCCTTGTCGGGTCGCGTGCGCTCGTGTTTGCGTATGAGTCCCCGGTCGTACTCGTCAACCGAGAAGCACGCGGCGACGCCCACTTGCGCGTGCCCGCCCATCACGATGCGATAGAGGTAGAGGCTCGGCCCGGCCTCCTCTTCGAGCGGGCACGCGCGTCTGAGCTGGTCGAAGTTTTCCACGGCCTTCGCGTAAACTTCGTCCGAGTAGATCGCCGTGCCTTCGGGCAGATCAATTTCCGGGCGCGAGACGTGCAGGAAGCTCAAGGGGTTGTCGGCGGCGAGCGCGCGGGCTTCCTCCGTGTTGACCACGTCGTAGGGAACGGCGGCGACCTCGCCGACCCTCTCGCGGGGCGGACGCAGGGCGCGGAAAGGATAGATGGCGGCCACTCGTTTACCTCTCCTCCGATTTTTTTGCTGAGTGCTCTTTTGAAGCCTAAGACTATCTGCACACGGGGCGTTTGGGCAAGTGGCGGCGCGCACGCCGGCACAGAGCGGGCTGGTTGCCGCGCGTTCTTCAAAGCCCCGCGCGACTCTGTTAAGATGTGCGCCCGCCGATAAGATGTGCGCGCGCGCCGCGAGCGCCGAGAGCGTCGGCGCTCGCGCGCCGCGACACTTTTCCGACGAACGACGGAGGGCTTCAGGATGGAGAGTCTTTCGAGCCGCCACTGCATACCCTGCCACGGCGGCGTGCCGCGCCTGACGATTGAAGAGATCGAGCCGCTCCTCCGACAGCTAAGCGGCTGGGAAGTGGTCGAGGAACACCACCTCGCGAAGGAGTACAAGTTTCAGAACTTCTCCGACGCGCTCTCCTTCGTCAACCGCGTCGGAGAAGTCGCAGAAGCCGAGGGCCATCACCCAGACATCTCGTTCGGCTGGGGCTACGCGCGCCTCGAAATCTACACGCACGCCATAGGCGGCCTCAGCGAGAGCGACTTCATCCTCGCCGCGAAGGTTGATGAGGTCGAAGAAAAATTGATGGATGAGGAGCGATGAGTGACAAGCGTCGGATGACTTACCATCGCGATTGTCATTCACGCCGGGCGATGTTATATCTCCTCGACATCCGAAGCAGCTTTCAAGCCGCCGCCGGACTGACTTGCCCTCGGCCCCCGCGCGTCGGCTTCATCTTTCAACCCTGAAAGGCACATTCGTCCGCTATGGCTAACACAGCAATCACGGTCGCGCGCGGCGACGGCATCGGCCCCGAAATCATGGACGCGACGCTGCGCATATTGGAAGGCGCGGGCGCGCGGCTCGACATCGAGGAGATCGAGATCGGCGAGCGCGTTTATCTCGCGGGGAATCCGGCGGGCGTCGCGCCGGAAGCGTTCGAGTCTTTGCGGCGCACGAAGGTTTTCTTGAAAGCGCCGATCACGACGCCGCAGGGCGGGGGCTACAAGAGTTTGAACGTGACGGTGCGGAAGACGTTCGGACTCTACGCGAACGTGCGGCCTTGTGTCTCCTACCATCCGTTCGTCGAGACGAAGCACCCGTTGATGGATGTCGTCATCGTCCGCGAGAACGAGGAGGACGTGTACGGCGGAATCGAGTACAGGCAGACGGGGCAGGTGACGCAATGTTTGAAGCTCATCTCGCGGCCCGGCACGGAGAAGATCGTGCGCTACGCGTTCGAGTACGCGCGGCGCAACAACCGTCGGAAGGTGACGTGCTTCACGAAAGACAACATCATGAAGATCACGGACGGCCTCTTCCACAAAATCTTTGAAGAGATCGCGCCCGAATACCCCGACATCGAGAACGAACACTGGATCGTGGACATCGGCGCGGCCAAGCTCGCCGACGCACCCGAAAACTTCGACGTGCTCGTCCTGCCGAACCTCTACGGCGACGTGCTCTCGGACGTGGCCGCGCAGATCGCCGGCTCGGTCGGCCTTGCAGGTTCGGCCAACATCGGCGAGTCAATCGCCATGTTCGAGGCCATCCACGGCTCGGCCCCGCGGCGCGCGGGACAGAACCTCGCGAACCCTTCGGGGCTTTTCCTCGGCGCGGTGATGATGCTCGTCCACATCGGCCAGACGGACGTGGCCGAGCGCGCACACAACGCCTGGCTCAAGACGATGGAGGACGGCATCCACACCTACGACATCTACAAAGAAGGCGTGAGCCGCGAGAAGGTCGGCACGCGCGAGTTCGCCGAGGCGGTCGTGGCGCGCACGGGGCAGAAGCCTGGACAGTTGAAGGCCGTCAGCTACAAGTCGGGCGGGGGCGGCGAAGCGACGTTCGCGGGACGCATGGCGCGTGATACTGCGGCGGCGAAGAAAGAGACCGTGGGCGTTGACATCTATCTCGACTGGACGGGTGGGACGGCGGACGACCTCGGCGCGGCGGTGTCGAAGTTGAACGGCGAAGGGTTGAAGTTGAGTTCAATCGCCAACCGCGGCGTCAAGGTCTTCCCCGGCGGCAGCCCCGAAACCTTCTGCTCAGACCACTGGCGCTGTCGTTTCGTCTCGGAAGCGCAGGGTCAAAAGGTCTCGCATGCGGAGATCGTTGGCTTGCTCTCGCGCTTCGCCGAAGTGGGCCTCGACTTCGTCAAGACGGAGAACCTCTGCGACTTCGACGGCCAGCCCGGCTACTCGCACGCGCAGGAGTAGGCCGCCCGACTTCGACTGTGGAATCTTCCGTTCGAGATTAGAGGAAGAATGATTAACCACAGAGGCACAGAGGACTGGGAGGGTGCACGGAGATTTTATCTTAACTCCGTGACCTCCCCGTGCTCTTCGGTATCTGCGTTGGTTATTTCTTCCACGACACGCACAGGCATTGATTTAAACTGAAAACCTACGCGCGAAGGAGCAAGCAAAATGTCAGCAACGGCCCCCGCCAGACCCGAAGCGAACGAATACGCGTCCTACTACGAGAAGTACATCTCGCTCGTCCCCGACGCCGGAGTGGTCGAGACGCTGGAGCGGCAGAACGAGGAGACGCTTGCGCTGCTCGGCACCGTCGGGGAAGAGCGCGCGGGCTTCCGGTACGAGCCGGGCAAGTGGAGCATCAAGGAGGTCGTCGGCCACCTGATTGATGCCGAGCGCATCTTCGCCTACCGCGCGCTGGCATTCGCGCGCGGCGAGCGGCAAGCTCTGCCCGGCATGGATCAAGACGAGTACATGGCCGGCGCGGACTTCGACGCGCGCACGCTCGTCAGCCTCGCCGAAGAGTTCGCGCACGTGCGCCGCTCGAACGTCCTCATGCTGCGCGGACTCTCCGCCGATGCGTGGTCGCGCCGCGGCGTGGCGAGCGACAACGAGGTGACGGTGCGCGCCCTCGCCTACATCATCGCCGGCCACGAAGCGCACCACGTACAGATTCTGCGCGCGAGATACCTGTAAGAGCAGGGATGAAGGCGGAAGGATGAAGACCGAGAAAAAGACGAGGCGAGTCGGAAAAAAGTCGAAGCCGACGAAGGATGACTCCGCCTCATCCTTCATCCTTCCGCCTTCATCCTTGCCTTTGATCGCCGTCATCATGGGCAGCACGTCGGACTGGGAGACGATGCGCCACGCTGACGAAGTGCTGAAGCAGTTCGGCGTGCCGCACGAGTGTCTGGTCGTGTCGGCACATCGCACGCCGCAATGGATGGCGGAGTTCGCTTCCGGCGCAGAAGGACGCGGCCTCGAAGTAATCATCGCGGGCGCGGGCGGCGCGGCGCATTTGGCCGGAATGGTCGCCGCACAGACGACCGTGCCCGTCCTCGGCGTGCCCGTCGAGAGCAAGGCTTTGAAGGGCTTGGACTCTCTGCTCTCAATCGTGCAGATGCCCGCAGGCGTCCCCGTCGGCACGCTCGCCATCGGCGTGAGCGGCGCGACCAACGCCGCCCTGCTCGCCGTCGCCATGCTCGCCAACACGCGGCCAGAACTGAGGGAAAAGCTACGGCGATTCCGCGAGGAGCAGACCGCGAAGGTGCGAGGGGTCACTCTGCCGACATGAGCGCGATACTGCCCGGAGCCACGGTCGGCGTACTCGGCAGCGGCCAGTTGGGTCGCATGTTCGCCATCGCCGCGCGAAGGATGGGCTACCGCGTCCACACCTTCTCGCCCGACTCCGACACGCCGACGGGACAGATTTCCGACCGCGAGTACCAGCGACCTTACGAAGACCTCGACGCCGTTGCCGAGTTCGCGCGCGGCGTCTCGGTGTTGACTTTCGAGTTCGAGAACGTGCCCGCCGAAGCGGTCGAGGCCGCCTCGCAGCGCGTGCCCGTCAGACCCTCCGGCGAGGTTCTCTACACGACGCAGAACCGACTGCGCGAAAAAAACTTTCTCTCGCGCTGGGGCTTCCCCGTCACACGCTTCCGCCACATCACCTCCGAAGAATCTTTGCGCGCGGCGCTCGCAGAGATCGGCTACCCGGCGATTCTCAAGACGGCAAGCTCCGGCTACGACGGCAAGGGACAGATGCGTCTGGACTCCGCCGAAGATGTCGAGCAAAGGGCCGCCTCTCTCGGAGAGCGCGAATGGATTCTCGAAGCCTTCGTTGACTTCGAGCGCGAGGTTTCGGTCGTCGCCGCACGCACCGCGGCAGGCGAGTTCAGGCACTACGGCGTCATCGAGAACGCGCACCGCCGTCACATACTCGATCTCTCGGTCGCGCCCGCGCGCGTCGCGGAATCGGTCGTGCGCGAAGCGGTCGAGATCACGCGCGCAGTCCTCGAAGCGCTCGACGTGGTCGGCGTCATGTGCGTCGAGTTCTTCCACGCGCGCGACGGTCGCCTGCTCATCAACGAACTCGCGCCGCGCCCGCACAACTCCGGCCACCTCACCGTTGACGCCTGCTTGACCAGCCAGTTCGAGCAGCAGCTCAGGGCCGTCTGCGGCCTGCCGCTCGGTTCGACCGAGATGACGCGGCCCGCGGCGATGGCGAACCTGCTCGGCGACCTCTGGCACGAGGGCGAGCCGGACTGGCGCGCGGTGCTCACGTTTCCCGCCGTCAAGCTCCACCTCTACGGCAAGTCGGAGGCGCGGCCCGGTCGGAAGATGGGACACCTCACGGCGCTCGCCGCGAGTGCGGAAGAGGCCGCACGCACCGTGCTCGCCGCGCGCGACGCGCTCATGCGCTCGCGCGCCAGCGGACGAGGAAATCTTTAAGCGCGCCGTACATTTCCTTAAACGAGTCGGCGCAGAAAAGCGCGGGCTGAAAACGTGTCGGGTCGTACTCGGCGCGCGCGGCCTCTTCGAGATTGAGCGGTCGCAGCTCCGCCCCGCTCATCGCCTCAAGCTCGCCCGCCGAAGAGAGCAGCCCCGTGCCGTAAGCCTTGACCTCGCCGCCTTCGCGCAGCACGCCGAACTCGATTGTGAACCAGTAGACGCGAGACAGGCGTTCGAGTGCCTCCGGCGCGTCGGTGCGGCGGACGGCTTCGCCGAAGAGCCGGTTGAGTTCGGCGAAGCGTGGGCTGGCGAGCGTCAGCGCGTGGCCGAGCAGCTCGTGAACCACGTCCGGCTCCGGCGTGTAGAACGGCGTCGAGTGGTGGCGTATGTACTGCGTGCACAGGAACACACCGTCGGCCAGCGATTCGAGGAAGACGCGCGGCGCGACGAGTCCGGCCACAGGCTCAAGCCGGAATCCGCTGATCGCCTGCACCCTCTCCGACACCTCGCGGAGCTGCGGAATCGAAGCGCGCGGAAGGTCGAGGCGGCGCGCGGCTTCGAGATACTCGGCGCAGGCGTGTTGGCGGTGCGCGGGTTCGAGCGCGTCGCGGATCGCGCGCCAGAGCGCGTGCTCCTCTGCGGTGTAAGGCGCGTCGGGGACGGTCGCGCCGGGTTTATGATCGAGCGCGAGCTGCGCGATGCGATTACGGCGCGCGCGGTACTCGGCGTCGCGGAAGCCCGGATGATCCGGGTCGAGCCGGACGATTGCGTTGCGATCAGATGTCTTGTCGTCCGCGCCCGCCTGTTCGTCCGCCTCCGCCGTTACCTGCCGCGCGTCAACGTGGTCGAGGAGCAGTTGCTTGCCTGCCTGCGTCGTGTCCATTTTGAAAACCTCCTTCGGGCGCGCGCCTGAAAACGCGCGCAAAAAAACGGCCACCGAATCCTCCCGCGTCGGAAGGTTCGATGGCCGGTAAGCCTTTGAAGCCTGTCTTAAATTCGCGCCAGGTGACTTTACGTGCGCCGACAGCCTCTTACCGCCCAACCCCTCCGCGCGGGCGCGGGGCCGTAATAGTAGTAAGAGCGGTAGAGATTGTGCTGTCGAACGTTCATTGCGCTCACCCGTAACAGCGTCGCACGCGTTCGGCAGCGACGCTTCGACTCAACACTAGCCGCGCCCCGCGCCCCTTGTCAACTCGGAAGCTTAGAGGATGTGTGTAGGCCGCCTTGCTTCGGCAGTCGCGGGCCGGGGTGTATAATTTCAGGCGACTCCCCTGGTCTATACTTTGGCAGAACGGAGCAGGCAATGAAACGCAGAATCGTCCTCGTCGTGTTGCTCGGCGCACTGGTGGTCGGCGCGTCGGCGGCACGCGCGTTCGCGCACGCTCAAAACGCCGCGCCGCAGGTTCCGCCCGACCGCGTCTCGCTCGAAGAGTTCAAGACGCTGCGCGCGGAAGGTAAAGTCCTCGTCCTCGACGTGCGCGTCGGGGCCACGACGAAGATCAAGGGCGCTACCTACATCCCGCTCGACCAGCTTGAAGCGCATTTGTCGGAGCTTCCGCGCGACCGCGAGATCGTCACCTACTGCTCTTGACCGCAGGAGCACACCAGCGCCCGTGCGGCGCAGATACTCCGCGATAAAGGTTTCAAAGCGCGCGCCCTCCTCGGCGGCTTCCCCGCCTGGACAGCCGCGGGCGGCGAGACCGCGCCGATTACAGAGGCTGAGAAAACCATGCCGCAGCCGACCAGCAACGCGCAACCGGCGCAGCAGAAGCAGGTCGTCGCCTCGCCCAACCCGACCATAGACGACAGCAAGACGAAGCCGGGCGAAGCGACGAAGGTCGAGGGCACGCAGGTTCAGCCCGCCGCGACGACGACCGATGCGCCGTTGAAGACTACGAAGGGCAAGAAGTCGAAGCACCGGCGGACGAAGCCGAGCGGCGACTGAGGTTCGCGCCCCGACCCCGAAAGGTTGGAACAGAGCAGCGGACTACTGAATCGTTCCGTCCGTTCCCGCCGTCCGATGCGCCGGGCGGCACAGCAATCTATAGTGCACTTGCCGTGAGCCAACGTATCCTTACAAAGAGGTGACAGGGATGGTCTGCCTTAAATCATTCGCGCGAATTTTTTCGGCCCCGCGAGGACGCGTCGGGGCGACGTTGTTGCGGCTGGCGATGTTGTTGGCCTGCGCGCTGTCGGCGGGCGGCGCTGCGCGAGCGCAGCAGTACGGCCCGGATATGTTTGCAGGCATGCGCTGGCGTCTGATCGGGCCGCACCGCGCCGGGCGCGTGACGGCAGTGGCAGGCATTCCGGGCCGCCCCGCCGTCTACTACATGGCGACGCCGGGCGGCGGCGTGTGGAAGACGACCGACGGCGGGCTGGTGTGGAAGCCGATCTTCGACGACGCGCGCGTGGCCTCAATCGGCGCGCTGGCGCTCGCGCCGTCGAACCCTGAAATCGTCTACGTCGGGACGGGCGAGCAGACAGAAGGCGACGGCGTTTACAAGTCCACGGACGGCGGCGCGACGTGGACGAACGTCGGCCTCCGAGAGACGCACTACATCACCTCGATCATCGTTGACCCGCGCGACCCGAACGTCGTCATCGTCGGAGCCTTCGGCGACCAGACTCCGTCTCAGGCGCACGGCGTCTTCAAGACGACCGACGGCGGCAAGAGTTGGAAGCAGACTCTCTTCCCCGGCGACCGAACCAGCATCGCGGACATGTGTGCCGCCCCCGGCGACAGCCGCGCTCTGTACGCCGCGACGTGGCCCCTCCGGTTCGCTCCCGGCGAACGACAGGAGGACTCGCAGATATTCAAGTCAACGGACGAGGGCGAGACGTGGCATCAACTGAGCGGCGCGGGCCTGCCGGAGAAGTCGCGCGGGCGCATCGGCGTCGTGGTCGCGCCGGGCGACAGCCGCGTCTACGCGATTATGAATCAGGGCTTCTTCCGCTCCGACGATGCGGGAGAGAGTTGGCAGCAGATCACGCGTGACCCGCGCGTCGTGGGCAGCGGGTATTTCAGCCGCGCGTTCGTTGACCCGAAGAACGGGGATGTCGTCTACGTGATGCAGACTTCGATGTATCGCTCGACCGACGGCGGGAAAACCTTCGAGGCGTACAAGGGTGCGCCGAGCGGCGAGGACGAGCACGTCCTCTGGATAGCGCCCGACGACACGCGGCGAATGATCTTAGGCTCGGATCAGGGCGCGACCATCAGCCTCGACGGCGGCCAGACGTGGAGCCTCTGGTACAACCAGCCCACGGGCCAGTTTTACCACGTCATCACGGACGACCAGTTCCCTTATTTCAACTACGCGTCGCAGCAGGACAGCGGCTCGGTCGCCGTGCCCTCGCGCAGCGACTTCGGACAGATAACCTTCCGCGACTGGTTCTCGACGGGCGCGTTCGAGAGCGGCTACATCGCTCCCGACCCCTCAAACCCGAACCTCATTTACTCCATCGGCTGGTACGGCTCAGTCCTGCGTCTGGACAGGCAGACGGGGCAAGTCTCGACCGTCTTCATCCCCGGCCCGAAGTACCGCTACACTTGGGAGACGCCGCTCGTTTTTTCGCCGGGCGATAAAAAGAGTCTCTACGTCGGCATGCAGCACTTGCTCAAGAGTGACGACGGCGCGGCGACGTGGCGCGAGATCAGCCCCGACCTGACGCAGACGAACGCCGCCGCGCGACAGACGGAGAAACCATTCGCGCAGCTCGCCCGCGCCGGCCACTCCGAGGAGAGAGAAGACGAGGAGGAGGGCGAGGGCGGGCAGCAGAGGTCGGAGCAGGGTGTGATTCTGTCAATCGCGCCGTCGGCGTTGCAGGCAGGGGAAATCTGGGTGGGCACGAGTTCGAGTCAGGTTCAGCTCACGCGCGACGGCGGCGCGACCTGGCGCAACGTCGCGCCGCCGGAGATGCCCGCCAACAGCCGCGTCACGCGCATCGAAGCCTCGCCCACCGACGCCGACACGGCCTACGCCGTCGCGTCGGCACGCAACGACCTGCACCCGTATATCTTCCGCACGCGCGACGGCGGCAAGACTTGGCAGAAAATCACGACGGGCTTGCCCGAACGCGGCGTCGCGCATGTCGTGCGCGAAGACCCCGCACGCAAAGGTTTGGCCTACGCGGGCACGGACAACGGCGCTTACGTCTCTTTCGACGACGGCGACCACTGGCAGCCCATCCAGCTCAACCTGCCGACCTCGCCCGTGCGCGACCTCGCCGTTCACGGCGGCGACCTCGTGGCCGCGACCTACGGGCGCGGACTCTGGATTCTGGACGACCTCTCGCCGCTCAGACAACTCGACGCGCAGGTGGCCGGCGAAAGCGTTCATCTGTTCCGCCCCTCGACCGCGCTCCGCGTGCGTTGGGACAACTGGCAGGAGACTCCGCTTTCGGCGGAGACCCCTGCGGGAGAGAACCCGCCGGAAGGAGCCGTCATTGACTACTATCTGAAGTCGCCCCCATCGCGGGAGATCACGCTGGAGATTCGCGACGGGCGCGGCAACGTCGTGCGGCATTATTCGAGCACGCCGCCGCCGAAGGACAGCACTCCGGGGAACGCACCCGACTTCTGGTTCGCGCCGCCGGAGGTGCTGCCCACGAAGACGGGCCTGAACCGCTTCGTGTGGAACCTCCGGCTGCCAGACCCTTCCACGCTGCCTTATAGCTTTTACGGCAGGCGCATTGACTACATCGAATACACGCTCCCAGATCACGCCGTCCCCGGACAGACGCCGCGCCGACAGCCGCCGGGGCCGCTCGCCGCGCCGGGCAGTTACGAAGTGGTTCTCAGCGTCGGGGGCAAGACTTACCGCCAGCCGCTCGTCGTCCGTCCAGACCCGCGTCTGCGCGCGTCGCAGGCAGACCTCGACGCGCAGCTCGACCTCGCGCAGAAGATCAGCGACATGATGGCGGCGAGCTACAACTCCTACAACGAAGTGGCGACTTTGCGCGCGGCCCTCTCCGAGAGGCTGAAGAGCCTTTCGGGAAATCCGCAGGCGGTAGACGCGACCGCCGCCGCCGCGGCGCTGGCGAAGGAACTCGAAGAGATCGCCGAGGGGACGAGCGCGCCCCCCGCCCCCGGCTTCGGCTCCGTCAACCGCGACATGTCGCGGCTCATAACGATGGTCGAGAGCGGCGACATGCGTCCGGCTGAGACGGCTCTGAGCGCCGCCGGGGAGTCCTGCGAGTCGCTCCGCAAGAGCATGGCGCGCTGGGCGAAGGTCAACGCCGAGAGCTTGCCTGCTCTGAATAAGCTTCTGAGGAAATACAATCTCGCGCCGCTGCCCGCGTCAACTCCCGCGGCGGACGCGCGGTGCGGCAACTAGCTCGGAAGAAGCCGGGCCGAGCTTCGCCTATTTTATTCAGGAATCCTGCATGAACCGCGCATGAATGAGTATAAACGACGATTTATGCGCCCTTGCTGAGAACGGGCGAAGCTCCGCCGTGTTGACGCAAGCGATGCGCGGCGGGCGCGTCCCGCAGTTGTTTCCGGTCACAGGCAAGTGACGATTGAGAAGGAGCTGCAATAGTGACCAGCGAGGAAGACAGGCTGCGGGAGTCGCGCCAGCGCACGGCGCACTGGAATCGCTGGGGGCCGTACCTCGCAGAGCGCGCGTGGGGGACGGTGCGCGAGGACTACTCTGCCGAAGGCGACGCGTGGGACTACTTCCCGCACGACCACGCGCGCTCGCGCGCCTACCGCTGGAACGAGGACGGACTGGCGGGCATCTGCGACCGACACCAGCAAATCTGTTTCGCGCTCGCCGTGTGGAACGGGCGCGATTCGATACTCAAGGAGAGACTCTTCGGGCTGACGGGCAAAGAAGGCAACCACGGCGAGGACGTGAAGGAGTATTACTTCTACCTCGACTCGACGCCGACGCACTCCTACATGAAGTACCTCTACAAGTACCCGCAAAGCGAGTTCCCTTACGCGCGGCTTTTGGAGGAGAATCGTCGGCGCGGCAAGCTCGACCCGGAGTTCGAGCTTCTGGACACGGGCGTCTTTGAAGAGGATCGCTACTTCGACGTGACGGTCGAGTACGCGAAGGCCGACCCGGAGGACATACTAGTTAAGATCAGCGTCGCCAACCGCGGCCCCGAAGCGGCGACCGTTCACCTCCTGCCGCACCTCTGGTTCCGCAACACGTGGTCTTGGAGCGGCGACACCGTGCGCCCGCAGTTGCGCCGCGTCGAAGGGCTGAGGACGAAGGGGCGCGGCGCGGGGTCTGCGCCCGCGAGCGCGTCGGTCGTCGAGGTCGCACACGACGTTTACGGCGAACGCTACCTCTACTGCGAAGGCGAGCCGGAGTTGCTCTTCACCGAGAACGACACGAATACTCAAAGACTTTACGGCGCGGCTAACGGCGGTCACGTCAAGGACGGCATCAACGACTACGTCGTCAACGGCGAGCGGGGCGCGGTGAATCCCGCGCAGGCGGGGACGAAGGCCGCGGCGCGCTACGTGCTGACCCTCGCGCCCGGCGGCGAGGCGGTCGTGCGCCTGCGCTTCGCCGAGGAGCCGCCGTCGAGCGTTGACGTGTCCTTCGGTGAAGACTTCGAGCGCACGTTCGAGGCGCGGCGTCTTGAGGCTGACGAGTTCTACGAGACGGTCATCCCTCGGCACCTGAGCGAAGACGCGAAGGGAGTCATGCGGCAGTCGCTGGCGGGCCTGCTCTGGTCGAAGCAGTTCTACCACTACGTCGTCAAGCAGTGGCTCGACGGCGACCCGGCGATGCCGCCGCCGCCGCCCGAACGAAGACGCGGGCGCAACTGCGAATGGAAGCACCTCTACAACTCGGACGTGATCTCGATGCCGGACAAGTGGGAGTATCCCTGGTACGCCGCCTGGGACTTGGCCTTCCACTGCGTCGCGCTCTCCATCGTGGACCCGGACTTCGCCAAAGAGCAGTTGATCCTGTTGCTGCGCGAGTGGTACATGCACCCGAACGGGCAGCTCCCGGCCTACGAGTGGAACTTCTCGGACGTGAACCCGCCCGTCCACGCGTGGGCGGCGCTGAGGGTTTACCGAATCGAGAGGAAGCGCAGGGGCGGCGCGGGCGACCGCGCGTTTTTGGAGCGCGTCTTCCACAAGCTGATGCTGAACTTCACGTGGTGGGTCAACCGCAAGGACGCCGAGGGCAACAACATCTTCGAGGGCGGGTTCCTCGGACTAGACAACATCGGCGTCTTCGACCGCAACAAGCCGCTCCCGAACGGAGGCCATCTGGAACAGTCGGACGGCACGAGCTGGATGGCGATGTATACTTTGAACCTGCTCGCCATTGCGATGGAACTCGCCAGAGAAGACCCGACCTACGAGGATGTGGCCTCGAAATTCTGGGAGCACTTCATCTACATCGCCGACGCGATGAACAACGTCGGCCCCGACAACTACTCGCTCTGGGACGACGAAGACGGCTTCTACTACGACGTGCTGCACGCGCAGGACGGCACGCACCTCCCCATCCGCGTGCGCTCGATGGTCGGGCTGATCCCTCTGTTCGCCGTCGAGATTCTCGACTCTGATGTCGTTGACCGGCTGCCCGGCTTCAAGAAGCGCATGGAGTGGTTCATCGAGAACCGGCCCGACCTGACGCGCAACGTCGCCTCCATGCACGTGCTCGGCATGGGCGAGCGTCGTCTCTTCGCCGTCGCCGATCAGGAGAAGCTGACGCGCGTGCTCCGCTTCATGCTCGACGAGCGCGAGTTCCTCTCGCCCTACGGCGTGCGCGCGCTCTCGCGCTACCACCTTGAGCACCCCTACGTGTTGAATCTCGGCGGCGAGGAGAACCGCGTTGACTACGAGCCGGCGGAGTCAACGACGGGAATGTTCGGCGGCAACTCCAACTGGCGCGGCCCCGTCTGGTTCCCCGCCAACTACCTCATCATCGAGTCGCTGCAAAAGTTCCACTACTACTTCGGCGACGACTTCCGCGTCGAGTGCCCCACGGGGTCGGGCCGGATGTTGACTCTGTGGGAGGTGGCGGCGGAGTTGTCGCGCCGTCTGTCGCGCATCTTCCTGCGCGACGAAGGGGGGCGCAGGCCCGTCTTCGGCGGGGCGGAAAAGTTCCAGACGGACGAGCACTGGCGCGACCACCTTCTCTTCTACGAATACTTCCACGGCGACGAAGGCGCGGGCCTCGGCGCGTCGCACCAGACGGGATGGACGGGTCTCGTCGCCAAGCTGCTCCAGCAGAGCGGGGAATGAAAAGTGGGTGTTGGGTGTTGGGTGCTGGTGAAACCGGCGCACCGAGCTTAACACCCAACACCAACACCTAACACCCAGCACCTAACATCCATCGGAGGGATTTATGAAAGCAATCGCAGTCACACCGGGGAAGCCAAACAGCATGCACCTCGTCGAGATGCGGACGCCGGAAGTTGCGGACGTTTCCGGCGGACGCGGCGTGCTCGTCAAGGTGCTGAGGGTGGGAGTTGACGGAACCGATAAGGAGATCAACGCGGCACAGTACGGGCAAGCGCCGCCGGGCTTCGACTTCCTCGTCACAGGCCACGAGAGCTTCGGACAGGTCGAGGCAGTTGGGCCTGCGGTGACGGAAGTTAAGCCGGGCGACTACGTTGTCGCCACCGTCCGTCGTCCGGGCAAGAGCATCTACGACCTCATCGGCACGAGCGACATGACGACCGACTCCGTTTACTACGAGCGCGGCATCAATCTCCTGCACGGCTACCTCGCCGAGTTCTACGTGGACTACGCCGAGTTCATCGTCAAGATGCCGCAGGGCTTGAAAGAGGTGGGCGTGCTTTTGGAGCCGCTGACGGTCGTCGAGAAGGGCATCACGCAAGCCTTCGAGATTCAACGCCGTCTGCGCGTGTGGAAGCCGAAGCGCGCGGCGGTGATGGGCGCGGGCACGATTGGGCTGCTCGCCACGCTCGTCCTTACCTTGCGCGGGCTGGAAGTCATCACCTTCGGGAAGATACCGAAGCCGTATCTCAACTCGGATTTGATCGAGGCGCTCGGCGCGACCTACTTGACGAGCGACGAGCTGCCCGTCGCCGAGTCGCCTAAAAAATATGCAGGCGGCTTCGATCTCATCTTCGAGGCCACAGGCTACTCGCCCATCGCCTTCGACTCGATGCAGGCGCTCGCCAAAAACGGCGTGCTCGTCCTTTCGAGCGTCACGGGCGGCGACCGGCGCATCGAGGTTCCGGCGGACAAGATCAATCTGGAGTTCGTCCTCGGCAACAAGGTGATGGTCGGGACGGTCAACGCCAACCGCGAATATTTCGAGGCGGGCGTGCGGGATATGTCGCAGGCCGAGCTGGAATACCCCGGCTGGCTCGCGCGTCTGTTGACCCACCCGGTCAGAGGACTTGAGAACTACCGGGAACTGCTCGACAAGCTGACGAACGCGAAAGACGCCATCAAGGTCTTCTGCCAGGTGGCGGAGTGAAAGCAAGGCAAAAGTAAAAAGGCAAAAGAAGGGTTTCGGGTGCTGGGCGCTGGTGATTTTCAACAAGCCAGAACTCAGAACCTAACACCCTTCGCTGCCTTTTTACTTTTGACTTCTTCGGCGCTTGCGAAATCGTGCGGGAAGCGGTAGAAATTCAGTAAACCGACAAGCAGGGACTACAGCCGTGGAGTTTTACGCAGCCCTCATACTCGCCTTGACGCTGGCCGCCGCCGCGGGCGTGCTCTACTTCTACTCGATGTTTCTCGAAGCCCGCGGGCGACAGATGAAAAAACACATCGCGGAGCTTGAGCGCGCGAACGCCGAGTTGCTCGAAGAGCTGCGGCAGGCGAAGACACTTCTGAAGCGCGAGCTTGAGCGCAGCCGCGAACTCTGGCCCGAAGTGCTCGACGAGAGCGGCGACCTCTCGCGCAACTGACGCGCCGACGTTATCAACGCCGCCCGCGTTATCAACACTGTCCGTGTTATCAACACGGTCGGACGACGACAGGTTCGCCGTACCCGCCTCTCAAAACCCTATTCGATTTTTCCCTGCAACTTGATCTCGTGCGTCGTGCCCGCCTCGCCCGTGACTTCGACGGGCGCGCGCCAGGTGAGCGTCTTGATGCGGCACGTGCCCGTGTTGTCCTCGCGGCAGTAGTAGAGCGTGAGTTGGACGCGAAGGGTCGCCGCACCCGGCGCGAGCGCGCGCAGGGGCAGGCTGAGCGGCAGGCGCAAATCTTTCGCCGTCCTGCCGAGCGACGGCGCGTCGGCTGCCGCGCCGTCGCCGAGCGCGAGACGCTCTGCGCCGCCCTCGACGGAGACTTTGTAGTGCTGCGGCGCGGACGGGTTGAGGTGATAACCGGCGGGCAGCGCGACATCAACGACGAGCATGGCGTCGCCCGAAGCGGCGATGCGCTGCGGCGCGGCCTTGAACTCTTCGGCGTTCGGCCCTGCCGATTCCGGCTCGCCCGACGCGTTCGTGCTCGCCGTCGCGGGCTGCGCGGGCGGTTGCAGGCCGCGTATGACGAGCGTGGTGGTCTGCTTCGACGCGAGGTCAACGACGCGGACGGCGTGGTTGTTCGTGTCGGCGACGTAGAGATGCCCGCGGGCGACGGCAAGGCCGCCCGGCTCGTAGAAGGAGGCTCCTGCGCCGTCCGTCTGGCCGGGCTTGCCCGTCCCGGCGAAGGTCTTGACGGTGCGGGCGCGCGGGTCGAGCACCTTGATCTTGTGGTTGTAGGTGTCGGCGATGAAGAGTCGCCCGTCGCTGAGCGCCAGGCCGAGCGGGTGTTGCAGGCGCACGTCGTCGCCCTCGCCGTCGCGGTCGCCGAAGTCGAAGAGGTCGCCGCCCGCGAGCGTCTGCACCTCTCCGGCGGAGACGGATGATGAGAGCGACGCCGCTCGCAACTCCGCCTCGTTCATCTTCGAGTCGCCGCGCGCCGCGTTCGTCTTCGAGTCGTCGCGCGAGAGCGCGCCCGCCAGCGAGACGGCGCGGATTGTGTTCGACTCGGCGTCTGAGACGTAGAGCGTCTTGCCGTCCGAGGCCAGACCCGAAGGCTGCGCGAACCCGGCTTCGTCGCGCGGGCCATCGGCGCGCGCCTCACGGCCCGTCCCGGCGAAGACTGAAAGCTGCTGCGTGTCGAGGTCGAGCCTCCAAATCTGGTGCGGCCCGGCCATCGCGATGTAGAGAGCGCGCCCCACGCAAGCCAAGTCCCACGGCGAGCTGATCGGCGTCGAGCGCGCGGGGCCGCCGCGCACGCCCATGTCGAGGAGCTGCGCGCCCGTGCCCGCGATGGTCTGCACGTTGCGCGCCTTCAGGTCAACGCGGCGGATGAGATGATTCTCCGTGTCGGCGACGTAAAGCGTGTCGCCGTCGAGCGCCAACCCTTGCGGGCGGTTGAACGTTGCGGCGTCGAACGCGCCGTCTCGCGCGCCGTGCTCGCCCGTGCCGATGGTGTCGAGGAGCGTGCCGTCGAGCCGCGTGACGACGACGCGGTTGTGGTTCGAGTCGGCGATGAAGAGGCGTTCGCTTTTTTCATCAGCCAGAATTTTTCCGGGGAAGGCGAGCGGCAGGTCGCCCGTCTTCGCGCGCTCCAACGCGAGCTTTAAAGGCTGCTCGTTGAGCGTGCCGCGCTTGCGTGCGTCCTCGACCAGCTCGCCGATGGCTTTGTCGAGCGCATCGTAGTGGCCTTCGCCCGCGGCCTCGCCGACGACGTAGCCGTCCGTGTCAATCAGCGCGAGCGTCGGCCACGCGTTGACGGCGTAGGCGTGCCAGATGCGGAAGTCGGCGTCGTTGACGACGGGGTGTTCGATCCCGTAGCGGAGGATGATGTGTCGTATGTTTTCGGTCTCCTTCTCGTTCTCGAACTTCGCGGAGTGGACGCCGATGACGACAAGCTGCTTCGAGTATTTCTCTTCGAGCCGCTTGAGGTCTGGGATGATGTGCATGCAGTTGACGCAGCCGTAAGTCCAGAAGTCGAGGAGCACCACCTTGCCGCGCAAGCCCGCAATCGAGAGCGGCTTGTCGGTGTTCAGCCAGCCGCGCCCGCCCTCCAGTTCCGGCGCGCGCACACGCCCCCGCAGCCGCGCTTGCAACACGTCGTCACCGCCTTTCTCTTGATCGTCCTGCGCCCGCGCGCCCGCCGACAGCGACAGGCAAACGCAGAACGCCAGCAGCAATACTCTCTTCGACATCGTTCGGCCTCCGGGCGGGCAAAGCCCCCGCCCCGGCTTCATCGCGTCAGCACCGGCGTTTATTCCCGGCTCGCCTCCGCGTTATGTTCTTCGAGGAGTTGGTCTAACCTCTCGACCGCGCGGCGCAGGTGCGGGATCGTAATCGAGCCGCCGACCACGAGCGCCACGTTGAAGGCGTCCAGGAATTCCTCGCGCGTCACGCCCACCGAGACGCACTGCTTGACGTGGTACGTGATGCAGTCGTCGCAGCGCAGCACGGTCGAGGCGGCGAGTCCCATCAGCTCCTTCGTCTTCTTGTCGAGCGCGCCCTGCTCGTAGGCTTGCGTGTCGAGCGCGAAGAAGCGCTTGATGCCGAGATGACCCGCCCCCAGCAGGCGCTCGTTCATCTCCGCGCGGTAGCGGTCGAATTCGTCCATCGTCCTCGCCCTCCCTTTTAAGATGCTCCGCGCCGCGACGACGCCCGCGCGGAATTTACGTGTCGTCACGCCCTTCCGGTTTGCAGACAGTTTAGCAGAACGGGGAGCAGCCAGTACCGCGAGCGGGCTGCGAGCGGGTTGCGGCTTCAGAGGCGCGGACTTCGCCTCGGAGCGTAAACCCGCTCGCAGCCCGCTCGCGGCTCTGTTCTCTAACCGCCTTGCCTTCCGCTTCCACGCGTGCTAGAAACCAAACGCTCTCACGCGCAAACTCCCCCGTCAGAAGATGAGCGAACACGAAAACACAGGGACGGACAGACGGGCAGCACAAGCTTCGCCGCCCGCGCCAGACGAGACGCGCGAGCTTCTGCTGATGCGCGCGGGCGTGCACGTCTTCGCCGTCTGCGCCGACGAGACGGACGGACACGCGCAACAGTGCCCGAAGCCTACGCCTTTGCCGCACGCGCCGCGCGCCGTCCTGGGTGTCGTCTGCGTGCGCGGGCGCATGCGGACGGTGCTCGACCCGCTCGCGCTCGTCAACTCTCAAGACGAACGCGATGCCGCCGCAGGCGACGACGAGACGCAACTCGAAGAAGAGACGCAGCCCGGCAACGAGACGCAGCGCCGGGAAGAGGCGCGGCCAGACGAAGAGAGGCAAGCTCTCTTCGTCACGCTGCGCGGCGACGAACAACTCGCGCTCGCCGTCGAGCGCGTCGAGGGAATCATCCGCGTCCCCGTCGAAGCCCTCGCGCCGTCGCGTCCGCCGCCGCGCCCCTTGCGCGCCACGCTCGAACACGAAGGCACGCGCGTCTTCGTCCTCGCCCCCTCGCAACTCTTCGACGCCGCCATGCAGGGGACGGAGCGCAGGAGACAGAGACAGGGGCAGTAACTGAAGCATGTCCGCTTACTGTGAGTTCGCCGTCGGCGACCCTTTGCACAAGCCTTATCACGACCGCGAGTACGGTTTCCCGCTCGCGGACGACTCCGCTCTCTTCGAGAGACTCGTGCTTGAAATAAATCAGGCGGGACTGTCCTGGGCGACGATTTTGAGGAAGCGCGCTGCGCTACGCTCGGCCTACGAAGGCTTCGACGTTGATCGGGTCGCCGCCTACGGCGAAGCGGACAGGCAGCGGCTCCTCCTCGACGCCCGAATCATACGCAACCGCCTGAAGGTCAACGCCGCGATTGAGAACGCGCGCCGCCTCGTCGGGCTGCGCGCGGAGTTCGGCTCGTTCCGAGGGTGGCTCGACCGGCATCATCCGCGTTCTAAGGAAAGCTGGGTGAAGCTGTTCAAGGCGACCTTCCTCTTCACCGGCGGCGAGATCGTCAACGAATTTCTGTTGAGCACAGGGTATCTGCCGGGCGCGCACGTGCCGGGCTGCCCCGTGTACGCTCAGGTCGTCGCTTCCGAGCCGCCCTGGTTAACGTCGGGGCCGGGCGAAGAGTCCGACGGTTGAGCCGAACAGTTGAGCCGGACGCGCAAGCCTTTGTCTTACCACCGCCCAACATTTACTATTAGCCATCGCCTATGAACGAGCAAGCTTTTGCCACGCTTGAGTACGAGGGATTGCGCTCGCTCGTGCGACGCTACGCGCAGACGCCCGTGGGGGGGGCGCGCGCGGGCGAACTCGCGCCGCTCGACTCGGTGGGCGAGGTGCGTCGCGCGCTGCGCGCCGTCGCCGAGTGCGCGGAGCTGCGCGCGCGCGGGGCGCGCTGGTCGTTCAGCGAGTTGGCCGACCCCGCGGACGCGCTCGCGCGGCTCCGCGTAGAGGGCACGATCCTTGAGCCGCTGGTGCTGCTCGAACTCGCGCGTTTGTGCGAGCAGGCGGCGGACGCGCGCGCCGCCGTTGCCGCCGAGCGCGAACTCGCGCCGGTGTTGTGGGAGTCGGTCGCGGAGTTGCCGCGCACGCTGCCCGGCCTCGCCGCGCGCGTCTTCTCGAAGATACTTCCGTCGGGCGAGCTGGACGACCGAGCCAGCCCGGAACTGGCGCGCATACGCGCCGACATCGTGCGTCTGCGCTCGACCATCACGCGCTCGCTCGAAGCCCTGATGCGCCGCTCCGAGGAGGCGATTCAGGACGAACTCGTCACTGTCAGGAATGACCGCTTCGTCATCCCCGTCCGCAACGACCACCGCGGGCGCGTCGCCGGGGTCGCGCACGGCTTCTCGTCTTCGGGCGCGACCGTCTTCGTCGAGCCGCTGGAGACCATCGAGTCGAACAACGAGCTGCAAGCCCTACGCGAGACGGAGGAGCGCGAGGTCACGCGCATCCTCTTCACGCTCACGCAGGAGCTGCGCGCCGAGCTGCCTGCCATAGAACTCGCCTCGCGCGCCGTCGCCGAACTCGACTTCGTGGGCGCGAAGGCCGCGCTGGCCGCGCACCTCCGGTGCGTCGAGCCTCTGATTGACGAAGGGGACACGCTCGAACTCGACGACGCCCGCCACCCTCTGCTCGAAGAGAATCTGCGCGAGCAAAGCTCGGAGGTCGTGCCGGTCTCTTTGCGACTCGACGCCGCGCACCCCGTGATGGTCATCTCCGGCGCGAACGCGGGCGGCAAAACCGTCGTGCTCAAAACCGCGGGCCTGCTCTCGCTCATGGCTCTCTCAGGTCTGCACGTCCCGGCGCGCGGGGCGAGGGTTCCGCCCTACGCTTCGGTGCTCGCAGACATCGGCGACCGCCAGTCGCTGGCCGCCAACCTCTCGACCTTCACCTCGCACGTCGCCAACATCCGGAGCATGGTCGAGCTGTGCCGCGCGCCCGCGCTCGTCCTGCTCGACGAAGTCGGCACGGGCACAGACCCGGAAGAGGGATCGGCGCTCGGCGTCGCCGTCGTTGACCATTTCCGGCGCGCGTGCGGCGCGCACGTCATCGCGACGACTCACTACAGCGGGCTGAAGATGTACGCGGCGAACGAGGAGGGAATCCAAAACGCGAGCGTCGAGTTCGACGAGCGCACCTTGCAGCCGACCTACCGCCTGCTCGTCGGCGTCGCCGGCTCGTCCGCGGGGCTGGAGATCGCGCGCCGCTTCCGGCTCCCCGAAGAGATCATCACGTCCGCGCTCTCGCGCGTTGACGAACGCTCGCTCGCCGCCTCGGAGTACCTGCGCCGCATCCAGCGCGAGTCGGAACAGGCCGAACAACTCCGCCGCGCGCTCGAAGAGGAGCGCCGCGCCGTCGCCGACAAGTACGCCGCGCTCGACGCGGAAGCCGCGCGCCGCGAGCGCGAGCGTCAGGCGGAGTTCGCGCGCCTGCTCGAACACGCCGTCACAGATTTCGAGCGACAGGCGCGCGAACTCTACTCGAAGATCGAAGACCGCGCGCAGCGCGTGAGGGTCGAGCGCGAGGCCGAGCGCCGCGCCGCCGAACTCCGACGCGAAGCGCAGAAGGTGCGCGCCGAGACGCGCGCCGCCTCCGCGCCGCACGCTGCCCGGACGAGCGGCGTCCGCGTCGTCCGCCCGGCGCGTGCAGACGAAGGAACGCAGGCCGCGTCGCCTTCATCAAACGCCGACGCGGCAGCGCCGCGCGAGATCGCGGTCGGAGACGAGGTGCGGCTGCCGTTGCTCGGCATGAACGGCACGGTCGAGCGCATCAACCACGGCGAGGCCGAGGTGCGCGTCAAGAATTTGCGCTTCCGCGAGAAGCTCTCGAACCTCGAACTCGTCGCCCCCGCGCCGAAACAGAAGGACGACGACGACACGCTCGCCGGTCGCCTGCGCCGCATGCAGCAGAAGGGCACGGAGGTTCGCCTGCGCTCGTCGCGCGAAGCGCCCGACGCCGAGTTGAAACTCATCGGCAAGACCACGGACGAGGCGCGCGACGAGCTTGATAAGTTTCTCGACGAAGCATACCTGCACGGCTACGCGCACGTCCGCGTCATCCACGGCCACGGCACGGGCGCGCTGCGCCGCGCGGTCGCCGCGCTGTTGCAGCACCACCCGCACGTCGCCACGTTCGACCTCGCCCCCGAAAATCAGGGCGGCGCGGGCGCGACCGTCGTCGAGCTGAAGCAGTAAGCAGACCCTTCGGCCCCGACGTGTGCAACGGCGCTCGAACCGGCGGGCGGCTCGGTGCGAAGAAATTAAAACGCTTCTTCGCGCATATCGTTTAGAGGCGTGCCGCGCCATTCTTCCGACGAAGTGACAGGTTGAGATTGAAGTTAGAGGGCGATGCGTTACCCGCAAGTATTCATTGACGACCTCCGGCGACAGGCGGACATCGTCCGCGTCGTGTCGGACTACGTCAGCCTGAAGAAGAAGGGCGCGAACTGGATGGCGTGCTGCCCTTTCCACCAGGAGAAGACGCCTTCGTTTTCGGTGAACCCGTCGAAGGACATCTTCTACTGCTTCGGGTGCGGCAAGGGCGGGTCGGTCTTCAACTTCGTGATGGAGATGGAGCGCGTGTCGTTCCCCGAAGCCGTGCGGGTCGTGGCGGAGAAGGCGGGCGTGCCCCTGCCCGCTCTGGTCGAGGATAAGCGGTTCGAGGCGCGGCGCAAGGAATCGGACGAGGTCATCCAGCTCAACGCGTGGGCGCTCGAATTCTGGGAGCAGCACCTCGCCGAAGAGAACTCGGAAGCGCGCGCGGCGCGCGACTACGTCGAGGGGCGAGGGATTACGGACGAGACGCGGCGCGTCTTTCGCCTGGGCTACGCGCCGAACAGTTGGGACGCGCTGGGGCCGTATCTCAAGAGCCGAGGGGCAACCATCGGGCAGATAGAACGAAGCGGCCTCGTCGTGAAGAAGGAGGCGGGCGGCTACTACGACCGCTTCCGCGGGCGCTTGATCTTCCCCGTCTTGGACGCGCAAGGAAGGCCCGTGGCTTTCGGCGCGCGGGCGATGCGCGCCGGAGACGAGCCGAAGTATCTGAACTCGCCGGAGACGGCTGCCTACACGAAGGGCCGCCACCTGTTCGGCCTCGGCGTCTCGCGCGAAGAGATAAGAAGGAAGAAGTTCGTGATCCTCGTCGAAGGTTATCTGGACTTAATCATCCCTTTTCAGTTTGGGGTGCGTAACGTCGTCGCGAGTTTGGGGACGGCGCTGACGCAGGAGCAGGCGCGACTCCTGGGCAGGTTTGCGCGCAAAGTGGTCGTCAATTATGATGGTGACCGCGCCGGAATCAACGCGGCGAAACGCGCCATAGAGGTTCTCCTGCCCGAAGATTTTGAAGTCAAAGTTTTGGTCTTGCCCGATGGCTCAGACCCCGACGAGTTCGTGCGTGCGCGCGGCGTCGAGGAGTACAACGAAAGACGCGGGCGGGCCGTCCCGCACATGCAGTTCGTGTCGGAGCAGGCCGCGAGCGGGCGCAACCTTCGCAACCCCGCGCAGAAGGCCGAGGCGGTCGAGGAGGTCTTGCCCTTCGTCCGCGCGGTGCGTAACTCCGTTCAGCGGCGCGAGTATTTCGACATGGCGATGGATGCGCTGCGCGTCGAAGAGACGGGACTCAGGCAGGAACTCTGGAAGACCGTGAGCGCACGCGCGAACGCTTCGGCGGCGAACGCCGACGACGTGAGGAAAAGGGTCGTGCGCGCCGAGACGGAAGCGCCGACCGTCGCCGAGCGCAGGCTTCTGGAACTGCTCGTGCACGACGCGGAGTTGCGCGAGGCGATGCTCCCGCACGTGGAAGAGGGCGACTACGAAGAGCTGCCGAGCGCCGCCGTCTTCCGCGCCTTGAAAGAGCTGCACGCGCGCGGGTCGTCCGTTGATTTTTCGACGCTCGGCGAGATGACCGCCGCCGACGCGGTGGCCGCCGACCTCGTGCCCCTCGTCCTGATGCACGAGCAGGAGCGCGCCGAGGGCGAGGCGACCGATCAATTCCTGGCCGAGGCCGAGAGCTGCCTGTTGACCCTGCGCGTGATGCAGCTCGACAGGCGCATCAAGGAACTCGCCGCCGAGATCGCGGAGGCCGACCGCGCCGGCGACGAGGCCCGCCGCGACCGGCTCGTCATGGAAGACTTCGACCTGAAACGCCGCCGCACGGCGCTGCTGCCACGCACGGGCGGCGTGACCGCGGGCGGCCAGTCCTCATTCTCCTGAAGCGCCGAACGGCAGGACTCAAACGCGCGGCGCATTCTCCTTAACGTTCCGAGGTAGAATTAAGAGATGAGCATGGAAGAGAAGGATCAGGAAGACGTGGTGCAGCGCCTTTTGGAGCTGGGCGGCGACAAGAAATTTCTCACCTTCGACGACCTCAACCGCGAGCTTCCCGACAACATCGTCTCACCCGACGACATCGAGGACGTGCTCCAGAAGCTCGAAGGCTCGAACATCACCGTCGCCGACTCCGACGAGCGCCTCATCGAGCAGGCCGCCGCCGTGGCCTCCCCCGACGATCTGGACGAGGCGCTCGACGAAGACCTTGAACTCGACCTCTCGGCGGGCGCGCTCGAAAAAACGAACGACCCCGTCCGGCTCTACCTGCGCGAGATGGGCATCGTGCCGCTTTTGACGCGCGAGGGCGAAGTCTCCATCGCCAAGAGAATCGAGCGCGGCCAGATCAAAACTCAAAAAGCCATCTCGCGCTCGCCCATCGCGGTGCGCGAGTTGTGCAAGGTGGGCGAGGAACTCGAAGCGGGCCGCCTCCAGATACGCGAGTTCGTCAACTTCTCCGAGCAGGCCGAACTCACGGGCCAGGAGGACAAGGCCGACGAGTACCTGCGCTGGACGCTCGAAGGCGTCGAGAACATCCGCAAGATTTTTAAGACGGGCCTGAAGGAGTGGGAGAAGCTGCGCGCCGAGCAGAAGCTTCTGCGCGGCAAGAAGTCTCGGAAGCTTCTGCGGCTCAAGCGCAAGGTCGCGCGCATGCGCCTGGAGATCGCGCAGGAGATGAAGCTCCTGAACCTGACGGAGAAGGCCCGCCAGCGCCTCATCGGCTCCATCCGCAAAGTCGCCAAAGAGATTCGCATCGCCGAGAACGAGATCACGAGCTACACAGAGAAGCTGGGCCGCAAGCGCATCCGCCCCGACGAGGAGAAGGAATACAAGCGCCATATCTCGAACGCCAAGCGCCGCCTCGTGCAGGTCGAGGCCGACCACAACGTCTCGCCCGTCGAGATCAAACGCTCGCTTCAGGCCATCGTCACCGGCGAGACCGAGACCGCGCAGGCCAAACGCGAGCTGATCGAAGCGAACCTCCGGCTCGTCGTCTCGATAGCGAAGAAGTACACGAACCGCGGCCTGCAATTTCTTGATTTGATTCAAGAGGGCAACATCGGGTTGATGAAGGCCGTGGACAAGTTCGAGTGGCGGCGCGGCTACAAGTTCTCGACTTACGCGACCTGGTGGATTCGTCAGGCCATCACGCGGGCGATTGCGGATCAGGCGCGCACGATTCGCATCCCCGTGCACATGATCGAGACCATCAACAAGCTCATCCGCACCAGCCGCGCGCTGGTGCAGGAGTTGGGGCGTGAGCCGACGAGCGAGGAGATCGCGCGCAAGATGGACATCCCCGTCTCGAAGGTTCGCAAGGTTCTCAAAATCGCGCAGGAGCCCATCTCTCTGGAAACGCCCATCGGGGAGGAGGAGGATTCGCACCTCGGCGACTTCATCGAGGACAAGTCAATACTTAACCCGGCGGACGCCGTCGTCGTCTCGAACCTGCGCGAGATTACGGACGAGGTTCTGGCTACACTCACGCCGCGCGAGGAGAAGGTCATCAAGATGCGCTTCGGCCTCGGCCCCAACGGAAGCGAGCACACGCTCGAAGAGGTCGGCCAGCACTTCGCCGTCACGCGCGAGCGCATCCGGCAGATTGAAGCGAAGGCGCTACGGAAACTGCGCCACCCCTCGCGCTCGCGCAAGCTCAAGGCTTTCCTCGAAAGCGTTCGTCAGTAGCTCAGACCGCTGTAACTGCGGTACACTGTTGGCAAGTCTGAATCATCAAATTCACGACTTGCCGATGAGTTTTTTTGCTGAGGTATGTCTAAAAAAGTCGTAGAAAGTTACCGGCGCAGGCTGGCGTCTGAAGAGGGTTGGATATGGAAGCGCGGCGCGCGTCTGCGCGTGGCTTTGTGCTACCCGAACGTGTACGGCGTCGGGATGGCGAACCTCGGCTTCCAGTCGGTCTACGAGCTTTTCAACCGCATCCCCGACGTGTCGTGCGAGCGCGTCTTTCTGCCGGACGAGACGGAGATGCGCGAGTACGAGCGCACGAATACTCCGCTCCTCTCGCTTGAGTCGCAGACGCCCGTCGGCGACTTCGACCTCGTCGCCTTCTCCATCTCGTTCGAGACGGACTTTCTCAACATGGCGCGCATGCTACGCCTCGCGCGCGTGCCCGTGTGGGCAGGTGACAGGACGCACCACGACCCGCTCGTCCTGATGGGCGGCGCGGCTTCGTTCCTCAACCCCGAACCCATCGCGGAGTTCACGGACGTGATCGCCGTCGGCGAGGGCGAGATTCTCGTCCCACGCCTCGTTGACCTCCTCTTTGAGAACGCCGACGAAGGCGGGACGAAGGAAGACCTGCTTTTGAAGCTGGCGCTGACGGGGCGAGGCTTCTACGTGCCCTCGCTCTACGAAGTAACTTACCATCCGGACGGCACCATCGAGGCTTACACGCCGAAGGCCGAGGGCGTGCCCGCGAGCGTCGGGAGAATCGTCGCGGCGGAGAACCCGAAGGAAGGTTCTCTCAGGCGCGCGATGCGTCGTGGCGACCTGGACATCGTGGAGAAGTTGAAGGAGCCTGAAGTCTTCGCGCCGTCGTCAATCATCTGGGCACCCGAAGCCGAGATGGGCGAGCGATTCCTCGTGGAGATTTCGCGCGGGTGCTCGCAAGGGTGTCGCTTCTGCTGGGCGGGCTTCAACTACTGGCCGCCGCGCGTCGTGCCGGCGCGCGACATACTCGCCAAAGCAGCCGAGTGGCGCGCGCGCACAGACAAGATCGGACTCGTCTCCACAGCCGTCTGCGACCACCCGGAGATCAGTGAAATCCTCACGGGCCTGCGCGAGATGGGCTATCGTATCTCCGTCTCTTCGCTCAGGCTCGATCAGATAGAAGACGAGCTTTTGGACGCGCTCGTCGAGTCGGGCGACCAGCAGATCGCGGTCGCGCCGGAGACCGGAAGCGACCGGCTGCGCCGCGTCATCAACAAGAACCTGACGAACGACGAGATAGTTGACATCTGCGGCGCGGTCTTCGACCGCGGCATGCTGACCGTCAAGCTCTACATGATGACGGGCCTGCCGACCGAAACCGACGAAGACCTTGAAGCGATGGTCGAGTTGGTCACGCACATCAAAGACCGCATGCTCGAAGCGGGGCGCAGGTTCGGGCGCGCGGGGAAGATCATCCCGGCCTTGAACGGCTTCGTGCCCAAGCCGAACACGCCGTTTCAGTGGGAACCGATCTGCGAAGAGAGGGAACTCAAGCGACGCCTGAAGTGGCTCTCGAAGAATCTCGCGCGCATCCCGAACGTCGAGGTTCGCGTGATGTCGGCGCGTGTGGCGCACGAGCAGGCGCTCTTCTCTTCGGGCGACCGCAGCGTCGCGCGCGTCATCGAGTCAATGACGCGCCACCGCGGCGACCTGCACGCGGCGCTGCGCGAGACGGGAGTTGACACAGGCTTTCACACGAGCCGCGCCCGTTCATACGAAGAGGTTCTGCCGTGGGAGATCGTTGACTCAGGCATGGGCCGCCCCTTCCTCGAAAAAGAGCACCGGCGCTCGCACGCCGCGCGCTCGACCGCGCCCTGCCCGTCCGTTGACACCTGCACGCGCTGCGGCGTCTGCCCGACGACGTGGCTCGCCGCCGCGCCCGCGGGGCTGGTGCAGTTGCAGAGTAAAAAAGTTGCCGCGGCAGCCGCGTGAAGCTAAAGTCAGAAGTCCGCAACGCTGAAACGCTGAACTGAAGGATGACTGTCTTTCAGTTCAGCGTTTCAGCGTTGCGGACTTCTGACTTTCTTATTTCGGGTTGATGAAGCCGCTGCTGCGGGCCGTGTTGTCGAACTTGTATTCGTAGGCGAAGCCGGGCAGTTGGATTTCCTGCGCCCACTGGACGTGTGCGGCGATGTGACCGTCCTCGTTCTGCACGTTGACCTGCATGTTCTTCGGCATGTGGTATTCGTCCGCGGCGGAGCGCAACTGCGACGCAACCCAATCGTTAGTCTGCCCCGGCGGGTAGGCGGCCTTGTTCACCATCTCCTGCATGTAGTCTTTAAAGAGGTACGCGTTATAGGCGACGGGCACATATTGGTATGCGGAGTAGCCGCCGAGCGCGATGATGAGGATGATGAGGATGAAATTAAAGCGCGAGCCGCCCCACTCGCCGCGCGCTGTGCGCCCGCGCCGTCCCCGCTGTTCGACAGTCATGTCGGGCTTCCCTTCGACCGTAAAAGAATGGGCTTCAACGAGTGCCGAGCGCCGCGCGGATTGACTCGCCGATGACGCGCGGCGAGACTTCCCTCCCATCCACGATGCGCGCCAGACCGATTCGCTCCAGGAGCACCCAGCGGACGCTTCCGCCGACCGCCTTCTTGTCCGCGCGGAGCGCGCGGGCGATTGCGCCGGCGTCGAGGTCGGAGGCCGCGGGCAATTGACCCGCAGCCCGGACGGCCCCGCGCAGAGATTCTAGCTCTGAATCGTCCAGCAGTCCTAATCTTTTTGAAATCTCGGCGGCGGCAATCATCCCGTGGCCGACCGCCTCGCCGTGGCGGAAGCGCCTGTAATTCGTCAGCGTTTCGAGCGCGTGCCCGACCGTGTGGCCGAAGTTCAGCACGCGGCGCGAGCGCGCGTCCGCGCGTGAAATGTCCTCGCGCTCGTCGCCCGCGACGATCTTCGCCTTGAACGCGCACTGCGCGGCGATGAGTTCCGCAAGCTCTTCGTCGCGGCCTTCGTCAACGACTCCACCCCGGCCTTCGCCGCGCGCCTCGCCTTGAGCCTCGACGCGGCTTGCGTTACGCCCCGCGCCGCAGCGGCCCGCGACCGTCCGTCGCAACTCGCCTTCGAGAAACTTCAGCGTGCGCTCGAACAGCGTGCGGTCGCCGACCGCGCCCTGCTTGATCGCCTCGCACCAGCCGGCGGTCAGCTCACGCGCGGGCAGAGTCCGAAGTGTCTTCGTGTCAACGACGACGGCGCGCGGCTGGTGGAACGCGCCGAAGAGGTTCTTGCCCGCGCGCGTGTTGACGCCGGTCTTGCCGCCGACCGACGAATCAATCTGCGCGAGCAGCGTCGTCGGCACCTGCATGAACGCGACGCCGCGCAGGTACAGTGCAGCCGCGAACCCCGCGAGGTCACCCACGACCCCGCCGCCGAGCGCCGCAACGGCGTCTGTCCGCTCAAGTCCCGATTCCGACAGGAAGCGCAGACAACGCTCCGCCGTCCGCAAATTCTTGAAGCGCTCGCCGTCGCCCATCAGCCACCGCGAGACTTTGAAGCCCGCGCCGCGCAGAGAGGCGACGGCGCGCGCGCCGTAGAGGTCGAACACGCACGGGTTCGAGACGAGCGCCACGCGGCGCGCTTCCGCAGCGAGTTGCAGGCGCGCGACCGCACCGAGACTCGAAAGCGTGCCTGGCCCGACATCAATCGGGTAGCCCCCGCCACCTTTGAGACACACGCGAACGCGCCGCACTTGTCCGCCAAACGCCATTGCCGTCCTCAAACGCCGCCGTCAATACTTCGAGCCTGCGGCCTTCGGGAGATGCGCCGCCGCGCTCGCCCTTCTTCACAGGAGGGGCGCACCTCCTTCAGATACGCCTTTCGAGAAGTGCGTTAACGTCCGTTCGATTGTAGCATGCGTTGAATGTCGGTTGCGGGCGGGTCGGTGTGCTGCGCGGATTCCGTGTGCAAAATAGCGCGGGCGCGGCAAACTTGGGGAATGCCGCGCCCGCTCTAATGTGTGGTCACTGTCCTCACCCCAGCAACCACTGAGACGGAGGATTCACCAACCGTCTCTCTTGCCCCACACTTTATATCGCAACGCATGTGCCATTCGAGCACAAACAAAACGACATTGAAAAGCCGCGCCTTTGCAGGATTTTTCGCGGGCCGGCTGAAAGGGCCGCGAGTAAAATACGGGGTGAGGTGTAAGTCTTACATTCGCCGCCGCGTAAAATTTTCTCGACTCTCACACCTCAGCTCGCCCCCAGGCTTCGACGGATGACACCGGCGAGCCTTTCGGCCAGCCGCTCGATCTCGTCCTGGCGTTCCCCTTCGATCATGACGCGCGCCAGAGGCTCGGTGCCCGAATAACGAAGCAGCAGCCGCCCGCGCCCGCCGAGTTGCGCGCGCACGTCGCCCACACAACTCTCGATCTCCGTCACCTCTTCAAAGGGCGGTTTCTCGCGCACGCGCACGTTGGTGAGCACCTGCGGCAGACGCTTGAAGCCTTCGGTCAGCTCGTGCAGCGGTCGGCCCGCCTCGCGCATCGCGCGCAGGAGGTTGACGGTCGTAATCAGCCCATCGCCCGCGAGGCTCGTGCGCGGGAAGATGATGTGGCCCGACTGCTCGCCGCCCAGCGCCGCGCCCGTCCGCAAAAGCTCTTCGAGCACGTACTTGTCGCCCACGTCAGCGCGCAGCAGCTTGACGCCGAGCGAGCGCAGCGCAAGCTCCAGGCCGAGATTACTCATCACCGTGGCGACGACGCAATGGTCAGCGAGTTCGCCGCGCTCCAGCATGCGCTTCGCCAGCACCCACAGCGTCGCGTCGCCGTCCACGAGTTGGCCGCGCGCGTCCACGAAGAGCGAGCGGTCCGCGTCGCCGTCGTAAGCGACGCCGAGCTGCGCGCCTTCGGCGATGACGCGGCGCTGCAACGCCTCGGTGTGGAGCGAGCCGCAATCGCGGTTGATGTTTCGACCGTCGGGCGCGTCGTTGATTGAGGTGACGCGCGCGCCGAGTCGCGCGAGCAACGCGGGCGCGAGTTCGGAGGCCGCGCCGTTGGCGCAATCCACGACGACGCCCAGGCGTTCGAGGTCGAGGCCCGCGGCGACTTCTTCGGCGAGGTAGTCGAGGTAACGCGCCCTCAACTCAGCCGAGCGACGCGCGCCCTCTGCGTTGACGCCCCCGTCAACTCCGGCGGCGTTCTCGTCAACTGCGGCGGCGCTCTCGTCGAACTCTTTCGACTCCGGCGACGCGCCCGGCATTGCGCCGCTTTCCCTCTCGGCATAGATGTCTGCCTCGACAAGTCGCTCCGTCGCGTCGTCGAGCTTGCGGCCCGTGGGGGCGAAGATTTTGATGCCGTTGTCCTCGAACGAATTGTGCGAGGCGCTGACGACGATGCCCGCGTCCGCGGGAAGCGTGCGCGCGAGGTAGGCCACGCCCGGCGTCGTGATGACGCCAGCCGACTCGACCTCCGCACCAGCCGAGCGCGCGCCTTCGAGCAGCGCGCGCTCGATCCAAGCGCCCGACTCGCGCGTGTCGCGCCCCGCCACGACGCGCGGCACGCGACCGAGTTTTTCCGCAAGGTGCGCGGCAAGCGAGCGCCCCGCCGTCCGCACCGTCGCGGCGTCGAGCGGGAAACGCCCCGCCGCGCCGCGCATGCCATCCGTGCCGAAAAGTTTCTTCATCGGAGCAATCATAAAAGCTCGAAGTTCAAGGTTCAAAGCTCAAAGCTCAAAGTCGGAGGCCATGTTCTCAACTTTGAACCTGGAACCCGGAACCTTGAACTGACATTCACTTGTTGATGGCGAACTCGGACGGACTCGTGGAGACGAGTTCGACGCGGCCCGCGGCGGCGGGCGGGAGCGAGAGGCGCGTCGAGATGGAGTCGTCGGGCGCGGCCTCGACGACGAGCCGCACGTCTTCGGGGCGCAAAGCTTCGACGACGGAGCGCGGGCCGCGGAGCGTGACCGAGGCGGTCGAGGGGCTTACCGGCCCACCGGCGGCGGAGCGCACGGGGACGTTCGTGAAGCGGCGCTGCGACTGCTCCTCGGCGATCTCGACGTGCACCGAGACCGTGGGGTCGAGCGGCGTGACCTTGTGGTCGGGGATGTCTATGGCGGTCTGCGGCATGGTGAGGCTCTCGCGCTGGCCCGCGAGCGAGATGGTTTCGGTGTACGCCTTTTCAATCGCCTCGACGTGGCTTTCGGGGCCGCGCAGACGCACCTGTGCGGGCGTGACCTCGACGCCGGGCCGCCCGAAGCCTTCGGGCAACTCACCCTCGAAACGCGCCTCGACGGGGACGGCGCGCACGACGACGGGTTCAAGGTGAAGCGTGACGCTGCGCGGCGTGACCTCGACGACGTGGACGCCTTCGGGCAAGTCCATCCTGATGTTGTCGGAGAGTCGCGCCACGCGGTCGCCCGGTCTGAGGTTGGTCACGTCGGCGCGCGCGACGAGGTTGCGCGCGTTCAACTCGGCGAGCTTCCCCTGACTGCCTTCGAGCGTCACGTCCACCTCCTCGACCGGGTCGTTGCCGATGTCCACGTTCTCCGGGAGGATGAACTCCAACTGCACGGCGCGCAGGCGCATCGTCGCCGGGGCGCGCTGCGTCGTCACGGCGTACCAGAGGCCGAGCGTGATGAGGAACGCCATGATCTTCAGCGTCCAGTCCTCGAATAGCAGCGCGCGCAACCAGCGCCCGCCCACGCTTTGGGTGTCGCCGCCCGCTCTGGTTTTGGTGAACCGAAAAGCCATCGAATTAGAGGCCGGAGATCAGAGGTCAGAGATTACTGGTCGTGTTCGAGCTGACATCCAGCCTCTGGCCCCCTGCCTCCGCTTGCAAGTTTTCAGTGTCCGCCCCGACCCTCTTCATTTCTTCCCCGGCGGCATCGCGCGTGCGGGGTTCGAGCGCATCGAGGATGGCGGCGCGCAGGCGCGTGCCGTCGAGTCCGCGGCGTATCTGCCCGGCCTGCACGAAGGAGATGAGGCCGGTCTCCTCCGAGACGACGACGGCGACGGCATCCGTGTCTTCGGTGATGCCGATGGCGGCGCGGTGGCGCGTGCCGAGGTCTTTCGAGAGCAGAGGGTTCAGCGTCAACGGCAGGAAGCACGCGGCGGCGGCGGCGCGGTGGCCGCGGATGACGACCGCGCCGTCGTGCAGCGGGGTCGCCGGATTGAAGATCGTGACCAGCAGGTCGTAGGAAAGCTCTGCGTCCATCTTCACGCCGCCCTCGATGACGTTGCGGAGGTTGACGCCGCGCTCGACGACGATGAGCGCGCCGGTCTTCGTCGAGGCGAGCGTCGTCGCCGCCAGGACGATCTCGTCGTAGACGCCCTCGCCGAACTGCCCCCGGTGGCGCAGAAGGAAAGGCATGCGAAAGCGGTTGCCGAAGGAGATGAGCGCCTGCCGGATTTCGTTCTGGAAGAGGACGATGATGGCGACGCCGACGTAGAGCGGTGCGGGCCGCAGAATGAATTCCAGAGTTGCCAGGTCGTAGCGCGCGGCAGTCCAGTAGAGCAGGGCGAGTCCGCCGATGCCGGCGGCCATCGGCGCTGCGCGCGTGCCGCGGATGAGCCTCAGCAGCGCGTAAACCAGCAGGAAGACCAGCGCGATGTCCGCGAAGTTTCGCGGCTCGCGCAGGCTTTCGAGGTACTGGTTTGGCGACTGAAGCAGCATGATGGATTTTTGATTTTAGATTTTTGATTTGCGATTTGCGCGCGCGGGCGAAGGTCGGGTTGTGTCGCAACTTGGAAATTCAAAGTCGAACTCCAAATCAAAAATCGGAAATCGGAAATCAAAAATTCTGTCTAGCCGATGTGCTGGGGTATCGGCTCGTCCGGCCCCGGCTCGCTCTCGCGCGCCGTCTCCAGAAAGATCATGTCCACCATCGGCTCGGCGCGCTTAATGTTGCGCTCGATCTGCCGGATGGAGCGCTCGATCTCATCGGTCTCCAGCTCGTCGCGGAAGTTGACGTGCGCGTTTATCAGAATCTGCTTCGGCGCGAGGTGCATCGTCAGAAGCTCGACCACCTCGACCACGTTCGGGTGTTCGAGTATGGCGTGGCGGATGGCCTCGCGCACCTTCTCGGTCGCGGCCTCGCCGAGGAGGAGTCCGCGCGACGAGCGCGCGAGCGCGAACGCGACGACGGCGAGCACGATGCCGATTGAGATCGAAGCGAGGCCGTCCCAGTACGCGCCCCCCTGCGGCCCCACCCCGTGCTCGGTCAGGTACAGCCCGGCGGCGGCGATCAGGATGCCGAACAGAGCCGCCGAGTCTTCAAAGAGCACGGTCTTCGCGGTCGGGTCTTTCGACTCGCGCAGGTACTCGGCGAACGTCATCCCTTCGTGCCGCGCCTCCCTCAACTCCTGATAGATCGCCACCGAGATCGAGACGCCTTCGAGGAGGAACGAGGCGGCGAGCACGCCGTAGGCCCAACCCAAACGCTCCGGCGCGTGCGGGTGGTAGAGCTTGACGACGCCTTCGTAGATGGCGTAGGTCGCGCCGACGCCGAAGATGAAGATGGCCGCGATGAACGACCAGAAGAAGCGTTCCTTGCCGTAGCCGAACGGGTGCTTCTCCGAAGCGGGGCGACGGTAAAATCTCAAACCCAGCAGGAGGAAAATCTGGTTCGTCGTGTCCGCGAGCGAGTGTAGCGCCTCGGCCATCATCCCCGAAGAGCCGGTGATGCCGGCGGCGATGAACTTGAGTACACCTATCAGCGCATTGCAGAGCAGCGCGCCGACCACCGCCAGCATAAGCGACCTCCGCCCTTGTGTGCTTGCACGCCTCCGCGCCGATTATGCTGCAAAAACGGGCGCAAATCAACGCGCCCGTCTCTCTGGTACTGATGGAATTCCTGTCGCCGGCCTGACCAGAGGTGTCAATACGGCGAGGCCGCGCACGCGACCACCCGAAGCGCACGCGGCCCCTCGCGCCCCGGACTGTGAAGCCGGGGCAGCGGCTCAGTCTCACCCTAAGACGCGCCCGCACTAATCAACAACTAAAATGCCTTTATCCGTGACGCTCATATGGTATCCTCTCGCACGTTCCAGTCTTTGAAAATAAGGCAACGACCGGATGCTTGACTCTCCCACTACCGGGTGATGGGCGTCGCCGAGAGAAGACCGCGAGGACTTTTGGCGACATCAAGCGGCGAGAGCAGTTTAGTCACATTCGTGACTAAACGCAAGCGGTGCGTGCGAGCGAGGGCCTTATCAGGAGGAAACTCCTGATGGGTGGCGCTGCGCGAGAGCGGCCTGCGAGGCTCGCCGAGAAGCTTCTTCAGATACGCAATGCTTTCGGCTTGTCGCAGACTGAAATGCTCAGCCGCGTTGGGCCAGATAAGAGCGGCTACCGACATTACATCTCACATTTCGAGACGGGGAAACGCGAGCCGTCGCTGCTCATCCTCCTGGAATACGCCCGCGTAGCTAACGTCTATGTCGAGGCTTTGATTGACGACGAGCTAGACCTGCCCGCCAGGCTGCCGAGCGCGAAGAAGCACGAAGGCGTGAGGCGTCGCGGTCGGTAAGCACTTCGCTCCCGCGTAGGAATTTCCTTCAACTTCAAAACTAAGCCGGAACAAACTTCAGGATTTGACTTTGACGCGACGTTTAAGGCGACCGCGCAGGAGGAGGCCGACGAGTTCGCCCGCGCTGTTGACGACGGCTAAAGCGCCCGCGCCGTTCTCGCTCAACAGGCGCTCGGCGCGGGCGAGCGGCGTCTGCGGCGCGACGAAGAGTTCGGGCGAGACGGGGCGCATCACGTCGCGGACGCGCGTCGTGTGCCAGCGCTCGCGCGGGAGTTGTTTGATGTCTCGGAGCGTGAGTATGCCGTGAAGCCTTTGCGCGTGGGCGACGGCGACGGCCTCCTGTCGATGGAGCGGGAGCAGGTTGTCTATGAAGTTGCCGACCGTCGTGTCCGGCTCGACCGAGACGGGCGCGGTCATCGCCTCACCCGCGGTTCTCAGTCCCCGCGGGCGGCGGACGACCGAGCGCGCCGCGTCGAAGAGGAAGAAGCCGACGAGCGCGAGCCAGAGGCCCATGAAGGGGTCACCCGCGCGGTAGTAGAACCAGCCGCCGAAGACGACGAGCGCGCCGCCGATGAGTTGGCCGCCGAGGCTGGCGATGCGGGTGGCGTCTTCGAGTTGGCCCGTCTTCTTCCAGAGGAAGGCGCGCAGCACGCGCCCGCCGTCGAGCGGGTAGCCGGGCAGGAGGTTCGACGCGGCGATGGTGAAGTTCCAGAAGCCGACGATTGAAGACGCGGCGGCCAGCGCGTCGAGGCGCGCGAGTTTGGAGACGTAGAAGCTTGCGAACGCGGCTACGCCGATCAAAAAACTCGCGCTCGGCCCCGCGATGGCGATGCGGAACTCGGCGCGCGGGCTGTCCGGCTCGCGGCGCAGACGCGTGAGTCCGCCGAAAGGATGGAGCACGATCTCGTCGCTCTCAATGCCTTCGGCGCGGGCGAGGAGCGCGTGCGAAAGCTCGTGGCCGAAGATGGAGAGGAAGAGGGAGAAGGTCGTCGCTATCCCTGCGACCCACGACCACGCCTCGCCGAGACGGACGAACTGCGTCATCGTCGTGCCCTCGCGGAAGCTGAACGCGATGACCCACGCCGAGAGCGCGAAGACGAGGAACCAGCGGTAGTCAATGCGGACAGGGATGCCGGAGACGCGCGCCACCTGTATCTGCCTTCGGAACAGGTCGAGGAAATTCATAAAGGCCGTAAACCGCGAGCCGTAAACCGTGACGAGATGAGAACAGGTCTCGACCCGTCACGATTTACGGTTCACCTGTCACGCTTCAAATGCGCTCTCGTCCAGCATATGCGACTGGTCGTTGCGTGAGACGCGGCGGAGCAGCAGCGGCTCGTCGAAGAGTTGGGAGAGTCCGCGGACGATGGCGTAGCGCGGCTCTTCGGGCATGTGTGTGGGGAGCCTGGTCTCGCGCTGGAGGAACTCGGCCATGCCTTCGAGGAGCGCGCCGCCGCCGGTCAGGATGAGGCCGCGGTCGTAGATGTCGGAGGCGACTTCGGGCTGCAATTCGCCGAGCGCGCGGTTGACGACGCGCGAGAGGCGTTTGACCACGCCGTCGGCAGCGAGGCAGACCTCCTCGCTCGTCACCTCGACGGCGCGCGGCGCTCCCGTCTGCACGTCGCGCCCCCTGACCTCCGACGAGCGCGCAGGGTTCGCAGGCTCTATCGCCGAGCCGAGTTCCTGCTTCAAGGTCTCGGCGGTCGGCGCGCCGATGATGAGGCCGTGGTGGCGTCGCAGGCGGTCTATGATGGCGTCGTCTATGTCAACGCTGCCGACGCGCTCGGCCTGCGCGTAGACGATCATGCCGCGGGCGACGACGGCGACGTTCGTCGTCCCGCCGCCGATGTCCACGACCGCCGAAGCCTTTTTATCTTCGACCGAGACGCCCGCGCCGATGGCCGCGGCCAGACCCTCCTCGACCATGTAGACGCGACCGATGTGCGCCTGCTCGGCGGCGGACAGAAGCGCGCGCTGTTCGACCTGCGTGATGCCGGACAGAACGCTCACGACGGCGCGGCGGCTGAAGTGGGAGATGCCGCTGCGGGCCTGCCGGACGAAGTTGTCGAGCATCCTTAGCGTGCGCTCGAAGTCGGCGACGACGCCGTCAACTAGCGGGGCGACCAGCGTCACGTCGCGCGACTCCCGGCCCAGCATGTCGCGCGCCTCGCGCCCGACGGCGACCGTCTCGCCGGAGACTTTGTTGACGGCGACCACCGCCGGCTCGTCCACGATGACGCCGCGGCCCCGGACGGCGATGATGACCGAGGTCGAGCCGATGTCAATCGCCATCGAGTCCGAGACCAGATCGCGCAGGCCCTCGAACGACATCAGCGAGCGCGTCTTCCGCATGAACGTGTTTGATGACATAAAACTGTTTTCGCACTTCGCGTGTGCGCCGCGTCAATCAGTGTGGGGTGAAGGGCGTCGCCGTGCTGCTCCCCGTGCCGCCGTTGCCCGCGGGCCTCTGCTGCCACTCGACCTCGAAGATGGGGACGGGCTGGACGCGGTTCTTGACCGTGATGGGCGGGCGCGGGTGGAACTTGCACTCGGACTTCTCGGCGGCTCGCGCCGTCGAGTCACTCAGAAGGATTTGGCCCGCCAGCGCGTTCTGCTCCAGACGCGCGGCGAGGTTCACCGTGTCGCCGATGGCCGTGTACTCAGACCGCCGCTCCGAGCCGATGTAGCCCACGGTCGCCACGCCCGTGTGCAGACCGATGCCGATGGCGATCTCGCTCAAACCCTCCGCCCTCAACTCCCCGTTGATGACCTCGATCTGGCGCTGCATGTCAATGGCGGCGGCGACGGCGTTGCAGGGGTCTTCCGGCGTGGCGGTCGGCGCGCCGAAGAGCGCCATCAGCCCGTCGCCGATGTACTTGTCGAGCGTGCCGCCGTGCGCGAAGATGATGTCGGACATGGCCGTGAAGTAGTTGTTCAAAAGCTGCACGACGCGTTCGGGCGGCGCGTGCTCGGAGAGTCGCGTGAAGCCGCGGATGTCGGCGAAGAGAACCGTCAGGGTCTGATTGATGCCGCCGAGCTTGAACGAGTCGGGGTTTTGAAGAATCTGCTGCACGACGTATTCGGGGAGGAAGCGACTGTAGTTGGCGCGCGCCACCTCCTCGCGCGCCAAACGCTCGTGCGAGCGCGCGTTCTCGACTGCCACGGCGGTCTGCGCGGCGACGGCGCTCACCAGTTCGAGGTCGTCGCGCGTGAAGGTGGTGAAGGGGTCGAGGCGGTCGGCGTAGAGCGCGCCGTGGACGCGCGTGTCGGCGATGAGCGGCGCGCAGATGGTCGAGTGCACGCCCTGCGCGACGATGGAGTGGACGCCTGCGAACTCCGAATCGGAGGCGGCGTCCTGCGACAGGAGCGCCTGCCGCTCGCGCATCACCTTGCGCGTGATGGTGCGACCGATGGACTGCTTGCGCGCGTGCGAGGCGCGCTCCTCATCGCGCACGCGCATCGCCACGACCACGAGATTGTCCTCGCCTTCGGCGTCCTGCGTGGTGTCGTCCCTGAGCAGCGCGACGACGCGGTCTGCCGGGGTCGCGCTGAAGATGACTTCGCAGGCTTTGTCGAAGATCGGGTCGAGGTCGAAGACCGAGCCGAGCGTCTTCGACATCTCGTAGAGCAGCGCGAGTATCTTGGCCTTGCGCCGCAGCTCCTCCATCTCCGCGCTCGGCGCAGCGGCGACCGCCGCGGCGGGCGCGGCGCGCGAGGCGAGCGCGGCGCGAATCACGTCGTTGGCCGAGACGAGCAGTTGCGTGTGGCCGAGCGGCTTGTCGTCGAAGCGCGCCTCCGGCTCGCTCTTGCGCTCGTCCGAGAGGTCGAAGCGGAGATGGCTCGCGCCGATCTGTATCTGGTCGCCGTCGCGCAAAGAGTGTTCGAGGCGCTGCTCGCCGTTGACGAAGACGTGGTTCGCCGAGAGCTTGCCGTCAACCGAGCCGTCCAGGATGAAGTACGAGCCGTTCTGAAACTTGGCGTGCGCGTGGTAGCGCGACGCGCGCGGGTCGTTTAAGACGACGCGGTTGTCCGGCGCGCGCCCGATGGTGCACACGCCCTGCGGGGAGAGCGGCAGTTGCCAGACGCGTCCGCCGGCGTCAGTGATGTGCAGAAGGGCCATACTCCTTAATCCTTGTAGTGCCGTGAGAATCTCCGCCGCGAAATTCTACATGCAAAGGTGAGCGGGTGACAACGGCAACAAGGCAGAGGCTAGTCTCTGGCCTCCGGACTCTGTTTTATAGCTTCCTTTTCGGAAAAAATGTAAGGTACGATTCGTAGCGCGAAGCCTTCGCGCCACAAACTTTTCAAAGTGAGGAATCGAATGCTCCAGAAAACTCTTCGTGCTGCCTTCTTGTGTGCGCTCGTCGCCGCCTCCGCCGCGGGCGCGAGCGCACAGTCATCAGCCCCGCCGCAAAACGCGAACCCGGCGACCCGACCCGACGCTACCGCGCAGAACAATGCGGCGGGCGTAAGCGTGTCGGGCAGTCTCTTCGGCCTCGAAGAGATGCGGCAGCAGTTGCGCGAGCAGCGCGAGCAGATAGACGAGCTGCGCGCCGCGCTCAAAGAGCAGTCGCGTCTCATCGGCGAGCTGAGCGCGCGCGTCGAGCGGGCCGGGACTCAGGTGGCGACTCAAGGCTCGAAGGCGGTCGTCCGCGAAGCGGCCTACTCGCCCGGCGCTGCCGAAGCGGGAGGCTCGGCGCGAGCTACGAGCAGCGCGGCGGAGGCGGCAGGAGGCGAAGCGGCGGGGGCCGCGCCGAACCCGGAGATGGAGCGGCGCGTCGAGAAGCAGTCGAAGAAGACGGGCGAGGCGGTCGCGAAGCAGCTCGGCTCGCTCACCTTCAGCGGCGACCTGCGACTCCGCTACGAATCTTTTTACGGCCAGCAGAACGCGCTCGCCAGCAGCGACAACCCCAACACGCTCGGCAACCCGCTCTCGACGCGCCAGCGCCTGCGCCTGCGCGCGCGCTTGGGCGTGCGAGGCCGTGTCACGGACGAGTTCGAGTGGGGACTGCGCCTCGCCACCGGCTCTTTCGCAGACATGACCTCGACCAACCAGACGCTCACGGACTTCTTCACCCGCAAGCCCTTCGCGCTCGATCAGGCGTACATCACTTACAAGCCGAAGGCGCTTCCGGGCTTCCAGATTCAGGCGGGAAAATTCGAGACGCCGTGGACGCGCACTGAGCTGACATGGGACAACGACATCTCGACCGAGGGCTTGAGCGAGAGCTACACGCGCGCGTTCAAAGATTCCGCGTTCAAAAATCTCGCGCTCGTCGCGTGGCAACTCCCGATGCTCGAACGCAACGCCGCCTTCGTCGTCGGCGCGGACGGCCACGTTGACCTCTCGGCTTCGGCGCGCGCGGGCCGCGACCTCGCGCTCTACGGCGCACAGGCGCGCATCGAGGTCGCGCCGTCGAAGCATGTCTCGCTCAAGCTCTCGGCCTCAGACCTCTACTTTTCGGGGACGCAGCTCATCACCCCCGCGCAGGTCTTCGGCGCGAACATACAGTTCCCCGTCACCGTCAACATCCCCGCGTCGGGCACCAGCCCGGCGCGCACCGTCACCACGCAGGTCTCCATCCCGCGCGACCTGCTCGTCGCCGGCAACGCCAACCTCGGCCTCTTGACCGCGAACACAAACGCCGTGAACCGCGACGGACGACTCTCCTCCGGCTACAATCTCGTTGACCTCATCGCGCGCGCAGATCTCACGCACAGCAAGCGTTGGCCCGTCATGCTGCTCTTCGACTTCGTTGACAACACGCAGACGCACGCGGTCGTCGTGGCGGGGCCGACCGGCGCGGACGTTCTGCTGCCGAACCACGAGGGCCGTGGCTACTGGGCCGAGTTTCAGGTCGGCAAGGACGTGCTCCGCCTGCCCGTGGACAATATCGCGCGCGGCGATGTGATGCTCAGCTACACGTTCATGCGCATCGGGAAGGACGCCATCCTTTCGCCCTTCAACGCCAGCGACATCGGCCAGTCAACGGACGCGCGCGTGCACCGCTTCATCGTCGGCTACGCCCTCGACCCGCGCGTCCAGCTCACGCTGACCGGCTTCTTCACCGAGCGACCCAACGGGGTCAACGGCCCTTTCGCGCCGACGCCGCCCGGCTCGCTCAACCGCACGGCGACGCGTTTGCAGTTCGACACGATTCTGCGCTTCTGAAGGTGAGAGAGGAAGAGAGATGCGTAACGGAAATTTAACCGGGCGGTAACTCTTTGCTAGCCCCGCGCGGCTACACTTCGCTACAAATGCCCGCCTGAATGTTCCTCTCTCTGTGGCTGCGCGAGAAGGGGCCGCGGACTCGAACGAAGTCCGCGGCCCCTTCGTTTGTCACGGGCGTGAATTAGCCGCGGCGGCGCAAGGTGCCTGCGCCGCCGCCGCGGCGTTTACGTCTCGACGACGCGCGTCGAAAGCCCGATGAGGCCGCCCGACGGGCCGCGCCCCAACACATAGACGGGCATGTTGACGACGCCCACGCGGAAGACCTTCAAGTCCGACAAGTTCTCTTCGAGCAGCCGCAGCAGCGCCTGAAATCTGCGCGCCGCAGCCAGCTCCGCCCCGCCCTTCCACTCAGGCTCGGACGCGGCGGCGCGGAAGAACTCGGCGGCGCTAAGCGCCTCGACCGGGGCTGCGGGGTCATGCCCCGTCAGGCCGCGCAGGAACTCCGGCGTCAAGGAGGCGACGCCTTCCCATCTGAACACCTCCAGCGGGTAGTCCGACTCGCTCATGAAAGACAGCCCGCGCGTCGCCTCTTCCAACTCCTCAATCAATTGGTCGTCGGTCTTCATAATTTTCATGCTCGGTCTTCATAATTTTCGAGCGCTGCCCAAAGCAGTCCACCCCCTGCGGGGCGGGAGGCGGACTGTCCCGCGCGCGCCGCGGTGGGCGCGGCCTACTGGTTGTCCACCGTCGCCTCGATGACGTTCTGGATGCTGACGGGGACGTTCGAGAAAAAGTCGTAGCCCGTCAAAGCCTCCACCTGGTCAACGCTCACGCGATAGCTGCGCCAGTCGTTGGCGCGTATCCCCTGCGTGTTCGGCAGGATGACGGCGATGGTGCGCGTCGAGGTCGTGACGCGCGACACGTCGTTCGTGCCGACGGGCAAGACCATGATGACCTTCCAGGTCTGCGAAGGGACGGCGACGTGCCCGGAGGCGATGGTGGTGGTCGTCCCGCCGTTCGACCCCGTGCCGCCCGAACCCGACCCGCCCGCGATGATGTACAGCTCGTCGCCGGAGCTGACGAGCGTGCGGCAGTAAGATTCGAGAGCCTCCCAGGGCCCCTGGTTGTTGTCGGGAGCCTGCGGCATCATGTTGCTCATCAGGAACGTGGCCGAGTTGTCCGCGACCGTGCTCGTGCGGTCGCCGGAGGGGCAGTGG
The DNA here is from genome assembly GCA_036263975.1 of Pyrinomonadaceae bacterium. Lineage (GTDB taxonomy): Bacteria > Acidobacteriota > Blastocatellia > Pyrinomonadales > Pyrinomonadaceae > QHXN01. Next base: position 70,468 of record DATARW010000039.1, read on the forward strand.
TGGCCGCGGTCGAAGCCCGACCCCGTGTAGTCCGTGCCCTGCACCTGATACCAGCCCGCGGGCAGGGTGGTGTCGTTGCGGAAGTCGTCCTGGCGCGCGGTGCTGCCGAGCCACGTCGAATCCAGGTGCCAGCTTACCCAGTTGGGACGCCCCTTGTCGCGGTTGTATGAGACGGCGTACTGCGGCTTGTCGAGCAGGTAGTTCGAGGGCTGGTTCACGTCCGCCGTCGCGTTCGAGGGGTTGCCCATCGTCAGGTGCTCGCCCGCCGGGGGCGGCGGCGCGCCGCTGGGATTGACGGTGACGTTGTCAATGTTGATGCGGTTGGCCCCGCCGCTCACCTTGCGGATCGAGAGGCGGACGGCACCAGCCGAGTTGACGTTGAAGGTCGCCGTCTGAAGCGTCGTCGAAGTCGTGCTGACGGTCGAGCCGACCTTGGAGTAGCTGGAGCCGCCGTTGGTCGAGGCCCAAAGCTCCCAGGACGACGCGCCGTCGGAGCTGAAGACGGCGTGCTGGACGGTGACGGTTCCGGCGCTTGAGAAGTCGAAGTTGGTGCTGATCGCGCCGACGTTGCGAATGCGCGCGGAGGCCGCGCCCGTCTTGCGGTCGGTCGAGAGGTTGCCGATGAGCGCGTCGTCGAAGAACCACCATCCCGTCGAGAGGAAAACGTTGGCGGCGGCGTAAGCGGTCTTCGAGCCGCTCTCGAAGCCTTCGGTCATGGCTTGCGCCCCGGCCTTGAACGGCAGCGAGAGCGCGACGAGCAGTGCGAGCGCGCAGGCGAGCGCGGCGTGGGTGCGGAACTTTCTCATCAAAAGTCTCCTCCTGTGGTTTGGGAAAGGGAAAGGCGTGCGCGCCCGACCGCTGGCTGGCCGGGCACACGTCGAGAGTTGCGAAGGGTTAGTGCGCGGCTGCCGGGGGGCAGGCCGTCCCCGGTAACTGCGCGGACTCAGAAGCTGAGGAGGGTTGAACTGCGGGGCGAAGTGGGTGTCACTGTATCCCGTGCCGGGGAAGCCTTCAAGTTTTTTTTCGTTAAAGAGGTTTCGGAAAAGGCGGAAGCCTGATTGTGTAAGGAGGGCTTCCGCTTCCCAGTTACCACCGTTGTCTGGTCGCCGTGCTGTGGCGCGTGATGTTGCGGCCATTGTCGTGCATGTGCGCGTAGGCCGACTGCACGGCCACGCGGCCCGGCCCGAAGAGGCGCAGCCAGAGGTAGCGCTCGCCCCACGAGCGCCAGGAGCGCGTCGTCCCGTTCGGGTGCTCGAAGTGGAGCTGCATCTGCACGGAAGGGTCTTTGAAGAGAAGCGCCGTCGGCTTCACCAGAATCGTCTGCCCCTGCGCGAGGTGGCGCGTGAAGACGTTGCCCGCGGCGTGCAGCAGCAGAAGGCCCGGCGACTGCGGGGCGTAGAAGCGATCCATGTATGCGCCCAGGGGGTAGTGCGTCTCGGTCTCGTCGCCGTTGCGCGTGTTGAACCAGACGTTCGTGGAGAACCAGTCGTAGGTGATGTTGAGGGTCGCCACCATGAAGATGTGCTCGCGCACGTCAACGCCCTGGCCGGGTTGGAGCGGGAGTGCGATCACTTCGCCTGCGGCGTCCATCGAGAAGGCGATGTGGCCGGGGCCGACGGCCTGCGTCATGATGAGCGGGAGTCCCGCGAAGAGGCGCTTCCAAGCGCCTTTCAGAGACATCGCGGTGATGTTCACCTGCGGCTCTTTCCACAGAAGGACGTGGTGCGAGAAGTAGACGCCGTCCGCAGGCGAGAGGTTGAAGTCGGCGACGGGGACGTAAGTTCCTTCGATCTGGCAGTGGGAGTTGCCGAACTGCAACTTCGCCATGTCGTGCCTGCCCGGTAGCTCCGTCCAGCCGGAGTTCGTCACGATTCGCTCGACATCAATGGTCGCGCCGCAGGCGGGGCAGTTCAACTGCGTGCCGTCCGAGACGAGGCCGCACCAGGGGCACGTGTGCGTGCGCGTCGGTTGGTTCGGGGCCGTGCCGCCGAGAGTCATGGCCGAAAGCCCTCCTCAGTCTGTGTGGTGGTGGACATACATGGACTGGATGCCGACTCTACCGGGGCCGGTCATGCGCGCGAGGTTCATCCCCGTGCCGCCGAAAAAGCCCGTGGTCAGCTTCTGCGTCTCGACGTTCATCGTCACGGAGGCGTCCTTGTAGAGGAACGCGCCCGGCTCGATCATGATGCTCTCGCCCGGCTGCAACACGCGCTCGAACACGTCGCCGTAGCCGTGCAGCAGAAGCAGTCCCGGCTGCTGGCCCGTGACGAAGCGATCCATGAACATGCCCTGCCCGCCGAAGAGGATGTTCCGAAGGCCCTTGATGCGGACGTAGGAATAAGAGATGTGGTGCGAGGCGAGGAGGAAGGCGTGCTCGCGCACGTCCAGCTCCATGCCGGGGTGCAAAGGCATGACGACCAGCTCGCCCGTGGCGTCGCGCGAGAAGGCGATGCGGCCCGGCCCGTAGGCGAGGCTGATGATGAAGGGCATGCCGGCGAGAGCGCGCTTGATGCCGCCTTGCAGGGGCATCACGCCCATCGGCGTGCGGTCGTCCTTCCAGAGCATGACGTGGTGCTCGAAGAAGACCGAATCGCCCTGCGCGAGGTTCAGCTCGGCGACGGGGACGATCTCGCCCTCGACCTGGCAGGTGCTCGCGCCGAAGTGAATCTCCGTCATGTCCTTGATGCGCGGGGCCTCGCGCCAGCCCGACTCGCTCACAAGGTTCTTGATGTCCAAAGGCGCACCGCACGCGCGGCACGACAGCGCCGTCTTCTCGTTCATCGCCTGACACCACTCGCAACGGAGGCGTTCGAGCGGGTCTGCCGCCGGAGCATTCGCGACGCGCGGCGCTTCGACGCGTCGCGGCTCGGCGTGCTGCGGCGCGGGCGTCGGCTGAACGACCGGGCCTGACGGCCAGCCCTGCGCCGCCGGCTGGTTGTACTGCTGCCCGGCTGAAGGCGTCGGCGCGTCTTCGACCAGACGCGTGCCGTCGAGACCGCAGAAAGCCTTCGTGTCGTCGAAGGTTCGGTTACACGTGGGACAGTGCTTCATTGATTCCTCCGAGTTGACTCGATGTTCTCGCCCCGACAAGATCGCGCGCGGGCGGCACGCAAGCTACTCGCGCCCCTTCAGCGTGTAGGCGAGCAGGCGCTCATCCTTCGCAGTGTAGAGCAGGCCCGACACCTCGTCGCTGATGAAGCGCGCGTCCGGCTCATTGAGACGGACAGAGCGCGCGGCCTCGCCCGTGTTGACGTTGACGCCGACGAGTCCGCGCCCGCCGCCGCCTCTTAACTCCGTGTAGAAATACATCCACTGCCCTTGCAGGGCCGCGAGGCGGCGGCGACGCAGGAGGAAGCGCGAGAGCCGATCCAACTGGCTCGCCGGGTCGAGCCGGTCGAGCAGTCGGTCTTCCACGTCAACTGAGGGTCGCGGCACGTTCTGAACGGACGGGCGCGGCACGCTCGGCAGGCGCGGCGCGGAAGCCAGACGTGCGCGTGAGAGAATGCCGAAGGTCGAGAACTGTTGGCGCACGTAGTCGCGTGCGTAATCGCGCGCGCGGTTTTCGGCGAGCGTGGTCAGCCCCGGCAGCGTCGCGTGCGCCGCGAGACCCGACCAGCGAAGGCTGTTGAGCGTGCCGAGCAACTGCGCGCTGCGGAAGACGGTCGAGGCCGTGCCGCCATAGCGGAAGTAGAGCGAGGCCGCGCGCGCCGCGACCGCCGCCACGGTGCGCAGGACGCCGCGGCCCGGCGGGTCGTGCCGCTCGCGCCAGAGTTCGCTCCCGCCCGTAGAGTTGAAGGCCGCCAGCTCGTTCGTCCCGCCGACGACCACCTCGCCGCCCTCGTTGACGAGGACGAAGGCCGCGCGCTCGACGTGGTGCGAAACCTTCAGCCGCCGCTTGCCCGTCGCCGCGTCGAGGAAGATGAGGTCGTCGTGGTCTGCGACGACGACCGTGGAGGCGTCCGGGAGCGCGATGTTCGTGATGCCCTTGTCAGCGCCCTTGTAGCGCCAGATGACTTTGCCGCTCGACGCCTCGACGGCGCTGACGCCGAAGGGGCCGCGCGCGCGCGGCTCGCCGTCCGCGAGGCGCGTGAACTCGCCGCCCGTCCTGACGTAGATGACGCCGCCCGCGAGAATCATCTCCGGCGTCACGCCCAGGTCTTTCGACTCCCAGACGGTATCGCCGTCCTCGCGCGCGACGGCGCGCACGTGGCCGCGCCCCGAAATGTAAACGTTGCGCTCGTCGGCGAGCGGTTCCGCGTCCGTGAGTGCGAGTCCGTCCTCGTTGACGTGAAACTTCTCGCGGCGGCGCTCGCCGCCCGTCTGCGCGTCGAGCGAGGTGACGCCCTCGTAGAAGAGGTAGAGCCGCCCGTCGAGGAAGGCGGGCGGGCGATAGTTGTCGAGCGTGTAATCTACTTCGTCGCCCTCGCCCTCGCCTCCGCCGAGCGCAGGCATCATCTCGACTTCGCTCTCCAGCTCGCGATGCCAAAGCTCCTCGCCCGCCGCGAGGTCGAAGAGATGAACGACCGGCTTCTTCTTGAAGCCGTCGCGCGCCGTGCCGTGCGCGCCGTGCACGAGGACTGCGGCGAGCAGGTGCGCTTCGGGGTCGAAGGCCGTCTGCATCAAGGAGCCGCGCACCTTGTCGCTGCGCCAGAGCGCGTCGCCGGTGAGCAGGTCTGCGGCTTCGAGCCGCGTCTTGTCGCCGCGCTCGAAGGTCAGGAGCAGAACGTCCGTGCCGGGAACGGGCGCAACATCCGTCTCGTTGAGGCGCGCGTTCTTCAGACGCCAGAGCACGTCGCCCGTCTCGCCGTCCACGCCGTAGAGAGACTTCTCCGTGCCGACGACGACGACGCCCAGCTCCGTCGCCTGATAGAAGCGAACCCGCCCGTCGAACTTCGCAGCCCACTGCTGCGCCGCCGACGCGCGCCGCGCGCCGCCGCAAAGAAGCAGGGCGACGGCGGCCAGCAAAAGCAGGAGACGTTTTTGCGCCGTCCGGCGCAGGCTTCCATGTGTCGAGCGAGGCACGCTGGTGAGACTACCTTATCGCGCGACCGCCCCGCAAATTCTCTCGCGGTCGGAGGCGCGTTGGCCGCGCGGCTCTGTTTTTTTCAGTGCCTCGGACTCGAAGCGGCTTTCGGTGAGGACGGAGGGAGCGCAGCGCAACTCCGGCGTGAGACCGCCGAAAGCGATGAGCTTCTGTAGATTTCTCTCAAGCGAAGGCGGGCGGTCAAGCGAATCACTTGCCCCAAACGCCGATGCGTTTTTGCACCAGCTTTTCAACCTCCAGCGGCACGCCGTCGGCTTTCGCCTGACGAATGAACTCGCCGTCAATCTTGAAAATCCGCATCTTGGGTGCAGAACCCCTTCGCCGAAGTTGACTTCAAGACGAGCGGCGGCTCGGACAGCTACAACGCCTTCCCGGCTTCTGGCAGTCAGACCTGATCTTGAGCAAGCGCATCCCCGTGACCGAGACCGTCAGGCTCGAATTCCGCACGGAGATTTTCAACGTCTTCAACCACGCGAACTTCGCCAACCCGTCCTCGACGCTCAACGTCGCGTTGCCGTCGCTCAACTTCAATCCGGCGGCGGGCGGCTTCGTGCTCGGCGCGGGGCAGCAGCCCGGACAAGCCTACACGCAGTCGGCTGCGGGCGCGTCCTTCGGCCTCCTGCGCCAGACGGTCGAGCGCGTGGTCGGCCTCGGCACGAACCGCCAGATTCAGTTCGCGCTGCGCCTGAGTTTCTAATACCGGGTTGGTAAGGGGGCATGGTTCGGAGTTCAAGCTTTGGCTTGCTCCCCCGTCGAGGACGGCAAGCCAAAGCTTGAACTCTGAAACCCTCCTTCAATTGCATCCTGGGATAAGAAGCCGCTTGACGAAGCTCTTGGGCGGCGCGCGCGTCCACGCGCCGGGCGCAGTTGTGATAACCTTACAGCCTGCTTTGCCGACGACTTGACTCTCGAACATCCCGCGGGCCGACGGCCTGACTCTTATGACCAGACGCGTAGTGATCGTCGAAGACGACCCGGACATCGCCGAAGGGCTGAAGTACAACCTGGAGCGCGAGGGGCTGGAGACGCGCGTGGCGCTCACGGGCGAGCAGGGATTGCAGGCGGCGCTCGACACACGGAACCCGCCCGCGCTTATCATCCTCGACCTGATGCTGCCCGGCATGTCCGGGACGGAGCTGTGCCGGCGTCTGCGCCGCGAGCCGCAGACGCGCCGCACGCCCATCATCATGCTCACGGCGCGCACGAGTGAGGCCGACCGCGTTGCGGGCCTCGACCTCGGCGCGGACGACTACATCTCGAAGCCCTTCTCCGTGCGCGAGCTGCTGGCGAGGGTGCGCGCCGTCCTGCGCCGCGCCGACGAGTCCGTCTCGCCGCGCTACGAGGACGCGCGTCTCTCGATAGACTTCGACGACATGCGTGCCACCTGCGACGGTGCAGCGGTCAAGCTCACGCGCAAGGAGTTCTCCCTGCTCACGACGCTCGTGCGCGCCGCGGGCCGCGTCGCCACGCGCCAGCAGCTTCTCGACAACGTCTGGGGCTACGACTACTACGGCGACACGCGCACGCTCGACGTGCACATCCGCCGCCTGCGCCAGAAGCTCGGCCCCTGCGGCGACGCAATCGAGACGGTCGTCGGCGTCGGCTACCGCTTCACCGGCTGCTCCGACAAAAGGGAAGCGACCAGCGAGTAAGGGAAGCGACCGGCAGCGAGTGACGGGCGGCCTCGCCCTTTTCAATTCAGACTCAAAGCCTGCCGCGCCGGATTAACCACAGAGGCACAGAGAGCACCGAGGATGCACAGAGGGATTTGAGTTCTCTGTGTCATCTCAGTGCCCTCTGTGCCTTTGTGGTTAATGGAACTTGGGGTCTGTGGTTAATGGAACTTGGGGAAGGCTCGACTATAATCGAAGACAGTCGTGATTATGCGCCCGTCACTCTCCATTGCCATCATGCTCGGCCTCGCGCTTCTGGCGTGCGCGGCGCTCTACGCGTGGAGTCCGGTGTTGGCGCTCTTCTCGCTCGGCTCGGCGCTGGCGGGGTTCGCCGCCGCGCGGCTCGTCCGCCCGGCGGGGGCGTCTGAAGGGGCGGAGCGTGCGCTCTCCGAGGCGAGGCTGCCGGAGGCGACGACGCCGAACGTGGCCGCCGCGGTCGCCGCGGGCGAGGTGCCGGCGGCGGCGCTGCTGGAAGTGACGATGGACAGCATGCGCGAGGGCGTGCTCGTCATTGACAGCGCGATGCGCGTCGTGGCGTCGAACAACTCGGCGCGCGACATCTTCCGCTCCGACGGAGCCGACTCGCTCGGCGCGCGGCGGCTGAGCGACCTGACGCGAAACCCGTCCATCTACTCGGCGTTCGCCGCGGCGGTCGCGCGCGGGGTGCGGGCCGAGGTCAAGGTCGAGACGACGCGCGGCACTGAACGGAGGGTTTACGATCTGCACGTCGCGCCCCTGCGCCAGCGCGAGGTCGTCTACGGCAGCGATGTGCGCGGCGCGGTCGGCGTCTTCTTCGACATCACACGGCTCGAACGTCTCGAACGTGTCCGGCAGGAGTTCCTCTCCAACGTCTCGCACGAACTGCGCACGCCTCTGACGGCCATCATCACCTTCGTCGAGACGCTCGAAAACGGTGCCGACGAAGACCGGGAGAACAGCCGCCGCTTCCTCTCCGTCATTCGCCGCAACGCCGAGCGCATGCACGTCCTCATCAACGACATCCTTGAACTGTCGGCCATCGAGGCCGGCACCGTATCGGTCGAAACCAGAGACGTGCGCCTCGCGTCACTCGTCGGCGAATGCTTCACGGCGCTCGCGTCGCACGCCGCAGAGCGACGCATCTCGCTTCGCAGCGAAGTCCCCACGGACGTACTCGTCCGCGCCGACGCGCGCCGGCTCGAACAGATGCTGACGAACCTCCTGGACAACGCCGTCAAATTCAACCGAGAGGGCGGCGAGGTCGTCGTCACACACGAGCGCAGCGGGGGCCGCGACCGCATCATCGTCCGCGACACGGGCGAAGGCATCGCACCCGAACACCTGCCGCGCATCTTCGAGCGCTTCTACCGCGTTGACCGCGCGCGCTCGCGCGCCCTCGGCGGCACTGGCCTCGGCCTCGCCATCGTCAAGCACCTCGCGCGCGCGCATGGAGGCGAGGCCACCGTCCGCTCCGCGCCCGGCGAAGGCTCGGCCTTCACCGTCGAGCTGCCCGCCAGACAAGAGCCTTGAACAGCGGTGCGCGAGCCTCATTGACCGCGCTTCGGCTGGCGGAGCGGCGAACGCGCGTCGAACGTTTTCTCGCGGCGGTATCACCCGCGCTGTTGCAATTTCGACTAGGAAGATTCTGCTCCCTTACGTTCCTTTTCCTCCCTTAACACATCGTTACGCTGCTTACGCCGCCGGAAGGCTGAACGGGTTTCGATTCGTGTCGGTTCGTGTCAGAGTTCGCGGACACTATTTGGACACAAGCATCCGCCGCGTGTTGTAAAGGGTGGCAGTTATGCCCGTGAAGACGCTGGTCGAAGACGAAGGGTTGAAGCGGCCGGGCGCGATAGCCGAAGGCTCGCGCAGGTTTGAAGCTTCAGGGCGATGACTTGTTGTAATCTTGAGAGCGTGGGGTTATGAACTCCAGAGAACAGCCCGATCAACTTTTTCCTCCACAAAACCGCATGAACACAGGGCCGCGGTCTAAGGAAAGGCGTTTATGTACCCCACGCGAAATGCTCTACGATATGGATCTCGGCAAATGTAATTAACGTCAATCCGAGATAAGGAATAAAGAACTCCTGAAAGGGTAAGATGTCGCCAACCAACACTAGGCTGTGTGCCCAAGGAATGGGCGGGATTCGGACCCGCGGTGGCCTTTCGACCACTCCGGTTTTCGAGTCCCACCAAATGCCATCACCCAGAGGCTCTGAGCGAATAATTGCGGATATTTCAACCCACAGTCGCCGTCAAAGCACCGCAATTACCCGCACGACTCGACACGCAATCCCACCAAGCGCCCACCAACCACTCGAAGAAAACCCTTTCTGGCAAGTTGCATCAATGGCTTGGGAACTCTTTGCATTTTCACTGCCGTCGCGGGCACACCAGCGATCTGCGTCCGAAGGCTTCATGCGGCCGATGAGTTCTAAAGTCAGGACGCGAGCCTAGCGAGCATAGGAAGGGACGGACAATGGCTGTGGAGATGATGTCATCACCAATGTCGGTCGGTACGATTTAATGCTTGCGTCGGCCTCAGGTGGAACTAAAGTGTTCACGTCCGTCTCCTTTGCGGATCCAAATAGCAGGGCCGGGCCATCTCGCCCCGACATTTGAGACCCTCATCAGATCCGGAACTTGATGTACATTTGGCTCGGGGTCAACTTATCTGCGCGGATAGCCGAGAGCAGCCAAGTTTACCGCGATCTCGTCAAAGATGGCAGGGTCATCGATAGTCGGGGGGATGCGGTAGTCTTTACCATCAGCAATTCTCTTTATGACGCCGCGCACGATTTTACCTGAGCGAGTTTTAGGCAGCCGCCGCACGACTGTCGCCGCTTTAAACGACGCAACGGGGCCTATCTCCTCGCGCACCATCCTGACCAACTCCGCGATGACCTCTTCATGTGGCCGTGTAGCGTTTGCTTTCAGCACGACGAGTCCCAGAGGGACTTCACCTTTGATCTCGTCGACCACGCCCACCACGGCGCACTCAGCAATGTCCGCGTGTATGGCAAGCACTTCCTCTATCGCACCGGTAGAAAAGCGGTGCCCGGCGATGTTGATAATGTCGTCCGTGCGCCCCATGATCCAGAGGTTTCCGTCGCCGTCCTTGTAGCCCGCGTCGGCCGTTTTGTAGTAACCGGGGTATGAATTTAGGTAAGACTCCAGATAGCCTGCTTCGTTCTGCCACAGAGTCGTCAGGGAGCCGGGCGGGAGTGGAAGTTTGATAACCACGTTGCCCGTCCGGCCTGCGGGCACCTCAAGCCCTTCATCATCGAGCACGCGCACATCGTAGCCGGGCACGGGCCGCCCGCAGGAGCCGGGTTTGATGTGCGCGTCTCCCAGCCCGACGCAGGTAGCACCCACCGGCCAGCCCGTCTCCGTTTGCCACCAATGGTCTACGACCGGGACGCCGAGCTGTTGCTCCGCCCAGAGCAGTGTGGACGAGTCGCAACGCTCGCCAGCGAGGAAGAGCGCGCGAAAGTGGCTCAAGTTATATCGGCGGATGTGCTTGCCCTCGGGGTCTTCGCGCCTGATGGCGCGCAAGGCAGTCGGCGCGGTGAAGAGGACTCTCACCCCGTGGTCGGAGATGACGCGCCAGAACGCCCCGGCGTCGGGCATGCCGACCGGCTTCCCTTCGTAGAGGACGGTCGTGCAGCCGTGGAAGAGCGGGCCGTAGACGATGTATGAGTGGCCAACGGCCCACCCTAAATCGGAGGCCGCCCAGAAGACCTCGCCCGGCTCGATGCCGTAGATGTGCCTCATGCTCCACTTGAGCGCGACGAGGTGGCCGCCGTTGTCACGCACGACGCCCTTGGGCAAGCCCGTCGTCCCGGAGGTGTAGAGGATGTAGAGCGGGTCGTCGGAGGCGACCGTTACACAGTCCGCGGGCCGCGCGCGTGACATCAGCTCTGACCAATCGGCGTCGCGCCCGCGCGCGAGTGTCGCTTCAAGTTGCGCTCGCTGAAGGATGACGCAGCGCAACGACTCGGCCCCGGCCAACTCAATCGCTCTGTCGAGGAGCGGCTTGTAAGGTACAATGCCGCCCGGCTCGATGCCGCACGAGGCGCTGACGACGAGTTTGGGTTGAGCGTCCTTGATGCGCGCGGCCAACTCCGCAGCCGCGAACCCGCCGAATACGACTGAGTGGACAGCCCCGACACGCGCGCAGGCCAGCATGGCGATGACCGCCTCAGGCACCATCGGCATGTAGATGATGACGCGGTCGCCGCGCCCGACTCCCTCTTCAAGAAGCACGCCCGCGAAGCGCGCCACTTCGTCGAGCAGCTGACGGTAGGTGTAGACGCGGACGGCGGAGGTGGCGGTGCTGTCGTAGATGAGCGCGGGCTGTCCGCCGCGTCCGTTGAGCACGTGCGCGTCGAGCGCGTTGTAGCAACTGTTGACTAACCCGCCCGTGAACCAGCGGTAGAATGGCGGACGCGAAGCATCGAGCACCTTCTCATACTTCCGGTGCCAGAAGACCGCGTCCGCCGCCTCCGCCCAGAATCCTTCCGGGTCACTCAACCAACGTCCGTACGTCGCTTCGTAAGCGCCCGACATTTCGCCTCCGACGTTCATAGACTACGCCTGCACGAGCCGCACTTCCGACTTCGGCCTGATGTCCCTGTGCGCGGTCTCTGCGGCGAGCAGCACGGAGGCCACTGTGACCGCGCACATCCCGACGACAATCAACCCGACAGGCCATAAGCTCTTCGTCTCATGGAGCAGGTCCACGGCGTAGACCGGCATCAGCCCGCCCGCGAAGATGGTCGCGACCTGCGCGCCGAGCGACGCGCCGCTGTAGCGCACGCGCGTGTCGAACAGCTCGGAGAAGAAGCTGGCCTGCGGCGCGTACATTGCCGCCCAGCCGAGCGCGAGCGCGAGCAGCAGCGAGAGAATAACCCAGCCGGGCCGTCCCGTCTCCAACATCATGAAGGACGGGAAGACGAACAGCCCCGCGAAGACCGCGCCGCAGAGGTAGATGAGCCGACGGCCGAAGCGGTCCGACAGGTGGCCGAAGAACGGGATCGTCAGGCCCGTCACGAGGGCGGCCAGCGAGATGGCGAGGAGTACCATCGTCTCTTCGAGTACGGGCTTGTCGCCGACCTTGAGGCTCCTGGCGAAGGCGATGACGAAGACCGTGTAGATGTAGAAGACACAGTTCTCAGCCACCTTCGAGCCCATCGCCAGCAGCACGTCGCGGCGCTGCCGCCGCCACAGGTCGCGCAGTGGCAGCTTACTACAACTCTGCCTGACCGCGGCGAACATCGGCGACTCGGCCACCGAGAGCCTGATGTAGAGCCCCACGGCGACGAGCGCGCCGCTCATCAGGAAGGGCGCACGCCAGGCCCACTCGCGCACGTCCGGCGGCAGGCTGCGCACCCCGAGGATGATGACGTTGGCGAGGAACAGGCCGATGGGCACGCCCATCTGCGGCCAGCTCCCGTAGAAGCCGCGGCGGCGGCTCGGCGAGTGCTCGATGGCCATGAGGACGGCCCCACCCCACTCGCCGCCGATGCCGAAGCCCTGCGCGAAGCGCATCAGCACGAGCAGTAACGTCGCCGCGAGGCCGACGCCCGGGTGACTCGGCATCAGCCCGGCGAGAGTCTGGTATCCCGGCAGCAGCCCGATGACAAACGTGGCCCCGCCGGTGATGAGGAGCGCGAAGACGAGCATCGACTTGCGCCCGATGCGGTCGCCGAAGTGCCCGCAGACCATCCCGCCGACGGGCCGCGCGAGGAAGCCGACGGCATACGCGACGTAGGCGTTGACCTCGCCCGCCACGCCACTGCCGGGCGGGAAGAAGAGTTGCGTGAAGATGAGCGCCGTCGCCAGGTTGTAGAGGAAGAAGTCGAACCATTCGATGGCCGTCCCGGTAAAGCTCGCGAAGGCCACCTTGCGGATTGAAGCCGAGTCGTAAGTCTTCATCTCGAATAGTCCTCCTCACTGTCGGATTCTTGAACACCGCCCGCGTGGTGCGGGCGGAGGGACGGGAGGGGCGTCGGTTGCGCCCCTCCCGCGCGCTCGTCGCGCTTCGTTACTTGTCGTCGCGGCGGCACTGGCCGTCCTTGCAGAAGATTTTCAGGATGCGATTGCCCGCCTCGCCGTGTTTGCTCCGGGTGGCGAACCTGCGCGCGCGGGCCGTCTCGCCGCGCAGGTGGCAGACTGCGGACTTCGCACCGTAGAAGAGCTTCTGGTAGAAGGGGCGCTTGACGGTGCGGGCCAGCCGCTCGGCCTCCGAGAGGTAGTGGGCGATGTCGGGCTCAAGGTAACGGCTTGGGCGGTTGAGCCGCGCGGCGGCGACGGCGTGGCTGCAATTGAAAACCAAGGAAGCGAACTTATTTCCGCTGATCGCAGAGTAGGTCGCGGCCTGGCTCAGGCATTCAAGCGCTTTCTCGTCCTCGCCGCAGACAAGGTGGTAGACGCCGGTGAAGCCGTGACGAACGTACTGGCTGACAATAGCCGTGTCGTCAATCGCGTCGAAGGCTTCCTTTATCTTCTCGTGCAGGTAACCGGCGGACATCCCTTCTTCCAAAAGCAGCAGCGTGAGATAGAAGCCGAAGTAGGCGTGTGAGAAACTCAGGGAGGTCGGCTCGCCCTCGCAGACGCGCTTCGCCTCCGCATACCACTCTTCCGCCCAACGCAGGCGGCAAGTGCGCTCGTCCGGCGTGAGTTTGTCGTAGACCTCGCAACTCGGCCAGAACTCCGGCTCGAAGCAGGGCTGCTCGTTGAAGGCCGCGGCGAGGATGATGTGGCGCGGGACGGCGAGGATGGGGTTCAGGATGAGGCAGCCTGACAGTCGTTTTTTCAGCGCCTCCTTCTCGCCGTCGTCGAGCGAAGCGAAGTAGCGACTCCACTGTCCGGCCATGAGCCGCATTGCCTTCTTGAAGTCACCGAGGAAGAGCGTCGAATAAAAATATCCGTAGGAGGCGATCCACTTCAGCTCGGACTTGTCGCCTGACTCCAGCCGGTGCGCCTCCTTGAAATTCTCCGCGCCGAGTTCGTTTCCGGCGATGAGGTCACCGAGCGCGTACTTGACGATGGCTACCGCGCTGAGGCCGCGCAGGCGCGTCACCTCGTCAATCACAGGTTCGTCGGCCGCGTCGAGGATGGTCCTGATGTAGCCGCAGAGGATGTCGGGCGCCTTGCCATCGAGCCAGCCCGCGTTCAACTGCCTAACGGCGGAATCGAATATCTCCTCAATCATCTCGCGCTTCCTACCGCGGAGTTCCCCGGTCAGGCGCTTGAGTTCGAAGGGGCGGAAAAGGATGGTCAGCAGCACGGCGAGCGGGTGCGGGAGAGAGCGGTCTACAACCCACTGGTCAATTGATTCCTTAAAGTCCTTCTGCGCGTCGTCCTTCAGCACGCGGGCCACCGACGATTTGCCGAGGGCGGCCCGCCACCACACGTCCTCAACGACAATCCACGCCCTCGGGGCCAGCAACTCCACCCCGAAGAGAATGACGACGACGTATCCGACCGGTCCGAGCACGAACGGCGGAATGACGAACAACACTGCCTGTCCCTTCATGTGACTTTACCTCCCGTCTGTTTTCTCGCATCGCTTCTGTCGTCCCCGGCCTGCGCCGCCCTAGTTCGCCTTTACGACGTGTCGGCCGTTTGACCATTGCCACGTCGTCAGGGTAGATGCTATCCTCCGCACTGACCACGGAAATACTGCCTTTCAGGCGTGAAACCTCTGCCTAGCAATCCGTTTCACTCTGAAGCGCACTGAAGTTGCTTTATCTCACAACCCTGAACTACCGAACCCTTGAGCCTGAAAAGCTGAACTCTGCCTTTTCAGTGGCCTTCTCAGGGCACGCTAAGGAGCCAAAGCATGTCGTCTCACGACAACGAACAGAAGCAGAAAAATCCCCACGACCCCGCGAAAGGCAGAGGAGGAGGGAGTGAGTCACATGCCTCTGAGCAGACCAGGTACGTCTATGAATTCAGTGATTTCAGACTCTACCCGAAGGGCGCGCGCAACTACCGGCTCATGCGAAACGGACAGCCCTACAAGATTCGGGACATGCCCTTCCGCCTGCTCTGCGTGCTCGCCGAGAACCACGGGCGGGAGTTAAGCAACGATGAGTTAATCAGGCATCTCTGGCCGGACGAGGCCGCGGCCACGGACGACAACTCTTCCTACGTGATTAGGCTGCACACGCAAGTCCGCAACCTGCGGAAGGACGTTGGGAGAGAGTTGATCGGGTACAGGAAGGGCGGCGGGTATTACGTCAACGTGCCCGTGAATGAGCCGGAGCCGCTGCCTCCGTCGCCGCCGGAGGACGAGTTGGACTTCGAACGATGGTTAGTCCGCTCGCGCGAGAGTCTGGGCATAAAGCTCTTCATAGGTGCGGGCGTCGCGCTCTCGCTCGTCTGCTTCGCACTCTACCTCTTCGACCCGAGCCTATTCGGGACGCCCTCCGACAGGGTGGTCGTCACGAGCAGGCTGCTCAGCAGGATTCAACTCGCCATCGTCACCGGCGCGCTGATAGCTAGCTTCTGGGTCTTCGACCGGAACCGCAAAGGTTTCCCCACATCGCCGGAGGCCGACGCCGAGTTGATGAGGATTTCCGGCTACTCCGACTGGGACAGGTGGGGTAAGGCCAAAGCCGGCGCGCTCAGCTCGATGGGACAGTTCTCGCGCTACTGGAAGCTACTCCTCGGGGCGTGGGTCTTCCTGTACCTTCTGCTGTCCCTGCCGACCGCGGCGTCCGCCGCCGTGCAAGCTCAAGCGCAGGCCAGCCATCACGCCTTCGACTGGCAGCGCGACGGCAGTAGCATTCTCCTGACTGTCTTCAACAACTGTAACTCTTGGATGATCTCTCTATGCTTCATCGTCCTCAATCACCCGACGGTCATCAGGGGCAAGGGTCAGAAGGTTTTGCGCGCGGCGGCCGGCGCAGACCTCGCCGATGAACCCGGCGCGGAGGGCGAGCAGGACACGAGTCTCCCGCGCTTGAGCAGGCGGATTAGAGTCTGGGGCCTCGCAGCCGTGATACTGTTCGCGGCGGTCGAGTGCGCGCTCGTCTCCCCCAGCCTCTCGAAGTTGTGGGGCCAGGCGTTGGAGCCCGAGGGCGTGTTGTGGGCAGCCGATTTCTTCAGCGGAATCGTCGGCGCGATAACGCTCGCATTGTTCGTCGGTCGCATACAGAGCAAATTCCTTGGAACTTCCGCGTGGCTACCGCTCGCCTTCTTCCTCTACGCGGCGATTCAGTCCCTTTACCCGGCCCTTAACGCGGACGAGCATTGGAAGACGTGGAGCCCGACGATGATTGAGGCGGCGCTGGTTCTCAAGTGTCTCCTGTATCTCTACGTGGCTTGGCTCTTCAAGTCGGGCCGGCTCCTTTTCTACCTCGTCAAGGTGAGGACGGTCTACGAGCGGGTCAATATAGATTGGCACGACTTCCTCGGGAATCTGAACAGATGATGTCGGCCGACACGTTCAACAAGCTTCAGCCTATGTGGACGAAACGGGCCGTGACCGAAGGGGCGGGCGCGATCCGCTTGGACTGTCGCGCGTCGGCGACACGATAGAAGACTTTCTCCTGAGCGGCCTCAGCGCAAATAATATGCGCGCCCGTTACCACTCCTTCTACACTCGGGCCTGTTCGACGCCAGAGCCGAGTGCGTCGAACTCGCTACGCAGCGCCTTGAGCGCGTACTTCTCACGGTCGATCTCCTTACGCGTGCGCACCCCAAGTCTGCTGAACAGGGGTACGGGCGGGCACCAGCCCTGCACCGCGTGCTGGAATAGGAAGGCCGTCACCACGCCTGGCAGTATGAGCCAGCGCCTCCTCCTTATTGCGCCCAGCAGGACGCCGAGAAAGGCGAGTGCGGCGGCGTTCGTCTCGAGCACCCGCTCCATGTCCCATTCGCGGTCTAACTCTTCGATGCGATGCGTGATCCCTTCCTGCCCCCTGGCTGCGTACTCAGTGACCCGCAATTCGGTCTCGCGGTCGATCCGTGCGTTGATCTCGTCCGCGGTGTTTCTTCGGATGCGGTCGGCGGACCTAGAAGTCATCCCGAAACCGGTTGACAAGTAGTTGCGATGCGATAGCTTACCAAGTCTATGACTTGGCGAGCCGTGACAGATAAGCAGTGGAAGCTCATCGAAGCGCAGCTCCCTAAACGCAAGCGCAACCCGCGCGGAGGTCGCCCGCCCGTTGACGACCGCCGCTGCTTTGAAGGCATCCTCTGGATTTTGTGGACGGGCGCGCCGTGGAGCGAGTTGCTCGCGAGGTACGGCTCGAAGACGGCGGTGCACCGCCGCCTGAGCCGGTGGGCCGAGTCCGGCGTGCTGCTCGACCTGTGGCGCGCCTTCCTCGACCAGTTGAATGACCAGAAGAAGATCCGCTGGAACGAGTGCTTCGTGGGCGGCATGTTCGTCACCGCCAAAAGGGGGCGAGCGTGTGGGCAAGACCAAGCGCGGCAAGGGGACGAAGCTTATGGTTCTGGCAGATGGCGCGGGTCTTGCGCTCGGAGTATGCGTGGAGGCGGCTTCCCCGGCGGAGGTCAAGCTCCTCGAACGCACGCTCGACAGCGTCAAGGTGAAGCGGCGGCGCGGAGAGAATCGCCGCCCGCACAAGCCTGAGCGGCTGATCGCCGACCGCGGCTACGACAGCAACCCGGCGCGGGCGCTCTTGGTGAAGCGCGAGATCGAGCCGATCATCCCGGCGCGCTCGAACAACCGAGTCGCCACGCACCAGGACGGGCGGAAGCTGAGGCGCTACAAGCGCAGGTGGATCATCGAGCGGACGAACTTGTGGCTGCAAAACTTCCACCGCCTCGGGGCGCGCTACGAGCGGAAGGTCAAGAACTTTGAGGCGCTGGTTCATCTGGCTTGTGCTGTGATCGCGCTCAAACAGGTTTCGGGATGACTTCTAGTATGACGGTACCAAGCTACTCAAATACTGTGTGGCGCTCGCCAATGAGGGCGGCGGGAAGCTCATACTCGGAGTGACGGACAAACTCCCGCGCCGCGTCGTCGGCAGCCAAGCCTTCCTCAATGTCGAGGAGGTCAAGGCAAGGCTCCTGGATAAGCTGAAGATGCGGGTGGAGGTCGAGGTAGTCGCACACACGCAGGGGCGCGTCGTGGTCTTCCATGTGCCGCCGCGCCCTGTCGGCACACCGCTGCACCTCGACGGCCAGTACCTGATGCGCGCCGGCGAGGAACTCGTCCCGATGACGCCCGACAAGCTGCGGCGCATCTTCGACGAAGGCAAGGCCGACTTCCTCGCGCAGACCGCGGCCGCAGGCCTGTCGGCCGACGATGTGGTGCGCCTCTTGGACACCCAAGGGTATTTCGACCTCGTCAAGCTGTCTTACCCGGCCGAGCGCGCCGGCGTGCTAGAGCGCTTCGCGAGCGAGAGGCTGGTCAACCCCCGCGAGGGGCTTTATGACATCACCAACCTCGGCGCGCTGCTCTTCGCCAAAGACTTGGACGAGTTCGACGGGCTCGCACGCAAGGCCCCGCGTGTGATCGCCTATGCGGGCAAGGGCAAGCTCTCGACGCGCTCCGACCAGTTCGTTCCGAAGGGCTACGCGGTCGGCTTCAAGACCCTCATCCGCTACGTCAACGCGCAGCTCCCCTCGAACGAAATCATCGGCCGCGCGCTGCGTGAGACCATCCGCATGTACCCGGAGGTCGCGGTGCGCGAGTTGATCGCCAACGTCCTCATCCACCAAGATTTGAACGAGACGGGGACGTCCGTCGTGATCGAACTCTACTCGGACCGCCTCGAGATCGCCAGCCCCGGCCAGCCGTCTATAAAGACGTAGCGCTTCATAGACGGGTACAGGTCCCGCCGGCCATAAATTTGAAATCGTTGACAACCCTGACCTCCACGTTATTTAATGAATTAGTCGCCGCCCTTCCGCGGCACCGATCTTTCAGGAGCGATTGCACACGATAATGGCAAACCCGCCGCGAGGCGGGGGCGCAAAGCCGTGAGTCTCCGGGACGGCAACGAGTTTTTTCTGCCCTTGGAGATCGTCTGGTTGCCGAAGAGTAGTCAGCATCCGCCACTCTGCATAATCCTCCCTTCGGACTGACCACGTCACCTCCACGCCCCGGCTAACGAGCGCAGCAACGCGGCAACGGAACGCGATACGCAATCTCTCATCGGACTTCCCGGCCACAGACTTCCGACCGGTCGAACAGTCAGACGCGCAGGTCTTTGAAACTAAGAGTGCAGCCGCCAGCAGAGTGCGCGGCGGGAGTGCTGCGGCGCTCGTCCGGCTACCCTTCCCGTTCCGCCTCGGAATTAAAGACAGCCCTTTCCGCCACCGTGGCCGAAAGGCCGGCTAGGCTATAGGGCCCATGTCGTACGACGAGCAGGCAACGATTCCCCGCAGAGTCATGTCGGACAGGTGCGTAGCGCTAATTCTTGCCTCCCGAGCGACTGGCTGAAAAAGGATATGATTTTAACGAAATCAGCAAGAATTAGGCGTCTACTAAGGTGGTTACGGCAAGGTTGATGATTTCGACCATGGGCGTCGGGGCATCAGTGCGAAGCCCTTGGTCGCGGTGCCCCGTACGCGCCCGGCGACCGGAAATGGCGGAAGCCGCGGCGGCATAAGATTTGTTCCTGAACCGAGGCGTCCCGGCTAGGGGCGCATTATTGGCGGTTCTTGGCTCTTTTCACACAACGCTGCGTAAATTTCCTCTGTGGGGGAATGAGGCAGCCGTCACTATTCAGGTCACGGGTGTGTTAAACCTTGGTTGACAAGGTAAACCGTCACCCGCGCTCCCGAATAGCTTTACCTGAGGCGGGCAGGGTTCTCGCAAATGAGAGCTTGCGCGAACACGGCGATAAGTATAGACTGCGCTTTCGCGGTCCGGTCAGGCTCATCCAAGATGCGATCACACTTCGTGACCGTCTCGAACCTTACGTTTTTCCGCCTCTTACGCGGCGGCCCTTTCAGTGCTTCTCGGCTTCACCCTTAGATTAAGCGACCGCCGTAGCGTGGGGAGGCGAAAATGGATCTTCAGAAACTGACAAAAAACTACCAGATTTTAAAAGTTGTCACTCATCTTTCTGAAGAGGCGCGACGGGTGATGGACGAGGCTCCCGCGTATTATGTGGAGCGTGGCAGGTTCAGGCTCATATACGTAGAACCTAAAGATCTTGATCGTGTGACAGGAGAGCTGGGTATTTACGGGGCGCGCGGGTTCGTCTTGGCCGATTACCTGCTGACCGACCTTATTTATAATGGTACGAAGGTAGGTTTTTCCGTCGTTGATGTTGAACTCGCGAATAACAGAATGTTCAGGACTCTGACGAGGACACTTATCGGCAGCGGCAGATGGGCGGAACTGCGCGAGTTACTCGAAGGGGCAAAGGAGCCCATAACGGCGGTCGAACTCGAGTACGAGGGGTTCAAACTAAAGCTGTACGGCTCGGGTATAATAAGTGTTAATGGTCCCGCAAGGGAGTTTGAATTTAGGATTAAAGAAATTCTGGAGCGAGTTACCGACTGCCTTTCGGAATCACTCGAAGGCGTCGAATCGGGCCACGCCTTAGCGGTATCTGCTGCCAATATGAGCGAAGCAGCAGTCCGCTGACTGCGCGCGATTAATTCTGCTCGTCAGATTTACGACGAGTGGGCGGGACATCCGGAAGAGTCTTAGGACACGGCATATTGGGAAGTGTCCTGCCCAACGCCATCCGGCGCAATTAAATATTTTACTCCTTCATCTATACCTTTCGTCATCTTCTTAGGCACCGAAGAGGTTAGACCGAGAGGAGTTTCCCTCTCGCTAATACTAAACTCGACCGAGTGATTGTCGGATCCGTATCAGAAGGGATCCGGCGATCATCCTTTATTTATGAGGGAGGCATCGTAGCCGTCTCCTCCGGGGCCTCACCTGATGATTTCGCAACTCAAAGAATTTTTCACATTAAAGAACTTACTCGGCAACAGCATCATCCCCCTGCTCGCCTTCCTGACCCTAGGATACATCCAGAGGAATGTTTACGACTGGACTAAGCTGAACAATGCCGGGTATGAGCGAAGCATTGAAATCGGCGGCTACCTTATAATCAACTTTCTACTCTATTCAGTAAGCAGGCCGCTTTTCTGGCTGCGCCCCCAACTCAAGGTTAAGGTTTATAAAGAAGGCTCGTCCCAGGAACAGCCGGAGACCTCACACGTGTTCGACTTCGCCCACAGAAAGCCGGGCGCCGACATCAACAAGACGATGGCCGACATTAACATAGAGTTGGAATTCGTCCCCAACTTCTTAATCAGGCGGCGCGTACAAAAAAAGCGGCACCAGGACTTAGGCATAAAATTGCTGTGGAGCCCTGACAATCTGTTTTCGTGCGAGAGTCGTCATGCGGGAGACAAAATATTCAGTAAGGTGCTTGATAACGGAATCTACCTTTTCCCGTTCGGGAAGATGGAGTATTCAAACTTCAGCTTGTATTCATTCCGTTTCGCGCTGGGCACGACCGAGGTGGTCGAGCGGCTGAAGTTAAAGCCGAGGCATTTAAACTGGAAGTCCCGACTACTTTTCGGGCTGATCAGCGAGACGGAATTTTTGTTCGACGTCAGAAACTCGGAGCCTCGTATCACCTCACCGGCCACAGAAGAACGGGCGTCCTCGCCACAAAGCGCCGGCGCTTCGACAGAAGACGGGTCGTCACCGCTGACCGTGCCCGCCCCGAGCACCGGGCGGCACCGACGCGTTCCGGGTTTAGCGAGCTTTGGAGCCGCTTGGCCGCGGTTAAGCGAGCATAAGGTGCTGAGCTCTGCCGTGACCACGGTGTTGTTCATCGCCCTTCTTTTTTCTCTCTATTATCTCCGGGGCGGTGAACCTGCCGTTAAGCGGATTAACTCCCTCGCGGTGCTACCTTTCACTTACGAGAAAGCTAATGCCGCGGGGATCGATGAGTCCGAATACCTGCCGCGGGGGATTCCAGGCAGCATCATCGAAGGCCTATCCAAGGTGCAGGCTTTTAAGATTGCCCGTCTCAACTCGGTCATTCGTTACAACGGGACAGCCGACCCGCAAAGGGTCGGACAGGAGCTTAATGTACGAGCCGTGATGGTCGGCAAGATAGTTCAGATGGGGGGCCACCATTATCAGGTCATTACTGACTTGTGGGACACTCAGAGCCGAAACCGCATCGGGGGAGAAACCATAGATTATACGTCTTCAGACCTCCACATCATTCCGGCCAAGATCGCGCAAGAGATCATCGAGAAACTACAACTCGGCCTGACGCCGGATGAACAAAAAGAGGTGAATGAGACCTTCACGAATAATGCCGAAGCTTTCATGCTTTACCTGAAGGGGCGCACCTTCTGGGACAAGAGGGGTGAGGATAATTTAAAGAAGGCCAGTGAGTATTTTAAACAGGCGATAGATAAAGATCAGGACTACGCCCTCGCATATGCTGGACTGGCGGACTGTAACATCCTGCTCGGATATTACTCGTACCTGAAACCTAAGGATAGCTTTCCGCTGGCGGAAGAGGCCGCGCAACACGCGATAAAACTCGACCCGGATCTCGCAGAGGCTCACACGTCGCTCGCTTATGTAACCGGTTTTTATAAATGGGACTGGGGCGGGGCCGACGCGGAGTTCAATAAGGCCATTAAGCTGGACCCCAATTACGCCACGGCTCACCACTGGTATGCGTTGTTCCTGGCGAGGAGGGGGCAGCCGCAGGCCCACGACCAGATCAACACTGCCTTGGACCTTGACCAAAACTCTCTCATCATCAACAGGAGCCTCGGCCTTTTATACTATTATGAAGGCAAATATTCGGACGCCATACAGCAGTTCCAGAAGACGATAGACATAGACCCTAACTATTCGCAGGCCTACGTCTTGCAGGGGCGGGCTTACGCACTGTCAGGAAACATCGATGAGGCGATTAATTCAATCACCAAAGCACAGTCCATTGCCCCGGAAGATCCGAGCATCCTGCCGTACCTCGGCTGGGCGTATGCCCTGTCTGGCAACGTAAGAGAGGCCAAAAAAATACGCGACCAACTCAGGCAAATAGAGGACCGGAGTTACATTTCACCGTTCGATGAGGCGGTGCTATACGTAGGTCTTAAAGACTATCGGGAGGCATTTAAATTGCTCGACAAGGCATACGACGAGCAGTCCGATAAATTAGTCTCACTCAAAGTAGACCCTATCTTTAATGACCTGCGCACCAATGCTAACTATGCCAAGCTGCTCAGAGGTATGAATCTTGAGCCGTAATTATCTTTAACCGCTGATGTCTGGACACATTTAGGAAGTTGTTTGTTTACCGCGTTTACTGGCGCTTCTAGCAAACCAAATTTGCAGTGTCAAGCGTGCAGCCAAAACCTGTTTTGCTCGACTTTTCAAGCCTGACCTTGCTGAAGTCGTTAAGCGCCCAATTTCTGGCCGAGCCAAAATCATGTTAACTGCTGCAATTACGTGACTTAAAAATGTGTCCGGACATCAGCTCGAGGAGTTGAGACACGAGATCGCCGAGTTGACGGTGGCGGCGAAGCACGAAACCACTCGAAAAAGTATTCTGAAGCTCGGCGGGATGCTGGGTACTTTCAGGGCATCGTTCGCAATGGCCGTCAAGACTCAGGCGAGTAGCGTGCTTCCTATGGTGGGGGCCGCCGGCATGGGGGCAGCCGCGGCGGGGCTACTCGCCCTTTGGAAACAGGCCGCGGAGCGTGAACAGAGTATGGCGGCGAATCCGTACTTCATCCTCTGGAAACTGGGCGTGTCCCGACCGTCCGAGGTCAGGAGAACCTCGAAGGTGAGCCTTGTGAAGCCGCCGAAGCTGCCTCCCGGACACTTTAAGCTGAACGCCGCACATCATTGGCTGTGCCCGCCGACAGCCGGGGTGAATTTCCTAGCCGTAAGAAAAAGTGAGCTTCGTTCTTCAACTCGATCTCATCTTGAGGTGCGAAATCCGTCATGACGCAGGGCGCGCAGGACTTGGTAGTGGCCATCTTCGACGTGCTCGGCTTCGAGGATCGGATCAGGAGGTTCTCCCTCGAAGAGGTTCACGGCCAGTACAAGGAGTTGCTGGCGATAGCCACCTCGAAGGGCAGCCACGCCTTCTTCGACGCGCGCCCCGCCGGCGGCGGGACGATGGTCCCGTTCTTCGGCTTCATCGAGATCGAGCAGGACTACTTCAGCGACACGATCCTGCTTTGGACGCGCTTCAGCCCGCCGACGCTCGGCCCGTTCCTCCACGTCTGTTGCAGCCTCATGTGCGAAGCGCTGCGGGCGGGACTCCCCCTGCGCGGCGCGCTGGCGTTGGGTGATGCCATCATGGACAAGTCCGCGCGGACGTACCTCGGGGAGCCGCTCGTGGAGGCGGCCAGGCTGGAGAAGGCGCAGCAGTGGGTCGGCCTCTCCTTCGGCCGCTCATTCACTTCCAGGCGAGGCGTCCCTTTTAACGCGGAGCTGGTGAGGCCCTACTCCAAGCACCGCAAGCCCGGCTCCTCCGACTTGGTCGCGTAATTAGTCGTTGACTGGCCGCGCGCTTGGCGCAAGGAATACAAGACGAGCGCCGTGCCGGCGCTGGAACGTCTTTCGCTCCGTGGGGACGTGCCGGAATACTACCGCTGCACTATTGAATTTGTCAGACATTCGGATGAGAACCCGGAATGGTACAGGGCTTACCAGAAGGAAGATGCGCCTTAAAAAGGGGAACGTGCGTGACGCCAGAATTATCCAAGGCTGTCTCGCTGGTTTCATAAAGGAAGCGCAAACGGTTTACCGCGACTAGAATCTTGACGGCCATTATTCTGCCGGGTTAGTCTCAATTTGTAGGGCTGCAATCGTAGACTCGTAGCCTACGGTACTCACTCCTACCCTCATTCTCCATCTCATCTCCTGCGGGGAGTCCACCTTGATTAAGACACAGCGCCGAGCATACCTGTTAATCGCCTTCATTCTCCTCTCGCCTGTCCTGACAAGAGCAGATGCGCTCACTGGAACCGTGACCGGAGTCGTTGACGGGGACACGGTCACCGTACGCTTCGGTAAGGGGCAGCAACAACTGGTGAGCCTCATAGGCGTCGCGGCCCCAAGCCTAGACGACTGTTTCGGCCCGGCTTCGCGGTCGTGGCTGAGCGATCTCACTCTCGGCAAGAAGGTGCGCCTCGAACCGGCCAATCCCGGCGGGCGACAGCGAATCCTGGTCAAGTTGCTTCTGGCAGATAAGGATATCAACCTCGAAATCGTCAGACGCGGGCTTGCCCGGTACAACAAAGAGCACGAGTTATGGCTCGGCGAGAAAGAAAAACGGGCCTACCAGTCGGCGGAGGCGCAGGCACGGAGCGCAGGGATCGGGCTGTGGTCGGCTCCGACCACAGAATCGGCTTGCGTCGGCCCGACCCGCCGGGCCGATGTGCTTCAACCTGTGGAGCCTCCACCGGGCTTTCTAGGGGGCGTTAAGTTTCACGGCCGGGTGACCGAAACATACGGCGGAGACGGCATCGCCGTCATGACCGCCGACGGGGCGCGCAGAGCCGTATGCATCAACTACCTGGAGCCCCCTGAGTCCGGACAGCCGTACACCGAGGTCGCGGCGCAACACCTTAAAGACCTACTCCTCGGCAAAGAGGTCACCATCGGAGGTGTTGACGGGGTTGCGCTCCGGGTTCTCGCGACCCCGGTCGTGTAGCCCGCAGCATGCGCACGTCGCGGCGCTTCAAGGCCATCAGCGCCTCCTGAATCGGGAAGGACTTGAGCATCTCGGTGATGGCCGTGCGCCTGAGATCGTGCGGCGTGACCTTCCCCTACGACGGCGTAGTCGGCCCGGCGCGCGACGAGCTTCTGCACCTGGCGCTGTGAGCGACTTGTCGTGGACGGGCGTCCGGTGGCTTTTCTGCGGCTGGAAGAGTCACGCGGCGGGGCCGTCGGCGACGAGCGCGATCCTGCGCGGCGCGTCGAGGCGCAGGTACTCGTCGACACGATCTTTCATGTCCTGGGGCAGCGGCCGGCGCTCTCCCCTGCCCCGCCAGCTCGGGGTCAGTCCGGGCGTCCGAGTGCGCTGTAGGGGTCAGACTGTAGCTGTAGGGGTCAGAGATGTGCCGGCAGGCGCGGAGAGGTGGCCACAGCCGTCACACCTTTTCGTCCAGAGATAAATGTTCCAAAATCGGGACTCGAAAAAGTGCTCCGGAATCGGGACTCTGGGATTAAGCCGGGCCGACTGCTCCCACTGACGAGTTCCAAAACGGGACTAGGGGAAGATTATGTTACCCCTCGCCCGCTCCCGGATGTGGTAGAAAAACTCCCTTGATCTGGCGTGCGGCTTCGAGGATGGCGGGGCTGGCGTTGCCTGTGTCCGGCTTTTGATAGGCGATTCGTTAGGCAAGCTACTCTCTGGGCGGGCGAGAGGCTCCCGTCAGGCAAAGTCGGCGGGGACGGGGGGCCGAGAAGTGGCGCGGATGTGCCGCCGGGCTGCCGGCCGAGGACGCGGACGGAAGGTGGCGCGGGCGCGGCTTGAACGTGGAGGATCTCTAGTCTCCGGCCGGCTGCCCTCCTGCTGACGCGTGCCTCTCGCGCCGCCGCACCAGAGCGTCGGGGGCCGGGGCGTCAAAAAACGTCAAAGTCTGCTTCGGGGCCGGGATTGATTAACCGACCTTTTTCTCACCCGGCAGAGGCCGCAGTCCTTTACGACCGCCCCGCCCGCCCGTCCACGACTCATCCCGGTCCGCCGCCAGCGGCCCTCCCCTCTTACTCGTCGGCCTCGTCCTCGAGTCGCCACGCCACCAACGTCGTGGTCGCGTCGCGCACGGCTAGCTCCCACTCCTTGTCGCAGCCGAGTTCGCGCGCCTTCGCAAACAGCCCTTCGCTGAAAGCGTCTGCGGGCTCCGGCCCCTCGTAGCTCAAGACCCTAAAGAGCCGGTTGCTGAGGTCGAACTGGAGATCATTGAGGGCGAGCAGCGTGGCCGTGTTCTCGGGCGTCGGGTCGCGGTGGCAGCGGGCCTCGACGCAGAGGGCCTCGGCGAGCAGCGCCAGCACGGGAATTTTTCAGGCGACAGCGGAAGTGAGACGGCTCAGGGAGTGAGGCCCGTGCGCCGGATCAGTTCGTCGAATCTGGGGTCGGAGCGCAAGCTGTCGAAGCCGGGTTCTACCTTGACGAAGAAGGCCCACCACTCGTGACCCTCGACGGCCTTGTCCAGACAGTCGAAGGCCCGATCTTTATCGCCGAGGCCGGCGTAGACGAGGGCCTCCCCACCCAAAGGGTCGTGCCCCTGCAACTTCTCAAGCTCGCTTATCGCCTTCGACGCATCCGCGCGCCTGCCCGCCAGCGCGTAGGCTTGACCGAGCCTACCCCACATGGTGCTGCTGCCGGGGTATCCTTGGAGCTTGACGGCTTTTTCCAACGCCTCAATGGCCTCGGCGTGTCTCCCCTGAGACTCGTAAGCAAGGCCCAGCCCGCTGTATGCTGTCGGCATGTTCGGGTTGAGCACCAGCAGATTATTGAACCGCTCGAAGGCCTCTGCGTAGCGGCGCGCGTATACAAGGTGTACCCCCAAAAGATATCCGACACTGGCTGAGGTCGGGTCTATTTCATACGCGCGCTCAATGTGCGGAATCCCTTCGCCGACCCTACCCTGCGAGACGAGAAAGCCGCCGTATTTGGAGTGGGTGAAGGCGTCGCCGGGACTCAGTTCGACGGCGCGCTTGTAATCTTCTTCCGCACCGGCCCAGTCCCAATCCAAGCGACACTTGGTCGCGGCCAGCGTCGCGTAAGCCTCGCCGAGCGTGGGGTCAACCTTCAGGGCGGTCAGCGCTAACTCCCTCACCTTGAGGAGTCTCTGCCGCGCCGTTAATGGCGGAAAGCCGACGGCGTATACTTGCTCGAGGCCGATGTAGGCCGGCGCGAAGTTCGGATCCAACTCGATGGCGCGCTGGTAGTATTCGGCGCTTTTCTCCAGCGCGCTCGTCTTCTCGTCTCTCCCTATAATGTAGTTGGCTTCCAGGTAGAGTTTGTACGCTTCGGCGTTGTTCGTGGAACGCTTCGACAGTTGCCGCCGCTCATCCTCCGTCAGGCTGAGCGCCAGCGCCTCGCTCACCTCGGCGGAGATCATGTCTTGGACGGCGAAGATGTCGGTCCACTTCTCGTCGAACGTCCGCGCCCAGACGGGCGTGCCGTCGCGCACCCTCAGGAGCCGCGCGGTGACGCGCACGCGCTCGCCCTCGCGCCGCGCCACGCCGTCGAGCACAACGTCCACTTGCAACTCGCGCCCGGCGGCCATTGGGTCTTGCCCCTCGCCGCCGTACTTCAGTACGGCGCTCGTGGGCCGTACGAAGACCTCTTGCAGGCGGGCGAACCTGGAGATCAGGCTGTCGGTCAGCCCGACGCCGAGGTATTCATCGCCGCCGCCGGCGTCCGCCGTCTTGAAAGGCAGGATCGCGATTGACCCGAATCGCTCTGCGTCTCCGGCAGGTTGCCGCGGCGCGCGCCCGCGCCAGATCGCGATGGCGACAGCCGCGAGTCCGAGAGCCACGAGCGCGAGGATGAACCCGCGCGGGCCGCGGGTTCGTACCCACGTTGGCGGGGCGGGGTGAGGAGGTGCGGCGCGCGCCTCGGAGTCGGGCGGGCTTGCTCCTTGCGCCGCCTGCTCGACCATAGGCGGTGCGCCGTCCTTCGCGCCCTCCGCATGATCGTTTTCGTCCGAATCCGAACTCTTTACGGGGGCTATGAACTGATAGCCCCGTCCCGGCAGGGTTACGATGTAGCGGTGCACGTCGCGGTCGTCACCGAGAGCCTTACGCAGCCGAGAGACGTGCTGCGTAAGATTGCCCTCTTCGACGATTTGTCCCGGCCAGAGCGCCCGCATCAACTCTTCTTTTTCGATCACACGCCCGCCGTTCTCGACAAGCACGAGCAGCAGGTCGAACGTCTTCGGCTTGAGCGCGACGGGCTGGCCGCCGCGCGTGAGAAGGCGCTGGGCCGCGTCCACGCGGAAGTCGTCGAAATCGAAAAAGCGCGTCATGAGCTGAGGAAGCTCGGAGTTCAGAAAAATTCAGAAAGATTCAGCGCCGGAACAGGACTCCGCCGGAGTCCTTCGTGTACAAAAGCGATACCCGGCTGGGGTAAGGATACGTTGCGGCGCTTCAGCGAGCAAACAATATATCACTGCGCTCAGCCGGGCGAAAACTCAGAATCCGGTCGCGAGAGAAGGCAGCTTTGTAGGAGGTTAGTGATGAGACTAAAGAAAGTCTTAACAGTGGCGGCCTTGCCCGTGCTCGTCTCAGGCTTATTGGCTTGGCCGACACCGGGTGGGCGCGCGGCAGCACTGTCTTTCAAAAAAGTCTCCGCCGCGGAACTGTTGTACGAGCTTGCGGGGCGGCTCAATACCGTTGCGCGCAGGTACGAGGGGCGAGGGCAAGGGCGAGAGGCGCGTATCTGGCGTCAGTGGGCCCAGCACTACCGCGAAGGCGCGGCGCAGTTAAGGAACGTCCCGACAACCTTCTTCCTGCGCGAGAACATCCGCTGGTGCCGGACGAACGCTTCGCAGGCGCGCAAAATCGGCTGGACATCGCTGGCGAACCTCTTCGCCGCTTCCGCAAGATTCTGGGCAGACATCTACGACCACCTCGGCGACGATGTGAGCGATCTGGAAGTGACCTTCCCCAGCGAGATGCTCATCGTTATACCCGGAGCGCCCGGCACCCCTTGGGAGGGGATGACATACCAGCAGCAGAGTCGCCCCATGAGCCTGCCGCGCCTATGCGACCATGCAGAATACGAGAGTTGCATGAGCGATGCGCGCAGCATGACCTCTCCGACCACAGGCGGACTAACCGTGAACGGCACAATGTTATTACGGCAGTGCCAGCAGTGGATTGCGGGCTGCGACTGACGGCAATGTGGTAATTGCGAGTTACTGACGGGTAGAAGTCGCATATTCATCGGCTCAAGAAGAGCATAAACACTTTATTACCTCTATCACCCGTCACTCAACTTGGGTAGGAGTCGAGCCGTGTCAATCCTGAAATGTTCGCACAGCCGCATCCCGAAGGCATGCGTCCTCGTCCTCGCGCTGCTCGGCCTGGCGGGCGCTTTCGGCCGGCCGGCCACATCTTCAGCCCTGAACCCCGGCACACCCGCGCCGCCGAGCCGGAGTGCCGCCCCCGCGCGGGCACTCGCGCAGGCCGCCGGCACGTTGCTTTATCTTCCCTTCGACGGCAGCCTCACGGGCGCGGACGGCGA
This sequence comes from Pyrinomonadaceae bacterium, assembly GCA_036263975.1. Lineage (GTDB taxonomy): Bacteria > Acidobacteriota > Blastocatellia > Pyrinomonadales > Pyrinomonadaceae > QHXN01. The sequence goes on from DATARW010000039.1 coordinate 100,365, forward strand.
GACGCCGGCGCAAAGCTCCGGCGTCACTTTTCAAAGCGGCGTCAAGGGGCAGGGCGTGCTGGTCGAAGGCTCTGACTTGTTGCGCTACGCGACGGCCGGGAACTTCAACGCGCAGGAAGGGACGATCGAGCTGTGGGTCAAGCCCCAGTGGAACGGCAACAGCACGTCGAACAGTTGTTTCTTCGGGATGGGTGACGCGCAGTATTCCGACGGCAGCATCGTCTTCGAGAAGGACGGGGGCGGCAACCTCGGGTTTACCGTCAACAGGCCGCACGAGCCCGTCCCCGTTAACGTCAGTGACTGGGTCGCCGGGCAGTGGCATTACGTGGCGGTCACATGGAAGTTCCCCGGACAGGTGAAGATGTACGTCGACGGCGTGGAGAAATTCTCCCGCCCGTCGGTCGCCGCGGACATCGTCTCCGCGGTCGCGCAGACGATGACGGTAGGCAGCTTTAACACCACGTGGCAGGCCGATGTGGTGGTCGACGAGTTCCGCGTCAGCGGCGTCGCGCGCACGCCCGAGGAGATCGCGCAGAGCTTCATCTCCGACGTGACGGTCAGCCAGTTGACGATGGACTTGAGCCTGACCGAGATGTTCCCGACTTGGCGCAAGACGCCGACGCTCTCCGCGCAGACGAGCGTCGGCCCACTGAGCATCCCACCCGCCGCGGCGTCGTGGTCGAGTTCCAACCCGTCGGTGGCGGCCGTGGACGGCACAGGGCTGATCACGGCGCTCACGCCCGGCGACGTGACGATCACCGCGACGCTCAATGGCGTGCAGGCCAGCCGCACACTGCGCGTCAAGTCCCCCGCGCGACCGCTCGCCCACGAGGCCGTCCCCGCGTCGCTGGCGACGCCGGCGGTGGGCAGCCTCTACGAGATGCCCGTCGTCGTCGTCAGGTTCCTGCCGACCACGGACGGCACGAACCTCGACACCTCCGTCAACCCGGACTTCTTCGATCCCGGCCCCATCACCCTCGACCAGTTGAAGCAGAGGATAGACGCCTTCGACCTGCGCGTGAAGTTTATGCTGGAGGAGGGCTCGCGCTTCAGGGGCTATAAAAACCCTTCCGCGAGGCCGTCGCTCGGCTACCGCGTCGTGGACTACATCACCATCTACGAGCCGCTGTCGCAGGGCGATGTCGCTTACATGAGCAAGGGGCTGCCCGTCTACTTCCCCGACATGCACTCGGTCCTCGAACGCATAGGCGCGAAGCACTTCGTCAACGACCTCGGCGTCAGAGAGTTCTGGGTGTGGCAGACCGGACTCGACCCGGGGCAGCCGAGCTACGACCCTTCCGTCAACAGGCCCGAGTACTTCCGCGTCATGCAGGAGTCGAACATGTCGAGTCCCACGACCGGGGACGTCTCGAACAGCGCGCGCGACAACAAAGACCTGCCCGTCTACGACCACACCTACGTCGTCTACGGGCAGAACTTCCGGCGCACGCAGGCCGAGGTCGTTCACAACCACGGCCACCAGCTCGAAGCCACGCTCAGCTACGTCAACCAGCGTCAGGACGGCGACACGGCCCTGTTCTGGCAGAAGTTCGTCGGGCGCGACGCCAACTTCAACTGGGTGCGCGGCCGCTGCGGCGATACGCACCACCCGCCCAACGCCGCCGACGATTACGACTACCAGAACCCGAACCCCTTCGACAGCGACATCGAAGACTGGACGCCGGCGGGCACGGGGCAGAAGAAGCCCGTCAGCGCGCAGACGTGGGGCGGCATCAATTACTTCTGGCCGGGCGGCACCCTCCCGCCGCAGCAGACTGAGAGCCAGTGGTACGTCTACTGGATGCAGAACATGCCGGGCCTCGGCAACACGATACCGAACGGGGCGGCGAATCGCATGACCAACTGGTGGACGTTCACCGCCGATTGGGACGCCGCCGTCAACTCCGGCCTCGGCCTCTATCAACCGGCGACTTGCGCCTACACGCTCTCGGCGACGAGCCAGTCGTTTGGGGTCGAGGGCGGCGCAGGCGGCGTCAGCGTCACGGCGGACGGCGGCTGCGCGCGCACCGCGACGAGCAACGCCAACTGGATTACGGTTAACTCGGGCGCGAGCGGCGCAGGCCCGGGCGCGATTAGTTTCACCGTCGCCGCCAACGGCGGCGTTACGCGCACGGGCACGCTCGCGATTGCCGGGCAGACTTTCACGGTGACACAGGCCGGGGCGGTAAGTTGCGCTTACACTCTCTCGCCCGCTAGCCGTTACATCGGGTCGGGCGGCGGGAGCGGAATTATCAGTGTCACAGCCGCGCCGGGCGACTGCCCGTGGTCGGCGGTGAGCAACGACCCGTGGCTGACTATTGTGTCCGCAACGCCCGGCTCCGGCGGTGGGACAGTGACCTACTCCGCGGCGGCCAATTCGGGCGACGTCACGCGCACCGGCACGCTGACCGTGGCCGGACAGACCGTCGCGGTCACGCAGACCGCGACGGCGAATCCGATTGATGACACGCGCTTCTACGTCCGCCAGCACTACCTCGACTTCCTCTCGCGCGAGCCTGACTCATCCGGTCTCGCTTTCTGGACGAATAACGTCGAATCGTGCGGCACAGACCAGAACTGCCGCGCCGTCAAGCGGGTAGATACTTCAGCCGCCTTCTTCCTCTCGATAGAGTTCCAGCAGACCGGCTACCTCGTCTACAAGATGTACAAGGCCAGTTTCGGCGACCTGCCGAACAAGCCCGTCGCCGTCCAGCACGCGAGCTGGCTCCCGGACACTCAGTCAATTGGTAGCGGCGTCATCGTCGGGCAGGGTGATTGGCAGACGCAGATCGAGAACAACAAGCAGGCGTTCGCGCTCGCCTTCGTCCAGCGCCCGACTTTCCAAGCGGCCCACGGCGGCCAGGACGCAACGACACTTGTTAACTCCCTATTCGCTGATACTGGCGCGACGCCGACCGCAGACGAACGCGGCGCGGCCATCAGCGCCTTCAACAGCGCCGGGGGCGGGAGCACCGGGCAAGCCGCGGCGTTGCGCTCCGTCGCCGAGAGCAGTTCGGTCTCCGCGAAACTCTTCGATGAGGCGTTCGTGCTGATGCAGTACTTCGGCTACTTGCAGAGGGACCCGGATGCCGCGCCCGACTCCGACTTCTCCGGCTACCGGTTCTGGCTCGCGAAGCTCAACCAGTTCGGCGGCAACTACGTCCAAGCCGAGATGGTCAAGGCCTTCATCTCCTCCATCGAATACCGGAAACGTTTCGGGCCATAGGTCGGGACGACGCATCGCCGTGCTACGAAGTCGTCCTACCACATAACGGCAAGACGGCATGACCGAGAGACACTCTCGCGTCACGTCGTATTTGCACCGGCGTTCTCATACCTGGCGGCGAGCGCGTCTACGCCCTGGCCCCGCGCAACTACGGGGAGCAGACCTCGATAGTCGGGAGGCTGTCGTTCGGGCGCGGGCTGCTTGGCCGTGATGACGCTCACCGGGCCGTAGACACCCCCGCCTTCGACGCTTACCTCGCCTAGGTGCTCGCGCCGCGCCTGTGCAAGGGCGACGTGGTGGTGCTCGACAACCTCAACGTCCGCAAGTCGAGCTAAGTCGAGCAACTCGCCCGGTGGCGAGGCGCGCAAGTCTTATGGCTGCCGCCCTACTCGCCGGACTTTTCGCCGATAGAGCAGTGCTGGTCAAAGATCAAGAGTTACCTTCGCCCTGCGAAGGCGCGCACGCACCAAAAGTTGGAGAAAGCATTAGCCGCCACACTCAGCATTGGCTTTGATATAGATGCGTCTCAATGTATAGAAGCAAGGAAGTTAATATTAGAGATAAGTTATAATGGACTGTCCTCTTAGACTCGTTAACTTAACGTACCTAAGTTTCGCCCAAAGAGACTCGCACGTGCTCCTGCTTGAGCAAGGCGCGTAAGGAACTGGCGCAACGCAGCGCCCACGTCACCGCCCCGTTCGGCACCACCCGCTTGATCGTGCCCTTCGCCCCGACCTGGGAGTAGTCGGCCCACCGCTTGGCGACCTTCTGCGCCATCCTCATCGAGACCGGCTTGTCGAATTCCAGCGTCCGCCCGCGCACGGTCTACGACTGGGCGAGGGAGAAGCGAATACCGTTCCACTACACGCCGGGCGGGCGGCTGCGCTTCTACCGTAGACATGCAGAGCAGGTGGTGACAGAATCACCTCGCCCTTGAAGCCTTCCGGCGGCGGAAAGGGAAAGACCGATGCTATACCCGAGAAATTTCAAGTACAAAGACGAACGCGGGCGCGAGCGCACCCGCATGGTGTTTTATACCGACATCCGCCCTCGCAAAAACGGCGTGCCGACGGGCGAGCGCATACGCAGGCTCATCCCGAAGGTGAAGAACATGACCGAGGCGCGGGAGGCCGAGCGGAAGATCGCGGCCTCGATCATCGACAGCAGGGAGAACGTGAAGGTAGAAGTACCCTACCTCTCCGGCTTCCTTGAAACCATCTACTTGCCGTGGGCGCGGCTGAACAAGGCCAAGCCCTACTTGGATGAGAGGGCCGTGCGCCTCTTCTGCGCTAGCGAGTCTTTCAAGGGGCGCAGGCTCGACGAGGTTTCCGTGATTCAGGTCGAGGGTTACAAGCGGGAGCGCAAGGGGGCCGTCTCCAAATACAAGCGGCCTTTCAAGCTCTCGTCGCTCAACAAGGAACTCACCATTTTGTCGCGGGCCTTCCGCCTAGCCGTTTAGTGACAGATGTTGACTTCGCCCGCGCGCTCGCCTTCGTCAGAGAGCCGAAATGGAAGAAAGACCCGCGCAAGACCGAAGGGCTGCCGCTCTCGGTTGAGGCTCTAAACATCCTGCGCGAGTTGTGCAATGGTGCGAAGGGCGGTCGCCTCTTCTGGCGTGACGGCGGGCGCGCGCTCGTCGCGTGCACGGTGTCGAATCTGTTCCGGCATCACACGCGCCGGGCGGGCTTCGTAGGGCTGAAGCCACACTCCCTGCGTCACACCTTCGGCACGCGCCTGGGCGAGGCGGGCTTCGACGCCTCCGAGATCAGAAAGCTCATGGGCCACTCAAGCATTACCACGACGCAAATCTACGTTCACCCGCGCGCGCCGCGTCTCAGGGAAGCGGTCGAGGCCGTTTCCTCAAACCGCGGACACTCGGCGGGCACAAGGAAAACGGGCACGGGTGACTAAAGCGCCCGCATTCGATTGATGAAAACGGGGATGGAAGAAACGGTAAGCGTCCGTTGCAATTTCGACAAGAAAATTTTCCCGATTTTGTTAGCGAAATTCTGAACCTTGACGCTCGCGCGGGCGGCTTGTTACACTTTCGTTAGAATTCAACCCGGCGCTTGCCGCGTCGCAACGAACCCTCAAGGGAGTCCCAAATCCCGACTCGCGAACGCGGCTTTGTTTTTTGCAGCACAGGAGGTGAGTAGTGGGTTTCAAAGTCGGCCAGAAAGTCATTTATCCCAATCACGGCATCGGCACCATCGAGCAGATAGAACAGAAACAGATCGGAGCAACGTCACTTCCCTTCTACACGCTCCGCCTCGCCTCGACCAACTCGGTCGTCCTCGTTCCCGTCGCCAACGCCAACGAGGTCGGCCTGCGTCCCCCCATCTCTTCCGGCGAATGCGAGATGCTCGTCCGTCACCTGGCGGACGACTTCCGCGGGGCCGCGCACGACTGGAAGGATCGCTTCAAGGAGTTCACCGACAAGATGCGCACGGGCGACATCTTCGAGGTCGCCGACGTGCTCAAGAACCTGACGTACCTGAGCCATCTCAAGTCGCTCAGCTTCCGCGAGCAGCGGATGCTGGAGCGCGCACGCTACCTCGTCGTCTCCGAGCTTGCCGCCGTCTGCCGCCAGCCCGAATGCAGCGTCGAGCCGCGCGTCGAGGAGGCGCTGGCCCGCGCCTGCGCGCGCCACGACCGCCCACCCGCCCGCGCGCGCGTCGCCGCCGGTGCCGTCGCCGGCCACTGACCGAAACAGCCGCCTGCAACCCGAACGCCTCCTCAAAGAGGATCGCTCCCCATCCTTTCGGGCGAGTTCGTCTCTCCGCGTTCCGTAGGAAGGTAGAGAGGTCGAGTGGCCGCCCCTTCGCATGAGGGGCGGCCCCT
>DATARW010000063.1:0-133502 GCA_036263975.1 Pyrinomonadaceae bacterium
TTGAAGTCGAGAGTCTCTGACCGCCGCGGGCGCGTGACAGCCGAAACAACTCTGCGCCTCTTCGCTCCCGATGGGACGGCCCAGCGCGTCCTCGATTGAAGGAGGAGCCGCGTGCATGTGGCCGACCGTGAAGTCGAGGCCCTGAAGCTCGCGGAAGTAGCTGACGCGGGTTTCGTAAAACTTCCCGCCGTGCAGAAAGACGTAGGTCTGCCCGACCTCGCCCTGCCCGAAACAAAATTGCACGGGTTCGGAAATCGTGTTGACGCCGTCGGTCACGGTGTAGATGCTTCGATCCCCCTGTCGAGTAATCCGGTATGAGTAGGGGCCGTTGCGGAACGCGAGGCGTGGGTGTGTGGATAAGATTTCGCAACCGGCTGCGGGCGAGAGTGCGCGGGCCATCGGAGTGGCGAGTTGTGTCGCCGCCTCGCTCGCGTGGCACGCCGAGCACGCGCTGCTGCCCACGTAGCGGACTCCGGGATAATCGCGCGCACGCCACCTCGAAAGGTCGGAGCTGAGCTGCGTTCGTGTTTGACCTGCCGGTAAACGCGCGCCCGCCAGATAGAGGAAGGCGCACGACACGAGCATGAACGGGGCGAGAACCTTCTTGATAAAACCGCGGCTCATTTGCCTTGAGATAACCTGTCGGGCAGGGTTCAACCTTTTTCCGGCAGCCTTCACTTCGGCTGGATGCGGAGGGTGAAGCCGGCGATCTCTATTTTCTCGTCGGGGCGCACCTCGACGCGCTCCTCGCGCGGGATTTCGCGCCCGCCCACGAAGGTCGGGTTGCGGCCCTTCGGCGTGAACCAGAAGCGCCCTGTGTTGTCGCGCTCTAAGGTCGCGTGGCTGCGGCTGACTTCGGGGTCGCCTTTTATCGCCAGGTCAACGGTGACGGACTTCGAGCCGCGCCCGATGGTGATCTCCTGCTTGGCAACGGGCATGACCGACTGGCGCACACCGTTTCGCCAGACCTCGACGCTGTAGAGTTCCTGCGGGCGGGCCGAGACCTTTGTGACCTCGCTCTCCGGCTGCTCCGTGTCGGGGGGCGCGTCTGCCGACCTGGCCGCTGCTTCGGCCACCTCGCCCGGTCGAGCCGTGACCATCGTGTGGCTGCCCGCCTCGTTCGACTCCCAGACGGGCTGGACGCGAAACTCACCCTTGTTGAGCGTGCCGTCAACCCGCAACTCGACGGCGAAGGACTTCGTTGCAAGCTGCGTCTGCCCCGAAAGCTCGCGCGCGCGCTCCGAGAGGACGTAGAAGAGTCCCTGCTCAAGGCCCCGGCGCTTCTCGCCCTGCCACTCCTTGTCGTCTTCGTTCGAGAGGTAGACGACGTATTCGGGCGGAATGTAGGTCGGCCCGCCCGGAGGCGTGAACATCTCGCGCTGCATGACCGCTTCGACCTCGCGCGCAACCTTCACGAGAAACTCCTCCCAGACGCGGCGCGGCCTTGACTGCTCGTCCACCTGCGCGAGCGGGTCGTCGGAAATCTCTCCGTCAATCCAACGGCGAATCGAGTCGAGTATGCTCACTGTCGGTTATCACTCCTTCAAAAGAAGACTTATTGCAGCGCCTTGAGATTATTGCTGTTGGCCCAACCCTGATCCGAAGAGGCCGGGTCGTCCTTCGTGCGCCCGTGTTCGAGCACCTGCACCTGATACCACTTGCCGTTGACCTTCAAGACCTTGAGACGCGAACCCCTCTCGGCAAGACCGACCTTCGTGTAGCTGGTGTCGGGGCCGCTCCGCAAATTTACATCCGTCGTCGGCGCGAATTCATGCCCGACGAGCAGCCCACCGTTGTCAGACGTATCCGACTGCGGTTGCTGTTGCCCGACGGGTGCGCGGCGCAGGCCGTTGACGTAGCGGTAGGTCGCAAACAGCATCCCCGAAAAGGCGAGCAGCAGCAGCAGCGCGACGAGCCAACGCTTCGCGCGCGGGGACAGGCGCGGCTCTGCGGAGACGGGGTAGGGATATGCTTCCGGGCGCGCGTCCGCCGGGTGAGCGTCCGGAGCCTGCGGGGCGGGGGAAGCCCCTGCCGCTTCGTGTGCGAAAATCGGGGCCGAGTCGGCGCGCGCTACGGGGACGACGATGCGGTGGCGCGAAGAGTCGCCGGCGGCGCGCGGCACACGGTCGAAGGTCGGGGCGGGCGGCGGCGGCGTCGAGAGGCCGCGTGCGCTCCGACCTTCGACCGGACTGTTCGACGGCTCGCCGGGATTCGCTGACGACCCGGCGGAACTCTCGCCGCCGCCGTCGCCCCTGCGAAGCGGTCGCGTCTGCGCCAGCGTCGCATCCCTGATGTCGCGCCAGAACTCCTCGACGCTCTGGTAACGCTTCTCCGGATTCGTCTGCGTCGCGCGTTCGAGCACACGCAGGACATAGCGCGCCCACGCGGCGTCGGCGAACCCTTCCGGCAGAGACGTGACCGGCCTCTGCGAGAAGCGGCGCGGCGACTCGCCCGTCAGGAGCATGTAAGTGGTCTTGGCGAGCGAGTAGATGTCTGCGGCGGGCGTCAGTTGGACGACGCGGCGCGAGAGCGAGGCCGTGTCGAGCGGGGCGGTGACGGCGAGCGGGTGGTGCTCCGGCGCGGCATAGACTTCAGTGCCGACGCGCGTGATTGCGCCCTCGGTGGCCTCGATCTTGGCGACGCCGAAGTCGGCGATTTTTATGGTCTGCTGGTCGGCTGTGAGCAGGAGGTTCTGCGGCTTGATATCGCGGTGGATGACGCCGTGCTGGTGCGCGTAGGCGAGACCGGCGCAGACCTGTCCGAGGTAGAAGAGCGCCGAGTCGAGCGGCAGAGGGCGGCGGACGACGAGCGCCTGTAGGTCGCCGCCCGGCAGGTATTCGAGGACGAGGTAGTGAAAGGTTCGGCCCTGAAGGTCAATGGCCGTGCCGTGGCCGAGGCGGCTGATGATGTTCGGGTGGCGCACGCGGTCGAGGGCGATGGCCTCGTTGCGGAAGTTCTCAATGAGCGTGCGTTCCAGCTCCAGGTCGGGCACGCCTCGCAGATGCGTGTTGAGCGCCTTGATGACGACCGTGCGCGGAGCGCCGTTCAGAGCATCACGGTCGTCCGCGACATAGACCTCCGAATAAGAGCCTCGCCCGAGGCAGTCGCGTAAGACGTAGCGACCGTCGAGCATGGACTGTTGTAGCTTAAGCTCGCTCATCTTTACGGTGAAACGCCGGGCGACGGCTGCGCGTTCGCGTTCAAGTTTGAGTTCGAGGTGGAGTCCGCCTGGCCCGGTTGCGCGCGAATCACTTCGGCGAGGTCTGCGGCGGCGGCGCGCGCGGCCTGCTCGTCGCCGGCGCGCAGGCGTGCGGCGATTCGGGAGAGGAGCGTGTCAATCTTCAGCTCGCCGTTGCGCGGCGTCATGCTCTCGTTGATCTTCTGGAGGGCGCGGTCGAAGGCCGCCGACGCGTCCTGCTGCCGGTCGGTTAAAAGCAGCGCGCGACCGTAGAGGTATAGAAACTGCGGGTCGTCGGAGTTGAGCGGCTGACTGTTCGATTCGGAGAACATCCTCGCCGCCTCGCTCGCGGGCTTGAGGTCAACGTCGCGGCGCAGGCGCTCGAACCGGACTTCGGGGTCTTCGAGCGCGGCCTGTGTCGGCGCGACCGTGGGCGAAGGCGCGGCTGACGCCCCCGTCAAACGCCGCGCCGCGCCTTTTCGCTCGAAGACCATCCCGACGTAGAAGGCGAGCGCGAAGGCCGCGAGGACGAGCAGGAGCACGCCGATGGTCGTCCCCGCGCCGCCGGATTTGCGTGCAGCCTCTTTCTTCGCAGGGCTGCGCTGCGCTGCCGGCGGCGAGTCAACGGGCGCGGCGCTATCCGGCTCGCCCGCGCCCGCGCCGTCGAAGGGCCTTTTGATAGACGGCGAGGTTATCTCCTGTGTGGGCGCGTTTTGAAAGTCGGTGCGCTCGCGCACGAGCGTCGGCTCTTCGTCGTCTTCGGGGTAGCTCGCGGCATCGCCGACGCGGACGAGGACTGCCGTCAGGTTGTCCTCCGCGCCGCGCTCGTAGCAGAGACGCTTCATCTCCTCGCAGGCGTCATTCAAGACGGGCGTGCGGCGCAGAAGCTGTGAAAGCTCCGGGTCGGGGATGTGGCGCGTGATGCCGTCGGAGCAGAGCAGGAAGGTCGAGCCGCTCTCGATCTCGAAGGTGCGCACGTCAACCTCGACCGAGGCTTCCGCGCCGAGCGCGCGACTGATGACGTTGCGGCCCGGATGGTTGGCGGCCTGCTCCGGCGTCATGCGCCCGGCCCTGACCTCCTCTTCGACGAGCGAGTGGTCTTCGGTCTCGCGGCGCAGCTCGCCTTCGGGCGTGAGACGGTAGAGGCGCGAGTCGCCGACGTGGCCGACCGTGGCGCGCAGGCCGTTGACGTGGAGCGCGACGATGGTGGTCGCCATCATCGCCATGCCGGGGTTCTCGCGCGACATCCGGTAGATCGAATCGTTGGCGCGCTGGATGGCGATCTCCAGAAGGTCTTCCGCGTCCTCGTCCGACTTGTGTTCGTGGAAGGCTTCTTCGAGGGTTTCGATGGCCGTCTTGGAGGCGACTTCGCCCGCCTGCGCGCCGCCGACGCCGTCGGCTACGACGAAGAGGTGACGCTCCTTGTCCGTCAGCATCGAGTCCTCGTTGAGCGGGCGCTTCTTGCTCAGGCCGCGGTCGGTGATGGCGGCGACCTCAAGGGGCGGGGCCGCGATGTTTTCTGTCATTGAACCGCCTCCGGTATTCGGATTTCTTCCTCGCCGCGCGCCGACGCCGTAGCCGAGGGCCGCACGGGCGCTTCGGCGTCGCTCGCGTTGCGGTGCGAGAAAGCCAGGAGCATGCCGAGCATCGCGAAGCTCGTTATCAGGCTGAAGCCGCCGTGGCTGACGAAGGGGAGCGTAATGCCCGTCATCGGCAGGGCGCGCGTCGTGCCGCCCATGTTGACGATGGCCTGGAAGCCTATGAACGCCGTCACCCCCGCCGAGCAGAGCTTGGTGAACATGTCGCGCGCCTCAATCGCCGTGCGCGCGCCCGCGTTGACGAGGATGATGAGCGCGAGGATGACGACCGCGCCGCCCACAAGTCCCAACTCCTCGCTGATGGCGGCGTAGATGTAGTCCGAGTCGGCGATGGGGATGACCTCGGTGAAGCCGAGGCCGAGGCCGCGCCCCGTGACTCGGCCCGCGGCGAGGCCGAAGGTGGCCTGCGACGGCTGGAAGGCGATGCGGTCGAACCACACGTCAACGTTGACGCTCTTCTGCATCGAGGGACTCTCGTCGGCCAACTCGCGCATGCGCGGGTTCTTCGCCAACTCCTCGTCGTAGTCCTTCTTCCACCACTCGGCATCGGGCGGCGGCGGCTCGAAGCCGTCGAGCCAGAGATGGAATCGCTGCTTGATGCGGTCGGGCAGGATGGCGCGCACGGGCGTGGCGAGGGTTGTGAGCGTCGGGACTCGCTCCTGCACGTCGGGCGGGAGCGCGCCGACGACGAGGATGGCGGCGACGAGCAAGACCGAGCCGACGAAGACGAGAAGCTGCGGCCAGCGACGCACGGCGACGAGGTAGAGCGTGGCGTATGCGCCGCTGAAGACGAGCATCTGCCCGAAGTCCTTCAAGGCGAAGAAGGGGATGAACGGGATCACTCCCATGACGATGAGCGGGACGACGTTGCGCGCGCGCGGCACGCCCCAGTAGGTTCGCGCAAGCTCGCGGTAGTGAGCCGTGAGAATCCCCGCGAAGCCGATGAGGAAGGGAATCTTGGAAGGTTCCCACGGCGTCATGTTGCCGCCGAACTTGCCCGCGCGCGACCAGACGACCGCGCCGAACAGCGGCAGGAGCGTCGCCAGCACGATGATGAAGCTGTGGCGCTGCATCCAGTCGAGGTACTTGTCCTGCACGCAGAACCAGTAGGCCGCGGCCAACGTGAAGAAGGCGAAGAGCGGCACTAGGGTGAACGAAGAGGTGAGGGCGCGACCGACCGAGACCTCGGAGCGGCGCACGACCTGCGGCGTCGCCGAAGGTTGCGGCGCGGTCGGGTCGAGTCCCATCATGCGCTTCTTGTCGGCGTCGTAGAACTGGTTGATGAAGCGCAGGCGCTGCACCTGAGTCTTCTCGGCGCGCGCCTCGGCCTTGTTGCCGGAACCGTATTCGGGGTCGCTGTAGAGACGGTATTGCACGAGCAGCCCGATGGAGAAGAGGAGGATGGCCGTCGTGTAGAGCGTCCAGTTGCCCCTGAACTTCATCACACGCGAGAGCCAGAAGAGGATGAAGATGATGGGCACGTAGAGCAGAAGGTCGCGCGCCGCGCCGACGAGCGAAGGCTCGTAGCCGCGCAGCAAAGCCGAGTCGTAGACGGCGACGTAGCCGACGACCTCGAAGCCCGCGATCAGGAGCAGAAGCAGTAAGTGTGTGGAAGCCCGATTCTTCATGTCTGTGAACCTGAAACCCCTCGCTCGTGATTTATTGCGCCGCGTTCGCGTTGTTGCGCCGCGCCGCCGGAGTCGAGCGCGGGCGCGGCGTCGCACGTGGCTGCGGTTGTTGCTGCTGCCCTTGCTGCTGCTGATTCTGCTGCGGCGTGATGCCTGCGGCTGCGAGCAGTCCGAGGTCGCGCGCTTTCAGGACGAGCGCCGCGGCGATGGGCGCGGCTGCGCGCGCACCGTAGCCGCCGCCCTCGACGATGACGGCGATGGCGAGCTGCGGGCGGTCGAGCGGGGCCATGCAGAGGAACCAACTGTCAATGCGTTTCTCCGGCGAGATGACGATCTCTTCATACTCGCGTATGGGGTTGCCGCGGCGGTCGCGCTCGACCTTTTTGACGGTCTTCGGCTCGCCGGTCTTGGGGTCGTATTCGGGAACCTCCTTCTGCGCCGTGCCGGTCTTACCGCCAGAGGTGATGCCCTGCGCGGTGATGGGCGCGAAGACGCTCGTCGCCGTGCCGCGCGGCCCCATCGTCACGAGTCCCATTATCTGGCGCTCCTCGGCGGCGATCTGCGGAGTCATCACCTGACTGAAGACGGCGGGCGCAAGGTCGTACTCGACCTTCGGCTTCATCAACTGTCCTTGCAGGTTGCCGATGGCCGAGACGATCATCGCCATCTGCAAGGGAGTCTGCTGGCCTGCGTAGCCTTGCCCGAAGCCTTCGAGCGCGAGGTCGTAGCGGCGCATCTTCGGGCTGGTGAGGATGGTTGACTCGCGCGGCGCAAGCGCCCGCCGGACGGCATCGTTGCTCGCGTTCCAGATGTCGGGGCGCTTGCGACCGCGCAGGAGGTCGTTGGGGTTGTCGTAGGTTCCGATGCCGAGCAGCTTGGCCGTGGCCGCGAGCCGTTCGGGGCCGAGCTTGACGGCCAACTGCGCGAAGTATTGGTTGCTCGAAATCATCAACGCCTGATCTATTTTCATCGGGCCGCAGACTTCGCACGAGCCGTTGTCGTCCGTGATCGGCTTCGCGCCCGGCTCGGCCTCGTAGCCGCCGGGGTAGCCTGAAAAGACAGAGTCCTGCATGCCGTTGAGGAAGGCGCAGGTCATCACGACGGTCTTGAAGGTCGAGCCGGGGACGTAGTACGCGCCGAGCGCGCGGTTGACGAGCGGGTTGTCGCGCTTGTTGGCTTCGAGCTTGATCCAGGTCTCCTCGTCCTGCGCCGCCTTCAGACTGTAGGAGGGGTTGGAGTACATCGCCAGCAACTCGCCCGTCTGCGGGTTGAGCACGACCACCGCGCCGTGGCGGTCGCGCAACTGCGCGACGGCTTCCTTCTGCAACTCGCTGTCAATGGTCAGGCGCACGTCGAGGTTCGCGGGCTGCTTGATGTCGCGCCCCTCGGCAACGTCGAGGGCTTCGGGCGCGGCCTCGCTCTGGATGCCGAAGAGCGCGCGCTCAAGTCCGGGGTCGCCGCGGTCGGAGCCGAGCAGTTGGGCCATCTCAGTATCGAGCGTGTAGTCGCGCACGATCTGCCCGTTCGGCGCACGCCGGTAGAGCGCGAACGCGCGGTCGAGTTGGCCCGTGCGGTCGAGAATCCAGCCGCGCAGCGTTGACTCCGACAGTCGCCGGTTGCGAAGGTCTTTGTAACTCAGCTCCTGAAAGCGGTCGTTGGTCTCCGCGGCGTACTCGGCCCAGTAGACGTGGAAGCCGAAGACGGCGAGCGCGAGCAGGACGAAGAGCCAGCGCAGCGCGCGCAGGCCGCGGTTCGTCGAGGTCGTGCCGAGGCGTTGCCGAACCTCCGGCGGCAAGTCCGCGGGCGCGACCGCCGACAGTGCCGAACGCCTGCGCCCCCGCGCGAAAATCAGCGACACGAGCAGGAGCAAAGCGAGCAACGCGAACCCCGCCGTGTAAATCAGGCTGAGCAGCGCAGGCTGTTTTTCAGGTATGTCTGCGAGAAACATAAGTTGGTAAATGGTGAATCGTAAATGGTGAATGGCGGTTGAGTGTTACACAACCTGAACGGTAAATCGTCGCTCCTGATAAGAAGACAAACCATTCACCATTTACGATTCACCATTCACCCCTTCTTAAATCTGACTTCCACGTCGCCGAAGCTGACGACATCGCCGTCCTCTACGTGTCGGGCCTCGCCGTAGGCGATGCGCCGCCCGTTGATGAAGGTTCCGTTGGTCGAGCCGGTGTCGGCGACGAGCAGAGTGCCCTCGCGGTTCAAGACCAGGGCCGCATGAATCTTCGAGACGCTCGGATGTTCCAGTTGAAGGTCGTTGTCCGCCACGCGCCCGACGTTCACGCGCCGCCCGCCCGGTCGGAGCGTCAGGCTCTTTTCGCGCGAGCCTTCGGGCGTGGTGATGCGCGCATTGATCGAAACGTCAGGCGAGACCTGCGACTTCGGGATGGCGTCCTTCAAATCCTCGGCGATGCGCGCGGCCTCTTCCTTCTGCTTGAACTCCTCCTCGAACTCGCCGAAGGTCGGATCAACGGCGATGCCGGAGGTGAAGATGTCCGCGCTCGTCTCGACCTTGATGGGCGCGAGCGTGCGCAGGCGGCGGTCGTTGATGTAGTCAATGGCCGCGGCGTGGACTTCGCTCTCCAGTTCCTTGATGAATTCGGGAGGCGCTTCCGAGTGCGTGCCCCACTCGACCTTGAGCTTGAAGAGATGCGGGGCGATGCGCCGCCCATCTTCGTCCGTGCGGACGCGCTCGTCAACGAGGCGCTTCATGCGCTCGATGAGCTTCGTGGTGGTGAAGCCGGACTGCGTGTCGGCCTCGCGTCCGAGCTTGCGGTCAACGACCGACCCCATGCCTTCGAGCACGCGCCGCATCAGCCGCTCAACCAGCGCCTCGTCGCGCTTCTTCTCGTTATCTTTACTCATCGTCGGAGCGTCTTCACGAAAACAAACGCGAGCCGGAACCGACCGGCCTCGAAGGCTTTGAAACGGGGGAGTGGAAACCTAAAATTCTTGGATAACGCTGGGGGCATTCTAGCCGAAACTCGCCGGGATGCGGAAGGCGAAAGGAAAGCAAACTCCGAAAGTGGGAAGAAAAGCCGAATCCTGCGCGGCCTGCCGCTTTTGACTTCACCCGCGGCCAGCCGTTTTCAGCCCCGTCCTGTGCCGTTTAGAGTCCGGCTTCCGCCGAGCCGAAGTCTCTCTGCCGCGCAGCCTCGTAGAGGATGACCGCGAGCGCCACGGCCACGTTGAGGCTCTCGACAGGCTCGCGCATGGGAATGTGGACGGTCTCGTCGGCGGCGCGCAGTTCCTCTTCCGAAAGCCCTGCGGCCTCCGGCCCGACCAGGACGGCGCGGGGGATTGTCCAGTTAATCTCAGTATGTCTGATTGAAGCGCCCGCGCCCGCGCCGACGGTTTTGATGCCGCGCGCGGCGCACCAACCAAGCGCCTCTTCGAGCGACGCGCCCGTCCACAGCGGCACGCGGAAGGCCGAACCCATCGAGCCGCGCAGAGCCTTCGGAGAGAAAAGGTCGGTCGAGCCTTTCGTGTTGATGACGGCGGTTGCGCCCGCGGCCTCGGCCACGCGCAGCATCGCCCCCGCGTTTGCAGGGTTGTTCGCGCAGTGCATGATGACGACCAGAGGCGTCTCGCCGCCGAGTCCGATAACGTCCCTGCCTGTCTTCGGTCTTCCGGCAATTGCCACGACGCCCTGCGCGGTCTTCGTGTCGGAGACGAACTCGTTGACGCTTTCGCTTACTTCAAAGACGTGTGGACAGGTGCGCCGCAGTTGTTCGACGAGACGCACGCCTCTCTCTCCTTCTTCAAACGCAGAGGTGTAGAGCACGAACTCGAACTCGACGCCCGCCCGCAAAGCCTCTTCGCAAAGTCTGATGCCCTCGACGAAGACACGCTCCTTCTCGCGCCCGTCGCGCGCCGCCCGCGCACGTTGCACGAGGGGATTCTTTCGGCTCGTGATGGCTGCATGCTTCATGCCTTGAGAATCATTGCCGCGCGAGAAACCGATCTGAGAATCATTGCCGCGTGAGAAACCGAAACCGCTCGTCCTCGATCTCGGCCCAGACGGGCCAGTGATCCGAGATGCCGCGCACGCGTGCGACGCCCCAGCGCCGGACGCGCACGCCGCGGACGAAAATCCAGTCGAAGTGATAGCGCAGAAGTCCGCTCCGCCAGGTGCTCGTGTCCGTCGGCATGGGCGTCTCGAAGCCGTGCGTTTCGAGAAGACTCCGCGCGGCGTCGCGCGCCCGCCGCGTGAGCGTGTTGAAGTCGCCGAGCAACACGACCGGCTCGCCCTCGCTCAAAGCGTCCACATGCGCGAGCACGGCACGGTGCTGTTCGAGTTGGCCTTCGACGGTGGCGTGCGTGTCTATGTGCGCGTCGAAGATGTGAAGCCGACGCGCGCCGAAAGGCACCGACGCCGCGAGCGCGAGCCGCGGACGCCAGGGGCACTCCGACCACGGAAGCTCGATGCGCGCCGCACCCCTGAGCGGGAAGCGGCTGAGCATCGCAACGCCCGTGTCGCCCTCTTCGCCGGGACGTATGTGCTCCTCGAAATCGAGCCACCAACGTTTCTTCTTCGGTTCAACGTCTGCGGGCGTCGGCGTGCCGGCGCGGACGTAGTTCATGCGGAGCGCCTCGGCCAGCGCGCGCGCAACGTTCTGACCACCCGCGCGAATCGTCCCGCGGTCGGCCTCCTGCAAGGCGACGATGTCGGCGGGCGGCATCTTCGCGCCGTCCGAGAGCAGACGCGCGGCCCTGCGTATGTGGCCGACGACGAGCCGCGCGCGTCTGCCGGGACGACTGACGCCGAGTCGCCGGAGGAGGCTCCCGCTGATGAGGTGCGAACCGACGGCGTAGCGTATGTTGTAAGTCGTGACGACGAGCTGCGAGGCCATCTCCGTAGTCTCGCCGCCCGCCGAACGGTCGCTCTGTAAATCGTCGGGCGCGAAACTGCCGCGCTCTACACCGGACTCCTGCACGCGTGCGTCTCTCGTTGGCGTCTGCGGCGGGGCTGTCATGCGCGTCTTCGGCTTTACGCGGCTCGCGCGTCCGTGCAAAATCATCGCGTTGCAGTTTCATTCGAGCGAATGGAGATTATAAATGAATCGTCGCGTCATTGCCGCCGTGAGCGATATGCTCTTCGCCTCGAAGATTCGCGGGACGGCTGAGCACTTGAACGTCACCGTCGAGTTTGCGCGCAGCGCCGACGCGCTGTTCGACGCCGCGAAGACGGAAGCTCCGTCGCTCATCATCCTCGACCTGCACGCAACCTCACTCGATTCCTTCGCGCTCGCGGCCCGCCTCAAGGCTGACGAACAGTTGCGCGGCGTGCCGGTCGTCGCCTTCTTCTCGCACGTGCAGACCGAGCTTCAGAGACGTGCCGAGGAAGCGGGCATTGAACACATCCTTCCACGCTCAGCCTTCACGAGACGGCTGCCGGAGATTTTGAGCGGAGAGCTTTAATAAGGCAAAAGTAAAAAGGCAAAAGGCAAAAGAGGGGAAGGCAGTCAGCGCCTCTCTCATCATCGGCGGTTGATGAGAGCAATGCTGCTTGCCGCCTTCTCTTTTGCCTTCACCTGACGGTTGCGGGCGCGAGCACGTCGTGTATGGCCCGGACTTCGTTTGCGAGGTGTTCGTATTGTTCGAGGGTCAGGGCCTGCGCCCCATCGGAGAGTGCGCGTTCGGGGTGGTCGTGGACTTCGATGATGAGTCCGTCGGCCCCTGCGGCGACGCCCGCACGAGCGAGCGGCATGACCATGTAGTTGTGGCCCGTTCCGTGTGAAGGGTCAATGACGATGGGCAGGTGCGAGATGCGGCGCACGGCGGGGATGGCCGCGAGGTCGAGCGTGTTGCGCGTGTGCTGCGCGAAGGTTCGCACGCCGCGCTCGCAGAGGATGACGTTGTAATTGCCTTCGGACATGACGTACTCGGCGGCGAGCAGCCACTCGTCGAGCATCGCGGAGAGTCCACGCTTCAAGAGCACCGGCAGGCGCGATTGGCCCGCGCGCCGGAGCAGGGAAAAGTTCTGCATGTTGCGCGCGCCGATCTGAATCACGTCCGCATATTTTTCCACGAGTTCGAGGCCGCGCTCGTCCATAGCTTCGGTGACGATCTTCAACCCGAACGCCTCGCGGACTTCGGCGAGAATCTTGAGGCCGTCTTCGCCGAGACCCTGAAAGGCGTAAGGCGAAGTGCGCGGCTTGAACGCGCCGCCGCGGAAGAAACGCGCCCCGCTGCGGCGCACGGACTCGGCGACGGCGAAGACCTGCTCGCGGTTCTCGACCGCGCAGGGGCCGGCGATGATCGCCAGCTCTTCGCCGCCGATGGTGGCATCGCCGACTTTGACGACGGTCTTTTCGGGCCGCAGGTCAACGGAGACGAGCTTGAAAGGCTTCGTCACGCGGATGGCCTCGGCGACGCCGCGCAGGTTCTCGAAGGGCGTGATGTCCACAGGCCCCTGATTGCCCGTGATGCAGATGGCCGTGCGCGAAGGGCCGGGAACGGAGTGCGGGCGGTAGCCCAATTCTGTGATGACGCGCTCGACCTCCGCGATGTCGCTTTCGGTGGCGTCGGCTTTCATTACGATGAGCATCGGAAACCTCGAAGCTGAATTTTACTCGACAGACGGGCGACGGCGGGCCGCACAATGCAAATCCGTTTAGCCCGCGCCCGATATGAAGCAAGTACGAAGCAAGGCATGTGCCGCCTGCGGGCAGAATAGTTTCTACATTCTTTCGGGGACTTCGATGCCGAGCGTGTCGAGCGCCGAGGTGAGCTGTTTTCGCACGTAATCGAAGACGGAGATGAGCACCGCGCGCCTCACGGCGTCCTTCTCTTCGAGGACGCGATTCTCGCGGCGATTGTAGACGGTGTTGAAGGACTGCGCCAGGCTGAACGCGTACTTCGCAAGATGCGAAGGCTCGGCGGCGGCGGCGGCCTGCGCCAGAACCTCCGCGCGCCGCCCCGCAAGTGTCGTCAAAGCCCAAAGCTCGTCGCCCGGCTCACCCTCAAAGACCTGCTTGATGCGCGCCGCCGTCTGTTCGTCGGCTGAAGAGACGAGGCGCTGCGCCTCTTCGAGTTCGCCCGCTGGCAACTTGCGAAAGATCGAGTTGGCGCGAACCGCCGCGTAGAGGCAGTAAGGGCCGCTCTCGCCGCTCGTCGTCTGCGCCTCCTTGAAGTCGAAGACGATGACGGAATTGCGCGTCCACTTCAAAAGGAAGTAGCGCAGCGCGCTGACGGCAAGCGTGTGCGCGACCTCGCGCTTCCTCTCCTCGGACAAAGTCGGGTGACGCTCCTCGACCTCCCTGTACTCGTTCTCTTCGAGCCGGTCAATGAGATCGTCGGCCTTGATGCCCAAGCCCCGACGCCCGCTCATCTCGACGAACGTGCGCGAGCGCTCGTCGGCGTTCAGCTCCAGCCCAAGCTCAAGGGCGGCGGCGGGCGACAGCGCGACCATTTCGTAGGAGAGATGCACGCTTGCGCCTTCGCCGACCTGTGGCGCGACGGCGGCGACGCCGCGCTTGACGACCTCCTGCGGGTAAGCCTGCCGCGAGTCAATCACGTTGTAGACGGTCGCGCCGTGGCCGAAGTGCGGCGCGCGTGCATCAGCTTCGTCCGCGTTGCTCGTCGTCATCCAGACTGTGTGGCCGCCCGGCTCGGCCCGGAAGGGCTTGAAGTAGAAGTCGAGTTCGACCTGACCGAGCTTCCAGAGTTGATACGCGATGTCCTTGCCTGTGTAGGTGACGGTGCCGTTTGAGCGGACGATGACCTTGTCGGCCTCATGTTCGTCGCTGCTCTCGTGCGTCTCCATCGGCATGACCCAGCAGCCCTTGTTGCGACCCTCTTCCTCGAAGCGTATCGCGCCCGAAGCTTTCATCCGCTCGAAGGCGTGCGACCAGAGGAAGTGCAGGACTTCGGACTCGCGCGGCAGAAGGTCGTACTCGATGCCGAGGCGCGACATCGTGTCGAGGTGCTGGTTGACGATGCGCGTGGCGACGTAGTCGGCGAGCGCAGACGTAGGGTTGTCGCCCTCTTCGAGGGCGTGCAGCGTCTCGACGCGCAGCTTCAGGCGCTCCGGGTCTTCCTTCGCTTCGGGGTCGCCGCCGCGATAGAAGAGGCCGACGCGCGCGTACAAGTCCCAGCAGTAATAGTCGAACGGGTGTTCGTCGTTGAGCGAGGCGTCGAGCGCGCGCACCTCTTCGAGCGTCATCCGTTCGAGGTGAACGAAGCCGACGACGACATCGGCGACTTGGACGCCGGTGTTGTCAATGTAGTTGTGAACTTCCGTCATCTCGCCCGCGGCACGAAGGATGCGGACGAAGGTGTCGCCGATGACGGAGTTGCGGAGGTGTCCGATATGCGCGGCCTTGTTCGGGTTGACGCTCGTGTGCTCGACCATGCGTTTCGGGCGTTTGTCCGCCGCCGAATTTTCAAACGCTTCGGTCTTCGCCCTCGGCAGCGCCGCGAGTCGCGAGAGCATGCGGGCGCGGTCGAAGAACAGGTTCAGGTAGCCAGCGCCCGCGACCTCGACTCGCGCGACCTCCCCGGCGCTTTCCAGTTCAAGCCGCAACTCTTCGGCGATGGCTCGCGGGTTGCGCTTCTCGCCCGTGGCCTGCTTGATTCGCTTCGCCAGCTCGAAGGCGACGGGGAAGGCGAGGTCTCCGAGTTCGGTCCGCGGCGGGACTTCCGAAGGGACTTGCTCAAGCTCGACGCCGAATTTACCCGCCGCCGCCGCGCGCACGCGCTCGCGCAAGTCCTTTT
Organism: Pyrinomonadaceae bacterium; assembly: GCA_036263975.1. Classification (GTDB taxonomy): domain Bacteria; phylum Acidobacteriota; class Blastocatellia; order Pyrinomonadales; family Pyrinomonadaceae; genus QHXN01. The sequence goes on from DATARW010000063.1 coordinate 15,138, forward strand.
GCAGTTCGATCAGGTTCAAAGCTTCTCGTTCCTTTTACGACCGTGCATGTTGCTTGATGAACTTTGACTTCAAAATCATCTCCGCCCGAAAAGTCGAAAGTATAGCGCAGCCGCTTCGGGCGACGCCAACGCGAACGGAAGGCGGGAGTGACTAAATCCGAGTTGATAAGCGGAAAAGTTTCGTCGGCCATAGCCGCACTATCGTGTGGCAGCCATCTCCTTTAAGCGCGGTCAGCGAATTTGGCTTGGTATGCCGTACCGCTCGGATTTAGACACTCCCCGGAAGGCCAAAGTAAAAAGGTAAAAGTGAAGGCAGCTTGCGTCCTCCATCTTTTGCCTTTTGCCTTCTCCTTGACACTCGCCTGTCGCGCTCTGCTACCATCGTGTGCTTCGACGACCGAAAAATCGCGACCTGGATGAGCTATTGATGCGGACGCTTTACTTCGACTGTTTCGCAGGCATCAGCGGCGACATGACGCTCGGCGCGCTCGTCGGCGCGGGCGTTGACGCGCGCTCGCTCGCCGAACAGCTCGCGCTGCTCGACCTGCCCGGCTACGAAATCACGTTCGAGGACGTTGAACGCTCCGGCATCAGCGCGACGCGCGCAAATGTTCGACTGACGAGGGAAGAACACCTCCATCGGCACCTCGCCGACATACGCGAGATCATCCGACGCTCGCGTCTGGGCGAGACCATCAAAGAGCGCGCGACGAGAATTTTCACGCGACTGGCGGAGGCCGAGGCGCGCGTTCACAACGTCGCGGTCGAGCGCATACACTTTCACGAAGTCGGCGGGGTGGACGCGATTGTGGACGTGGTCGGCGCGTGCATCGGCTTCGAGCTTTTGGGCGTCGAGCACTTCGCGGCGTCGGCCCTGCACGTCGGCAGCGGCACGGTCGAGATGGCGCACGGTCGCTTTCCCGTCCCGCCGCCCGCGGTCGCGGAGCTTCTGCGCGGCGTGCCCGTCTACTCGACCGACATCCGCGGCGAGCTGGTCACGCCCACGGGCGCGGCGATTGTCGCCACGCTCTGCGAGAGCTTCGGCCCGTTGCCGCCGATGCGACTTCAAGGCACGGGCTACGGCGCGGGGTCGAGGGAGTACGAGAAGTTTCCAAACGTTTTGCGCGTGCTGGTCGGCGAGTCGGAGGCGTCGGGCGTCGGCGCTGGAGAGGGCGTCGGCGGACGAGAAGAAGAGTTGACGGTGTTGGAGACGAACGTGGACGACGTTTCGCCGCAGGTGCTCGGACATGTTTTGGAGCAGGCGCTCGCGCGCGGCGCGCTCGACTGCTACCTGACGCCCGTGCAGATGAAGAAGAATCGGCCCGGCGTGCTCGTCACGGTGCTCTGCCGCCTGGAAGACCGCGAGGCGCTGCTCGACCTGATTCTTTCGGAGACGCCTACGCTCGGCGCGCGAAGTTACAGCGTGCGCCGCCGCGCGCTCGAAAGGGAGGCCGTGACTGTCGAGACCGTGTTCGGTAGGATTGCCGTCAAGGTCGGACGCCTGCGCGGTCGCGTGGTCAGCGCGACGCCGGAGTTTGAAGAGTGCCGCGAGGCCGCGCTGAAGGCGTGCGTGCCTCTGCGCGAAGTGCAGGAGGCGGCGCGCGCGGCTTTCAGTCGTGCGGAAGTGTTAACGCATAGCCCGAACGCCGGATGATTTCTCACGCGTTCGCAAGCGAGGTTGGAATATGGCGACGATTTACTCGGCCACGGAGCCGGACGAAGGCCCGGAGGAGCTGCTGAGGCGCGAGGTTGACCTCGACAAGATCGAGCGGGGCGTCCGGCTCATCCTCGAAGGCATGGGCGAGGACGTGGAGCGCGCCGGACTGCAAAGGACTCCGCGGCGTGTGGCGGAGATGTACGCAGAGCTGACCGCGGGGATGCGCGAAGACCCGCGCGAGCACGTCCGGGCGCTGCCGGGCGACAAGCACGACGAGATGGTCATCGTCAAAGACATCACGTTCGCCTCGCTCTGCGAGCATCATCTCGCGCCCTTCGTCGGCAAGTGTCACATCGCCTACATCCCTAAGGCGGGGCGCATCGTGGGACTGTCGAAGCTGGCCCGGCTGGTCGAGACGTTCGCGCGCCGCTTGCAGGTTCAGGAGCGTCTGACCTCGGGGATTGCCGACACGCTCTTCGACGGGCTCCAACCCGTCGGCGTGATGGTTGTCATGGAGGCCGAGCATACCTGCATGACCATCCGCGGCGTGAAGAAGCCCGGCGCGATCACCATCACTTCGGCCATCCGCGGCGGCTTCCGCAAAGACCCGCGCACGCGCGCCGAGGCAATGGCACTGATAAGAGAAGAGGGTAAATGGTGAATGGTCAATGGTAAATGGTTTGGCTTTTCGCCAAGCTGACGATTTACCATCCGGGTCGAGTGACGCTCGACGGTCATTCACCATTCACTATTTACCATTCACCGTTTACCAATGAAATCTTTCTACGTCACAACGCCGATCTACTACGCGAACAGCCTGCCGCACCTGGGGCATCTGTACACGACCGCCGTCGCGGACTGCCTTGCGCGCTACAGGCGGCAGCGCGGCTTCGAGACCTGTTTCCTGACGGGGACGGATGAGCACGGCATCAACATCGAGCGCAGCGCGGCGAAGCAGGGGCGCACGCCGAAGGAGCATGTTGATTATGTCGTCGGCGAGCTGAAAACATTCTTCGCCTCTTTCCGGCTCGACGGCGAACACGGCGGCTACGATATTTTCATGCGCACCTCCGAGCCGTTTCACTACGAGGCCGCGCAAAACTTCTGGCGGCGCGTGGCCTCCAACCTCACGCCCAAAGGACGAGAGAGCATCTACAAGAGTTTTTACGAGGGCTGGTTCTGCGCGCCGTGCGGGACTTTCAAGACGCAGGACGAACTGGCGAAGCCTGCGCGCGAGGGCGACCCGCCGCTCTGCCTGATTCACGAGGCTCCGGTTGACCGTGTGTCGGAGGAGGGTTACTTCTTCCGCCTCTCGGATTACGACGACGCGCTACTCAAACTCTACGAGGAGCGGCCCGAACTGGTCGTGCCCGACGCGCGGCGCAACGAGGTCAGGAGCTTCGTGCATGGCGGGCTGCAAGACATCTCGATCAGTCGCCTGAAGAGTTCGGTGAGATGGGGCATCCCCGTCCCCGAAGACCCGGAGCACACGATCTACATCTGGTTCGACGCGCTTTTGAACTACATCACCGCCCTCGGCTTCGGAAGCCATCAGCGGCGGCATGAAGTAGGCGAAGGGATGTTCGAGAAGTTCTGGCCGGGCGTCCATCTCATCGGCAAAGACATCCTGCGGCAGCACGCGATTCTGTGGCCCGCGATGCTTCTGGCCGCAGGGGTCGAGCAGCCGCGCGCCGTCGTCGCACACGGCATGTGGCTCGACCCGCAGGGCCGGAAGGTCTCGAAGACGCTCGGCAACATGATTGACATCGAGCTGGTGCGCCGACACACCTCCGCCGACGTTGTGCGCTACGTACTGCTGCGCGAGAAGTCCTTCTGGCAGGACGGGCGGCTCGGCTACGAGATCATCTTCGACCGCGCCAACAGCGACCTTGCCAGCGGCCTCGGCAACCTCGTGAGCCGCACGCTGGCGATGATCGGGCGCTACTTCGACGGCGTCGTGCCTTCGCCCGACATCAACGAGGGCCGTCGTCTGGCTGCGAAGCGCGCGGGCGTTGACTCGGACGCGCAGGCTCTGGCGAGCAGCCTCGAACTCACGCGCGATCAGTTCGTGCAGGGCGTCGAAGCTTACGAGTTCAACCGCGCGCTCGAAGCCCTGTGGGCGATGATCGCGCGCGTGGACAAGTTCATCTCGGACGTGAAGCCCTGGGAGCTTGCGAAGTCGGAGGAGCAGCGCGAGACGCTCGGCGCGGTGCTCTATCGCTCTGCGGAGACGATCCGCTGGCTCGCCGTGCTGCTCCATCCCTTCATGCCCGAATCGTCGCAGGCGATTGCGCGCCAGCTTGGACTTGCGGACGAGTTGGGGCACAGCGACCCGACGCAACTGAAGTGGGGAGGCTTGCGGCAGGGAACGCGCATCGGCGAAGTTGCGCCGCTGTTCCCGCGCATTGACAAGGTGAAGGTCATGGCAGAGATCGAAAAAGAGTTGGCTGAAAAAGAGCAGGGCGGACAGGTCGGACAAACTCAAGGCGGACAAACACAGGCAGCGCCCTCCGGCGCTCAGCCCTCCGGCGCGCACGCGACGCAGGCCGCCGTGCCCGGCGCACCGACGGCGGACGCGAGACCAGCGCCGCCAGCGCAAGGAGCGACGGGGGCGCAGACTGCGCCCGGCGCGCAGTCACAAGGCGCGCAGGCGCAGGCGTCTGCATCACAGCCCGAAGGCGTCGCGAGCTTCATCACGATTGAAGACTTCGTGAAGGTCGAGATGCGCGTCGGCGAAGTCTTGACGGCGGAGCGCGTGCCAAAGTCTGACAAGCTCCTGCGCTTCACGATTGACCTCGGCGAAGCGGAGCCGCGCCAGATTCTCGCGGGCATCGCCGAATACTACGAGCCGGAGAAACTCGTCGGGCGCAAAGTAGCCGTCGTCTCCAACCTCAAGCCGCGCAAGCTCCGCGGCTTCGAGTCGCAAGGCATGGTGCTCGCCGCCTCCGTCGGCGCAGAGGGCCGCCCCGTGCTTGCGACCTTCAACGAAGACGTGCCGAACGGCGCGAGGTTGAAATAGCTGTTGGCTGTTAGCTCTTTCGGACACATGATGGCTCAGCTTTCTCATGTGCATCCCAACTGAAGAGTGCGGGAAAGCCAACGGCTAACAGCCAACAGCTTCTCATGTTCGTTGATTCTCACGCGCACATAGACGGCGAGGAGTTCGACGCCGACCGCGACGAGGTGGTCACGCGCGCGCGCGTTGCCGGGGTGCGCGCGATTTTGAACGTGGGGACGGGCGACCCGCACGCCGGGAACTTTGAGCGCGCGGTCGCGTCGGCTGAGAAGTACGAAGGCGTCTACGCCGCCGTCGGCGTCCACCCGCACGACGCGCGGCTCTACGACCGCGCCGCAGAGCGTCTCCTTCTGGAGATCGTGCGGCGCGGCTCGCCCATCGTCGCGTGGGGCGAGATCGGACTCGACTATCACTACGACAACTCGCCGCGCGACGTGCAGCGTGAAGTCTTCGTCACACAACTGCGTCTGGCGCGCGCCGAAGGTTTGCCCGTCGTCATACATTCGCGCGAGGCCGACGAAGACACCGCCTCCATCCTGAGCCGCGAGTGGTCGGATGCCGGAATCGGCGGCGTCATGCACTGCTTCGGCGGCCGCCCGGCCCTGGCCGAGGCCGCGCTCGAACTCGGCTTCATGATCTCTTTCGCCGGGAACGTCACGTTCAAGAAGGCGTTGAATCTGCGCGAGGTCGCGCGCACAGTCCCGCTCGAACGAATGCTCGTCGAGACGGATTGCCCGTTCCTCGCGCCCGTCCCGCTTCGCGGTCGCCGCAACGAGCCGGCCTTCGTCGTCGAGACGGCGCGCTTCCTCGCAGAGTTGCGCGGCGTCGGGCCGGAAGAGTTCGGTCGCATCATCACCGAGAACTTCGCGCGACTCTTCGGCGTCAAGCCGCTCTGAAGACCATCTCGCTTTCCAACGGCGGCGAACTTTCAGCACGCGCCCGCGCAATCAAACTTTGCCTCACCGGCCTTAGATGTTATAAAGACATGGACGAGTGGCGGGCCTTTGAGTGTCGGGCCGCGTGCCTGTTTTTGCTCAACACCATCACCCGTCACCCATCATTTTATATGGCTCAACAGAACTCATTCGACATCGTTTCGCAGGTGGACATGGCGGAGGTCAAGAACGCGCTCGACCAGACGATGAAAGAGGTCAGGCAGCGCTTCGACTTCAAGGGGAGCCGCGCCGAGGTGCGGCTCGAAGAGGGCGAGCTGATCCTCGCGGCGGAGGATGAGACGAAGCTTCGGAACATGAACGACATCCTCCAGCAGAAGCTCGTCCGCCGCGGCGTGCCCCTGAAGGCCCTCTCCTACGGTCGCGTCGAGCCTGCCGCGGGCGGCACGGTTCGGCAGCACGTCGCCATCCAGCAGGGCATCCCTACGGACAAGGCCAAAGAGATCGTCAGGTTCATCAAGGATGCAAAGCTGAAGGTGCAGGCAGCGATTCAGGGCGACACGCTGCGCGTTTCGGGCCGCGACCGCGACACGCTGCAAGACGTGATCGCCAAACTCAAGGCCAAAGACTTCGGCATAAACATGCAGTACACGAACTATCGCTCGAACTGAAAGTGAGCCGTGAGCGGTGAGCAGTAAGCAGTAAAACTTCTGCTCACTGCTTACTGCTCGCCGCTCACTTGAACGCATGCATCCATCCGGCAACATCGCGGCGGTTGAAGAACCGCTACTGACGGCGAGGCGCATCTTCAGTCTCGTCGCGCAGGAACTCGCGCTCGTCGAGGAGGAGTTCGAGCGGCAGGCGCGCTCGAACATACAGGTCATCGCCTACATCGGCGACTACCTGCGCGCTTCGGGCGGCAAGCGTGTGCGCCCTGCGCTCACGCTCCTCTCCACGCGGGCGGCGGGCGGCGATGCCTCGCGCCCGAACGTCTTGAGAATGGCGACCGTGATGGAGTTTCTGCACACGGCCACGCTCGTCCACGACGACATCATTGACAACGCCGAGACGCGCCGCAACCGCCCCTCGATCAACAGCCGCTTCGGCAACCAGACCGCCGTGCTCATGGGCGACTGGCTCTACATGTCGGCCTTCGAGACGAGCTTGCAGGAGCGTTCGCTCCAAGTCCTCGACATTCTCACAGCCGTCACGCGCAAGATGACCGAGGGCGAGCTGTTGCAACTCACGCTCGTCGGGCGCGCGGACGTTTCCGAGGAGCAGTATTTCGACATCCTCCGGCGAAAGACCGCCTATCTCTTTAGCGCCTGCTGCGAGATCGGGGCGATACTCGGCGGCTGCGACGAAGACGAGCGCGGCGCGCTGCGCGATTACGGCATGAGCCTCGGCATGGCCTTCCAGCTCGTGGACGACCTGCTCGACTTCACCTCCGACGAAGGCGCGCTCGGCAAGGCGGCGGGCGTTGACCTGCTCGAAGGCAAGGTAACGCTCCCGCTCATCTACCTGCTCGAAGAAGAGCCGGGGATAAAGTCCTCCGTGCAGTCCGTGATACGTGAAGGGAATTATCGCGAGTTCCCGCGCGAACTCTTCCTGCGCGAAGCCGAAAGGGTGGGCGCGCTCGAACGCGCACGCGAGCGCGCCGCCGCCTACGCGAAGTCAGCCGCGCACTCGCTCGAACTCGTCAGACCCTCGAAGTACGCCGACGCGCTCCGCTCGATTACGTCCTACATCCTCCGGCGGGAAATGTGAGTTTAACTTTGCGCCCTGATAAAAGTCTGGCAAACGCCCGGCGCTTGAGGTAAAAGAGCAGGAGGCCGTTTGCCGTAGCAGCACGGCTTAACTTATGCCTGACGAAAATCTTCTATCGACTCTCGAACAGGGCTTGAGGCAGTCGCGCGCGACGCGCTCGCGCCTCGCCGCGCGCCTCGCAGACCTCGAAGCCGAAGCCGAGCGCGTCCGCACCGAGCTGAACGAGATGGACGCCATCATCAGCCAGACCGAGGCCGCGATGTTCCGCATCCTCTCCTCCTCGTTCAGCGCGCAGGCCGGTCACGCACCCTCCGACGCGGAGATCGAGTACGCGCTGCGCCGCGACTCTGTGGTCAACGCTTCCCGACCCGTCCAGCCGCAGGCGCACGCCGCTTACGCGCCGCCTCAGCAGCCCTCTCCGCCGCAGGATTACGTCTTCCGCCACCAGATACCGCCGATCCGCGCGGGGGTCGAGCAGAAAAGTGACCGCTTCTTCGAGCGAACCATCCCGCAGGCGACCGCAGTTCTTCTGCGCGAGTCGGGCGCGCCGCTCCACGTCAACGAGATTTACAACCGCCTGCTCGAAGGAGGCTTCCAGTTCACGGGCCACAACCCGACCATCAGCATCGCCGTCTCGCTCAACCGCAACCAGCGCTTTCGCAAAGTCGCGCCCGGCACCTTCGACCTCGTCATACGCGACGCGGCGCAGGCGTCCTGAGCTTCCACGCGCGAGCGCGCGTAGACTTTCCGCCTTCTTCAAACAATCTGCCGCCCGAAAAAAGTGTGGGCCGCACGCATGTCGCGTGCGGCCCACAAACCTGTGCTTCCCAGCGAACCCGAACTTCAAGGGAGAGGCCCGCCGCCATTGTTCCAATGTACCTGAAGCTTACTTAGGCGCGTTGGCGATGCACTGCTTCTCGTCCGACTTGGCCTTCGCCTTGGCAGCCGCGCGCTCCTTGCCCTTCAGCTTATTCGCCGCGGCGACGGCGGCAACGTAGTCGGCTTTGCACTTCTTCACGGCGGCGGTGTGCTCCGCGCTGGGTTTCGCTTTGGGCTTGGCAATCGCCGCGGTGGCGCTCAGGGAGAGGGCCAATGCCAGTGTGATGGCAGACTTGGTCAGAATGTTCTTCATCATGTTGCTCCTCTTAAGAGTTGGGTTGGATTCCGCTCAGCCGTCTGAAGCTTCGCACCCAAGAAGGTTGGCAAGAGACGCGCCATAAACGGCGCGGGGCGCGGGGCGCGTCGAACGCGCGTTTTCGTTGACAAATTGGGCGCTGCGGCGTGCGAGCCGCCGTTTGAAGAGGCACGAAAACTGTGGCGTTTTTGTCGGTCACGGCATTTTAGCCACGCGCGAGCAAACGTCGTCCGCGACGGAGTCAGCCACGTTCCGGCGTCAGAATTTCATGCACGCGTGTATCCCGCTCGCTGCGACCTTCAGCCTCCGGCATCTTTCCGGGCGCACACAAACCTGTGTTAAGTTCTCACGTTTAGTTCCGACGACGCGTCGAGGAAAAGTGAGACTGTAGAGGGCACACATGCGTGCGATGATTCTGGCCGCGGGCTACGGGACTCGTCTCTGGCCTCTAACGATTGACCGCGCGAAACCCTCGATCCCTTTCATGGGGCGACCGCTCGTCGGCTTCGTCGCCGAGTACCTGGCGAGTCACGGCTTCCGAGACATCGTCGTCAACCTGCACCACCGCCCCGAATCAATCCGAGCCGCGCTCGGCGACGGCACGCGCTTCGGCGTGCGCTTCCATTACGTCTCCGAGCCAGCAATCCTCGGCACGGGCGGCGCGCTCGACAACGCACGCGCTTTGCTCGACGGAGACGCGTTCGTCGTCGTCAACGGCAAGATCGCTACCGACATCAACCTCGACGCCGCCCTCGAAACACACAGACGCACGCGCGCTCTGGCGACGCTGGTGCTGCGCGCAAACGTTGAGCGCGAGCGTTACAGCACGGTTCAAGTAGAAGGCGGACTCGTCAAAGGCTTCGGCAGCAGCCCTACGTCCGATAACGCCGGCAACGCGTTTAGCGTTGCTGAAAAAGAGAAAGCTCCTGTTGTCGGTTCCGCACCGCGAGAGGGTGTAGGCGAGAGTGCGCCGCTGATGTTCACGGGCATACAGATTCTCGACCCACGCATCTTCGAGTTCATCCCGCGAGGCGTTTTCTCGCACACGGTGACGGATGTTTACGTTCCGGCCATCGCGCGCGGCGAGGCCATCGCCGCACACGTAGCCGAGGGCTACTGGCATGAGCTTTCGACGGTCAGGCGCTATCTGGAAACCAGCGTCGCTCTTTTGAAGAGGGAAGGGCGCGACGTTGAGGTCGGCGAAGGGTCTGTAATCGAGGAAGGAGCCGAGGTCTTCGAGAGCGTTCTCTGGGAAGATGTGCGCGTGGACGCGCGTGCGCGAGTCCGGCGCGCGGTGCTCGGCGCTGGCGTCCGCGTCGGGGCCGGCGAAGTGTTCGAGGACGTGGCGGTCGTCCGCGCCGAACTCGCGCGCGGCGTCGAGCGCCCGCCGAAGGGTTTGGTCGGAGAGTTTCGCGGCTCAAATTTTGTTGCGCCAATCCCGGAGTGATACAATCGGTTCGAGCCTCTTTCAACTGTTCAGCAGAATGCTTCTGGTGGCCGCGGAGAGTTCCGCCTTTTCGTCCGATGCACCATCCTTCGCAGATCACACAGCATGCTTTTCGGACTGTCGCGCGTGAGCGCCTTGCCGAGTACGTCGCGCGCGCGGGCGGCGACACCGAGAGGATCGTCGCGCTCACGCCAGACGCCTCGACGCGCGAATACTTCCGCATCCCCTGGAAGAAGTCCAGCGCCATCGCCGCCGTCTATCCCGAACCGTTCGACCCGGAAGTCCACCCCTTTTTGGATGTGACGCGGCTGTTCGCTGAAGCGGGCCTGCCCGTGCCCGAAATCCTGAACGTGGACGCGCTCGCAGGCATCATCGTTCAGGAGGACTTCGGCGACCGGCAGTTGCGACGCGCCTTCGAGTCGGCTTCGGACGACGAGCGGGAGGCGTATCTGGAGCAGGCCATCAGCCTCATCGCCGACGTGCAGGCCGCGACGCCTCTGGCCTCCGAGCGCGACTCCATCGCCAGCCGCCTCGCCTTCGACGAGGCCAAGCTCTCCTGGGAACTCGAATACTTTTTAGAACACTACTTCGTGAGTCTGCGCGGCGAGCGCCTGAAGCACGGCGAAGAGGCACAACTGCGTGCCGAACTCAACGACGTTTCGGCGGAGCTGGCCGCGCGACCGCGGACGCTCTGCCACAGGGATTTTCACCCTTCAAACCTGATGGTTGATGCTGCGGGGCGTCTGCGAATCATAGACTACCAGGACGCGCGCATGGGGCCTTCCAGCTACGACCTCGTTTCGCTCCTGCTCGACCGCCGGACGACCCTGCCCTCGCTCGCCGAGGTGCGCGAGCGACGCCTCTTCTTCCTCGAAGAGCGACGGAGCCGCGGCCTCGAAAATATTGATCCGGACGAGTTCGCATACGAGTTCCGCCTGATGGCCGTCCAGCGCTGCCTGAAGGCCGTGGGCACCTTCTCGTACCAGACCGCCACGTTGGGGCGCGGCGAGACTTACGCGCAGTTCATCAACCCCATGCTCAAGATCGTCGCACAGGCGGCGGAGTGGCTCGACCGTTTCCCTCTGCTCCGTGCGACACTCCGCGCGCGCTTTGACGAGCCGGCCCAGCCGGAGCGGATGGGCGGAGTGACGGATTCTTAAATTTGGAGGGGAGGCGGTCGGGCGCTCTGATCGCTTTCGCGCCGACCGCAGCAACGATAAAGAGAGGTCATGCAACAGGTCTACATCAACCAGCTTTCACGCCACGTCGGCGAAGAGGTGACGATTCGCGGCTGGCTCTACAACACGCGTTCGAGCGGCAAGCTCATGTTCCCGCAACTGCGCGACGGGACGGGAGTGGTGCAGTGCGTCGTCTTCAAAAAGGGCGTCGCTGCGGAGGTCTGGGGCGCGCTCGAACGCCTCGGCCAGGAGTCGGCGCTCGTCGTGCGCGGCACCGTGCGCGCAGACGAACGCGCGCCGGGCGGATACGAAATAGACCTGAGCGGCGCTGAAGTCTTGCAGTCAGCGGAGGGCTACCCCATCACGCCGAAGGAGCACGGCACGGAGTTCCTGATGGATCACCGTCACCTCTGGCTGCGCTCGCGCCGCCAGCACGCGATCCTTCTGGTGCGCCATACGATCATCAACGCCGTCCGCGACTTCCTCAACGGCGACGGCTTCGTCGTCTGCGACACACCGATTCTGACCCCCGCGGCCTGCGAGGGCACGACGACGCTCTTCGAGGTTGACTACTTCGAGGACGAGAAGGCGTACCTCTCGCAGTCCGGCCAGCTCTACAATGAAGCTACGGCAGCCGCTTTCGGCAAGGTCTACTGCTTCGGCCCGACCTTTCGCGCCGAACGCTCGAAGACGCGCCGGCACCTCACGGAGTTCTGGATGGTCGAGCCGGAGATGGCCTACGCCACGCTCGACGACGTGATGAGTTTGAGCGAGCGCTTCCTCTCCGCCATCGCCGCGCGCGTGCTCGAAGAGCGGCGGGAGGAGTTGAAAATCTTAGAGCGCGACACGTCGAAGCTCGAACTAATCACGCCGCCCTTCCCGCGCCTGCACTACGACGAGGCCGTGAGCCTGCTCCAACAGGGGCATGAGCGCGGCGAACTGGAGCAACGCTTCGAGTGGGGCGGCGACTTCGGCTCGCCCGACGAGACCTACATTTCGGGCCACTTCGATAAACCCGTGATGATTCACCACTATCCTGCGGCGGTCAAAGCCTTCTACATGGCGCGCGACCCCGCGCGTTCGGAACTCGCGCTCGGCGTTGACGTGCTCGCGCCCGAAGGCTACGGCGAGGTCATCGGCGGCGGCGAGCGCGCAACCTCGCTCGAATTCCTGGAGGAACAGTTGAAAGAGCACGGGCTGCCCCGCGAGGCGTTTGAATGGTACTTAGACCTTCGGCGTTACGGCAGCGTCCAGCACGCGGGCTTCGGCATGGGCATCGAGCGCTGCGTCGCATGGATGTGCGGCATCGAGCACATACGCGAGACCATCCCGTTCCCGCGCATGCTCTACAGGTTGAGACCTTGAAGGCTGGTAAATGTTGAATGTTGAATGTTGAATGGTAAATAGTCGTCGAACGCTTTCCCGGTCGGACGTTTAACGCTCAGATGGAGCGTCACTCAACCACCATTCACTATTTACCATTCAACATTCACCACTCACCGTCTTATGGAAAGAATGGTCACCATTTTCGGCGGCTCGAAGTGCTCAGAGGGCAGCGAGGAGTACGTGCAGGCCCGGCGCGTCGGCCAGCTCCTCGCCGAGAAGGGGTTCACAATCTGCACGGGCGGTTATCTCGGCGTGATGGAAGCCGCGAGCCGCGGCGCGCACGAGCGCGGGGGGCGCGTGCTCGGCGTCCTGATGAACCAGTTCAAGTCCGAGCCGAATCGCTACCTCACGGACAAGGTGGCGAGCGCGCACTTCTACGAGAGGCTGCAAAACCTCATCCAGCGCTCCGTCGGCTTCATCGCCATACGCGGCGGCGCGGGAACCGTCACGGAGCTTTCGCTCGTCTGGAACAAGCTCCAGACGAAGGTCATCGGGCCGCGCCCGCTTGTGCTCCTGGGCGGCTGCTGGCCGCCCGTCATCGAGGCTTTGAGCGCGCATCTCGTCGTCGGCGAGCAGGACGTTGCGCTGCTCGACTTCGCAGAGACTCCCGAAGAGGCCGTGCGGGTCATCGTCGAAAAGGCTGAAGGAGTTCTCCTGTAATTCCCGGCCCGTTTATCCACCTCGACTCTCCCCCGAAATGTTTTTCTCGACATGAGCGGACTGGTTACAGACCAACTGACGGCAGCGAAGGGCGGCAGGCCCGGCGAAGGGCGGCGCGTCGGCATCATCGGAGCGCCGTGCGGCTTCGGGGCGAGCATCGCGGGCGTTGACCTCGGCCCGGCGGCGATGCGTGTGGCGGGCCTGCGCCGGCGTATCGAAAAGCTCGGCTACGAGGTGCGCGACCTCGGCGACCTGAGCGTCGAGTGCCCCTCGATTCCGCCCGCGCACGGCGAGAAGCTGCGCTTTCTTCCTGAGATCAGCGCCGTGTGCGAGCAGTTGGCGCGAGACGTGTTGAAAGTTCTTGAGGGCGGGGAAGTGCCCGTCGTCCTCGGCGGCGACCACTCCATCGCCATCGGGTCGGTCGCGGGCGTGACTTCGTTCTACAGGAGCCGCGGTGAGACGGTCGGCCTCATCTGGTTCGACGCGCATGCCGACATGAACACGCCGGAGACGACCCCTTCCGGCAACATCCACGGCATGCCCCTCGCCGTCCTCCTCGGCCACGGAGCTGCGGAGCTGACTGGCATCGAAGGCTTCTCGCCCAAACTCGACCCGCGCCTGTGCGCGCACATCGGCGCGCGCGACGTTGACCCCGGCGAGCGTGAGTTGATACAAAAACTGGGCATACGATTCTTCACCATGCGCGAGATAGACGAGCGCGGGATGAGCGCATGCATGGACGACGCCGTCTCGATTGTGTCGAAGGCGACCGCAGGCTACCACGTCACGCTCGACGTTGACGCGCTCGACCCGGGCGACGCGCCCGGCTCCGGCACGGTCGTCCGCGGCGGCCTGACCTACCGCGAGGCGCACCTCGCGATGGAAAAGATCGCCGAGGCCGGCGGCGCGCTCTCGCTCGAAGTGGTCGAGATCAACACCGCGCTCGACATCAACAACCGGACGGCTGAACTCGGCGTCGAGCTAATCCTTTCGGCTTTGGGAAAGACGATTCTGTAGGATGTTCAGGTTAACGTAACTTCTAAAGTCTGAGGCGCGAAGTCGCGTTTGGACGGGCTTTAGTCTCCATTACTTTTTGACAGACGAACAGACTGATGACGAGCAAGATACGGGTCGGCGTAATTTTTGGGGGACGTTCGGGCGAGCACGAAGTCTCCGTGCGCTCCGCACGCTCGGTGATAGAAGCAGTTGAACGAGAGAAATACGAGGTCGTCCCCATCGCAATTACGAAAGAGGGACGCTGGCTCTCGCCCGCAGAGTCTGCGGCGTTGCTGCCGGAGGCGACACGAAGTCTCCTGCCCGAATCGGTGAGCGACGCCCGCGAGGCGCTGACAATCGTCGGCGATCCTTCGCGCAGGGGGCTGCACCGGCTCGAAAGCGTTGACGGCAAGGCCGCACAGCGCCTCGACTTGGTCTTCCCCGTCATGCACGGGACTTACGGCGAGGACGGAACCATCCAGGGGCTTCTGGAAATGGCCGGAATCCCTTACGTCGGCTGCGGCGTCCTTGCGTCGAGTTGCGGGATGGATAAGGTGACGATGAAAGCTCTGTTTCATCAAGCAAGACTTCCCATTTGCAAGTACGTCTGGTTCCTGCGTTCGGAATGGGAGCGCGGGCAGTCCACGATTCTCGAACGAGTGAAGAGGGAGATCGGATTCCCATGCTTCATCAAACCCGCCAACCTCGGTTCTTCCGTCGGCATTTCGCGCGCCACGGATACGGAATCTCTCAAAGCTTCCATTAGCCTCGCTGCGCGCTTTGACAGGAAGTTGATTGTGGAGGAGGGCCTTGACGTTCGAGAGATCGAGTGTGCGGTGCTGGGTAACGAAGTGCCGGAGGCGAGTCTTCCGGGCGAATACCTCGTCCACGACGAGCGTGCGAAGTTCCTAGACTACACGGAGAAGTATTCGAGCACGGGGCACGTCGAGTTCGTCGTCCCGGCCCCGATTCCGAAGCGCCTGTCGAAGCGCATACGGGCATTGGCCGTCCGTGCCTTCGAGGCGGTGGACGGCGCGGGCTTCGCACGCGTGGATTTCTTTCTGAGTCGCGACATGAGCAGGCTGTTCGTCAACGAACTTAATACCATTCCGGGCCTGACTGACGTATCCGGATTTCCGAAGATGTGGGCTGCTACGGGATTACCTTTCCCTTTGGTGTTTGAACGCCTCGTGGAATTGGCCTTCGAGCGGCACAAGGAAAAATCGCGGAACCTGACGAGCATCTGAAAACCTCGAAGCTTCGCAGGCGCGACCGTCGAAGTTGAGAATGATCCGGCGGGAGTTGGAGTCGGCTGTCAAAGAAGCTTCAAGTATTACCTCAGCTAACGCCCGCTAATTCTTTGGTGCGCGGTAACCGCTTCTTGTTCGTCCGTCGAGATCGTGGCGTGAGAGCTTAAGCTCGATTGAGCGCCAGCGACCGTCTCGTGCGGTGTTACTCGGTCGGTAGCCGAGCGTGTACTGGTTGCTGAGTTCGTCCAAAATCTCCGCGAACGCTTCGTCCAGAGCCTGCCCGCCCGGTGAAGAGACGTAGCGTCCCCCGCTTTTGCCTGCAAAATACCTCAGAGCACCTGCGCCCTTCGCTCGCTCGGCGGCACCCGTCAAAGGGTCGGTCATATCTACTGTGTAGATAGTCACGTTTGCCGCCAGAGCCGTGTTAAGTGCTTTCTCGGTGGTGGCTGCGCTTTTAGTATCCATGCCGTCGGTCAGAAGGACGATGGCGCGTCGCTTCTCCGGTCGTCGTGAGAGGTCTTTCGCAGCCCGAACAATCGCGTCGTTGAGCGTCGTCATCCCTTTCGATTTCAGGCCGTAGGCCAGAGGCGGAAGGTCTCGGCCCGGCGAATAATCCTGTAGCTGCTCGACCTCGGAGTCGAAGTGATAGACCGAGGCTACGTCTTCTTCACGCAGCCCTTCGAGGAAGCGTATGGCTGCGGCGCGCGCAAGCGTGACTCGGCTTTCCATGCTGCCGGAAGTGTCGAGGAGGATTGCCGCGGCGAAAGGAGTTTCTTCGACTGAGAAAAAACTTACCTGCTGCTCGCTCCCGTCCTCGAAGACCTTGAAGTCGGGTCGCGTGAGTTTATGCACGTATTGCCCGCGCTTGTCCGTCACGGTGACATTCAGAACCACGAGATCAGATTCGACGCGGACTACTTCCTCGCCCGTGTCCTTCTGCTGTGCTTGAGCTGTCGCAGAGCGGAGGGGCAGAAGTATCAGTGCGAAGGCAAAAAAGAACGGCAAGACAGAAAAGTCTCTTAAAGAGGCAGGGAAGGGACGGGCTTGTCCTGAAGATGCTTTCATGAATGCGGAAGGCTCTTGATGCGGCGTATAAGCTCGATCAACTCGTTAGAGTTTTTGATGACCGCGGCGGAGATTACGAGGCGCGAAGTTTTTTGGACGTTCTTGTTAAGTACGCCGGAGACTTCGGCAAGACGCTTGACCACTTCTTCCATCCCGGCAGGCGGCTTCTCCAATTCCTCTTCGTCGTCCGAGGCCCCGGCGCTGCTGCGAATCTTGTGTGCGAGTTTTTCCATCCGGTCGAGCTTCTTAAGATCGCCCCGGCTGAGAGACTTACTCTTGTTGAATGAGTCGAGAAGCTCAGCGCCGATCTGGGCCATCTCGCCGGCGCGCGCGACCAACTCTTTGTGAGAGTCCTCCTCATGTTTGATCTGTGCGCGTCGGATGATCTCTTCTTCCGGCGTGCCGATGTCCCGCCCCTGCTTGTGCGACGCTTCCCCCGGTCTTCTGTCTTGTGCGTCTACTGTCGTCTGCGCGGAAGCATCCGCGCAGGGAAGCATCAAGGATGACGTGAAGACGAGTAATAAAATCCTCAGCATGTGCACGACCTTACATGATTAACGCCAAAGCATAGATAAAACTCCAGGTCTTTCGTCAGGCGGACGACCGTATGACGCAGGTTTTGAAAGGACAGGTTGTCTTAGTCTCCGGCGGTTTAGGTAGTCACACCGAACATTTCACTTAAGCTTTGTCGGTGCGCCGACTCTTCAAGCATCACGTGAGAGCGGCGTCTCAAGGAACCTTAACGGGGTCGTCGGGCGTGTTAATAAATTCATCGCCGTTAGGACGAGATTTCTGCCGCGGTGCTGCGGGGGCGACGGCCTTCGTCTCAGGAAACCTTTCCGGGGGCCGTTTCGCTCCCGGAAGCGTGTTGAATGCGACCTCCTGCCGGCCCGCGCCGCTGTGAAGGGCGACGACACGCGATCCGCCCCAATCATCCGAAAGAACTTTAAGTGTATACTTGCCTTTCTCGCCTGGGGCGAGGTCGCCCGGCTCTACAGATACCTCGCGCCGCTCGGTGCCGTCGCCGACGCGTCTCCTCAACTCGATTTCAACCGACAACTTCTCAAGCTTCTCAAGGCTTTTGTTCCTGACCGTTCCGCCGATGATTGCAAAAGGCTTAACCAGCATAGCCTCGTCCACTAAAATGTCTGCTCCTGTGGGCCTTGAGGCTTTCGGCGTTCTGGCAGAATTATTTGATGCAGAGGCATGGTTGGCTGCCGGGAGCGTATGCTTCTGGCAGCCTGAGAATGTAAGTGGAGTTAAAATCGTGAGGACTATGAAGAGTCGCCGGGCGGCTTCACGAAAAAACATCAACTGCATCGTCGCTTGATCTCTATTTCTGAAGTTGATTCTGCTCAGTAAAAGCATTTGACTGCGTGAGCTATCAGATGCTTAAGAGTTGAAAGTTAAAGAATCTTATAAGGTCGCGGGCCTCGAAGCCGAAAACCTCTCGGACGTTAAAGCTGCTCATGTCCGGGAGGCGGCCCGCCGGTTACTTTTTCGATGAGGGCCGCCAAGAACTCTTGCTCGGCTGTCCCATTGCTTCTGAGCGAGAGCCATTCCGCGCCCAAAACGTCGTCGCTCCGACCTTCAATCCGCGCGTTGACCGAGACGTTGGTATTACTACTGTCAATCGGTTGAACTTCGACGATAATTGTGTAGCGCCCGCGCGTCCACGTCCGCATGTCCGTCTGCGGAATATCAGCCAGGCGATTCAACTCGGACGAGGTGACGACCGAGCCTTTAGTGAAGGTGTAGGGCTGTGAGACGAGCAAACCCTTTTCCGCATGGGAAGCCGCGTCGTCGAGGATCAGTTTTCGCTCGCGCATCAACTCCTCGACGGCCTTCGTCAGCACGTCATTAGGCACCTGTAGGCGGTAGGGGTTGGGTATCGGCGTCTGGGTGGGCGTGCGCCCTTTGCCGAAATCTATGCCCCGGCCAACGCCCGTGTCCGTCTTACGCCCGTTGACGGCGGGTTGACGGTTGTTGCCGCCGTCGCGTATGCGGTCGTTCTGCTGATCAACGCCTTTCTCCTGAGCCTGCGCGATGCCGAAGGTGACGAAGAGAAGCAATAGAGCGATTGTCGGCTTCATAACTACAAACCCTCCGCACGATGCCCGCCGTTAAAGTGAAACGGGGAGAACGTCTGCGAGCATAAAGCAACGACTCGACGAATTCAAGAAAGGAGTTGACGTAGAAGTTCAATTTGAACTTCTACGGAGATGTCTGTGCCTGCGGCTGCGAGAGAGTGCCTTCCGAAGGCGTAGGCGCAGCAGACGCATTCGCATTCCGGGAGCGCTCCCATTCGCGCAGCGCCTGCACCCCGCGTTGAAAATCGGATTCGTTGCTGTAGAAATTGTGCGCGCCGTCGTTACGAGAAGGGTCGCGGACGTAGTAGAGGTAGTCGGTCTGCGCGGGGTTGAGCGCGGCCTGGAGCGAGCGTGCGCCGGGCGAGGCGACGGGGCCTGGCGGCAGCCCGCGGACTCTGCGCGTGTTATACGGCGAATCTCGCTCAATGTCGCTCAGATAAATCTTGCCGTCATTTTTCCATCTGCCCGCGAGCTTCGACGCGTAGATGAGCGTGGAGTCAATGCCCAGGGGAATGTCTCTCTTCAACCTGTTGTAGATGACTGACGCGACGAGCGGTCTGTCCTCGGGGAGCTTCGCTTCCGTCTCCACGAGCGAAGCGATTGTGACCAACTCCCTGGGGCTCCTGTTCTGTTGAGCGGGAGCGTTTGCATTCAACTCTCCCCAAACCTGCCGGAAGCGTTTGACCATCGTTTCGATGACAATCTTCGGTGTGGCGTCGGGCGGAAAACTATATGTGTCGGGGAAAAGATAGCCTTCCAGATTTTTCGCATCCGGATCAATGTCCTGGACGAGCGTCGTGTCATCCATCAGAGATAGCGCCTCGTCCGCATTTCGGAGCTTGAGTTCCGGAATTCTCGCGAGCTGAGTGGCGATGTCCCAACGCGTCCATCCCTCGATGATCGTCAGACGGCCCAAGCGCTGTTCTCCCTCCTGAAGCTTTTTCATAACCTCCAGAGGGGAGATGGGAGAAGGGAAACGGTATTCCCCGGCCTTCAGGCGTGACCCGGAGTCGGATAGGCGAACGTAGAGACGCAAGAGCCAGCCGTGTCTGATAACGCCCAGGGAGCTAAGACGATTTATTATTTCGTCGGGAGTTGAGCCGCGCGGAATTTCAATATACTGGCCACCCTGCGCGTGCACGACTGGCGTCTGAAGTTCATACCTTGCCCAAAGGCAAAGCCCTGTAAACGCCAGGATAAAAAAGAGGATAGGGAGAACGATCATTCGTTTTCTTTTCATAAGTTAGCCGCTTGAAGTTAAAGTCAATTCTCGCCTTCCGGCCCGCGCCGAAGCTCAACGGTCTGCCGTGCGAGATAGTCTCTGAGGAAGATTGCGGCTGATTCACTGTCAACGCAGGTGGCAGCCGCGCGCCTGTCTAAGCCTTTCTCGCGCAGGGAGGCTTCAGCGGCCTTTGAAGTGAGACGCTCGTCCTGGAGGACGATTGGCAGTTTGAGCGAGATGCCTAAGTTCCGTGCGATCCTTCTGACCTCAAGGGCGGAGTCGCCCTCACTGTCGTCGAGGCGTAGCGGCAAACCTAAAACGAGCTGACGAACGTCAAACTCCGTGCAGAGTTCGCGTAGGTCTTTGAGCAGACGTTTCCAGGGCGTGCGCCTCAAAGTAGTCAGCGCACGGGCAGTCAGGCGCAGCTCATCTGAAACCGCTACGCCGACGCGCTTCGACCCGAGGTCGAGCGCAAGGATGCGCCCAGGCTCTCTACGGTCTTCCCGACGCTCTTCGTCTGTAGAGGTTTTCGTTGACAAAATTCTGCGCCTTTTCCGGTCGAAAAGTATAGCGCAACCCTTCGACACCCCGCCACTTATGCGGCTTGCAAGGGGTCTGACGGTGCTGTATTATCCGTCCAAGGTTCGAGGTCTGGGCCGGCTCGTCGCTCCGGCCCGCTTTACATGTGAATTGAAACTCTGAGGTGCTCGATGTCTTTTCGCAGTAAGTTTCTTCTCGTCGTTTTATCCGCCACGCTGGCTCTCTACGCAGTCGTCGGCGGGTGGATGTCCATCAGCGCGCAGCAGCAGCAGAACGATCCGGGCGCGCAGCTCAGGATTTTCGAGAGCGTCCTGAAGCACATACAGGACGATTACGTTGACGAGCCGGACTTGAACAAGGTTCGCTCGGGCGCTCTCCGGGGTCTCGCCTACGGCCTCGACCCGTACTCGACCTACCTCAACGCGGATCAGGTTCGAGACTACCGCGCGGTGGCGTCGAGCAACAAGGTCGGCATCGGCGCGGAACTCTCTCAGTTCGCCTCGTACCTTTACGTCATCGCGCCCGTGAAGGGCGGGCCAGCGGAACAGGCGGGGCTTCAGGCCGGCGACATCGTCGAATACATTGACGGCAAGGCGACGCGCGACATCTCCCTGTACGACGCACGCCAGCTGCTCAACGGCGCTCCGGGCAGCGAGGTCAAGCTGCGAGTCCTGCGCGCGGGCACGCGCCCGTTCGTCTTGAACGTCCGGCGCGGCGCGGCGCAGGTGCCGGCGGCCGAGGCGCGTCTGGAGGCGGGGCGCATCGGAGTCATCAAGGTGAATAGTCTCGCGGACGGCGAGTCTTCGGGCGTGAAAGCGCGCATGCAAGAGTTGCAGAAGCAGGGGGCGCAGAAGATCGTGCTCGACCTTCGGAGCGTCGCGGGCGGCTCTCTGAACGAGGGCGTGCGGGTCGCGAATCTTTTCATACACGACGGTGCGCTCGCCCAGACAATCGGGCGCGGCAACAAGGCGCTCAAGACCTTCACGGCTGACCCGAAGGAGACGCTCTTCGAAGGCCCTGCGGTCGTCCTGATAGACCGCGGCACAGCCGCCGCCGCAGAGGTCGTTGCGGCAGCCTTCGTCGAGCAGAAGCGCGGCGACGTGGTTGGCGTGAAGAGCTTCGGCGCGGGCGCCGAGCAGCAACTCTTCACTCTACGCAGCGGCGACGGCTTCCTTCTGACGACGGTCAAGTGGGCCTCGTCTGCGGGGAAGCCTTTCCTCGGCGCGGGCGTCTCGCCCACGGTCGAGGTCAAAGCGCCAGAGCTGGCGGAGGCCGTTGACCCGGAAGACCTGACCGGCAACGACGACGACGCCATCGCACAGCCGAACGCGCCTGCGGATCGTCGCGAGGTCGCGCCCGATGCCGCCTCGCCAAAGCAGCAGCCCGAAGACGTTCAGTTGAAGAAGGCTTTAGAATTACTGCGAGGGAAGCCTGCACAGGGGCAGCAGCGTCCCTCCTAGACACAGCCGAACGGCGAAAGCTTTTCAAAGGCCCGCGTGAATTGTCACGCGGGCCTCTGTTTTTTTCCATGCGCTCCAGGACGTGCGAGGGCGCGTAGGCTTCAGGGCGGGGAAGCTCAGAGAGGGATGTTACCGTGCTTCTTCGGAGGGTTCGTGTCGCGTTTGTTCTCCAGGAGTTCAAGGGCACGGATTAGTTTCGGTCGCGTCAGGGATGGTTCGATAATCTCATCAATGAATCCGTGCTCGGCTGCCACGTAAGGATTCGCAAACTTCTCCTCGAACTCCTCGATGCGCAGGCGGCGCGCCGTCTCCTGATCCGAGGCTTCGGCGATCTCACGCCGGAAGAGGACGCCCACGGCACCTTCCGCGCCCATCACGGCGATCTCGGCGGTCGGCCAGGCGAAATTCACGTCGGTGCGGATGTGCTTCGAGGCCATGACGCAGTAGGCCCCGCCGTAGGCTTTGCGCGTGATGACGGTGATTTTAGGCACGGTCGCTTCGGCGAAGGCGTAGAGGAGTTTCGCGCCGTGGCGGATGATGCCGCCGTGTTCCTGTCGGACTCCAGGGAGGAAGCCGGGCACGTCCTCGAAGACGACGAGAGGGATGTTGAAGCAGTCGCAGAAGCGCACGAAGCGTGCAGCCTTGACGGACGCCTCGATGTCTAGAACCCCTGCGAGGTACGCGGGCTGGTTTGCGACGACGCCGACGCTTCGGCCCCCCAGGCGCGAGAAGCCGACGACGATGTTGGGCGCGTGATGCTCTTGAACTTCAAAAAAATAGTTCTCATCAACGACGGCGTGGACGGCATCTCGAATGTCGTAGGGCTGGCTCGACGCTTCCGGGACGAGCGTGTTGAGCGATAGCTCCGTGCGGTCCGAAGGGTCTAGGGTCTCGACGCGCGGCGGGTCTTCCAGGTTGTTCGAGGGGAGGAAGGAGATGAGTTCCCGGACCAGAAGGAGCGCGTGCTCGTCCGAGTCGGCGGCGAAGTGCGCGACGCCGGAGACTCGGTTGTGCGTGTCTGCGCCGCCCAATTCCTCTTTCGAGACCTCCTCGTGCGTCACGGTTCGGATCACGTCGGGGCCTGTGATGAACATGTAGGAGGTGCTCTTAACCATCACGTTGAAGTCCGTGATGGCAGGGCTGTAGACGGCCCCGCCCGCACAAGGCCCCATGATGCAACTGATCTGCGGGATGACGCCCGAGGCGAGCGTGTTCCGGAGGAAGATGTCCGCGTAGCCGCCCAGAGAGACGACGCCTTCCTGTATGCGCGCGCCGCCCGAATCGTTCAGGCCGACGACGGGCGCGCCGACGCGCAGAGCCATGTCCAGAACCTTGCAAATCTTCGCGGCGTGCGTCTCGGAAAGTGACCCGCCGAAGACCGTGAAGTCCTGCGCGAAGACGAAGACGCGCCGCCCGTCCACGAGGCCGTGGCCGGTGACGACTCCGTCGCCGGGGAACTGTTGGCGTTCGAGTCCGAAGTCGCGGGAGCGGTGGACGACTAGCTGGTCGAACTCCTCAAACGTGCCATCGTCGAGGAAGAAGTCTACGCGCTGGCGCGCAGTCCATTTGCCGGCCTGATGCTGGCGCTCGACGCGCGCGCTTCCTCCGCCTTCCAACGCGCGCTGCTGACGCTCGCGCAGACGTTCGAGTTTAGACTTGTGCGCTTCTTCGACTCGTTCAGGTTTCATAGGCTTCTATGGTTCGCGGCATTATGAACGATGGGCGAGAATTTGTACAAGATATAAGCGGCGGGCACTTAAAGAAGAGCGGGTGCTTGAGGAAAAACTTGAAAAGTAAGACTCGAAGAGTCGGCACGCCGACTCTTCGAGTCTTACTCAAAGTCACGCGCAGGCTCTACCTTTCAGTGCTGTCCGAAGGGAAGCGCATGCTCATTTGACTAACGAGGAAAGAATGCCCCTCAGCTTTGGAGGGAGAAAGGAAAACGACGCTCCTCAATCAAGGAGATGAGTTTCCGAAGTGATTCTTGAACGCGCCGTTGGTAAACAGGTGGATATTTGTAAAGCTCTGCGTGCCTTTTGAATTCCTCCTCGTCGAGAACCTGAAAAGAAAAGTCCGGGTGGACGAGCAGGTCTATGTCTAAATCAACGAACGAAAGAATGCCGTCCGCGAGACGAGCAGGGGTGTTGATATTGCAGTAGAAGTTGCGCAACTCACCCGAAGGCTCTCTGAAGATGTAGATGCTGTACCAGCGGTCAGTCCAGAAGAACTCCCTGCTGGCCGTCCCGGTTTTGATGATTCCAAGAATGGGGTGAGCGACTTCTTCTGCGAAGAAGCCTTCGAGGACGACCAGAGAGCCTTCTGAACGGACGAAGCGTGCGTGCCATTCGCGATTTACACGTCCATCGTGTTTGCATGAATGAACAGAGATGCTTTCGCCTTCCTGCATGTTCGATGCCGATACTCACACACGCCGCGAGATTTCGATTACAGAGGCTGGGCAGTCTTTTTAGCAGCGATCAATGAATTTTCCGAGACTTAACCTCTATGTTCGGGAATGTATGCAGGCTCAAGTGACATGTTAAGGTTTACAGTAAATTAAAAACAACACGGGTCTTGAGCTTCTACTTTAACTGCGACGCATGCATCCGATAACGACACGGTTAAGGTTACTGATAAACTCTACGTTCGACTTTAATTAAGGAACCGCTTCGGAATATACCTCCGAAGGCAGGCTGACGTTGCCCGCATTATCCACGGCTGTGACGTAATAGAAATATCTCTTGCCCTTCTGGACTGTATCATCCTGGAAAGTCGTGCGGTCGAGAAGGTTTCGATTGAGCTTCGTCCATTGCCCTTTCGGAAGGTTCGGGTCTTCGGAGCGGAAGATGTTGTAACCGGCAACATCTCTCTCCTGATTGGCGGCGAAAAAGATCGAGATGCGTGTTTGCGTGGGCGCGGCGGCGGCGGTGAGGCCCTTGGGGGGGGCGGGTGGAAAAACGTCAACGGGCCTGGCCGCGACGGGGTTCGAGTTCAGGCTTTCGACCGGCTCGCCGCCCGTGCCGAGGGAGACGGCGCGGACGACGTAGACGTACTCCTCGCCGAAGCTGAATGACTGGTCTGCGAAGCTCGTGGCCGTGGAGGGGCGCGCGTTGAGGGGGGTCTGCGCGGGCTGATTCTGCGAGCGCGCGGAGCGGTAGACGTTGTATCCGAGAAGGTTCGCGGGCGTCGTGTTATCAACGTTGGCCGAGGGGGCCTGCCAGTGCAGGACGACGGCATCCTCTCTGTATTCGGGGCTTGGATTGACCAAGGGCGGCTGGCTGACGCTGGCCGCAGGCTCGATCAGGAGGAAGTTCGAGAAGGCCGCGCGCTGGCCTGCGGCATTGACGTAGCGCACGGCGTAGCGCAGGCGCACAGGCTCCTTGAGCGACAGCTCGTCCGTGTAGGAGAGCGTGTCGGCGGCTTTGAGAACCTGTTCGGAGGGTACCGAGCCGATGAGTGTGGCGCGCGCAGAGAACTCTTCTTCGGTGAGCGGCAGAGGGTCTCTGACCCCTTCGGCCAAGCGATAGACATCAATCCGACGGATGCTCTGGACGCTCTCGTCTTTTGCATTGCGGCGCGGGGCGGGCCAACTGAGGATGACCTGGTTGCCGCGCTGCACGCCCGAAAGAAGCTCCGTGCGTTGGGGCACGCGCTCGACCGGCGGCAGAGGCGGGCGTCGCTTTCCGCAGGCGGCCAGCGTCAGGGCGAGAGGCAGAAGGCAGAAGGCAGCGATAAGAAATGACTTGCCTCGAATTCCCGTCGCCGCTCGTCGTTGGACTATGGGCTGGTTCATAGGATGTAGCGGCTGAGGTCTTGGTCTTTGACGATGTCTGCGAGCGTGCGCGTGACGTAGGCGGCGTCTATGACCTGTTGCTTCGGCTCCAGGTCGGGGCCGAGGAAGCTGATCTCGTCCAGCACTTTCTCCATGATGGTGTGGAGGCGGCGCGCGCCGATGTTCTCCGTCTGCTCGTTGACGCGGACGGCGAAGCGCGCGACCGAGTCAATCGCGTCCTCTGTGAATTGGAGTTCGATGCCCTCGGTTTCGAGGAGCGCACGGTACTGTTTGACGAGGGAGTTTTTCGGCTCGGTGAGGATGCGTTTGAAGTCTTCGAGCGTGAGCGAGTCGAGTCCGACGCGGATGGGGAAGCGGCCCTGGAGTTCGGGGATGAGGTCGGAGGGCTTGGAGACGTGGAACGCGCCGGCGGCGATGAAGAGGATGTGATCCGTCCTGACCATGCCGTAGCGTGTGTTGACGGTCGTGCCCTCGACGATGGGCAGGAGGTCGCGCTGCACGCCCTCGCGCGAAACGTCCGGCCCCGCGCCGGTCTCTCTGCCCGCGATCTTGTCCAACTCGTCGAGGAAGATGATGCCGTTGGCCTCGACGCGTTCGAGGGCGGCGCGCGCGACGGCGTCCATGTCCAGGAGACGCTCCTCCTCCTCCTGTATGAGGTACTCAAGGGCTTCGTCCACGCGCATGCGCTGGCGCTTGGTTCGGCCCTGGAAGAGGTTTCCGAGCATGTCCTTCATGTTGATGCCCATCTCCTCGACGCCCTGTGGGCCGGCGACCTCGATGGTCGGGAAGCTCTTCTCGCGCACTTCCATCTCGACGAGGCGGCTGTCGAGCTTGCCTTCGCGCAACTGCGCGCGCAACTTCTCGCGCGTTTTATGGAACTGCTCGTCGCGGTCTGGCGGCTCGCTGGCGTGGGAGGCGGAGGGGTCTGAGTCCTCTTCAAAAGTGTAGAGGGCGGAAGAGGGGCGGGGCGGGAGAAGGAGGTCGAGGACGCGCTCCTCCGCGGCGGTTTCGGCTTTTTCAGAGACCTCTTCGAGCTTCTCTGCGCGCACCATTTCGACGGCGATCTCCGTGAGGTCGCGGATCATGCTCTCCACGTCGCGGCCCACGTAGCCGACCTCCGTGAACTTCGAGGCTTCGACTTTGAGGAAGGGCGAGTTGGACATGCGCGCGAGGCGGCGTGCGATCTCGGTCTTGCCGACGCCCGTGGAGCCGATCATGATGATGTTTTTGGGCATCACGTCGGCGGCCATGTCGGGCTGGAGCTTCTGCCTTCGGACGCGGTTGCGGAGCGCGATGGCTACGGCGCGCTTGGCTGCATGCTGCCCGACGACGTGCTTGTCGAGCTGCTCGACGATCTGCCGAGGGGTCAGCTCGTCGAGCCTCGCGTCCTCTTCGATCTCGCCTGAAAGGTAAATCACCATAAAGCAGAAGTCAGAAGTCAGAGGTCAGAAGGTTTTCAGCTTTCGTAAGCTTGTGTGTCGGATGCCGGACGGCGGCCTCTTCCTGTGGGTGTTTGTTTCAACCGGCCAGAGGCTTCAAACTTCCGTCTGCTGTTTTCAAATCTCCTCGATGACGATGTTCTGGTTCGTGTAGATGCAGATGTCTCCGGCGATCCGAAGGGCCTGTTCGGCGATCTCGCGCGCGGACATCTCCGTGTGCTCGGAGAGGGCGCGGGCGGCTGCGAGCGCGTAGGGGCCGCCGGAGCCTATGGCGAGGACGCCGCCGTCGGGCGCGATCACGTCTCCGTTGCCGGAGAGGAGAAAGGAGCTGCGCTCGTCTGCGACGATGAGAAGGGCTTCGAGGTGGCGTAGGATTTTATCCGTGCGCCACTCTTTGCTCAGCTCTATGGCCGCGCGCTCAAGGTTGCCGTGGTACTGTTCGAGCTTGCCCTCGAAGCGCGCGAGGAGCGAGAAGGCGTCGGCGCTCGCCCCTGCGAAGCCCGCGAGGATTTTGTCGTTGTAGAGGCGTCGGACTTTCCGCGCGCCGCTCTTCATGATGGTGTCGCCGAGCGTGACCTGCCCGTCGCCCGCGAGCGCGACGCTGGGACCGCGGCGCACGAGCAGGATGGTCGTGCTTCGGAACTCATTTCGGGATAGACTCATCGTCAGCCAAGCACTATAGGAATTGGCGGGAAGGGAAGTCAAGCGCGTGCGCCCGAGGCGCGTCGGGGCTTGGGGCGTGCGTGTTGATCCGAAGCGGCGCACGTGTCCAGTGCGGACAGGTGCGCGTTTTTGAGTTATGATGAATTGAAAGGGAATGCACAGAGCTATGCCTGAGAGAAGACCCCTCATAGGGATCACGTTGCGCCAGGAGTTGGCGACGGAGAGGTTCTACCTCGCGCGTTTCTACAGCGAGGCGGTCGAGGCTGCGGGGGGCACGCCCGTGTACCTGCCGCTCATCCCGAAGCCTGAGTTCATAGATTCCATCGCTGGGCGTCTGGGCGGGATTTTACTGCCCGGGAGCGACTCGGACGTAGACCCGCAACTCTACGGGCGCGAGCCGCAGAGGAGGCTCGGAAGCGTCCACCCTCTGCGCGACTCGACCGACCTTCTCCTGCTTTCGGCGTCGGAAGAGAGAAGGATTCCTCTGCTGGCGATCTGCTACGGCATGCAGATTCTGAACGTCTCGCGCGGGGGCACGCTCATACAGGACATCGCAACGGAAGTCCCGGAGGCAATCAAGCACGAGCAGGGCGCGCCGCGCGAGCGGCCCTCGCATCGAATCAAGCTTCGCGCGGAGAGCCTTCCGGCGATTCTTACAGGCAGGGAGAGCCTTCTCGTCAACAGCCACCATCACCAAGCGCTCGAAGTGTGCGGGCGGGACTTGCAGGCGACGGCCTGGAGCGCCGACGGCCTGGTGGAAGCGGTCGAAGACACGAGGAAAGGGCGCTGGGTGGTCGGGGTACAATGGCACCCGGAGATGGGCTGGGAGGGTGAAGAGCTTTCGCGCGCGCTCTTCGCCGCGTTCGTGCGCGCGGCCCGCGACTTCGCGTCTGATAACGC
Organism: Pyrinomonadaceae bacterium; assembly: GCA_036263975.1. Classification (GTDB taxonomy): domain Bacteria; phylum Acidobacteriota; class Blastocatellia; order Pyrinomonadales; family Pyrinomonadaceae; genus QHXN01. Next base: position 43,695 of record DATARW010000063.1, read on the forward strand.
CGATAGTTAGACGAGGCTTCCGGATTCTTCTTTTTTCAGGTGTTCAGGGGAGGGGTTTGTGAGGACGGGTCGAAGGACGGTCTTAGGGATCGAGAAGCTTTGCGAGTCGCGTGTTGACTTGATAGAGGGCGCGCGCGTGGGTCTGGTTTGCAACCAGGCGTCCGTGGATCACTCTCTGAGACATTCGGCAGACCTGCTCAAATCTCTGGAGGGCTTGAAGCTTTCGGCTCTGTTCGGGCCGCAGCACGGCATACGCGGCGACGTGCAGGACAATATGGTCGAGACGGCGCACACATTGGACGCGTTGACGGGCCTGCCGGTCTACTCTCTCTACAGCGAGACGCGCGAGCCGACCGAGCGTATGCTCGAAGGGCTGGACGTAATCGTGTGCGACCTACAGGACGTAGGCTGCCGCATATACACTTTCGCGTACACCATCGCCAACTGCATGCGTGCGGCGAGAAGGATGGGGAAGCGTGTGATCGTCTGTGACCGGCCCAATCCGATAGGCGGCGTGGGGGTGGAGGGCAACGTTCTGGAGCCTGGGTTCGAGTCGTTCGTGGGACAGTTCCCCTTGCCTACGCGGCACGGGATGACCATGTGTGAGCTTGCGCGGATGTTCAACGAGCACTGGGGCATCGGTTGCGATTTGGAAGTGGTCACGATGGACGGTTGGTCGAGGGAGCTTTGGTTTGAGGAGACGGGCGTGCCCTGGGTCTTGCCTTCGCCCAACATGCCCACGGTCGAATCCGCGTCGGTCTTTCCGGGCACGGTACACCTGGAAGGGACGCAATTGTCCGAGGGGCGTGGGACGACGCGTCCCTTCGAGCTGGTGGGAGCGCCTTACGTTGATTCGTTCGAGCTGGCGCGCAGGCTCGAAAGCTTCGACCTGCCGGGCGTAAAGTTCCGGCCCACGGGCTTCATGCCGACCTTTCAGAAGCATTCGGGGAGGGCTTGCGGGGGCGTGCAGATACATGTCCTCGAAAGGCTGGAGTTCAGGCCCGTGCTAACAGGGATCGCCGTCTTGAAGGCTTGTTTCGACCTCTACGGCGGAGAGTTTCGCTGGAAGGATCCGCCTTACGAGTACGTCTACGACAAGAACCCCTTCGACGTGATCGCGGGCACGGACTTCCTACGTAGAGCCTTGGAGAGAGGGGACACGCTCGAAGCGATAGACGACGCCTGGAAGGAAGGGCTGTTGACATTCGAGTCTGTGCGCGCGGATTATCTGCTCTACTAGGAGGAGAGGTCTCGAAGGAAAGTTTCCGGGAAGAAATGCTGCCGTCTACGGAGAATCTCCTGGAAGAATGCGCGCGTCTGCACGGGCACATCTGCACGGGGCAGTTGCTCGGAATAAGGATGTCTCTGCTCGGGTGCCATCTGTGAGTTAGCCGCAGGCGCAGGCCGCATTACGCGTCTGATAAGGTTTCGCTTTATCCGGGTTTCGACTTCTAAATAGAATCCCAAAAAGGGAGATGGAAGAGAGGAGAGGTTTGAACACAGACGCAAAGTCTAAACCGTCGAAGGCTTGGCTGTCGGCCCTCGCCGGTTGGCTCATACCGGGTTTAGGCCACGTAGGTCAGGGGAAAGTCTACAGGGGCGCTCTAGGAGGAGCGACCGTTCTGGCGCTCTTCCTCTGCGGGGCCGCGCTCGGCGGACACCTCTACGGCCTTCGGGACACGAGCGAGGGGCTGCTCTCCAGCCTCTTCGGGTTTTGCGACCTGGGCTCGGGCATCCTCTGGCTGGGGTCGAAAGCTCTGGGCCTTGCGCTCAGAGAGCAGCCGCAGCTTGCCACCTCGGAGTACGGCAACATCTTCCTGATGGTCGCGGGCCTGCTCAACTTCATCCTGTCTATGGACGCATACGACATAGGGGTGGGGAGAAAATCTTGAGACATTTTGCGCTGATGTGCCTGTTCGCCTCGCTCGTCGCCCTGGTCTTCGCAATCGTCGGACGCGAAGGGGAGCGCAGACGCACGCTCTACGCCCTCAGAGTCTTCCTGGAATTCATAGGGGTGGGCTTCGCTCTGGCTTGGCTGCTCTATTGGATTCCGTGGTAAGCCCAGCAAGGTCTTTCACACTCTCTAACGAACGATGGGACTCGTCGAAACAGAGGCGGTCGTGCTGCACACGCACAAGCTCGCAGAGGCGGACAAGATCGTCGTCTGCCTGACCGAGAAGGTCGGGCTGGTGCGCGGGGTTGCGCGCGGCGCGCGGCGTCTGAAAAGCAGATTCGGCGCAGCCCTGGAGCCTTTCACGCTCATCAACCTGACCTTCTTCGAGAAGGAGGCGCGGGAGTTGGTCTCGTTCAAAGGCGCGGAGATAATTAAATCCTACTTCGACGCAGCGCGCGACGTAGAGGCCCTTGCGGCTTTGGAATACCTGGCCGAGCTGGTCAGAGAATTCGCGCCTCCGCACCAGCCCGACCCGAAGCTCTTCCGAATGCTCCGCGCATGCGTAGACGCCCTGGCGAAAGACCCCGGACACAACGAAGGCTTACTCTCCTACTGCGAGCTTTGGGTTTTAAAACTCGCGGGATTCCTGCCGGACTTCAAGGTCTGTGCGGGCTGCGGCAGGCCCCCGGGCGGCGCACAAGGCTTCAATGCTTACATAAGCCCGGAGGGGGTCTTCAGGTGTCCGGCTTGCCGCCAGGCAGGGCAGGCGATTAATGCCGCCGCACAGGATTTGCTCTCCTCTATGCGCGTCTTAAGCCCGAGCGCATGGTCTCAGAGGTACTACGCGGCTACGTCGAAGGATCAGCAGACAGTCTCTCTGCTGGCCAGGAGGCTTGTGAGAAGGGTTCTGGAGAAGGAACCCAAATCCGTGAGTCTACAGAGGGTCGGACACTCCCCGGACGGTCTGCGGGAGGCGGGCGGGGAGCGCGCGTAGAAACCTTATGTTTGGGAAGGCCATAGACAGCTACATCGTCGCCGCGGTGTTGCCTTACACAGCCCTCGCGCTCTCCATTCTCTCGATCATCATCCTCATCCAGCAGACCTCGAAATTCGCGGACGTGCTCGGCTCCTCCACAGTCCCTCTGCGCCTGACACTGGAAGTGACGCTCAACCTCCTGCCGAACATCCTGATCTTCACGCTCCCGATGGCGACGCTGGTCGGCGTCGCGACCGGGTACAGCCGCATGAGCCACGACAGCGAGCTGACGGCGATGCGCGCCGCAGGGGTCGGGGCCTTTCGGATTATTCTCCCGGCCCTGTTCGTCGGAGCTTCTCTGAGTTTTCTGACGCTCTACGCGGGCTTCGTGGCGGCACCGACGGCAGCTCGGAACCTTCGAGACATAGGGCTTCGTGCGGCGCTCTACAGGCTGGAGTCGCCTGTCGAGCCGAGGAGTTTCTACACGGGCATGCCCGGGAAGGTCGTCTACGTCAGGGAAGGGGATGAGGCGCGCGGGGTCTGGGAAAAGATTTTCATCTACTGGCAGGAGACGGACGGGCGTACGCGCCTTGTGACGGCCAAATCGGGGCGTCTGGATTTCTCGGGCGAACAGACGGAACTTGTGCTCGACGACGCCCTGATGACGACGCTGCCCGCGGGCGGCGGGAGGGCTGTCGCCGCCGGGGAGCACGTGACGATTGAGCACTCGGAGAGCATGCGCGTCAGAGACGACCGCCTGAACGCAGGGCGCAATGCGCTGGCCCGGCGCATAGAGGGGCGCGAGCTTGAATTCGACGAGATGGGGTGGCAGCAGCTCTCCGAAAAATCCAGAAGCGCCGCGGAGCCTTCGGTGCGACGCGAGGCACTTCTGGCGCGCGACAAAAGATTGACTCTCGGCCTGTCGCCGATAATCTTCGCCTTCTTCGGCGCGGCGCTTGGTTTAAGAGCAGCGCGGGGTGGGCGTTCACAGGGCATACTCGTCTCGCTCGCGTCAATGCTGCTCTACTACCTCCTCTCGCTGGTGGGCGAGCAGCTTGTACGCGCAGGAGTTCTGCCGCGGATGGTCGGCTCCTGGCTGGCGTTCGGCTGCGCAATCCTCTTCGGGGCGCTGCTCTTCTTCACAAGGCATCAAAGTCTCAGACTGTTTTCGGCAGAGACTCTGTTCGGGCGAAGACGCCGGTCTGCCAACGGCGCAGCGGCTGCCCCAAAGAGATACTCCGCAATCCTCGGGCTGCTCGACAGGAGCATCTTAAGGTCTATAGCCTGGGACTTTTCCCTGACGCTTTTCTCGCTCATTTCGGCGTTCCTTGTCTTCACACTGTTTGAACTTCTGCGCTTCATTGCACTCAACCACACGAGTGCTCAGGTGGTCGCGCGATACTTCATCTTTCTTCTGCCGTTCACGTTCGTGGCAGTTGCCCCCACCGTCATGCTCCTCTCCGTGCTGATTACTTTTACTCTGTTGGTTCGGCGGAGCGAGTCTGTGGCCTGGTGGGCAAGCGGCCAGAGTGTCTTCAGGCTAATTCTGCCCAGCATTTTTTTCGCGGCCCTTCTCGGCGCGGGCGTCTGGCTCGTACAGGAGAAGATTGAGCCGGCGGCGAATCGGCGTCAAAATATCCTGCGCGGCGTGATCAGGACGGGTGCCGCGCAGGCGGAGACTCAGCCCGGGAGGATTTGGATTTCAGGAGTCGAGTCCAGGCGTATTTACGCGTTCGACCCGGCAGCCGCCGCAGGGCAGTTCAGGAACTTGATGGCTTTTGACTTTGACCCCGAGATGTCACACCTGGAGAGGCTGCTGATCGCACCTGAGGCATCCGCAGCGCCTTCAGACTTGGAAGCCTCGGATGCTGAAATCTTCAGTTTCAGCGGGCAAAAAGTGGCTTACGAGCACGTCCCGAAGATTAATCTCGCGGCAGGCGATTTCACCTCACTCTACGGAGGAGCCAACAGGCCGGGTGAGTTCGACGCCGATGCTTTAAGCGCTTACATAAAAGCGCTTAAAGCACGCGGGATGAACGTCCAGCCCCTCGCCGTCGCGCTCGAACAGAAGCGTGCGGGGCCGTTCTTTCCACTCGTAATGGTCTTCACGGGGGCCCCTCTCGCATTCCTGTTCGGGCGTCGCGGCACGACCCTGGCCCTGTGTGTGGGGATCGGTGCGGGGCTGGCATTTCAAGGCATCACCGGCGGGGTACAACAAGCGGGGGAGAGTGGCTTACTCTCCCCCTTCATCACGGCGTGGGCACCTTCGTTTCTCTTCCTCGCGGTCGGGGTCTACCTCCTTACACGTTCCCAGATTTGAGAAAGTGTTTGAGTTTGCGTTGAGGTTAAGTTCCCGTCTCCCAGCTCGAGAGGTATTCGACCTGTTCAGGGCTTAAAGAGTCAATGCCGATACCAAGCGAACGTAGTTTGAGTCCCGCGATCTCCGTATCCACGATGTCCGGGAGCATGTGCACGCCGGGCTTGAGATTCCCCTTTTCTTTGACGAGGTACTCTACGGAGAGGGCCTGATTGGCGAAGCTCATATCCATGACGCTCGCGGGATGCCCCTCTGCTGCGGCCAAGTTAATCAGGCGACCCTCTCCGAGCACGACCAAGCGCCTCCCGTTTTCCAGGAGCTTATACTCTTCGGCGAAAGGGCGCACCGTCGTGGGCGGTTGGGATAACTCTCGTAAAGCGACGAGGTTCAGCTCCAGGTCGAAGTGGCCGCTGTTGCAGACGATCGCCCCATCTCTCATGGCGGCGAAATGTGCCCCATCAATAACGTGCCGGTTGCCGGTCACGGTTATAAAGATGTCTCCAAGCGGGGCCGCTTCGGCGATGGGCATGACGCGAAAGCCGTCCATTACCGCCTCGACGGCCTTGATGGGATTGATCTCCGTCACGACGACGTTCGCGCCGAGGCCGCGCGCGCGCATTGCGACCCCTTTTCCACACCAGCCGTAGCCGACTACGACGACAACCCTGCCGGCCAGAAGGATGTTTGTCGCGCGTATAATGCCGTCGAGCGTAGACTGGCCCGTGCCGTAGCGATTATCGAAAAGGTGCTTCGTCTGCGCGTTATTTACGGCTATGGAAGGGAAGGTGAGGACGCCGGCCCGCTCCATTGATTGCAGACGTATGACGCCGGTCGTCGTTTCTTCGGTGGTGCCGATGATCTCACCCCTCTGTTCGGCCCTCTCCTTAATCAAGGTGGCGACGACATCCGACCCATCGTCTATGATGATTTGCGGGTGAAAGTCCAAGGCTGTGCGAACGTGCCTGTTATAAGTCTCTGTTGACTCGCCTTTGACTGCAAACACAGGGACGCCCCAGTCTGACACGAGCGAGGCGGCAACATCATCCTGTGTCGAGAGGGGATTGGAGGCGATCAGAATTGATTCGGCACCGCCTGCCTGGAGTGTGCGCACGAGGTTCGCGGTCTCCGTCGTAACGTGCGCGCATGCGACGAGGCGTGTGCCTTTAAGCGGTTTCTCGGCGGCAAATTTTTCCCGGATCAGGCGAAGCACAGACATCTCTCGCTCCGCCCACTCGATTCGGCGCTTGCCGGCTTCCGCAAGATTTAAATCTTTGACTTCAAATTCCCCTGTGCTTGCAGTGCTCATTTGTCCCCCTATTTCAGACCCATTCGCTGAAAACTGTACGATTACTTGAAGTGCTTGCAAGCTCTATACTCCGACTGCCTCTCGTAATGCCTGAGCGCGGTCGGTTACTTCCCATGCAAAGCCTTCATCCGTCCGTCCAAAGTGGCCGTAAGCTGCTGTTTTTCTATAGATTGGAGCGCGCAAGTTGAGAGTTTCGATTATCCCCCGGGGGGTTAGAAGAAACTGCTCCCTGACCAGACTGGAAAGGCGACTTTCGCTGACGCGCCCGGTTCCTCCCGTATCGATGAGAACGGAGACGGGTTCTGCGACGCCTATTGCGTAGGCCAGCTGCACCAGGCAGCGTTCAGCCAGGCCAGCTGCGACGATGTTTTTCGCGACGTAGCGCGCCATGTATGCCGCCGAACGATCAACCTTGGTTGGGTCTTTGCCCGAGAAAGCGCCTCCGCCATGTGGTGCATAGCCCCCGTATGTGTCTACGATAATCTTCCGACCCGTTAGTCCCGCATCGCCTTGTGGGCCGCCTGTGACGAAGCGGCCTGTAGGGTTGATGTGATACTTGGTTTCTCTATCACGTAGCTCAGATGGAACTGTCGTATAGATCACTTCTTCAAGTATCTCTTCCCGCAGTTGTTCATTCGTGACCTCAGGCGCATGCTGTGTGGAGATAACGACGGCATCTATGCGGAAGGGTCTATTATCCCTGTACTCGACAGTTACTTGAGATTTACCGTCGGGGCGTAGATATTTGAGGGTATCGGATCGCCTTACTTCGGCGAGTTTACGCGCAAGTTTATGGGCTAATTGTATGGGGAGGGGCATTAGTTCTTCCGTCTCGTTGCAAGCGAAGCCGAACATAAGCCCCTGATCCCCAGCGCCACCTGTATCAACACCCATAGCGATATCCGGTGACTGCCTATCCAATGCCGTTAATATTGCGCAAGTGTCGCAATCAAAACCGAACTTGGCGCGGGTGTAACCAATTTCTCGAATGGTTTCACGTGCCACTTGCGGGAAATCAATTTGGGCATCGGTAGTAATCTCGCCGGCTAGTACGACGAGTCCGGTGGTGACGAGCGTCTCACACGCAACTCGTCCTGTCTTGTCGGCTTTGAGCACGGAGTCTAGGACAGCATCGGAAATTTGATCCGCGATTTTGTCGGGGTGACCCTCTGTAACCGATTCGGAAGTAAAAAGATAGCTGCCTGAGTCGCTCAAATCGTTAGGCTCCTTGGAAGTCTTCTGTTGAGATTTGTGTTGGCTAAAAGACCGCGTACTGTAGCAAGGCGTTGTAGGCTGTGTCAAGGCCGCTTAGCGAGGGGTAGTGGGGTGATAGACAGGAGGCGGCTAAAAAATGTGAATTCGTGTAGACATCCCGCCTCATCGAGAATATAGTTTCGAAGCCATGAGCGATAAAAAGGATGAGCCATCATCGCCGCCGCCTCACAGAGAAGAACCCCGCACCCCGCCGCCGCCACCTCCTCCAGCCAGGGACATTGATCCGGGCGACCCATTTAAGGGCGGGGAAGACTGGCCCAGACGGTCAGTAAGAGTCCCTCAAGAATAAAGAACATCACAACCAGCGTCGTCGCCCACCCCCTCATTCCGGCGAGGGCGCGGTTGGCTTCGAAGTGTTCCCCGGCGTAACAGATGAAGTTCTTCTTGAACTCCCACTCGGAGAAGTGAAGCCACTTATTATATAGGCGCGAAGGGTTGATGAGAATTATACTGCCAGTCACGCGCGCGAAGGTTCCCAAGATCATCGCGCTGGCGAAGGCGAACGCCGCCGCTACGAACCAGCCGGAACTAAAACCAAGACCTCTGGCGCTCGCCAGTGCCGGTACAGATAGGCTGATAGTGGCTCCCAGCGCGAGCACCGTTTGCAAGCGATTATCAACTATGTCCAATCGCTTCAATGCCACATCGTATGACGCGACCGCGAACGTGTAGGCTAAATCCACGGATGGATAAGTCTGCTCTAATTTTTCGACTTCAGGGTTCATGTAAGCGACCTCCTATAAAATGTATGGATACTATCGAGTCGCTGAAAAAGTAAAGGCGCGGGGGCTTCTGAAGCCCCCGCGCGCCCCTCCGCATGGGTATTCCCCGACGAGACTCAATCGACCGCAGGCGCGCGGGCGAGCAGGTCTTTCATCTCCCACATCGTTTTCGTCACCCCTGCCGCCATCGCGGGCGTGCAGCGGATCGTCTTGTGGATGCGGCAGAAGTTGTAGAAGGCGAAGTGCAGAGCCAGCGCCGCCCGCAGGTTCTCCCGCTTCTTCGAGAAGGCGTTTGTCAGGCGCGTCAATCGACGCATCATCATCCGCATGGTGAGGTTCTGTCGCTCGATGTGCGACGTGCAGATCGCCCCGTCCGCGGGATTGCCGATGCGCGGGTCTTTGAAGATTTCGAGGACGCGCGACGGCGAGTAGCGTCGTTCCCCCTCCGGACTCTGCGTAGGGTGCGCGGCGTGGTACGTCTTGACGAGCCGCGCGTAGTCCACGCGCACCCCCAAGCTCAGCAAGATCGCCTCCGGGTAGGACTCCCATCCGTCCGTCGTCAGTTGGAAGCGCCCGGCGGTGGCCCTCTCCAACTTCTCGATGAAGACTTCCGTATCTTCGGTGGTGCGCTGCCCCAAGTGCCAAGCCAGCACGAGCTTCGTGTGGCGCTCGATGGCGACGAAGGTGTAGGCGTCGCCGCACCCGTCGCCGTAGCCTTTGGCGTTCTTCGTCTTCTGCTTGCACCACACAAAGCCCCATATCTCGTCGGCTTGCACGTCCTTGACCTTCACGCCGCGGATGCGTCTATCCAGCAGCCTCTCGCACTTCTTTCCGGCGAGCAGCATCAAGGCGATGATCGTCTTTTTCTCTAAGCCGACGACTCGCTCGATGGAGCGGATGCTATTGCCCTCGACTAAGAGATAGAGGCAGAGTAGCGCCTTATTCAGAGGCACGCGCATAGCGCCCAAAGGCTTTATGCGGGGTTCGATGAATCTGCGTTTACAGGCGGGGCAGCGGTAGCGCTGCAATCCGTTGATGTGCTTACCAGCCTTCCGACCGGCGACTCCACAATTCTGACAGAGCATTTTTCACACTTGCCTTTCTGGGGCGAGTGTGGCTCACTGAGATCACCGCAGATCGTTGGTGAGCCACGCTTGCCTCGGTTTGTAGAAGGGGTCGTCGTTAGCGCGGCGGCCCCTTCGTCGTTGCTTCCAACGTCAACACATTGGCTCGGAAAGCCGCCAAAGTCAACGCCTTAAGTCGCGCGCTGTCAAAGATTTACCACCCCTTATCGGGCAGACGGTAAATGAAAAAAGGCGAGGCGATGAGTGATCCGGCGCTACCCACACGGATTCACTCATCGCCTCGCCTTTGTTGGTCGCTATCCAACCAAAGCAGGGGGCGCGAGCCGCCACCGTCCGCCCAATTTTTATTGTCGCTTTCCGGACGCGGCGCTCGTTAACTTGCTTCGGCTGTCAAATAACTGCGGGGAAATCTCCCCCTAAAATTGTCGGATGCATTGTAACAAAACCCCGCCGCCCTGCATAGCCGCTACGGCCTACTGCGTCGGCGCGGCGTGCGGGTAGGCTGAGGGTGAGGGGCGGCCTTCGCCGGGGCGGGACTCTCTTTCTTCGGCATCAGCTCAACGAGACGCCGGAAGGCCGCTCTCGTATCATCATCCAAGAAGGTCTCCACCGAGCCGGCGCGTATTTCGACGCGCTTTGCGGCGGCCATCTTCTCCACCACATCGAATGGCACTTCCAGCGTGTAAGTCCACGTCGGATAGAATAGGTCGAAGTCGTTCAATTTACGTCCTACAACATCGACCGCTCCGAGCGGGCGGGAGACGCCGTCGATTAACAGGTCGACGTCCCGGCTCTTATGAAATGCCGACGGCTCGTACCCGGCGTTGGACGTATCCTGCGCCGCGAAGAAGAAGGTAACCTTATCCGGCCTCAGTATGACTTTGCCGGGTGAGAAATAAACGACTCCCATCTGGACACCCTCCAGCGGGTTGCCATATCCATTATCCGGTAGGAGCAGAACGGGGGTCATCGCAACTCTCGTTTTGTCTTTGAACCTGTCGTAATCGACTTTCACGCATCCCGTCTTTTTCTCGCAGGGATCGGGCAGGGTTTCTTGTGTGTCCTGGGCTTTGGCGGTAGCATTAAGCACCGCTAGTAGCAGCATCGTGACGATGGTGTAGAAGGTTCTTTTCATGCGCGACGTACCCTTTCCTTCGGAGCGATGAGGAGCGCCGGGGACTCGCATTCCAGCGGGTTCCGGGCGACTCCGAGCCACAAAGGGAATGTTCTCCCAATTGGGTTAATTGTCAAGGCGCAAAAATGCTCATCAGGAGGAACACTCTGATGGGCACTTCACGCCGCGCTCAACCCAAGCGCCTCGCCGCTAAACTACTGCAAATCAGGAAGAGTCTCGGCATCACGCAGGAGCAGATGGTCAAGAGATTGGGGCGCACAAAGACGCCGGTTTACGTCGGCCATATTTCAGGGTTCGAGAATGGCAAGCGTGAGCCGTCGCTGCTGATCCTGCTGCAATACGCGAGGGTCACGGGCGTTCCGGTCGAGGCACTGATTGACGATGACCTGGACTTACCGCACCGGCTGCCGGGCGAGCCTTCGGAGTGGGTGATGACGAGGCGAGACGCTCATCCGCATCGCTCTAAAGATGGAAGGAGATGACGTGGATTACATTCACGAACACGAATACTTGAGTGAAGGTGACATGGTTATCGTCAACTGCTCACATCAATGCAACGTGATGCTAACCGACGACGCTAACTATCAGAGGTATCGACGTGGAGAGCAGTTCGAGGGCTATGGCGGCTTCTTCGAAATCCTGCCCGCCGAAGTTCCCGTCCCGTACACAGGTTATTGGAACATCACAATTGACTTAGCGGGCGGCAGGGCGAACATTAACTACAGTATCGACTTCCTGAAACGAAATTAGCTGGCCCTCCGCCTGCTTCAAGGCGTCCTTGAGGACGGCGACGATCTCATCGAGCGTCCCGTCATTCGCGTAGGCGCGGCTGGTTATAATTTTCCCCCGCCCGCGCTCCCAGATGACCTCGCCCGCATCATTGATGATTTGGACTCTCATACCCTCTCCTAAAATAGTTCCCGGAAGTCAAGCTAAATTCCACCATCGACTCCTTTAGAAAACCCCACTACCTAGCGAGGATACCAAAAACTCATTGCTAATTTGCTAGACTTGGTCATGTAAGTCATAATAATTATTATCGGATGCTGTGGATGTGCGGCCTCGTACTCTCAGACGGCTCGCAAGGCAGGGCCACGCACTGCTCTGCTCGCTGGAGCGCGCGCTGGCTGGTAAGCCTCTGCCGCTCGCTCCACCATCTGAGACCTGAACAGAGTTACTATAAGCTTCCTTATCTGCTTACTTGCCAACAACTCCGGTTTTCTATAAAAATAAATCGTCTCCTTCAGAATTCTCGGATGGACTTCTATGAAGATCAAAATCGAAAACCTTTCCGGTCGCGTCCTTCCAAAACGCACCGAGCAAATCATAAACAGTATCATGGCTACGCTTCCCCGAGAGCATCTACGCGGCATTGAACGTCTCAGGTTCGTAGATTCGATCAAGGATCCACGAACACGCAATCTTCAAAAATCCATCGCGCCGCTTCCCGCGTTATATTATCCTAAGCAAGGGAACAAACAGGCATGGATGGAGGTCGCCTTGGGTGTTTTGCTACCAAATGACGGCCCAATCTACAAAAGAATACTGCCCCGGCTCTCTTTCAAGGCGAACATGGCGGCAATTATTTTTTCTCTCATAGGGCAACACCATTTTTTAACTTTACGTCATTCTATAAGGAGAGGGCAGTTAGAGCCATTTATACGGGATTATACGGAGAAGCAACTGAAGCGTTGGAACGAAAAGGAACATGGCTTTCGGGCGCGTATTTTCAAGCCCATTCAACCTACGCTCGAGCGCTGGGCCCGCTCCCTTCAGCGTCGTGCTAAAAAAGGCTCGCGCTCCTGAATGTATCTTGGGATGAGACTATTGTTGAAGTTTTTCTTTCTCAAGGCAAGCAATTAGCGTCTTTAAAGCGCTAATTATCTCCGAACCATCCGCAAGTGGCTTTTCAAATCGAATTTCTGCCTTCATTCCCACTTCAGGTAAATCATATTTGAATACGTACGGGTTCGTCCCGCCTCTATTGCGAGCATTCCCATCTACAACTTGTCGTGTCCGCTTAGCCGCGCGAACTTCATCCCGTGTCAGACCTTTTCCCGCTATATCCTTAATCATTTGCCGCATGGAACTGAAGTCTGGCTGACGTACTACTTGAAGTAGAAGTGACTTAACAGTAATGTCGGCGATACGACATTCCTCACGTATCTCTTCAGGTATTGCCGCCAACGAAAGCGCCTCCGTCACAGTGCTCCTGCTCTTCCCTACCTTCTTTGCGGCTTCTTCGTGTGTATATCCATAACGGTGACATAAAGCCGCCAGCCCGTCGGCCTCTTCCCAGGGGGTCAAATCCTTCCTCTGCATATTTTCGATGAGTGCAATCTCCGCCACCCCTTGTTCATCTACTTCAAGCTCAATGCATGGGACTTCACGAAGTCCTGCGGCTTTGGCAGCACGCCATCTACGCTCGCCGGCTATGATCATCCATCTGCCTTTTACGTTCGATGACGTAACTAGAAGAGGCTCCAAAACCCCTCTCTCTCTGACCGAGAGTATCAATTCGGTGAGATCACCAATCTCGACCCGCGGCTGGTCCGGATTGGGATCCAGCAGCTCAATTGTGATTAGTCGGCCAATTGAGGCCGGTGTTTGGCTCGCAAGCTCCTCCACATAGTGTGCATCATGTCGCATGCGTATTCCGTTAGGGAGTCCCCTTTTAGACACGACCCATCACCTCGTCACAAAGTTTAGAATATTCGTAAGCTCCGGAAGATTGCGGGGCAAAAGTGAAGATTGATTCCCTGTAAGCCGGGGCTTCCTCCAAGCGTACGCTCTTCGTAATTACAGTCTCAAACATCTGCGAGCCGAAAACGCCCCTGATCTGCTCGTAAACTTCGCGCGCAAGCGTCGTCCTCTTATCAAATAATGTGACCACGACGCCAAGCACGCGCAAGTTGGGGTTCGGGCGCGCTTTAACCTTCTCGATTGTCTCGAGTAGGTCGTCAGTCCCTTCCAGAGCGTAATACGAAGACTGTATCGGGATTAAAACGTGTGTGGAGGCAACGAGAGCGTTCACCGTTATCAGACCCAATGTGGGCGGCGTGTCTATAAAAACGAGATCATATTTATCTCGCATTAATTCAAGGCGATCTTTAAGTCGAAAGGGGGCGTCGAAATCCCCTACGAGTTTTGACTCCAGTTTAGCCAGATTAATTCTTGCAGGTATAACTTCTAAATCCTTAATCGAGGTCTGGTAGATGCAATCGGAAACGTTCCCCTCGCCATCAACCATCAATTCATAAGCGGATTTGTAGATGGAATGAGGGTCGAGGAAGGAAATTGAACTGTTACCCTGCGGGTCGAGGTCGAGCAGCAGAACGCGCCGCCCCTTGCGTGCAAACGCTGCGGCAAGGTTGATTGTGGTGGTAGTCTTGCCTACCCCGCCCTTCTGATTGGCGACTGCGATGATGATGCTCAACGGCTCGGTTCCAGTCTTTTTTTTAACAGGAGCGGGAGAGTCACATAGGTAAATCTCCCGCCTCACCAATTACGTCGGGCCACTCTTCATCCGCCGTAGAAGTGACCTCTTCTTCGCTGCCCGAAACGGTATTGCGCGAGGCGCGTATCACCTCCTCGTTAACGTAGATCGGGCAGTCGGCCCGGAGAGCCAAAGCAATCGCATCCGAAGGCCGCGCGTCGATCAGGATCGAATCTCCGCTATTACTCCTCAACGCAATGATTGCGAAAAATGTGTTATCCCGGAGATCTGTGACGATCACACGCTCCACGCTCGCCCCCACCTCCAAAATGATATTCCGCAGGAGGTCATGTGTCATCGGCCTCTGGGGTGAGATTTTTTCAATCTCCAGAGCGATGGCGTTCGCCTCGAAAGCCCCGACCCAAATCGGCAGCATCGTCTCGCTGTTCACGTCTTTGAGAATGATTATCGGAGTGCCGCTGCTCGGGTCCATCATCAGCCCTCTGATTTTAACTTCGATTTCCATAATAAGCTTAAACACGCCCCCTTTTTACAACACTCCTAAAAATTCGCCGTAGAGGCTGTGCGGCTTCGCCTCCGTCACACGTACCCTCACAAGTTTCCCCTCCAGGTCGGAAGTCCCTCGAAAGTTTACGACCTTGTGACACGTCGTGTGCCCGGTCATGTCTTCAGACGCCCTCGCACTCACCCTCTCGACGAGCACGGACATCTCTGTCCCGACGTGAGCTTTGTAGATTTCGTCTTGCACGCTCACCTGTAAGTTTTCGAGGGCCATAAAGCGGCGCGTCTTCTCAGACGCCGTCACGCAGTCCCTCAAACTGGCCGCGGGAGTTCCCTTCCTCTCCGAATACTTGAAAATGTACAACCCTGCAAATCCGCAACGCCTGACCAACCCCAAAGTCTCTTCAAAATCTTCGTCCGTCTCACACGGAAAACCGACGATCACATCGCTCGTCAGAGAGATCGTCCGGCGCGCATTTTTGATCGTCTCCACATGTCTTAAATAGTCTTCAATTTTATGCCCCCGGCGCATCGCTCGAAGCACGCGGTCGCTGCCCGTCTGGACGGGCAGGTGTACCCAGTTGCAGAGGTTTTCATTCTCCTCTATCGCGCTGACGATATCCTTATGAAAATCCCTTGGGAATGATGTGGTGAACTTGATCCGAGGCATCCCTGTTGAAGCAGTCGCGCGAAGCAGTCTGGAAAAAGGCGTGGCCCCAGGGAATTTTTCCAAGCCCTGCTCCGACTTCGGGCGATAGCTGTTAACGTTCTGCCCGATAAGCTGAACTTCCTTGTATCCAAGTTCGGACAGACTTTTAACTTCCGCGACTATTTCGGCTGCCGTCCGACTGCGCTCCCGGCCCCTCGAATACGGAACGATACAGTAAGTGCAGAATTTGTTACAGCCTTCAATGATCGGGACAAAGGCAACCTGTTTCGAGCGGCGTTCAACCGGCGAAACATCCCAAGCCTCCGTATCCAGACGAGCGCCCAGATCAGACACATGCTCTTCGCCTTCAACGATTCGCTCAAGCAGGTCGGGAATCCTGTCCGTGGCCCCCGTGCCGATAACCATGCTCACGGACGGCGCGCTGTCGAAGATGGCTCGGCCTTCGAGTTGTGCGACGCATCCCATGACTCCGATCAGAGGAGTTCTGTCAGCCCTCTCCCGCCTGACCTGTCCGATCCTGTGGAAGACTTTCCTCTCCGCCTTCTCCCGAACAGAGCATGTATTGAAGATGATGACATCCGCGGACTCTTGTGAACCGGTCAGGTCGTATCCGGCTGAGCGTAGACTCGTCGCCGCACGCTCCGAGTCGGCAACGTTCATTTGACAACCGAGAGTTTCTATATATACGCTTTTTCTACTCACGACAATTCCCCTCGAAGTGTAACAGAAGCTCCTCCGCCATTGCGAGTAAAGCCCTCAGAATCCAGCCTCACAAACCCGGCAAATAACGATCTCTAAGCGATGCCCCAGAGGGAGAAGGAGAAAGGGTTTGGCGATTCAAGCCGCCACACTCTTTACCGAAAGCTGATTCTCAACACGGCGGATCGTAGAAATAGCTCCTTTACAAGTTCGCTCATTAATCAAGCGTTGGGATTTTCAAACCCGAAGGCCCTTAATTTATTGTATCTAAGCTTTAACCTCTTCTCAGTAGTTAACCCGAGGGTTTCACCCAGCGCCTTCTCCAGTGCGTCGTCAAACGATTTTGCCATCTCATCGAATGAAGTGTGCGCCCCTCCGGCAGGTTCAGGGATGATCCCGTCCACGAGCTTTAACTCCAAGAGGTCATCCGCAGTCAGGCGAAGCGATTCGGACGCGCGCGGAGCTTCAGCAGAGTTTTTCCATAAAATCGCAGCACACCCCTCCGGCGAAATCACCGAGTAGATAGAGTTTTCAAACATTAGAATTACGTCGCCGACGCCGTTGGCCAGCGCCCCGCCCGACCCCCCCTCCCCGATGATGACGCTGATGATGGGCACCGAGAGCGTTGCCATTGCAAACAGGCTATGCGCGATAGCCTCGGCCTGACCGCGCTCTTCGGCATCAATGCCCGGATACGCACCCGGAGTATCAATTAAGCAGATCACGGGCCGCCCAAATTTTTCCGCGTGTTTCATAGCCCGAATGGCCTTGCGATAGCCCTCCGGTTTAGGCATTCCAAAATTTCTAAGTCGCCTTTGCTTTGTGTCCCTCCCCTTTTGTTGGCCGATTACAAAGACTTCCCACTTTTTGTATCCTGCGAAGCCGCAGATGACTGCCGGATCATCCGCAAACCTTCGGTCGCCATGTAATTCAATAAAATTAACGAAAAGCCTCTCTATGAAATCCCAAGCGTAGGGTCGCTCAGGATGCCGGGCAATCTTTACACGTTCGAAGGCATTCTCCGAAACCTCGGGCCGCCTCTCCATTTCATTCTGAGTCTGCACGACAAATCTCCTGCACGCCGAATGCAACCGTTTACGGCATTATAGAATTCCAGCAAAGGAAAAGAACCTTCCCGATGAGTTTTACCTTGATCCTTATCGGGCCATTACCGCTCTGCATATTATATTAAGCATTTGCTTAGCATAATGCCTTCGCTTAAACTCAGAACTTCTTCTCTGTTGCGGCCATTTAGAAGTGGTATTCTCAGAAGGGATTCTGTAAAGACGTCTAAAAATCCTCGTTTTCCGGATGGAAGTTTTTTAGACGCTCTAAATAGAGCCGCCTCATGTAGCTTTACAAACAATCCATTTTTATCATTCCCATTCAATAGTGCTCGGAGGCTTGGAGCTGATATCGAAGACCACTCGGTTAATTCCGCGCACTTCCGAGACCAGACGAGATGACATTCTTCCCAAAACGTCATGCGGTAAACGCGCCCAATCGGCTGTCATTCCATCTATACTAGTCACCGCTCGAATAGCGAGAACCCGCTCATACGTTCTGAAATCCCCCATAACGCCTACGGTGGACACAGGTAAGAGCACCGGGAAAGATTGCCAAACGCTGTCGTATAAATTCGCGAGCTTTAACTCCTCTTCGACGATACGATCCGCAGCACGGATCAATCCAAGGTGATCGCGATTGACCTCTCCTAAAATACGCACAGCCATGCCGGGGCCTGGAAAAGGCTGTCGAGTTAAAAAATCTTCAGGGATGCCGAGTTCGCGCCCGATCACACGCACCTCATCTTTGAAGAGTTCCCGAAGTGGCTCGATCAGTTTCAGGTTCATTCTTGCGGGCAACCCGCCGACGTTGTGATGACTCTTGATTACCGCTGAGGGGCCTCGAACCGAAGTTGATTCGATAACATCCGGGTAAAGCGTCCCCTGAACCAAATACTTTACTCCCCCTATCGCCGTAGCCTTTTTTTCAAAAACCTCTATGAACATCCCCCCGATACGCCGTCTCTTCTCTTCGGGGTCTACTACGCCTTCGAGTGCGCTAAGAAATGCCTCTGCTGCGTCAATACCGACGACGTTAAGAGACATTTTCTGTTCGACCAAGGAGATCGTGGATTCAAATTCACCCTCCCGTAAGAGGCCCGTATCGACAAAGATGCAAGTCTGTCGTTCACCTATTGCTTCGTGAACGAGCGCCGCCGCCACAGTTGAATCAACTCCTCCTGATAAACCGCAAATGACTTTTTCATCCCCCACCAAATCCCTGATCGCTTTGACCTGCTCAGAAATAATAGCACTCGGAGACCAGTCGGCTTTCACACGACATACGTTGAACAGGAAATTCTGTAAAATTTGCTTGCCGAATGGGGTATGAGCTACTTCGGGATGAAACTGCACTCCAAATATGCGCCTGCTTAAATTCTCGAAGGCGTTAAGCGCATCGCTGGAATGGGCAGTGGCGTGGAAACCATCCGGCATACGGGTTACATTGTCTCCATGACTCATCCAGACATCAATTTCTCCGGGCAGTCCCTTGAAAATAGGGCTATCCCGGTCTGTTACCATCAGCCGAGCGTATCCGTATTCCCTGTTGCTCGAAGGCTGCACCCGTCCGCCCAGTTCAAAAGCGATGACTTGCAGCCCGTAGCATATTCCGAATATCGGACAAGCCAGCCCGCCTAGTATGTCTGTAGGAAGCTTCGGCGCATTATCATCATAAACCGACGAGGGGCCGCCTGATAAAATAACTCCCTGAGGGTTGCGCGAAAGAATGGCTTCTAAGGAAGTATTATAAGGTAGTATTTCGCAAAACACTTTGGACTCCCGAATACGGCGCGCGATCAACTGTGTGTATTGAGAGCCGAAGTCTATAATTATGATTCTATCGTGGGCACTTTGATGAGCGCTCAAAGGTTTATGCCTCCCGCTTTCATATTCGTCTGACCTCGCGGCGGACGTGTATTTTTAACATAATAGTAGGGCAGTTTATAAACTCATGCAGCGGCCAGTAAGTATCTGCGAAAGCCCTTACTCGAATTCATTATGAACTCCACGGCCAAGATAATTCGTGCCAAAAGGTCTGCGATAATACTCATACCCACTCTGGTATTTATTTTCTGCGCCTTAACCCCGGCTCAAGACCAGCTCTCACCGTCGAAGCCCCTTCATTTGCGCTGGTTTTTTGAATCGAACGGAACAGTCAGTATAACACCGGCCACCTTTGAAAAGGTGATTTACGCTCCGCTCAGTGAAGGTGTTGTTGTCTCAATAAGGGTAACAGACGGAGAGCTTTTCTGGAAAAGCGAAATCGGAGGAAGAATATCAGCCTCCCCTGTCGCAGACACAAAAGGCGTGTACGTAGCTTCTGAAAGCTTCCCGACACATAACAGCCCATACCTGCAAGCAACTGGCGCACTGAGGGCTTTAAGCCGACAGAGCGGGGTAACAACTTGGATGCGGACGTTGCCCTCTCCAATTAGGGGGGCTTTGATCTCTAATCAAGCAACTCTATTCGGAGGAACTTCGGACGGGCGGCTTTACGCCATAAAAAAAGAGAATGGAGAAATCTTGTGGGTAAAATATATTTCTTCGGCTTTCAATTCTTTTCCGGTTTTAAGTGGAGACACTCTGTACGTCGGAGACGATGGAGGCAACCTTCTGGCGTTGGAACAAGCGACGGGGCAAACCCTTTGGCGTTATCGGACGCATGGCGCTCTGGAGAACCCTGTGGTGGTCAACGAGGGCAGTGTCTTCGCAGGGTCGCAGGACGGATCCGTCTATGCCATTAATGAATCTACTGGCCGGCTCAGGTGGCGTGTCAGGACTGGGGCGGCGGTGCAGTCCATCGTGGATGCAGGAAAATGCCTTCTGGCAACCTCCCTCGATAACTTCGTCTACTGCCTCTCACCGCAGCGTGGAGTGAGACTCTGGAAATACAGATTGGCCGGTAGAGTCCTGGCCCGCCCGCTCGTCATCGGCGAAAGCGTCCTTCTCACCCCCCTCGTCGGTGACGAGGGGGTCATTCTCAGTCTCCTGGACGGGAAGAAAGTAAACAGCATCTACGTTGGAGAAGATAACAATACCGGCGCTTCCCCGCTTCTCAACGGTAATTTGATTTTACTGACAACGCGGAAAGGGCTGCTCGCTTTCTCAAATCAGGAGGCAACAGCCAAAACGCAAGACTGATTTCAGCTGAGGCGAGTCCCGTCGGGCTGCTGCCCTTCAGACGTGCGGCGCGTTTGAAACAGGGAGGCCAGTCGAAAGAGCGGCCCTTGCAGAACGTATGCGGCGACTATCCCGAGGAGGACGAACCTCGAAAAGAGCCACAGGAGCATCCCTGCGGCGGCGATCACGGGCATCGCTTTTATCGTGCTGCGTCTGCCGGCTCCCACAGTCTTGAAACTCGAATAGCGAATCGTGCTGACCATCAGCGTGCCGAGGGACGCAACCAGCACCATCAAAAGGCCGCTGTAGAGGTACGAACTTTCAAAAGAGACGAGCGGGCGGGGCGAAAAATGTACGATGGCCGCGAGGAGACCCGCGGCCATCGGGATGGGCAGCCCCACGAAGTTTTTCTTGTCCACCTTCGCAGTCCCCTCTGCGAGCGTGCGCGGGCGCGATGCCTGCACGTTGAACCTCGCGAGGCGGAACGCGCCGCAGATGAGGAACATGAAGGAGAGGAACCATCCGAGCTTATCGAGTTGGCTCTCCCAGCCTGTCTGTAGAATCCCGCGCTGGAGTTGCGACCCCGCCTGGAACGCAGAGCCGTAGCCCCATGCGTAGACCAGCACCGCCGGCGCGATTCCGAACGTCAGCACGTCCGCAATCGAATCGAATTGAATCCCGATCTCCGTGGTGGTCTTAGTGAGCCTTGCGATCCTGCCGTCGAGGGCGTCGAAGAGAATGGCCCAGCCTATGGCCCTCGAAGCGTTGTCGAACTGCTCCGTCGCCCGCAACAGATCAACCGCGCCCGGTTTCAGGAGCTGGAAGCCGCGCATGACGGCCATGACCGCGTAATAGCCCATGCCTATGTTCGCCGCCGTGAAGGCCGAAGGCAGGAGGTAGAGACCCTTTTTCAGGCCCTTCCGTTCCCTCGCGGCGGGGGCCGGCTCTGGTGTTCCGTGCGGCGCGTCAACGGCCATCGCCTAACCTCCCGATGACTGTGGCCCCGCCGCGTACACGCGCGCCGACGCGCACCTCTATTTCCACCTCTGAGGGCAGCACGAGGTCTGTCCGCGACCCGAACTTTATCAGGCCGAAGCGCTCGCCCAGCTCCAGGCGTTCGCCGGGGCGTTTCCAGCAGACGATTCTCCTCGCGAGTATGCCTGCGACCTGCTTGCAGACGACCGTCAGACTCTCGCCTCGGATGGTCAGCGCGTTCTGTTCGTTGACGAGGCTCGCGTCGTCGCTGGTCGCCATCTTGAAGCGCCCGCGCGTGTAGGTCACGTCGCTTATCACGCCCGCTATCGGCGAGCGGTTGATGTGCACGTCGAAGGGCGAGAGGAAAATGCTGACGACGTTCGGAGACCCAGGGTCTTCGGGCGAAAGCTTCTCGACGCGCGTCACGCGACCGTCAGCCGGCGCGACCACGAGTCCAGCCCCCGCCGGAATGGTTCGCTCCGGGTCGCGGAAGAAATAGGCCATGAACAGGGCCAGGAGCAGGAGCAGCGTCGACAGCCACCACACGCCCAGAAGCAGAGCGGCGGCGGCAGCCACCAGCGGCGTGAGAACCCACGGATAACCTTCTCTCGTCATAGACTCGAAACGGGGTCGGACTGTGCCCCCAATGGGGGACGCGCCCGACTTTTTCCGCCTAACGGAAACGGGGGCGCGCTGGCAAAATTGACGCGTCCCCCGTCCCCTGAAAAACCTTGGGAGTGCCTCGCAAAAGCCCCTTTCGGAGCGCCGAGGGCAGCACCTCAGTGCGCGGTACTCCCCGTACTCTGGTGTCTTAAAATGATTGCCTGCATCTGATCTTTGACGGCCAGTTTCTTCTTCTTGAGCGTGACTTCTTCGAGCTGCTCCTCTTCGCTCGGGTACTGGAGCGAAGACAGTTCGCTGAGGCGCTGTTCGTAACGCACGTGCTCGCGCGCCAGCTCTCGGAACTCCGGGTCAATCGCGATCAATTGCTCCTTGAGGCTTTCCGTGCCTGTAATTTCCATGTCGGAAGAATCTCCTTTCAGATGCCTGAGCCGGTGTGGTTTCAAATGGCGCGGGCGCTTTCCTTCATGCGTCCGCGCTGTGGCCGTGTCTGGTGGGAAAATGTTAGCCCAATTCCCAAACCCTTTCAAGCCTTTGGCACCAACGGCATAGTCATGATGAGAGCGTCCTCGACCGGCCCCTTGTAGTATTTCCTTCGCTCGCCCACGACGCCGAACCCCAGACGCCCGTAGAGCGCCAGCGCCGCCGCGTTACTGGCGCGCACTTCGAGGACTGCGAGACGCGCGCCGCAACGCGCGCCGAGTTCCAGACACGAGCCGAGGAGCGCGCCGCCGACGCCCTTCCGGCGCGACTCCGCGCGGACGCCTATGTTGTTGATGTGCAGCTCGTCGGCGTTGATGCGCGCGGCGGCGAAGCCTGACAGAAGTTTCCCTGCCCCTCCGTCGGGCAACTCGCGCCGGGCCACGAGCATGACGGCCTCCGGCTTCAAAAGCTCCGCGCGGTAAGCGTCCCATCCCCACTGGCTCAGGCCCGTGGACTCTTCTATCTCGACCACCTCCAGAAGGTCGTGCTCGCTCATCGGGACGATTGAACACGACGCCCCCTCAAGCTCCAGCCTTAACTTCGCCCTCGACATTATCCCTTCAACTCCGCGTCCGATGGCCTGACGTAGAGCGCCTTCACGTCGTCCGCGCGCGCCGCCCGTCCGCCGCCCACGTAACTCAACTGGCCGAGCGACGCCACGTCCGCGGCCAGAGCGTCTATGGTCTGCACCAGCACCCATTCGTCGCGCGCCGGAGACAACGTAGGGTCGGCGGCGCTTTTGAATTTTAGTCCGCCAGCTTCCGCCGCCTCGCGTATCAGTTCGAGAAACTTGTACGCGCCGCCACCCGCCCACTTGATCCCGCCCCCGAGCCGCCCTGCCATTTCCAAGACCCTCGCGGGCCGGACGTGCAGAGGCTCCCAGGACTCTGCGACGACGCCCTCGACTGTGACGCCGAGCAGTTGCGCGAACACTTCGCCCCGCCCGGCAGGTATCAACGCGACCAGACGCTCTGCGGGCCGCGCCGCGTGCGCCAGCGCGTGCAGCGTCGGGACGCCGACGAGCGGCTTCCCCAAAGTCTGCGCCAGAGCCTTCAACGTCGAGAGGCCGGAGCGCAGCCCCGTGAAGCTCCCCGGCCCGCAGGCCGCCGCGAACAGCTCAATCTCTTCGAGCCGGACGCGCGCCTCTCTGAGCGCGCGATCAATGTCTTCGAGGATGCCCGCCGCGGCCACGCCCTCGCCCAACTCGCTCACGCACGAAGCGAGCAGCCCGCCGCCGCGTGCGACCGCCGCGCTCCTCTTCTCCGTCGCCGTGTCCACGCTCAAAGTCAGAAGGCCGCCGCGCGCCCGCGCGCCGCGCCGTAATCGCGCGTCCTCTTCGCCCGCCGTGTGGTTCAGAAAGATGTCGTTTGACACGTCGCGTTTTATCGCGAGATTATAGGCGTGGTGCGCAACCCAAATCAATTACGAGTCGCTGAAGGAAGGTTCTCGAAGGTGCGTGCATGAGTCTTCGCGTCGGAATTTTGACGGGCGGCGGCGATTGCCCCGGCCTGAACGCCGTCATCAGGGCCGTCGTCAGGCGCGCGGCGCTGGAGAAAGACGCCGAAGTGCTCGGCGTCATGAACGGCTGGCGCGGGCTGATCGAGGACGACCTCCAGCCTTTGCTGCGCGAGTCCGTCGCGGGGATACTCCCGCTCGGCGGCACCATCCTCGGAACCTCTCGCACGAACCCGAACGACGGGGACGACTTCCCGGAACGCATCCGCGCGACCTGGAAGCGTCGAGGACTCGACGCGCTGATCGTCATCGGCGGCGAGGGCACTTTGCGCGCCGCGCGCGACATGTGGCACGAGCACGGCCTCCCGCTCGTCGGCGTGCCGAAGACGATTGACAACGACCTCGACGGCACGGACTTCCCCTTCGGCTTCGACACCGCCGTCAACACAGTGATGGAGGCCGTTGACCGCCTGCACTCGACCGCCGAGTCGCACCACCGCATCATGGTCATCGAGGTCATGGGCCGACACTCCGGCTGGATCGCCGCCTACGGCGGCATCGCCGGCGGCGCAGACATCATCCTCGTCCCCGAACACCCCTTCCGCATCTCGCGCGTCTGCGAGCTTTTGCGCCAGAGGGAGCGTCAGGGCAGCGCCTTCTCCATCATCGTCGTCGCCGAGGACGCGCACCCGCACCCCGACGAAGACTTCCTCGACGAGGCGGCGAAGGAGCAGATATACCGGCGCGGTCGGCTCGGCGGCATAGGCTTCCACCTCGCGCGCGAGATTGAGCGCCAGACAGACATAGACACGCGCCACGCCAACCTCGGCTACACACAGCGCGGTGGCTCGCCCTCGGCCTTCGACCGCGTACTCGCCACACGCTTCGGCGTCCGCGCCTTCGAGCTGGTGCTTGAAAGACAGTGGGGGCAGATGGTCGCGCTGCGCTGCAATAAGGTCATCAGCGTCCCCCTCGACGACGCCGTGCGTAAGATCAAGAGACTCGACGAGGAGATTTACCACGTCGCCGAAGTTTTCTTCGGGTAGTTCGGATGGTGATGAGTGATGAGAGGGCTGTTAGCTCTTGGCTGATGGCTTAGCATTTTAGTCTTGAGCTAACAGCTAATAGCTAACGGCCAACAGCTTTCTCACCACTTTTCACTTATCACTCAACACTTCTTCCACGCCTTCCGAAGTTATCTTCTCCTTGATCTCCGCCTCCAGTTTCTCGCTCTTGATGTCGAGGCGCAGCCTCCCGTACAGGCTCATGTACTGGTTCGCCACCCACACGAGCGCGAAGCCGCCCACGAGGTAGCCGCGCCAGTCTTCGTATAAAAGATGAAAGCGCGTGACGGCGAGGAAGAAGACCGTCACGTAATGGCTGAAGCAATACTCGCACGTGAAGAGGTAGAAAAATTTTCTCTCCCACCAGCGCCGGCAGCCCTCGCTCTTCCTTACGCAGAACTCTCTCGGCTCGCGGAAGACCTCCTCGTGCGTCGCCGTCCAGGCGACGCAGGCGATGGGTATGGCGAGCAGGAACAGCGCGACGATCTGCGAACTCAGGCTCATAGCCAACTCGACAGGGAAACGGCTCCGGCCAGCGCCGACTCTCTTTCAACGCTGTCACGGTTTTATCCCGAAGCGTTGGGGAATTCATGCGCCGCCCCTTTCGGCCCGCGCTGCCCCTTTCGTTGTGGCGTGCGCGCTGGCGCGCCTCGTGCCTTTCCGACCTGACTGTGGTAGCTTTGACGCGAATCCGCCGCGACGAGACTCCGCCTCTCACGCAGGCTTTGAGCCGAATGACGACGACGAATCAGAACGCCACACCGATGCTGCGGCAGTACCAGGAGCTGAAGCGGCAGCACCCCGGCACGCTCCTCTTCTTCCGCCTCGGAGACTTCTACGAACTCTTTTTTGAAGACGCCGTGACGGGCGCGCGCGAGTTGGAGATCACCCTCACCGCTCGACAGAAGGAACGCGGACAGCCCGTCCCTATGTGCGGCGTGCCGCACACTGCGGTCGCCGCCCACGTCGCGCGCCTCATACGCAAGGGTTATCGCGTCGCCATCTGCGAGCAGACGGAAGACCCTTCAAAGGCCAGGAAGCTTGTGCGCCGAGAGGTCGTGCGCGTCATCACGCCGGGGACTGCGTTTGACCCGAACCTCGTCGAGGCGAAAGAGACTGTCTTCCTCGCGGCTCTCTGCGGCGCGGGAGACACATTCGGAGCTGCGTTCCTCGATCTCTCCACGGGCGAGTTTCGCGCGACCGAAGTGTGCGGCCCCGAAGCCTGGGCGCGCGTCCGCGCCGACATCGAATCCTACGCGCCCCGCGAGCTACTCTTCCCCGCCTCGCTCGCGCCGCTCGTCAGGGACGCATACACGGGCCGCAGCGCGCACACAACGCCTCTCCCGCTCTCGGACGAAACGCAGGGCGAGCATGCGCCCGTCGCACACATCACGCCCGCCGAGCATGCCGCGTCGCCGAACGTGGGCATCGCGCTCACGCCGCTCGACGAGTGGCTCTGGGAGCCGACTTCCTGCGCGTCGCTGCTGCTCGAACAGTTCGGGGCGCGCACGCTCGAAGGCTACGGGCTGGGAGGCAAGGTCGCGGCGGTGTGCGCGGCAGGCGCATCCCTGCGCTACGCGCGCGAGACGCAGCGCGCAGCCGCCGCACACATCACGGACATCACCTTCTTCGAGACGCACGACCACCTCGTCCTCGACGCAGTCACCTGTCGCAACCTCGAACTCTTCGAATCGCAAGGGCCGAGCGCGCGCGGCGCTTCCCTTCTCGCCACACTCGATGCGACGACGACCGGCATGGGCGCGCGCCTGCTCCGCTCCTGGATGCAGCGCCCCTCTCTGCGACGCGTCGAGATCGAGTCGCGGCTCGCCGCGGTCGAAGACTTGCACCGTTCGCAGATTCTGCGCGACCGCCTCCGCGTGCTACTGCGCGAAGTCTCCGACCTCGAACGTCTGACAGGCCGCATCAACATGGGCACCGCCACGCCCCGCGACCTCTGCGCCCTCCGGCGTTCCCTCAATCAGGTTCCTCCAATCCGTCAGGCGTTATCGGACGCAGGGGCGTCGCTGCTTCAGGTCATCGTTGAGAATGCGGACGAGCTGGCGGACGTGCGCGAACTGATCGCGCGCTCGATCAGCGATGACCCGCCCGTCAATTTTTCCGAAGGCGGCGTCGTCCGCGCCGGCTTCGACCCGGAGCTTGAAGAGCTGCGCTCCGTCAGCCGCGACGCCAAGCAGACCATCGCCACGCTCGAAGCCCGCGAGCGCGCGCGCTCCGGCATACAGTCCCTGCGCGTGCGCTTCAACAACGTCTTCGGCTATTTCATCGAAGTCTCGAAGGCTTCGGCGGCGCGCGTCCCTTCGGACTACGAACGACGGCAGACGCTCGCCAACGCCGAGCGTTACACGACGCTGGAGTTGAAGGAGTGGGAGCAGAAGGTTCTGGGCGCGGAAGGTCGCATCCTCGAAATCGAGACGCGCATCTTCGGCGAGGTGCGCGCGCAGGTCGCCGAAGAGACGCGTCGCCTTCAGGCGACTGCACGCGCTCTCTCCATCTTGGACGCGCTCGCCTCGCTCGCCGAAGTCGCCGCGCGCAGACGCTACCGGCGTCCCGTCCTGCATGACGGCGACGAGATGGAAATCAAGGGTGGACGCCATCCCGTCATCGAGGCCATCGGCGAAGCGCAGTTCATCCCGAACGACCTCTACTTGAATAACTCGACCGACCGCCTGCTCATCATCACAGGCCCGAACATGGGCGGCAAGTCAACGCTTCTCAGGCAGACGGCGCTCATCGCCCTCCTGGCGCAGATGGGTTCGTTCGTCCCCGCGGAGCGCGCGCGCCTCCCCGTCTTCGACCGCATCTGGACGCGCGTCGGCGCGTCGGACGACCTCTCGCACGGGCGCTCGACCTTCATGGTCGAGATGACGGAGACGGCGGCCATACTCCACAACGCCACCCCGCGCTCGCTCGTCCTCCTGGACGAGATCGGGCGCGGCACCGCAACCTTCGACGGACTCTCAATCGCCTGGGCCGTGGCCGAGCACCTGCACGACTCGCCGGAGCACGCCGCCAAGACGCTCTTCGCCACGCACTACCACGAGCTGACCGAGCTGGCCGAGCGTCTGCCCGGCGCGCAGAACTATCGCATCCGCGTGGCCGAGCGCGAGGGCGAGGTCATCTTCCTCTACAAGATCGAGCGCGGGCGCGCGTCGAAATCTTACGGCATCGAAGTGGCGCGGCTCGCGGGCCTGCCGCCGTCGGTTTTGTCGCGCGCGCGCGAGGTTCTTTCGAGGCTTGAGCGTTACGAGCTGGACGTGTTCGACGAAGAGGCCGACGGCGGGAAGAAGGCGCGTGCGTCTGCCGCTCGTCCGGACGAAACCGGAAAGGAAGCCGGAAAGGACGGAAGCGACGGAAGCGACTCCGGCGAAGCGGGCGGAAGCGACGCCCTCCGGCGCGCGGCCTCTCGCGCCGGACGCCGCGCGCTGGCGTCCCGGTTAACGCTCTTCGACTCGGTCAACCAGAGTATCCTTGACGAGCTTCGCGGCCTTGATGTAGAAACGCTCTCGGAGGAAGAAGCGCGCCAACTCATCCGCGAATTGAAGAACCGAATCGTCTAACGGCGAAGCGGAATTACTATCGGATGAGCGCACCCACCACATGACTGATTTCCAAACCCTTCAGTCGCTCCCCCTCGAACAGCAAATCGGACAACTGCTCTTCATAGGGCTTCCGGGCACGCAGCTCGACGCCGACGCTCGCTCGCTCGTCGAGTACGTCACGCCCGGCGGCGTCATCATCTTCGGTCGCAACGTCGCCGCGCCGGAGCAACTCCGCGCCCTGCTCGACGGCGTCCGCCTGCTCTCGCGCGTCGAGCCGCTGCTCGGCATTGACCAGGAGGGCGGCCTCGTTGACCGCCTCCGCAAAATCTTCACGCCGATGCCCGCCGCCCGCGTCATACGCCAGCACGGCGATCTGGCCGGCGCGCGCGCGCACGGACGCATCACGGGCGAGGTCTTGCGGCTCCTCGGCTTCAACGTGAACTTCGCGCCCGTGATGTCCATCATGACGGAAGACCGCGACCTTCTCTCCAACGGCCTCTACTCGCGCTCTTACGGTCGCTCGCCCGGCGAAGTCCTCGGCTACACGATGGTTTACTTGCGCGGCCTGCAACGCGCTGGCTGTCTGGGGTGCGCCAAGCACTTTCCCGGCATCGGCGCGGGCGAGGTGGACACGCACGAGGAGATGCCCGTCATAAGCCTCACGCACGACGACCTTTTGGCGCAAGACCTCGCACCCTACATCGAGCTGTTCCAGCGCGAGGACAACATGGTCAGGGCCGTCATGGTCAGCCACGGCGGCTTTCCCAACATAGACATCCAACGCGGCATCGCCGGGGGCCGCCTCGTCCCCGCTTCGATCAACCCGCACATCGTCACAGACCTCCTGCGCGATGAACTCGGCTACGGCGGCCTCGTCGTCACGGACGACCTGGAGATGGGGGCCATCTCGAAGCACTGCGAGATCGAAGAGGCGGCCCTGCGCGCCGTGCTCGCAGGCGAGGACATGATTCTCGTCTGCGCAAGGCCCGACATCATCCGACGCGCCTACGACTCTCTGCTCAAGGCGGCGCGCGACGGCGAGCTTTCGCGCGAGCGCATCGAGGCGTCGCTCAGGCGCATCGCTGCCTTCAAGGCCACGGCCCAACCGCCGCTCCCCTTCGACCCGAAGCGTTTTCAAGAGCTTTCGATGGAAGTGGCCGAACTCAACCGCAAGCTGAACTATGTGTACGGAGGCAAATTCTGATGCCGTCTCGAAGAGACTTGCCCGCCCTGCTCGCGCTCGCCGTCGCCGCGGCGCTCCTCCTGCTCGCGGGCTGTCGCGGCGGCGCGCGGAAGCAGTTCGTCACCGTCCTCGACTCCAACCCGGCGACGCTCGACCCGCTCGACGGCACGGACGCCGCGAGCGAGCGCCTGCGCCAGTTGATGTTCAACTCGCTCCTCCGTAAGAACGAGAAGTTCGAGTACGTCGGCGACCTCGCCACCGACTACCAGACCTCCGACGACGGCAAGACCGTCACCTTCACGCTCCACGACGGCGTCACCTTCCACGACGGACGTGCGCTCACATCCGCCGATGCCAAGTACACGCTCGACACGCTCCTCGCCACGAACAAGAAGAAGGCCGCCCCGTTCTTCGAGTCCACGCCGGCGGGCGGCGGCGGCGGAAAGTCTCAGTCGTATGTTGAATCAATCGAGACGCCCGACCCGAAAACGCTCGTCATACATCTGCGCAAGCCCTGGATTTCGCTCCTCGGCAACCTCGTCTCCGTGCCCGTCATCCCGCAAGGGAGCGCCGACGCGCAGAAGGATCACCCCGTCGGCTCCGGCCCCTTCAAGTTCGTCAGCCGCGACGAGGCGCAGCAGGTCTTTGACCTCGCGGCGTTCGAGGGCTACTGGCAGGGCGCTCCGCAGATCAAGCAACTCCGCGTGCGAACCATTCTCGACGCGAATACGCTCCAGGCCGAGTTGCAGAGCGGGCGCGTTGACCTTGTGAGCGGCGCGGCCAACCTCTCGCCCGATTCCTACAAGTTCCTCGGACAAGACTCGAAACTACAGGTCAAGCCGTTCCCCGGCGCGAACATCGTCTACCTCGGCTTCAACTGCGAGCGCCCGCCGCTCGACAACGTAAAGGTGCGGCAGGCCATCGCCTACTCGATTGATCGCGAGTCCATCGTCCGCGACCTCATGCTCGGACAGGCGCGCGTCGCCGACTCCATCCTGCCCGAAAGCTCCTGGGCCTACGACCCCGGACAGAAGTACACCTACGACCCCGCGCGCGCCAAACAACTCTTGGACGAGGCGGGCTTCCGCGACCCCGACGGCGACGGCCCGCGCATGCGCTTCGACAAGCCCATCTCCTTCAAAATCTCCGCGGGCAACGCCGCCGTCAGCCAGTACGCGAACGTCATTCAGAACTCGCTCAAGGGCGTCGGCGTCCCCGTCGAGATCGAGACGCTGGAGACGAACACCTTGATTCCGCAACTGACGAACGGGCAGTATGAGGTGACGACGCTGCGCTGGGTCGGCGGCAACCAGGACCCTGTCTTCCTCCGCGACCTCTTCCACAGCGGCCAGATTCCCACGACCGACCGCCCGGCCTTCAACCGCTACCGCTACCGCAACCCGGAGTTCGACCGCGTCATGGACGAGGCCGTCAACACACTCGACCGCACGAAGCAGAAGGCCCTCTACGCGCAGGCGCAGCAGATCGTCAGCCGCGACCTTCCCCTGCTCCCGCTCTGGTATCCCGACATCATCGTCGTCGCACGCCGTGGGGTCGAGAACATACAGGTTGACCCCAGCAACGACTTCAGCTTTCTACGTAGCGTGTCTGTGCAGCAGAAGTGAGGGGGGCGACTTCGGGGGCTGAAGGTCTGTAGCGTCTGCGTGTCCGGCCTCTTCAGGCCAGCGCCGCGCCGATTGAAGTCAAAGTCTCTTCCAACTCCCTGACGTGCACGACGCCTTCGCGGATCAGGCGGGGCCGCGCGCCGCTCACGTCGAGCACCGTCGAAGGAAACTCCGTGCGCGCCCGCCCGCCGTCAACGATCAGGCCCAGGCCGCGCGGGAAGTAGCGCGCAACCTCCAGAGCCGTGCGCGCGGGCGGAAGGCCCGAAGGATTTGCGCTCGTGGCCGTGAGAGCGCCGCCGCAGGCACGCACAATCGCGCGCGCCTCCGCGTCTTCGGGCAGACGCACGCCGACTGTGCACGTGCCCGCGGTTAAGAGTTCGGGCACTTCCCTGCGGGCCTTTACGACGAGCGTCAACGCGCCGGGCCAGTGTCGCGCCGCGAGCGCGCCGAAGGCTCTCGACTTCCGTGCGACGAGTCGCTCCGTGTAAGCGAGGTCGCTGACGAGGACGAGGATGGGCTTGCCTTCGCGCCCCTTCAGCTCGTTGAGGTCGCCGAGGCTTGCGGCGTTGAAGGGGTCTGCGCCGAGGCCGTAGAAGGTGTCTGTGCGGAAGGCGATGATGCCGCACGCGGCGACTACGCGTGCGGCGCGCTCGCGCGTCTCTTCATCGTCAGGGTAAATTAACAAAGTCGAACGCTCCCGCCGGATGTTTTCAGAGGCGCGGGCTTGGGTTGCAAACGTCGCCGATGGCCGAGCTTGCCTTGAAGTTATTCCGACCCGCGCGCCTCGCACTCCGCGCCGCGCGCTTCGCCTGGCGCGAGCCGGGTTCGGCTCTGGTCTTGCTGCGAATGGCAGCGTGGGTCGTGGCCGTGTCGCTCTTGCTGAGATTCCTGCCGCTGCCGCGCGTGTTGAGTCTCGCCGCGGCGCGCGTGCAGGAGGGGCACGTGCCGCGCGACCTGGCGGCGGTGCAGGCAAGGCTCGCGCGCCTGCTCGACGCGCTGCTGGCGACCGACTTCCTCTTCTTCACGCCCACCTGCTGGAAGCGCGCGCCCGTGCTCCGGCGCTTCCTCGCCCTCGAAGGCATCGAGACGCGCGTCGTCTTCGGCGTGCGGCGCGAAGGCTCGGACGAATTGAGCGGCCACGCGTGGCTCGAATCCGGCGGCCAGCCTCTGCTCGAACCGACCACACCCGATTACAAAATCACCTACAGCTTTCCCGCCTGAAAAGCAAAGTCGCGGGCGGCAACAGCGTAGGAGAGAGGAAAGACCATTCGCTTTCCCTTCATCCTTCAGTTCAGCGCGGGCGGATGAGTTTGAAGTTCCGCAGGTTGCCGACGAGTCGGCGGACGCTTTCGGTCGCGTGCTCCTTTGAAACGTCGTACTCCGCAGACATTTCGCCGGCGATCTCTTCGAGCGTCTTTCCGCCCTCCAATCCGCGCCAGACGATTGTGGCGGTCGGGTTCAGTTGAAAATACTTCTTCGTGTTGAGGTCAACGAGAACGCCCTCGCCGCCGTCGAACTCCGTGAAGACGACGTGCTCGTGTGGAACCATTTCGACTGTGCTCATCTTCAGATCACTTCCCGTTTGATTACGGCGCGCTATTCGTGCGCGGCGACGGGCACGGCCTGCGCGAGCGGCAGAGACCGCGCGGCGCACGCCTCCGCAGGCGTGCGCCGGGGAACTTTCGAGAAACTGTGCAGGCAGAACAGGCACGGCGAGCCTACCTCTATGTCCGGCTCAACGCCCCTCGCCGCGAGACCGGCGAGCGCCTCTGCGCGACGCGCGAGCTGTTCGTCGGCAAGCACGCGCAGGCGCGCGTAGGCCGCGGCGAAAGGCTCCGCGTTCAAGTCGGCGACAACATCCCGCTCGCCAACGGCCCCTCGGTAGCCTGAAAGGTTGCAGCAGAGCGAGAGCCGCCCCTTGTAATCAACGTTGCAGCTCACACCCGCGAGCGCCGAGCAGGGCGCGGCGGGGTCTGCGTCGAAGTAGCCGACATCAATGCTCACCCTCATTTTCAGAATGCTTGCGAGCGCGGCAACCTCCTGCTCGGCTGCGATGCGCTCGGCCTTGTCGAGCGCCTGTCCATCTTCCAAAGTCAGGCCGGTCGGGAGCAAGTGCGCGAAGCTGATCGCCGTCGCTCCCATGCGTGCGGCGAAGAGCGCCAGCGGCTCGAGCTGCGAGGCCGTGTCGCGGCGGATGCACGCCTTGACGATGAAGGGTAAGCCCTCGGCGCGGCAACGCGTGAAGGCGCGCACGAGCCGCACGAAGGAGCCTTCACCGCGCCAGCGGTCGTGCGCCGCGCGTGTTGCGCCGTCGAGGCTGAAGGCGACGTGGCTGACGGCCTCTCGGTTGTCGCGTACAGCCTGCCACACGCGCTCGAAGTGCCAGCCGTTGGTGACGAAGCCGCAGCTCAAGCCTTCCGCCCCGACGGCGCGCAGGATTTCGCCGAAGCGCGGGTGCAGCGTCGTCTCGCCGCCCGTGAACATCAAGCCCTCGACGCCCGCCACGGCCCTCGCC
Source organism: Pyrinomonadaceae bacterium (assembly GCA_036263975.1). Classification (GTDB taxonomy): domain Bacteria; phylum Acidobacteriota; class Blastocatellia; order Pyrinomonadales; family Pyrinomonadaceae; genus QHXN01. Next base: position 77,400 of record DATARW010000063.1, read on the forward strand.
TCGCGGATCAGCCGCGTGAGAAGTTCTACGGGAAAGAAGTTGGCCGGTGAATGATAGAGCGCATCTTCGTCGCGCAGGCAGTAGGCACAGTGCAGGTTGCAGATGTTCGTCAGCTCGACGATGAGCCGCGGCGGCCCGTAGTCGCGCACGCGTTCGGTTCGTGTGGCTTTGACGAAGCTCTTCAAAACATTCACAGGAGCGAGGCGAGAAAGTCGGCAGTCCGCCCGGCGTCGCCGAGCAAGTCCGTGCCCGCTCGGAGGCGATAGGCCGAACAGCTCTTTGCCAGACGTGACAGAGCTTCGAGGTGCCCGCGCGCCGCCGCGCGGTCGTAGCCCGCCCAGGGGCACATGCGTATCAGCAGAGCCATCGCGTCCCGCCGGCTCAGACGTTCGGCGCGGCTCGACGGCTCTTGCGTGACCGAGGGGAAGAAGATCGCCGACGGCACGCAGGACTCCGTGTAGCCTTCGGGGAAGACTTCGAGCGGGTCGAAGCGGCGCTTCGATGGGTCGAAGGGCAGAGGCGCGGTCAGAGCGTCCTCGAAGCCTCTGAAGCTCAACGCCGAGATCGTCTCATCCGTGATGGAGAAGGCGCGACGCAGCGCATGCACCTCGACGGACTCGCCGTTTTCGTAAAGGAGAAGCGAGTCGTCGGAGAGATAGCCCCAGCCCGCCGAGGCGAGCTGCGTCGTCAGAGTTGACTTCCCCGTGCCCGAAGGGCCGAGGAAGAGCACGCCCGCGCCGCGCGTGGGTTCGACGACGCCAGCCGCGTGAAGCTCGTAGAGTCCGCAGCGACGTGCGGCAGCCATCGCCGCGTTGAAAACCAGACGCGCGAGCGCGGCCTCACGCCGGGAGAATTCGCGCCGCCCTATCCAGACTTTGACCGCGGAGGCCGAGTCGCCGCCGACGCTGACGAGCGCGTCTTCGTAGGCGAGATGATAAGCGAGTCCTTCTGTGTGGCAGCGCCCGCCGGAGGGCAGCTCGAAGGATTCGAGTCCGTGCGGCAGCGCGGGCGGCGGGATTTTGAAGACTTTGATGGAGGTGGAAGGAAACGGGGTCGCGTCGGAGCGCCGGAAGTGCCAGCCCGAAAAGTGCCGGTCGAAAAGTGCCGCCGCCCAAACCTCTTCAGCTTCGACGCAAATGGAGCGACCGGCGACCGCGTAAGAACTCACGAGCGCCGGTCGTGCACAGGTTTCCAGAGTGCTGACCATTTGACTGCTGACGAAGAGCCTGAAGGCTAGGGGGCGATGACGCCGCTGTCAGTCGCCTGGAAGAAGGTCGTGGCCTCAAGCACGTCTATGGGGAAAGAGACTTCCGGCTCGACGAACGGCTTCCTGGCCGCCGGTGTCGCCGGGGCGGCCTCCTGCCCTTCGACATCCGAAAGCTGCGGGGAACTCAGAATCTCGGTCTTCTCGATCAAGATCGCGTGCCTCCTCTGAAGAATGTTAACCGCGGCCTAAGACTTTGGCGGCGCGGGCGCAACCAGCATAAGCCTGAGCGGCTGCGCCTGAAACGTCTGCAAGTCCAGGCGATAATAAAAGCGGACTTCCGGCGACAGGCTCCTGACCGCCTGTTCGAGCGAGTAGTTGCTGAACTCGACATCAACGACCGTGGGCGTTTCGTAGCGCATCTCGAACGGGACGCCGACCTCGCTCGCGATCTTGTAGAGCACGACCGAGAGCGGCTGCTTGTGCGCGCGCACGCTCAACTGGTTGTTGGCGAAGATGACAGACAAAGGGTCTTCTTCCTTCTTCTGCGCCTGATCGCCTGTGCCTTCTTCCGTGTTGCCCTCGATGAGAATGGCTTCGGAGTTGCCGCGTACCGACGCCGTCATGGAAGGCGGGCGCTCGTTCAAGCCTTGCAGGTAGACTGCCAGCGGCCTCGGCTGCTCCGGGTCGTTGCCTCCCAGAACGTAGTCAACGAAGACCTGGGGCGCGAGCATCCGCAGCGTCGCCTCCAGATTCTGCCCGCCGAAGTCGAGCGTCACCGTCTGCTTCTCGACCAGAGGACTCATCGAGACCGGCACTTTGAGCAGTCTCGAAATCTCCCGCGCGATGTCCGCCAGCCTCGCGTCTTTGGCCTTCACAGTGAAGGTGTGCGGCGCGGCCTTGCTCATCCGAACGCTCCAGTTATGATCCACCGGCTTGCCGTCGGCTGGGGTTTGCGGCGCGGGTTGCGGGGCCTGCTTCGCGGTGTCCTGTTTGGCAAAGATCGCGACGGGCGAAATCAGTAGCGCGAGAGTGACACAGGTGACGGCAGTCGAGCATCGCCGCTTAGAAAAACATTCAAACATAAACGCGGAGCAATTCCTTTTGTAAGTAAAGCATGTGGCCCGAGCGCGCGGGTCAAACGGTATGCAAGTGAACCCTTCGATGGCAACCGAAGCGGAAATTGGTATCCGCCTCAGAAGTTTATCAGACAAGCGGAAGCTAACATAAATAGACAGATGGGTCAACGCGAGCGTTCGTCTACGCACTTCCGTAAACATCAACGCGGATGTCTTACTCCGCGTCGTCGGGCGTCAGTGAACGGCCCTTCTCTTTCGTAGGATTCGGAACGGGCGAAGAAGGTAGTAGGCGAAGCCGAGGCTGGCCGGGAGCCGGAGCGCGAGGAGGTCTCCGTCAGTCGGAGTGAGCGTGAAACGTAGGTAGCGAACTTTCTCAAGGAGGCGGCGTCGCGCGCGCAGGTTGAAACTGACGCCGCGGACGAGACCCAACGGCTCGAACTCTGCGCCGTCGAACATCCTCGCCGCCACCTCCCTCGACAGACGGGCCACGCCTGCGTCCGCCCGCGCTAGCCGCCGTACACCTTCCGGCAACGAAGCATCTACAAGCTCCGACGCGAGGCTCAGCCCGAGGAGCAGCATCCGCTCGACGTGCGAGTTGCGCGCCAGTCCGAGTGTGTGAGTCCAGTCTAGGTTCGGGTGCGAGTTCAAAAGCTCGGCCACGTCGCAGACCCACGCGAGGCGCTCCCAGAAGTGTTTGGTTCCGTGAACGCAGAGCGCGACGAGCAGGTCTTCCGGCGAGAGAACCTTGACCTCTTCGCAGCACACTTTGACGGGGACGGCGCGCGCCCACACACTCTCTCCGAGCGGCACGGCTGCAAACCGCCTCGAAGCGACTTCCCAGTGCAGTTCCACACACAGCTTGTCGCCTTCGCGCGCGAGCGAGAGGTTGTGCTGCGAGCGCAGGAGGGCATCCACCTGAGAGCTTGAAAGGCCGCCGGGCGCTCTGAATCCGAGGGATTGAAGGAGTTCTTTAGCGCGAAGTACGTCGCGACGGCGCACGATGATGTCGAGGTCAACGAAGCGCCGGAGCGAGAGGTCGCCGTAGGCGCTGACGGCGAGCGCCGGCCCTTTGTAAGCGAGGACGGGGATGTCTTCGGCTTCGAGCATACTCTTGACGCGCACCAGTTCACCCGCGAGGAGGAGGTTGCGCGCGGCGTTGCTGCGAAACTTCTCGCCTAAGTCTTGTCGCACGGCTAATGGCACGGCGTCGCAGGCGTGCGCCCCCAGCCTTCGGTGCAGCAAAGGGAGGACGGCGTGCCGCCGCGCAAGGCCGTTGAGATAATCCCAGTCGAGGCTGCCGCGCGCGAGCGTCCGGATGCGCCCCGCCGCTTCGTCGCCGACGCTCGTCCGGGCGCACAAAAGGAGCAGCTCGTGCTCGCCGCGCGACGCGATGATTCTTTTCAGTTCAGGGTCTTCCGTGTCTGCGGGCATCAAACGGCCTTCGGTGAAGGCGCGGGGCAAACTCTGAATTCGCGTGTGTTCAGCGACGAGATCGGGCACGCTTTCAACTCACCTTGACCGCGTAGCCCAGCCCGTCGCCGAGCGGCAGCACTACCGAGACGAGCTGCGGGTGGCGCACGAAGAGATGATTGAACTCGCGCAGGGCCTGCGTCGAGGCGGTCTGCTCCGGCGCGCGTATCTCGCCGGCCACCTGCCCGCCCCAAAGGAGGTTGTCCACGATGACCATTCCTCCGACGCGCAGCAGCGGCAGCGCCAGTTCGAGGTAGCGACTGTATTCCTCTTTCACGGCGTCAATGAACAAGAGGTCGAAAGTTTCGTCGAGCCGCGGGAGAACTTCGAGGGCGGCCCCACGCTCGATGCGGACGTGCTCTCTCAACCCGGCGCGGCGCAGATACTCCTCGCTGCGCGCGATCATCTCGTCGCTCAGCTCAATCGAGACGACGAGGCCGTCCGCGCGGAGAGCGCGCGCGAGGTGTATGACCGAGTAGCCGATAGCCATGCCGATTTCGAGCACGCGTCGCGCGCCCGTAGCCCTCGCCGTGATCTCTAGGAAGCGCGCGACCTCCGGGTCGGCGATGGGGACGCGGTGCGCGTCGGCATACTCTTCCATCTCTGCCAGGAGGCCCACGTTCGCCGTTTGAAGACGTTCGAGATACTCGGCCTGCTCGCTGCGGAGAATTGCGTCAACGCGTGCTTTCATTTTCCCTCCTCTGGCACTTCGGCTCGACGCACGAACCGAAAGGCTCCGGCTGAGCCGGCCCATTCGTCGCTGATAAAAAATAACGACCGAAAAAACCTTGATGCTGTCTCAAACTATTCTTAAATATACCCTGCCCGACGCTTTGACGACAACGGGCTTTTGTTTCAGGAGTCGGGATTATCCTGCGCCTCTTCCCCGCCGACGGCGACGTAGCGGCGCGCGAGGCCAAGCTCGCGCAGCTTGTGCTGAAGCGACTGGCGGTGCATGCCGAGCACTGCGGCGGCGCGCGTGACGTTGCCGCCGGACTCTTCAAGGCAGCGCGCGATGTAACGCCGCTCGAACTCGCGCCGGTCTTCGCGGAAGTCCGACGTGAAAGGAACGGCAAGGGCGCTTGAGTCCGTCGCGTTCGTGGCGCTCGACTCCTTCGACGCGCGCGCGGCTGCCCCGATTTCATCGGGCAAGTCCCTCGCGTTCAACTCGTCTCCTTCGGCCATTATCAGGGCGCGCTCGACGGCGTTGCGAAGCTCGCGCACGTTGCCCGGCCAGTCGTACTCGACGAGGCGGCGCAGGGCCGCGGGCGCGATTGTGCGCGGGGCGAGGCCGTAGCGCTCGGCGGCCTGCCGCGCAAATGTCTCGGCGAGGATGGGGATGTCTTCGCGCCGCTCACGCAGGGGCGCGATGTCTACCGTCACGACGCGGAGGCGATAGAAGAGGTCTGCGCGAAAGTTTCCCTTCTCGATTTCCTGTTCGAGCGGGCGATGCGTGGCGCTCACGATGCGAACGTCAACGGGGATTGACTCCGAGCCGCCAAGCCTCTCGACGCGTCGCTCTTCGAGCGCGCGCAGGAGCTTCGCCTGCACGCCCGCGCTCATGTCGCCGATCTCGTCGAGAAAGAGCGTGCCGCCGTCGGCCTGCTCGAACTTTCCGCGCCTTCGCGCAGACGCGCCCGTGAACGCGCCGCGCTCGTGGCCGAACAGCTCCGACTCGACCAGCTCCGAAGGGAGCGCCGCACAGTTGACCGCGACGAACGCGCCGCGCCGCCGGTGCGAGCTGCGCTCGTGCAGTTCGCGCGCGACCAGTTCCTTGCCCGTGCCCGACTCGCCACGCACGAGCACCGTGGCATCCGTCTCCGCGACCTTCTCGATCATGGCGCGCACGCGGTTCAACGCCTCGGAGTTGCCGATGAGCGCGCCGCGTTGAGCAGTCTCAAGCTCGATGCGCCTGCGCAATGAATGATTCTCGCGTCGCAGCCGCAGGGTTTCGAGCGCGTTCTTGACGACCAGACGCAGCTCTTCAATCTCGAAAGGCTTCGACAGGTAATCGTAAGCGCCGGTCTTAATCGCTTCGACCGCCATGCGCTCCGAACCGTAGGCCGTGACCATGATGACGAGCGGCGACGCCTCGCCCTCAGACGCAAGCTCGCGCAGGAAGTCGAGTCCGTTCTCGCCCGGCAGGTTCACGTCCAGCAGCAGAACGTCCGGCGTGCGTGCAGCGATGGCCGCGCGTGCGTCTTCGACGCTGCACGCCTCCGTGATGTCGTAGTCGCCGCCGCCGAGCGCGCGGCGGATGCCGTAGCGGGCCGCCTCCTCGTCGTCAACGACGAGCACGCGCCACTTTTCTTTCCGGCTTTTCTCCGAGGTCATCTTCACTTCCATGCCCGCGCATGATTGCATGCCGCGTGCCACTTGCGGGCCGCGCTACGGTTTGAACGGAGAAGTCTCCGGCCCTCAATTCGCATCCAGTGTTCCGCCTTCCGCAAGCCCGCTCGCTAACGCTCGCCGTTCGACTCACGCAAGCGGCACGGACAGCTCGAAGCGCGCACCCTCGCCGTTCTTCGGCGCGGCCAGACGCGCCTCGCCGCCGACATCTTCGATGCGCTTGCGGACGATTGCCAGCCCAAGGCCCGTGCCGCGCTGACGTGTGGTGAAGAAAGGCTCCCAGATTCTCTCGCAGTGTTCGGCGGGGACGCCTGCGCCGCTGTCCGTGACGGAGAGGATGAGTCTGCGGCCTTCCGTCCGCGCCGAGAGAGAGACCTGACCGCCGGGGGGCGTCGCCTGTAGAGCGTTGAGCAGAAGGTTCGACAGAGCGTCGCGCAGAGCTGCGGCGGTCGCCCCTTCAAGCTCCAGGTCGAGAGACGCGACCTCGGTTTTGAGAGAGACCTTGCGCCCGGCGGCCTCTTTCTGAAAGAGCTGCGCGAGGGATTGAACGAGTTCGTCGGCGCGTCGCGGGGAGTCTGTCTGCGGGTTCGTGCGCGCGAAGCTGAGCATCTGCGTGACGCTGCGCGAGAGCCGGTCGGTCTCGCCAACGATTAAGTCGAGGTCGCGCGCGTACTCGCGTTTGAGATAGTCGTCCTCGCGCATCACCTGTGCGATGGACTTGATCGCGGAGAGAGGGTTCCTGACCTCGTGTGCGACGGTCGCGGCCATGCGCCCAAGCCCTGCGAGTCGCTCGCTCTGCGCGATGCGCCGCTCCAACTGCACGTTCTGTTCGACGAGGCGACAGTCCTCTATGGCGATGGCAACCTGCCCCGCGAGCAGTTCAAGCAGAGAGCGCACCTCGTATGTCAGGGCGTCGGGCGCGGCGTCAACCAGCAGAAGGCCGACGACGCGCTCCTCGCGTCGCAGGGGGTAAGCGACTTCCCACCCGCGCACGCGCAGGATTTCTTCGCCCTCGACGGGACTCCAATCGCCCTCGCGCACAAGCTCAAGGATGCGCGCCTCCCACGCGGCCTCTGCTTCAAATGCTGCCGATTCGACTACCTCCTCCGTCGAAACATTTTGCGAAACGATCTCCGTCTCACGCGTAGGCAGCGTCCTTCCTTTCTCAAACATCCCGTGCGCGCCCGCGCCGTTTCGCACGCCCGCGCCGGCTCGCAAACCTGCTGCGGCGCTCACTTCCCAACGTGCGCTACCCTCGCTCACCTCTTCATGCAAACGAAGTGACCCTTTCTCTCCGATGTTATCTGATGCGGGGTCGAAGGCCAGCAGGCGGACGCGTCGCAGGCCGAGGTTTTCCGCCGCGCGCTCTTCGACGAATCGCAGAAGCTCCGGCAGTTGGCCGTGGCGGCCCGCCGACTCGCCTATGCGCGCCACCACATCGCGGAAGAGTCCGGCCTCCTGCTCGAACAGGCGTCGAAACCTTCTGTCGAGCCAGCGCCGGAGCGGCGCGGCGACGAAGGCGAGCATGAGTATCAGAAGCCCCTCGACCACGCCGGGCCGTAGTCCGTAGCGCGCCGTCAGCCAGAGGGCGAGCGTGCGTATGCCGTAAAGGTAGGCGACCAGCACGACCGACGCGAATGCGGCGACGATGAGACTCTCTTTGAGAATCAGTTCGAGGTAGCGATAGCGGTAGATATGATATGCAAGGAGCGCCGTCGGCAGAAGTGAACCGAGGTTAGCCAGCGTCTTCAGGTACTGCCCCAGCAAAGTGCCCTCGCCCAAGCCGAAGGCATAGACGGCGAGGATGAGCGCCGCGATGGCGAGGAAGGACGAGGAGAGAGTCCGCAGCAGCGCGCGCTCGGAGCGCGACCGTGAGAGCCGCGCGATGAGAAAGTCCGTGAACGCGACGAGGCACAGGACGTATCCGGCCCACAACGCGAAAGGCAGGAGCAGGTTTGAGAGGCGCACGAACATCGGCGCGTAAGCGCCCGCCCAGAGTTTCGGCGCGGCGTAGATGAGGAAGAGAGCCGGCGTGTAGGAGAGATAGACGCGCGCGCGCTCGACACGCGTCAGGCGTCGGTGGCGCGCGTTCGCCCAAAGGTGTATGTGGACGTGCAGCAGCATCGAGTAGGTCAGCGTGATGCTCGCTACCGCGAGCGTGTCGGCCAGACGCAGCCAGACAGTCCAGCGGTCTGAAAGGCCGAGCATGGCGTGGAGCGCGAGGAGCAGGTTCGACGCGTGCCACACGCCGAGCGTCAGCGCCAGCACCATCAACACGCGCTCCAGTCTGCCCAGCACGCGCCGACGCCTGACGAGCAACGCCCCAATCCATAAATGGAGCGCCGCCGCCGTGCTGTAGCCGATCAGTTGAAGGACTTCGAGTAGAGACACGATCTCTTAAAGGGAAAGGCAAAAGGCAAAAGAGGAAGACAGAGAGCAAGCGGGAAACAATAGTTCTTCGCGCGCAGCGCGTCCTCACTTTTGCCTTTTTACTTTTGCCTTTTGCCTTATTGTTGCGTGCCGCCCGCAGAGGCCGCGGCGTCCGCAGCGGCGGAAGGGGTGAGGGTTATCTCGACACGCCGGTTGCGGAGTCGCCCGGCGGGCGTTGTGTTCGCCGCGACGGGGCTGGACGCGCCCATGCCGTTGGCTTGAATGCGCGCACCGTCAACGCCCGCGGAAACGAGGCGGCCCGCGAGAGCCTCGGCCCTGTCCTGCGTCAGCTTCTGCAAGGTGGACTCGTCGCCGCGCGCGTCGGCGTATGCTTCTATGCGGACGCGCAAGTCCGGGTTGTTGGCGAGGAGTGCGGCGAGCGGATCAACCGTCGTGGCGACGGCCTTCGGCGTCAACTCCGCCGCGCGCGGGTTCGCCCAGAGCGCATCGGAGAGGACGAGCACGACCCCCTGCCCCGTGTCTTTGACGGTGCCGAAGCGCGCGAGCGAAGACTTCAGACTGCTCAAAGCCTCGCGCTGCTGCGCGGCCTTGCGCTCGGCGTCCAGGCGCGTCTGCTCCGCCGCGCGCTCGCCCTCCATGCGCGCGAGGTTGAGCTTGGCGGCGTCGCCCTCTGTGCGGACTGTTTGCAATTCGTCGCGCAGGCGCGTGTTCTCGGCGCGCAGCTCTCGGAGCTGCTGGTTCGCGCTGGCCGAGTCGCGCTCGGCCAGCTCGCGCGCCGACTCCTCGCGGTTCAGTTTCTCCTGCAAATCCTGAATCTGCTTCGACGCTTCGGCGGCTGACTCCTCGGCCACGCGCACGGCGTTGTCGCGCGTGGTGATCTCCTCGCGCCGCTTCCGAGCCGAGGCGTGTATCTCGGCGTCCTCTTCGGCCTTCGCGCCGAGGCTGATGGCGCGGCGCGAAAGCACGTCAACGTCCGGCTCCGATTGGTTCAGACGCCAAGCGTTCTCGGCCTGTTCGAGCTGCGCCTGCGCCTCTTGAAGCTCTTCCGGCGCGTCGCGCTCGGCCCCCGCGTAGCGCGCGAGGTTGACGGCCTGACGCGCGCCGAGCAGAGACGTGGGCGTGCGTACGAGGTCGCGGTCGGCGAGGTCCGGGATGCGCTGGTCGCGGAAGTAGTCGGAGGAGTTGCCGATGTAGGAGACGGGCACGGTCGCCACCTGCGCTTCTCCTGGGTCGCGCGGCGGCAGGTTTTCGAGCACGACCATTCGGCTCGGCACACGCACAAGGTAGTGCGGCTCGGCGGTGACGACGAGCGCGAAGGTTTCGAGCGGCGTGGTCACGTCAATCTTGGAGTTGACGAACGCGCTGCCGCCGCGCTTGATCTCGCCGAGGTTGTCGGCGCGTCCTTCGGGCGAGATGGCCCAGAGAACGAACGTCGTATAGACGCCGCCCAGCTCGTATGCTCGCGGAAGGTTTTCCACCTCCAGCTCGACGCGCGTGTTGCGTCGCCCCGAACGCTTCACCTTCGCCTCGCCCTTCAGGCGCGGCAGACGCGTCGTGCCGCGAAACTTCAAGCTCACGGTCTGCCCCAAAGGGTACGAGACCGCGACCGTCTCGCGCTTGATGTCGCTCTGCGCGCGGGCGAGCGCCGGAAGGATGGCGAACGCGAACGCGAGTGCCGCCGTCACGCGGAAAAGAGAGCCGGAAAATCTCATGAGCCTTACTCCTTCTCTTCTGAGTGAAGTTGGCGCGCTTCGGGGACAGACGGACTCCGCCGGGCGCAAGCTGTCAAATGATTGATGCGCCGCCGGCATCAAACTGTTGCCGGGTTTAGAATCCACGCTCATCGCTTGGCGGCACGCCGGTCTTGTAGAAACTGCACGACCGCCGTGGAGATGGCGGACAGAAGGAGGATGTGTATGAACCCTCCTTTGTTGAAAACCAACACGCATACGAGCCACGCGAAGAAGAGCGCGGCGGTGAATAACCAGACTCCCAAGCTTCTATCCTCTGCCCCTCACGTCCGAACTCTATTTCGCCGAAGCCTTGTACGCGCCCTTCGGCAGCTCGACCGCGCGCAGGCCCACGCCCGCCGAGTCGCCGCCGACCAGCATCAGCCCGCCGCCGACCGACGGCGTGATGACGAGAGAGCGCAAGACCGCGCTCGGCTTCTGTCCCGCGATTTGCTTGCCGCCCTCTTCGACCTTCATCACCAGCGAGCCGTCGCGCCCGGAAAAGCCGAGCGCGAAATCACGGCCTCCGGCCACGATCACGTCGAGCACGCCGTCCGAGTTCACGTCGGCGAAGGTCGCCGAAGCGGCGTCGGTCGCGCCTTCGTTTGACCAGCGCACTTTGCCGTCCTTCGTGCTGATGAGGGCCACGCGCCCGCGCTTCGTCACCATCACGATCTCCGGCACGCCGTCGCCGTCCACGTCCGCCACGGCCAGAGTCCCGCGCACCGAATCGTCCTCGGCCTTGATGACGCCGAGCGGCTTCAAGTCTGGGACGCTGAAAGCCCACAGACCGTTATCCGTCCCGACGACGAGGAAAGTCATCTGCCCGTTGGCGACGACCACGGGCGTCGTCGTGACCTCGCCTTCGAGCTTCCCCTCGCTGATGAGTTTGCCGTCCGCGCCGCGGAACTCCACATGCCCCTTCTTCATGCCGAGGACGACGCCGCGCGCGCTGCCCACGGCGAACGGGCACGGAGCACCCAACGCTTCGCCGTCGAGCCTCTGCTCGGCGAGAACCCGCCCCGAACTCCCGTTGAGGACGTAAAACTTCGCGGGGTCTTCCGTGACGAGGACGACCTCTGTGCTCCCGTCTCCGTTCATGTCAGCCGCGACTCCGCCCGTGATGCGGCCTTCGACACTCGCGCGCCAGTCCTCCCGCCCCGTCTCGCCGCGCAAGGCGCGCACGCCGCCCTGCGTCGCCACGACGACCTCCGTCGTCTTCTGCGCGTTTGAAAGGACGAGCGGTGCCAGAGAGTTTTGTTTCCCTTCCGCGCCCGCACCTACCGCCGCCGTCGCGGAAGAGCTGAAGCGCGCAGTCCAGAGCGAGATGCCGCTCGCGCCGTCAACGGCGAAGACGCGACCGTCCGTGCCGACGCCGACGAAGTCGAACACCTGCCCGGTGCGTAGAGGCGCGGGGGCGAGCCGCACGACCTCGCCCGTCGCCGTGCGCCATCCGGCGGTGTCGGACGGCATGAAAACGCTCGACGCCTCGACGTGCTCGCCCGACCCCGAAAGCGTAACGCGCTCCGGGCGCGAGTAGGCTGCGCTCGTCTCCGCTGCGGCGGCGGCCACGCGCCAGAAGTAGTTTCCCTGCGGCAGGCCCTTCACGACGTACTGTCGCCCTTCGACGGCCTGGTCGAAGACGATGTCGTCGAACTTCTCGTCGCGCGCGAGCTGAAGCCTGTAGCGTTCGACGCCGGGCCTGCCCCGCCAGCGAATCAGAATCGAGGGCGCTACCTCGCGTGCCTGCTGTGGCGGTTGAGAGTTCGGCTTCGCCGCGCCGGTCTGCGGCCTCGCGGCGTCCGGCTTCTGCTGCTCCGTGGGCTTCTTCTGCGCGCCCGTCTGGTTCTGCGCGGCGGGCTTCTTCTGCGTCGCCGTTTTTTGCGCGGTGGTCGGGAGGACGCAGAGCGCGACGCAGAGCGCGAGCAGGCACGCTTTGCACAGGCGCATGGGTCGGAGTTTGTCAGTCATGGGGCCTCGTTGAGTTTGTAGCCGACGCCGCGCACGGTCAGAACGAAGCGCGGGTTCTTCGGGTCTGCCTCGATTTTGCGGCGCAGGCGGTTGATGTGCGGGTCAACGTTGCGTTGGTAGCCTTCGTACTCGGTGCTCCAGACCTCGTCGAGCAGGTCGTTGCGCGACCAGGCGCGGCCCGGCTCGCTGGCGAGGCGTTCGAGGATGTGGAATTCGAGCGGCGTCAGTTCGATGCGGCTGCCGCCGACCGAGACCTCGTGGCGGCGTTTGTCTATGACGAGTTCGCCGATCTCCAGCCGGTCTCGCTTCTCATCCTCCGACTTCGACCACTTGCCCGCGCGCCGCAGAAGCGACTCCACCCGCACCTCAAGCTCGCGCGGACTGAAGGGCTTCGCCAGATAGTCGTCCGCTCCCGCCTGAAAGCCGGCGACCTTGTCGTCAACGGCGTCGTGCGCGGTCAGAAACATCGCGGGCGTCTCCACGCCGCGGTCGCGCACGCGCCTCAAGAGTTCGAGGCCGGACATGCCGTGCATCGTCACGTCGAAGATGAAGCAGTCGAAACTGCCTGACAGGGCCGGGTCGAGCGCCTCCTCTGCACTCTCCTTCTCCTCGACTTCGTAGCCCAGCCGCCTGAAATATTCCGCGAGCAGCGCGCGCATGCTCAGATCGTCGTCAACAATCAGAATCCGAAGGCTCACACCTGCCACCTTGAGAGTTTGTCGGGAGTAGAAGCTCCGTTCCGCAAACGGCCCGCGCCGCAGATTATAACGCAAGAGGCGCGAAGTTGCGCCCCCCGCCGGAATTTTGGATTTTTTCATTTGCGATTGCAGTTTGATGAGAGTCGCATTGCCTTTCAATCCAAAATCCAAAATCTAAAATCCAAAATCGCCTTGACGCTCCAATCTCTCGCTCCGTATAGTCTTGCTTTACCGGCGACGGTGCGAATCAACCTCTCCGACCCGGCGGGCGGCACAAAGCCTATAAGCGACTGGAATGCGCGACCTACGGCGACTCTTATTCTATCTCAGACCGCACTGGGGAAAGTTCGCCCTCGCGACGGTGGCGATGCTCGCCGTCGGCCTCCTGTCGAGCGCCATCGGCGCGCTCATCGTCCCCATCTTCGACCAGGCGCTCAGGCAGAACGGCGGCAACGGCCAGCGCACGCCCACGCTCTACGGCCTGCAACACTACATCCCCGATTCGGGCTTCGCCGCCTGGCGCACCATCGCGCTCCTGCTCATCGTCTTCACCGTTGCCAAGGGCGTCGCCGAATACTTCTCGACCTATCTCATGGCGCGCGTCGGGCAGGAGTCGGTCGCACGCTTGCGCGAGGACATGTACGCGCACCTGCATGCGCAGTCGGCTGACTTCTTCGAGCGGCATCGAACCAACTATCTCGTCTCGCGCCTCGTCGGCTCGGCGGCGGCCATCGAGACGGCGGTCTCGAACACCCTGCGCGACATGCTGCGCGAGGGCTTCACGCTCGTCTGCTTCCTCGTCGCCTCTTTCTACTACTCCTGGCGTCTGACGCTCGGCGCACTCGTCATCGCGCCCCTCGTCGGTTTCCTCACGGCCCGCTTCGGTAGGATGCTTCGCAACCTCGCGCGCGAGTCATACGAGGGCAACCAGCAGCTCGTGGACACGGCGCAGGAGGCGCTCGCCAATCACACCATCGTCAAGGCTTACGTCGCCGAAGAACGCGAGCAGGGACGCTTCGCGCGCGTCGCCCACCAGATCATGCGCGCCAACCTGCGGACGGCGAAGATCAACGGCATCGCGCCGAACACCATCGAGCTGATCGGCGTGCTCGCCGTCGCGGCGCTTCTCTTCTTCGCGCAGCGCGAGATACTTTCGGGCCGCATGAACGCAGCCCTCTTCGTCACCTTCCTCTTCTTCCTCTTCTCCAGCTACGACCCGATGCGCAAGCTCTCGCGCCTGCACAACGGCATGGAGCAGGCGCTCGCCGCCGCGCGCCACGTCTGGGAGGTGATGGACGAGCGCGCCCAAATGCCGGAGCGTGCCGACGCCGTTGCGCTCTCGCCCTTGCGCGACTCAATCGAGCTGCGCGAAGTCTTCTTCGGCTACGCCCAGGAAGAGCGGCGCGTGCTGCGCGGCATCTCTTTGCTGATACAAGCGGGCCGGATGGTCGCGCTCGTCGGCGAGTCGGGCGGCGGCAAGTCAACTCTCACGAAGCTCATCCCGCGCTTCCACGACCCCGCCGAAGGCGCGGTGCTCTGGGACGGCGTTGACCTGCGCGGCGCGCGACTTCACTCCCTGCGCCGCCAAATCGCGCTCGTCACGCAGGAGACCGTGCTCTTCAACGACACGGTGCGCTACAACATCGCCTACAGCCGCCCCGACGCGACCGAGGCCGATGTCGAGCGGGCCGCGCGCGCCGCGCACGCACACGAGTTCATCAAAGAGCTGCCGCACGGCTACGACACGGTCGTCGGCGAGCGCGGCATCTTCCTTTCCGGCGGCCAGCGTCAACGTCTCGCCATCGCCCGCGCCGTGCTCGCCGACGCCCCCGTGCTCGTCTTAGACGAGGCGACCTCGGCGCTCGACGCCGAGTCCGAGCGGCTCGTGCAGAAGGCGCTCGCCAACCTCACTTCGGGGCGCACGACGATTGTCATCGCCCACCGCCTCTCGACCGTGCGTCGCGCCGACCTGATCGTCGTCATCGAGCGCGGGCGCATCGTCGAGAGCGGCAAGCACGCCGAACTGCTCTCCCTCGGCGGCGCATACCGAAGGCTCTACGAATTACAATTCGCAGACGAGGAGGAAAAAGCACTGGTGAATGGTCAATAGTAAATGGTGAATAGTCTTCGAGCTTAAAGAGCCTTGAAAGATTAGGACTCAAGATGGCGCACACACGATCACCATTTACCATTCACCATTCACCATTCACCACCTATGAAATCAATGACCGGGTTCGGTCGCGGCGCGGCGCAGGGCGAGGGTTTCAGCGTCGCCGTTGACCTCAAGACCGTCAACAACCGCTTCCTCGACATACACCTACGCGCGGGCGCGGAGCTTTCCGCCGCCGAGCCGCTCGTCCGCCGCAGCGTCGGCGCGCGCCTGTCGCGCGGGCGCGTTGACGTGAACGTCACAATCGAGCGGACGGGCGAGGTCAGTTACGAGCTGAACCGCCCGCTGATTGCGGGCTACATCCACGCGATGCGCGACATGCAGCGCGAATTCGGAGTCGCAGGCGAGCCGGACATCAACGTGCTCGCGCGTTTGCCCGGTGCGATGCAGGCCGCGCGCGACGGCGTATCCGAAGAGATGTTGCATGGCGTCGAGCGCGCTCTCGCCGGGGCGCTCGACGAGCTTGAGGCGATGCGCGAGCAAGAGGGCGCGGCCCTCGCCGCCGAGATGTCGGCGCGGCTCGACGAGATCGAGCGCCACCTGCCTATCGTCGAGTCGCTGTCGGGCGAGCAGGTTGATAACTACCGCGCGCGCGTCTTCAAGCGCATCAGCGAGATGCTCGCGCGCGACGGACTGGAAATCGTCGAACTCGATCAGGGACGGCTCGCGCAGGAGGTCGCCTACCTCGCCGACCGCAGCGACATCACCGAGGAGCTGACGCGTCTACGCAGCCACGTCTCGCAGTTCCGCTCGGCCATCGCCGAGGAGGTCGAAGTGGGCAAGCGTCTGGATTTTCTCTTGCAGGAGTTCAACCGCGAGGCGAACACCGTGCTGTCGAAGTCCACCGACCTCGTCATCAAAGAATCGGCGCTGGCGATCAAGGCGGCGGTCGAAAAACTACGCGAGCAGGTGCAGAACGTTGAGTGACGCGCGCGCCGGCTCCGGCGTCCCGACTCCACAAACCGGCGGGAGCTATCAAGGCATCCTCTTCGTCATCAGCTCGCCTTCGGGCGGCGGCAAAGGCACACTCATCCGCCGCCTGCTCGCAGCCGTGCCCGGCGTCAGCTACTCCGTCTCCTGGACGACGCGCGGGCCGCGCCCCGGCGAGGTTGACGGGGTCAACTATCACTTCGTTTCCGTGGATGAGTTCGAGCGGATACGCGCGGCGGGCGGCTTCCTCGAATGGGCCGTCGTCCACGGCCACCTCTACGGCACGGCGCGCAGCGTCGTCGAACAGGACTTGAGCGAAGGCCACGACATCGTCCTCGAAATTGACGTGCAGGGTGCAGCCTCCGTCCGCGCGACGATGCGTTCGGTCGTGAGCATCTTCATCCTGCCGCCGTCCTTCGAGGTCTTGCGCGCGCGCCTGACCGCGCGGATGACGGAGCGCCCGGAGGAGTTGGAGCTGCGCCTGCGAAACGCGCGCGGCGAGGTCGAGCAGTATCGGCACTTCGACTACCTCATCCTCAACGACGAGGTCGAGCGCGCCGCCGCGCAGCTCGCCTCAATCGTCCACGCCGAGCGGGCGCGGAGGGAGCGCCAGGAATGGGTCGCGCGCCGCGTGCTCACGACCTTCAACTGAAGGCCCGCGGGCGTTGAATTAATCGCCCGGAGAGTTTATAAAAAGGGCGATACACTTCAGTAAATTTTGATGGAGACCGGCAACGTTCACCGCCGGATTTGGAGAGATATGGCAAAGGCCGCCGAAGCTAATATCCCGCCTGATGACGCAACCGAGCAGGGGAATCCGAGTCCGCCGATTGACTCGAAATATCGCCTCATACTCTTAGCCGCGCAGCGGAGCAAGCAGCTCCAGAGGGGCGCGCGCCCGCGCGTCGAGATGGACATCCAACGGCACAAGACAACGCGCGTCGCCCTCGAAGAGATTCTGTGCGGCAAGGTCGTCTTTAACTTTGTGGACAAAGAGTGAGCCGGAAGAAAGACGGAACGATGAACGATGAACTGAAAGGGTAATTGTCTTTCATTCATCGTTCATCGTTCCGTCTTCTGACTTTCTTCCCATCCTCACATCCCCTTGTAATCAGGCCCGCCGCCGCCTTCGGGCGTCACCCAGTTGATGATCTGGTACGGATCCATGATGTCGCACGTCTTGCAGTGGACGCAGTTGGAGAAGTTGATTTGTAGACGCCGCTTGCCGCCTCCGTCCTCAACCATCTCATAGACGGCAGCCGGGCAGAAGCGCTGGCAAGGGTTGCCGTACTCCTCTGCACAGCGCGTCGCGCAGATGTCGGTGTCGAGGACGTGGAGGTGCGCGGGCTGGTCTTCGTCGTGCGAGACGGCGGCGTGGTAAACGTCCGTCACCTTGTTGAAGGTGAGCTTGCCGTCGAAGCGAAGCCTGCCGTAGCGCTGCTCAAGTTTGTCGCCCTGATAGCCGTAATCCTTCAGCTTCTTCAAAGCCTCGTGCCCCGGCTCAAGGCTCGCGCGGTCGAACAGACCCCATGCGCGCCCGCCCGTGATGAATTGCAGTCCCGCGTTCGCCAGCCCCAGCCAGCGCCCGTGTCTGAACGCCGAGTGAAAGTTACGCACGCGGCGCAGCTCTCGCGTAATCCAGCTCTCGCGGATCAACTGCCGGTAACGCTTGAGCTGCTGCTTCGAGAAGTCTTCGACGAGCAGCGCCTCGAAGATTGCCTGCGCGGCGAGCATGCCGCTCTTGATGGCCGTGTGGATGCCCTTCAGCCTTTGCGAGTTGAGGAAGCCCGCCGAGTCGCCGACCAAGAGGAAGCCGTCGCCGTGGAACTGCGGGATGGCGTAGAAGCCGCCCGCGGCGATGGTCTTCGCGCCGTAGCGAATCATCTTGCCGCCTTCGAGGAGTTTGGCAACGAACGGATGCTCTTTGAAGCGTTGAAACTCCGCGTGCGGGTCGAGCAGCGGGTCTTGGTAATCGAGGCCCGTCACGTAGCCGAGATTGACGATGCGATTCTGCATCCCGTAAATCCACCCGCCGCCATACGTGTGCACGTCCGAAGGATAGCCGAGCGTGTGCGTGACGCGCCCCGCTGGGTAACGGTCGTCCGGCAACTCCCAAAGCTCTTTGACGCCGATGCTGTAGACCTGCGGCTCGCGCCCTTCGCTCAGGTTGAGTCGCTGCGACAGTTGTTTGGTGAGCGAGCCGCGCGGCCCCTCGCCCAAGACCGTGACCCTGGCGAGGATGTCAACGCCCGGCTCGAAGTTCGACTTGCGCCGGCCCTCCCGGTCAACGCCTTTATCTCCCGTCCGCACGCCGACGACTCGGTCGCGCTCGTCGTACAAAACCTCTGCGCCCGGAAACTCCGGGAAGACGTTGACGCCCGCCTCCTCGCACTTCTCGCCGAGCCATGCCGTCAGCTTGTTCAAAGAGACGATGTAGTAGCCGTGATTCTTCAAGGGCGGCGGCGTGATCGGCGACTTGATGGCGCGCGTCTTCGTCAGATAAAGGAAGTAGTCCTCTTTGACGGGCGACTCGACCGGCGCGCCCTGCTCCAGAAAATCCGGCATCAGCTCGGCCAAAGCCTTCGGATCCATCACCGCGCCCGAAAGGATGTGCGCCCCGACCGTTGCGCCCTTTTCGATGACCGCGATCTGAATCTCGCCGAGCGATTTGCCCTGCCGCGTCCCCTTCTCGACCGCCTCGTTGTGCTCGCGGACTAAGCGCGCGAGGTGCAGCGCGCCGCTCAAACACGCCGGCCCCGCGCCGACGAAGAGCACGTCCATCTCGATGCTTTCACGTTCCATCATCCGCTCCTCAAATCAAGACGCGCCGGACTCTCGGTCAACAGAAAACCGGGCGATTTCCGGCACAAAACGTCGTCGAATAGAATAAAAATGAATCGCCATTCAGTTTAACGGCACACGGGGAAAATAGCAAAACTCTCTTCCGGTTTGCCGATTTCCCTCCGCGCAGCACATAATCAAACGCAAGTTTGTTCCGAATAATTTCAAACGAAGGGTAACAGGTGCGATGCCGGAGCACAGGCACACGAACCATCTGATTAACGAGACCAGCCCGTACCTTTTGCAGCACGCGCACAACCCCGTGGAGTGGTACGCGTGGGGCGAGGAGGCTTTGGAGAAGGCGAAGCGCGAGAACAAACCTTTGCTCCTGAGCATCGGCTATTCGGCGTGCCACTGGTGTCACGTGATGGAGCGCGAGTCGTTCGAGGACGAGGGAATCGCGCGCCTGATGAACGAGAACTTCGTCTGCATCAAAGTTGATCGCGAGGAGCGGCCCGACCTCGACCAGATTTACATGAACGCCGTCCAGTTGATGACGCGCCAGGGCGGATGGCCGCTCACGGTCTTCCTCACGCCCGACCTCGTTCCCTTCTACGGCGGCACATACTTCCCGCCCGCTGACCGGCACCAGATGCCCGGCTTCCCGCGCATACTCACGGCGGTCGCCGAAGCCTTTCGCACACGCCCCGAAGAGATTCGGCAGTCCGCGTGGGAGATACTCTCCGAGTTGCGCCGCATGGGTCTCGTGCAGCAGTCGTCCGAAACCATCAACCCTCAACTGCTCGACAGCGCCTACGACGGACTCGCGCGCAACTACGATCCGCGTCACGGCGGCTTCGGAAGCGCGCCGAAGTTCCCTTCCTCGATGAGCCTCGAATTCCTGCTTCGCACGTTCAAGCGAACGGGCGACAGACGCGCACTGGAGATGGCGACCCACACCTGCCGCAGGATGGCCGAAGGCGGCCTGTACGACCAGCTCGGCGGCGGCTTCCATCGCTACTCGACCGACGCGCGCTGGCTCGTCCCGCACTTCGAGAAGATGCTCTACGACAACGCCCTCCTCTCGCGCCTCTACCTGCACGCTTACCAGGCGACTGGCGAAGGAGCTTTCCGCCGCGTCGTCGAGGAGACGCTCGACTACGTCGCGCGCGAGATGACGGACGGCTCCGGCGCGTTCTACTCGACGCAGGACGCGGACTCCGAAGGCGTCGAGGGCAAGTTCTTCGTCTGGGGCAAGGAGGAGGTCGAAAAGCTCCTGGGAGGCGACGACGCGCGACTCTTCGGCGCATACTACGGCGTCACGGAGGGCGGGAATTTTGAGGAGAAGAACATCCTCAACGTCGCGCGGCCCGCCGCCGAAGTCGCACGCGAACTGAACGTCCCGCGAGAAAAATTGACTGAGGCCGTCGAGCGCGGTCGTCGAATCTTATTCGAGGCCCGCGAGACGCGCATCAAGCCCGCGCGCGATGAGAAAGTCATCGCGGCCTGGAACGGGCTGATGCTCGAAAGCTTCGCGGAGGCCGCCGCAGCACTTGAACGCGAAGACTACCGTGAAATCGCCGAGAGAAACGCGCAGTTCATCAACGAGAGTTTGTTGGCGGATGGACTGCTGCTGCATGTCTTCAAGGACGGGCGGGCCAAGCACGCGGGCTTTCTCGACGACTACGCATACGTCATCAACGGTCTCGTCACGCTCTTCGAGACGACCGGCATACTGGGCCGGCTCGAAGCGGCGCTGCGCCTGACGGACAAGATGATCGAGGAGTTCTGGGACGAAGAGGAGGGCGGCTTCTTCTACAACGGCAGGAGCGGCGAGCGACTGATCGTCCGGCAGAAAGACTACTTCGATAACGCCACGCCTTCGGGCAATTCGGTCGCCGCCGAATCATTGTTGAGGCTTTCCGCGCTGACCGGGAACGAAGATTACAAGCGCAAGGCCGTGAACGTCCTCCGCCTCGTGCGTGATCCAGTCGAACGCTATCCTTCGGCCTTCGGCTACGCGCTCGGCGCTTTCGACTTCTACCTCTCGACGCCGAAGGAGGTCGCACTCGTCTCCCCCCGCGGCATTCCGGACGCGCGCCCGCTCGCTCGTGAGATTTGGAGCCGCTACCTGCCCAACAAAATCGTCGCGCAAGCTTCTGAAGGTGACGACCGCGCCTCGGAACTTCTGCCGCTGCTCCGCGAAAGGCAGGCCATTGAAGGCAGAGCCACCGCCTACGTCTGCGAGAATTACACCTGTCGCCAACCTGTCAGCACGCCGCCAGAGCTTGCCGCGCAACTCTCCGGCGATGCGACTCAGGCGGAAGCGTCCCGCAGCGCCTGAAGCAACTCCTCGCCGAAGTTTTTTATCTTCGACTCGCCGAGGCCGTAGATCGCTGCCAGGGCTTCGAGCGTCGCGGGCTGCGCGCGCGCGAGGTGTTCAAGCGTCCTGTCGGCGCAGATCATGTAGGCCGGCACACGCCCCGCGTTCGCGCGCTCAAGCCTCCACTTCTTCAAACATGCGACGACGCGCTTCTCTTCCGGGGTGAGAAGGATTTCGGGAACCGATGCCGTCCTCTTCTTTCGAGCCCGGCGCGGCCCCGCCGACTCCGCGGGCGCGATCTCCGAAGCGCGCAAGGCCACTTCGAGCCGCCCCTGCTCGTCGAGCAGCCGCCGCAACTCCTCGTAAACCTGTAGAACGATCCGCGCGTCCAGCGCCGCGTACTCGATCTGCGCGCGCGTCAGCGGACGACGACGCCAGTTTGATTTTTGAAAGCTCTTGTCGAGGGGCAGGCCGAACAGATGCTCGGAGAGCGACGCGAGGCTGTGCGAGCCGAGAGTGAGGGCCATGCGGGACATGCGGAGCGTGTCTATCAACCCGCCCGCGCGGATGCCCGCCTCGCGCAGCACGGCCTCGTCGAAGCGTGCATTGTGCGCGATCATCTTCACGTCCGGCGATTCGAGGAGCGGCCTCAGCGGCTCGACGCCCGCGGCGAGCACGTCCGCGACCAGCACCGGGCCGTCCGGCGGCGCGACCTGCACGAGCGAAACCTGCTGGCGACCTGTCTTCACATCCCAGTAAGTCTCAGTGTCGAGTCCGACGATGCCTGCGCCGCCGAGCGACGCCGCGGCTGCTTGCAGTTGTGCGGCGTCGGCGACGTAGCGCCACTCGATACTGCCTGACGAGTCGTTCGCGCTCACCTTCAGCTCCCGCGCTGACATTCGAGGCCGTGAGAGAGAAAACGAAGGGCGCGCCCGTAACGCGGCGCGCCCCTCGAACCGGATGGTAGTTTCACCGAACGATTAATGATTCGCGTTCTTGGTGTTGGTGTTGGTGTGCGCAGCGGCGTTGGTGTTGGCGTGCGCGTTGCTGTTGGTGCTGATGTGCGTGTTGCCGTTCGTCTGGATCGTCACGTTAGCGTTACTGATGGTAACGTTGCCGTTGGTCGTGTTGGTGTTCGCCGCGGTGTTAGTGTTCATCGCCATGTTGGTGTTCGTGGCGTTCATGTTAGTCGCGTTCATGTTCGTGGCGTTCGCGTTGCCGTTGGTGTTATCCGCGGGCGAGCAGGCCGTCCAAAAGCTGGCGACGGCGAGCAGAGTCAGAAGTGCCAAGGTTCTTCGCATCGAGTTTCCTCCTGTACCCCGTGGGGTCAGATTGTTGGGGAGCTGCGCGGGCGCGGGCGCGCCGCGGCGTTTCCGCGGCAGCTCTGGTCAATGATTCGGGTTACTGCCGCGCCTAACCTTTGAAGCGAAACCGCCGCTTCGCAGGAGACACGGCCTCAAGAGCGTGCCATTCAGTGTCGGCCCCGGCGAAACGTGCAGCCGGGCCGACGCCCACGTGACGGCTTCCGCGCCCACGCCGCCACCTCGAATTAAAAGCGCGCTATCCGGCGACCGCTGAGCGTTATCCTCGCCGTCAAAAAAATTGCGGACGAGGAGCGCCGGGCTGTTTCTCACGACACGCCCAACGGGTACGCGCTTCTCAAACCAGGCGAGCGGACGCGCGTGCTTCCCCAACGGAATGCGCCTTCAAACTTTCGGCGCGCAATTTAGCACAATAACAGCCGGAATTATACGATTTTTTTTCCAAATGTCAGAGCCGATCTAAAGTTTTTGTGTCGAGGGACGATGGCCCAATCACTGCCAAGCCGGACTGCGCCTGTGCGAAATGGACGCTCAAACGGTCGTGGAGTATAACACATCGGGAGGCCAATAGTTCAAGTCGGCAACAAAGGCCGGCACGCCGCGGAGGGCGGAAATCCCGCCAAAACCATCAAAAACCCAGCGCGAAGGGGGAAAGGTCTGGCCGAGACGCTCTTTTCCCTTGACTGCGCAAGAGCTAAACGGATATTTTTGATGTTGCCGACGTTGTTGGCGTCAGAGATTTGTCCCCGCCCACTCCCTGGCCGGCCTGCTTTCAGACTTCGCACCGAGTCCGGTCTTCAAATTTTTAAAATTCCGCCCTTATGTCCTCCGACAAATCCAAACTGCTGGTTTCCCTCTCGTCATTCGTGGTCTTGACGGCGGCGGGCGCGTCCGTCTACCTGTTAAGCCATTTCGCAGACGGAGGGCACCTGCTCCCCTGGTTCATCGGCCTGCTTGTGTCGGCGGGCCTTCTGTTTTGCGCGCTCCTCTTCGCCCTCTCGCGTTTCTACGAGCGGCGCATCGAGTTTGCGCGGCGCGAGAGCGAGGAGTCTCTGCGCCTCGCGCGTGAGGTCGCCGAACTGCACACGCAGACAATCGAGTCCCTCGCCATCGCGATTGACGCGAAGGATCAGACCTCGCAGGGGCACGTCCGCCGCACACGCATTTACGCCGCCGAACTCGGCAAACTCCTCAACGTCACCGCCGCAGAGATGGAAGCGCTCAAGGCGGGCGCGCTCCTGCACGACATCGGCAAACTCGCCGTGCCTGATTACATCCTCAACAAGCCGGGCCGCCTGACCGCCGCCGAGTTCGAGAAGATGAAGGTTCACGCCGCCGTCGGCGGGGACATCATCCGCCGCGTCAACTTCCCTTATCCGGTTGAGGAAATAGTCCGCTTCCACCACGAGAAATGGGACGGCACGGGCTATCCCGCGGGCCTCAAGGGCGAGCAGATTCCGCTCGTGGCGCGTGTCATCTCGGTCGTTGACTTCTACGATTCGACGCGCTGCGACCGGCCCTACCGCGCCGGGATGAGCCGAGAGGAGTCGCTGGCCCTTCTGCGCCGGATGGCGGGCAAGGCATTCGACCCTGCGGTCGTCGTCATGTTCGCCAAAAACATAGACCACTTCGACGCCCTGATTTCACAGCAGGACATCAGCGAACAGGTGCATCCGTCAAAGGAGGCCACCGCGAGCAAGGCTCTCGCAGGCGCAGGCAGCGTCAACGACCTGCTCCCCTCACCAGACATCGCCTCCGGCTTCCGCTCGATTGCCGACGCGCAGCGCGAGGTCTTCGCCCTTCACGAGTTCGCACAGATCGTGGGCGCGTCGTTGAATCTTCAGGACACCGCCGCGCTCGTCGCCGCGCGTCTGCGCTCGATTGTGCGTTTCGACACCTGCGTCATCTTCGCGGTCGAGGAGAAGACGCGCCGCGCCGCGCCGGTTCAGGCCGTGGGCGAGAACTCGGAATTCTTCGCGTGCCGCTCAGTCGCCGCCGGCGAGGGCATCACGGGCTGGGTCATCGCCAACGCTCGCCCGATGTACGCCGCCCATCCGGAGCTGGACATGCGCGGCGTGCCTACCGAAATCGCTTCGTGCGTCCGCGCCGTGATCTCCGCGCCGCTCGTTCGAGAGGACGGCGCGTTCGGCGCTATTACCCTCTACTCGACAGGCGACCCGCCTTACACAGCCGACCAGATTCGTCTGCTGGAGTCGGTCTGCCTCCACGCTTCGAGCGCGCTCGGCAACGCACTCACACATGAACGGACGAAGGAGAGCGCGCTCACAGACTCCGTCACCAGCTTACCCAACGCGCGCGCCCTGCGACTCCTGCTCGATCAGCGCGTCGCCGAGTGCCAGCGAATGCGGAGCGGGCCTCTGTCGCTACTCAGCATTGACGTGGACGACTTTCATCTGGTCAACGAAGAGCTGGGCCACGGCGTCGGCGACCGTCTGCTCGCGGCGGTGGCCGGCGTCATCAAAGGTCAGCTTCGGCAGATGGACATGCTTGCGCGCTACGCGGGCGACGAGTTCATCGCCGTCCTGCCGTCGGCCAACGACGCGGAAGCTGCGGCGGTCGCCGAGCGCGTCCGCATGGCGGTCTTGACGCACAAGTTCCACTTGAAGACCGGACGCGCGGCGCAAGTCGAGGTCAGCATCGGCGTCGGCTGCTACCCGGAGGCGGGCGACACCGCCGACGAACTTCTGATGGCGACGACGCAGAACATGCAGCGCAACAAGCACGCGCGGAAACTCTCTCACGGCACGTCCTCGTCCGTCGTCTCCATTGACGCCTACAGGTAAGCAGACCGGGCGGGCACCACATCCAAAACCTCAACGGCGCGCGGCAGATCATTTCACGCATCCGCGCGCCGTTTTGTCTCTTCTTTTACGCGTTTTTGCCGCGGGCGTCGAACTCGCGTATAATCCAATTCGACACAACTGAACACAGCGATTCACAGACACAATGTGCCGCCGCCATCCCCTTTGCGTGCGGCGTCAGCCGGACGCGCACACGCGCGCATAGATATATGAGTGAACTCAAAGTCATCCCGATGAAGCCGCGCACTCAGTCGGACAGCTCTTCGGGCAGCAACGGCGTCGCGGAGCGCGACGACACAGACCGCCTGGACGCGAGCGAGCTGCGCGCGGAGCACGAGCAGCGACGGCAGGAGCAGCACAAGCACATCGAAGAGGTGGATAACGAGACGCTGCTGCGCATGCTCTACCAGATGATTCTCATCCGTCGCTTCGAGGAGAAGGCCGCCGAAGCCTATACGCTCGGCAAGATCGGCGGCTTCTGTCACCTCTACATCGGACAGGAAGCCGTCGCCGTCGGCTCGCTCTCCGCGCTCAGGCCGGACGACTACGCGCTCACGAGCTATCGCGACCACGGCCACGCGCTCGTCATGGGAACTTCGCCGGACGAGGTGATGGCGGAGCTGTTCGGCAAGGCCGGAGGCTGCTCGGCAGGCAAGGGCGGCTCGATGCATCTTTTCGATGTGGACAAGAATTTCCTCGGCGGCCACGCCATCGTCGGCGGGCAAATCCCGCTCGCGACGGGCGTCGCGTTCGCGTCGAAGTATCGCGGCACGGATCAGGCCACGCTCGTCTATTTCGGCGAGGCGGCGGTCAACCAGGGCGTCTTCCACGAGTCGCTCAACATGGCGCAGCTCTGGAAGCTTCCCTGCATCTACATCTGCGAGAACAACCAGTACGGCATGGGCACTTCGCTCAAGCGCGCGATGTCGCAATCGGACGTGTCGCAGAAGGCGTGCGCCTACGGCCTCGCCTCCGAGTTCGTGGACGGCATGGACGTGCTCGCCGTGCGCGCCGCGACCGAGCGGGCCGTCGAGCGAGCGCGCAAAGACAGCTTGCCCTCGCTCCTCGAAGTGCGGACGTACCGCTTCATGGGCCACTCGATGTCCGACCCCGGCCACTACCGCACGCGCGCCGAGATCGAGCGCTATCAGGAGCGCGACCCGATCAAGGTCTTCGGCAACAACCTGCGCGAGAAGGGCGTCCTCGACGATGCGGGCCTCAAAGAGATCGAAGACCGCGTGCGCTCCGAGGTCGAGCGCGCCGTCAAATTTGCTGACTCCAGCCCGGAGCCGTCGCCCGAAGAGCTTTACACGGACATCTACGCAACAAAGCCGTGAACCGTGAACCGTAAACCGTGATAAGACAGAACCGCTCTTCACTCGTCACGGTTTACGGTTCACGGTTCACGCAAACCGGAGGTTTGCTGAATGGCAGTTATCACGATGCGCGAGGCGCTCAATCAGGCGATGCGCGAGGAGATGCAGCGCGACGAGGGCGTCTTCCTGATGGGCGAGGAGGTCGCCTCTTATCAGGGCGCGTACAAAGTCTCGAAGGGTCTGCTCGAAGAGTTCGGACAGAAGCGTGTGATTGACTCGCCGATCACGGAGCTGGGCTTCGCGGGCCTCGGCGTCGGCGCGGCGATGGCCGGATTGAGGCCCATCATCGAGTTCATGACCTTCAACTTTTCCATACTCGCCACCGACCAGATCGTCAACTCGGCGGCGAAGATGCGCTACATGTCGGGCGGTCAGTTCAAAATCCCCATTGTTTTCCGCGGCCCGAACGGCTCGGCCTTTCAGGTTTCGTCGCAGCACTCGCAGGCGCTCGAAAGCTGGTACGCGCACTTCCCCGGCCTCAAGGTTGTGATGCCTTCGATGCCTGCGGACGCCAAAGGACTTCTGAAGAGCGCCATCCGCGACGATGACCCCGTCATCTTCCTCGAACAGGAACGCATGTACGGCAACAAGGGCGAAGTGCCCGACTCGGAAGACTTCCTCGTCCCGCTCGGCGTGGCCGACGTGAAGCGCGAAGGCAAGGACGCGACCATCGTCGCGCGCTCGATGACCGTGCCGCTCGCCTTGAAGGCCGCCGAGGAGTTGGAGAAGCAGGGCGTCTCGGTCGAAGTCATAGACCCGCGCACCATCCGTCCGCTCGACATCGAGACGATCATCAGCTCCGTGAAGAAGACGAACCGCGTCGTCATCGCGGAGGAGTCGCACCCGTTCTGCGGCGTCGCCGCAGAGATCAGCGCGCAGATCATGGAGCGCGCCTTCGACTATCTGGACGCGCCCGTCCGACGTGTCTCCGGCGCAGACGCGCCCATGCCTTACGCCAAGAACCTTGAGCGTCTTGCGCTCCCCGACGTGGAGCGCATCGTCAAAGCCGTGCGCGAAGTGGCGTACTTGGACTAGGTAAATGGTAAATGGTGATTGAGCGCAGCTCAGCTTGTGCGGTAAAACACAGGCCGGGATTGACGCGGGCTTCTATTTACCATTTACCATTCACCATTTACCGGGAGAAAGAATGGCTACGCAGGTCGTGATGCCGAAGCTGTCGCCGACGATGGAGGAGGGGCAACTCTCGCGCTGGCTGAAGAAAGAGGGCGACAAGGTGACGGTCGGCGAGCCTCTGGCTGAGGTGGACACCGACAAGGCGACGATGGAGGCGCAGGCGCTCGCCGAGGGCGTGCTCCGCAAGATTCTCGTCCGAGAGGGCGAGACCGTCCCTTTGGGCGCGATCATCGCCATCATCGGCCAGCCCGAAGAAGACATCTCCGGCCTCGTCTCGGAAGCCTCTTCCGGCGCAGCACAGGCCGAGAAGAAAGAACGAATCGAGGATTCGACGGAGGGCAGCGCCTACGGAGCGCCGGACGAGGTTGCGGGCGTCGTCCCCGGCGGCGAGCGCACGCAGGCCACGGTCGAAGGCCAGCCGCTCAAGGACGACGTGGGCGGCCCTCAGTCCGCGCCGCGGACGGGCGCGCAAGAGGCGAGCAAAGGTCAGACGGCAACTCAAACAAACGAGGCGGCGGAGTCCTCCGGCAACGGGCGGCGCGCGCAGGGTGGACGCCTCATCGTCTCGCCAATTGCCGCGCGCATGGCCGCCGAAGCGGGCATCAGGCTCGACAGTCTCGCAGGGAGCGGCCCCGGCGGTCGCATCGTCAAGCGCGACATCGAGGAAGCGTTGAAGTCCGCAAAGCAGCAGCCTCAACCCGCAGCGCCGCAGGTTGAAGCACGCACAGAGCAAGCGCCCGCGCAGCAGACGCGGCCCGCGCCGCTCGCGCCTTCCGTGGAAGGCTCGGCCCCCTACCGCGAGGAGCCTGTGACGACAATGCGTGCGACGATTGCGCGCCGCCTCGTCACCTCCATCGGCCCCATCCCGCACTTCTTCCTGACGACCGAGATCGAGATGGACAGGGCGGCGGAGGTGCGCCGCCAGTTGAACGAACTCGACCCCGAAAACAAGATCAGTATCAACGACCTCATCATCAAGGTCGCGGCGGTCGCGCTCATGCAGCACCCTTCGGTCAACGCCTCGTTTCAGGAAAAGACGCTTCGCTTCTTCGAGCGGGCCGACATCGGGGTCGCCGTCGCCATCGAGGATGGGTTGATAACGCCGGTCGTACGCGGCGCGAACGCCAAGTCGGTCGGGCAGATTGGACGCGAGGTGCGCGAGTTGGCCGAGCGCGCACGAAGTCGCAAGCTCAAGCCCGATGAATACACGGGCGCGACCTTCTCCATCAGCAACCTCGGCATGTTCGGCATAGATGAGTTCACGGCAGTCATCAATCCGCCGGAGGCGGCCATTCTCGCCGTCGGTGCGATGACGCCCAAGCCGGTCGTGCGCGACGGCGAGGTTGTCGTGCGCCAACTGATGCGCGTCACGATGTCGTGTGACCACCGCGTCGTTGACGGCGCGACCGGCGCGAAATTTCTCCAGACCTTCAAGAAGATTCTGGAGAACCCGCTCTACCTGCTCGCATAGATTCGTTCACGGGAGATATTATGAGCGCGAACAAACCGGAAGAGACACCCGCCAACGTCACCACAGACGCCGAGAGCCAGGAGTACGGCGCAGAGCAGGGCCAGAACATCGAGGGCCGGGACACAGGTTCGTCCGCGCCGGACGCGAGCGCCGAGCAGAGCGACGAAGCCGACGCCGAGCGGGGCGACGGCACCGGCGCGCGTGCGGGCGCGTACAGCTAGGGACTGCCTGTTCGCGGATTGAAAATCTCCGGGTCGAGAGCTTGAGCGGATCGGTCGCTAACAAGAAGAGCGGAATTGAGCCGCACCTCGCGCTCGTCGCGGTGCAGATAATTTTCGGGACGTGGCCCATCGTCGGCAAAGTCGCGCTCCGCGCCCTGCCGAGCACGGGCCTCGTCGCCATGCGCGTCGCGGGTGCCTCCGCTGCTTTCTGCCTCCTGCTGCGACTGAGAGGCCGGCTCGCCGTGCCTCGCCGCGGCGACATGGCACGCCTCGCGCTTTACGGACTGCTCGGCGTCGTCCTCAACCAATTCTTCTACGTCAAAGGTCTCGCGCTCTCGACCGTCGTCAACGCGACGATCATCAGCACAGCCATTCCCGTCTTCGCACTGCTCGTCGGCGTGCTACTCGGGTTTGAAAAACTGAGCGTGCGCGCAGCCGTCGGCACTCTCGTCGCCGCCGCGGGCGTCGTCTATCTCGTTGACCCCTTCCGCGCGGACTTCTCCGGCGGCAAGGCGCTCGGCAATCTTCTGCTCACCTGTTCCTGTCTCGCCTACGGCGCTTACATCGCCCTCTCGCAGGATGTGTTCCGCCGCTACGGCGCGCTCACGGCGATGCTGTGGGTCTTCGCCTTCGCATGCGTGGCGACAGTCCCGGTCGGGGGTTACTATCTCTCGCAAGTCTCGCTCGGCGACACGGGCTGGATGATCTGGCTCGCAGTCGCATACATCATCATCGTCCCCACAGTCGGCGCATACTACCTCAACGCTTGGGCGCTTGAACGCGTCAAGCCGAGCACCGTCGCGGTTTACATCTATCTCCAGCCGCTCGTCGCCTTAGCCGTCGCGCCGCTCGTCCTCGGCGCGCAGGAGCGTTGGGGCTTACGCAACTGGGTCGCGGCGGCGCTCATCTTCGCGGGCGTCGCCATCGTCACACTCCGCTCGCGCAGCCGCGCGTTGGAAGAAATCTCCGAGCACCCTGAAGCTTTGGGTCATTAATTTGCTTTAAGTGCCCCTCCTGAATCTACTCCTCCTCAGTTTTATGACATGAGACGACCTTCGTAGACCTTGAGCGCTATGTCTGGGACTCTAATCAGTGCGTCTTATATTTTAGGATGATGAGCTTTGGGCTTAGGTTAAGCATCCTACATTCTATCCGCGCAGGCTAAGGCTTAAGATGTACGTCCTACGGCTTAGGATTGCGCGCTGAGGTCGCAAGACGCCTATCCTAAGCCGTCTTCAGCGCCTTCATCCCTTTGCCGCCCTCGCCTTCGGCCAGGCGTCGAAGCTCGTAGAGTTTCATCAGCGCCTCGACGGGCGAGAGCGAGTCGAGGTCTGCCGATAGGAGTTCTTCGACGAGGCGCGCGCCGCGACCCCACGCGGAGGCATCGAACTGTTCGAGGGCTTCGGCATTTGTCCCTTCGTCTGCGCCAACGCGCCCGCGCTCGTACTCCTGGAGGAGTTCTTCGGCGCGGCGCACGACGGGGCGCGGCAGGCCCGCGAGCTTGGCGGCATAGACGCCGTAGCTCTTCTCGGCCACGCCGGGCGAGATGCGGTAGAGGAAATGCAGGTCGCTTCCCTGCTCCGCGATTTCGACGTGGAGGTTTCGCAGGCGCGGCAGGGTGTCGGCCAGTTCGGTCAACTCGTGGTAGTGCGTGGCGAAGAGTGTCTTGGAGCGGAGGCGCGGGTGGTTGTGTATGTATTCGAGGACGGCGCGGGCGACGGCGAGTCCGTCGTAAGTGGAAGTCCCACGCCCAAGCTCGTCGAGCAGGACGAGCGAGCGCGGCGTGGCGTGGTGCAGGATGTGCGCCGTCTCGACCATCTCGGTCATAAACGTTGACTCGCCGCTGCCGATGCGGTCGTAGAGGCCGATGCGCGTGTAGACGCGGTCGGTGAGTCCGATGGTCGCGGCGGCGGCGGGCACGAAGCTGCCCGCCTGCGCCATGATGACGACGAGCGCGGCCTGCCGCAGGTAGGTTGACTTGCCGGACATGTTCGGCCCCGTGATGAGCGCGACCTCCGGCCCGCCCTGACCGCCGAGTTCCACATCATTGGCGACGAACCCGCGCTCTTCGAGGAGCCTTTCGAGGACGGGATGCCGCCCGCTGCGGATGTTTAGCACGCCGCCTTCGACCACGGAGGGGCGCGCGTAATTCCAACGCGCGGCGCTCTGCGCGAAGGCGGCGACCGTGTCGAGATGCGCGAGCGTGTTGGCCGCCGCGAGCAGTTCGTCGCGCGCCTTGCCGACCTCGGCGCAGACGTGCCGGAATAAACTCGCCTCCATCTCGCCGATTCGCCCCTGCGCGTTGAGCACCAGCGACTCGTGCTCCTTCAGTTCAAGCGTAACAAAACGTTCCGAGGCGGCGAGCGTCTGCTTGCGCGTGTAGTCGGCGGGAACGAGGTGCAGGTTCGGGCGCGTGACCTCGATGAAGTAACCGAATACCTTGTTGTAGCCGACGCGCAGGCTCTTGATGCCTGTGCGCGCACGCTCGCGCTGCTCCATCTCGGCGAGGAAGGTCTTGCCGTTTCGCAGGAGCGAGCGAAGGGAGTCAAGCTCCTCTGCGAAGCCTTCGCGGATAACGCCCGCGCCGTCGCCGCGTGTTGAAAGCTCGTCGTTGACGGCGGCGCGGATGAGTTCGAGAACCTTCTCGCATGCCGGGAGCGCGGCGAGCGCGACATTGAAGCGGCCTGCGTCGCGTTGGAGTACGGCACGCACGCGCGGGATGGCTTCGAGGCTCTGCCTGATGGCGAGAATCTCGGACGGCGTGGCGAGGCGAGCGCGAGCGCGGCCCGTCAGACGCTCGATGTCGTGGATGTTTTCGAGCGCGGCGAACAGCTCAGCGCGCTCTTTCTCGTTTGCCGCGAACCAAGCGACGTGCTCCTGCCGGCGCGCGATCTCTGCAAGGTCGAGCAAGGGTTGACGCAGCCAGCGCCGAAGCATTCGACCGCCCATCGCCGTGCGCGTCTCGTCGAGCGTCGAGAGGAGCGACGGCACGCCGCCCGCGCTCTCGAAGATTTCGAGGCTGCGGACGGTCTGCTCGTCGAGCACCATGAAGGCGTCGGCGCGGTAACTCGCCAGTCTCGTCAACTGCTCGGAGACGCCCGACTGCGTTTCGTCGAGGTAGGAGATGATCGCGGCGGCAGCGGCTACGGCGAGGGGCGAGCGGGCGAGGCCGAAGGGCGCGAGCGTGCGTGTGCCGAAGTGGCGCTGCACGACGCGGCGTGCGCTCGCGGGGTCGAAGGCCGAGTCGGGCCGCCGCGTGATGAAGCCGGGCAGGCCAGCGACATTTGCGGCGAGACTCTTCGGGACGAGCAGTTCGGAAGGCGCGATGCGCTGAAGCTCGGAGAGGGCGGCGGCTGCTTCAAGCTCGGTCGCGGCGAAATCGCCCGTCGTCACGTCGGCGTAAGCCAGTCCTGCGCTCCGCCCATCGGTAAAGTATGCGGCGAGATAGTTGTTGACCTTGCTCCGGAGAAGTCCCGCTTCGAGGACGGTGCCGGGCGTGACGACTCGCACCACGTCGCGCTCGATGAGGCCGCGGCCCGCCGACTCGCCTTTGACCGGCGCTGCCGTCAGTTGTTCGCAGATGGCGACGCGGTGGCCGCGCGAGATGAGCGTGGCGAGGTGGCGCTCAAGGCTGTGGTGAGGGACGCCCGCGAGCGGCACGCGCACGCCGCGGCCCATCGGCTTCGAGGTGAGCACGATGTCCAACTCGCGTGCGAGCAGGCGCGCGTCGTCGTCGAAGGCTTCGTAGAAGTCGCCGATGCGGAAGAGGAGTATGGCGTCGGCGTAGCGGCGCTTAACGTCGAGGTACTGCTTGCGTATGGGCGTGGCCGTGGTCATCGCTCGAAGAGGGCGGCGAGGATGTCTTCGACCGAGGTGAGGGCGCGGTGAAGCCTTCGGAGTTGCTCGAAGCTGAGGATGGTCGTCACCCGTTCGATCTCGCGGAACGGGCCGGTGCGCGCGAGGCTCAACTGGCGCTCGGCGCGGTTCGTGTCGCGCTCGCTGGCGACGACGAGGAAGGGCTTGCTGCGCTGCGCGTCGTAGGCCCGCTTCAGTTTCGCCAGCGCCGCATCGAGGTTGCCCCGGCGCTGCACCTCGAAGACGTGACTCAGCCGCGGGCTTGACTCGGCCTCTCGCCAGACCACGTCGTAGTAGTCGAACTCGACCTCGCCGAAGTGGCCGAGCACGTGACCTATCTCGACGAGCATACGCTGCACTTCCGCGTGGGTCAGCTCCGCGCCTTCGCTCTCAAGCGCGCGGTCGTCGCCCAGCGAAAACTGAATCTCTTCATCGGCGACGCGGCGGCGGCCTCTTTCCGTGAGCCGCCAGCGCCCGCGCTCGCGCTCGATCTCGCGCCTCTCGTCGAGCGAGCGGCCCGCGCGCTGCACGAGCCTGCGCCATTGCCTGTGGTGGCCGTCCGCGACAGCAGCAGCGCGCACCTCACGCACGTCAAGCTGCGGGAAGTAGGCGACGAGGCGGTCGTAGAGGAAGCGCACGTGCTCCGAGCCGCCCGTGGCGGCCAGCTCCTGAAGGAGTGGCAGTTCGACGCGCTCCACGCTCGGATAGGGCATGCCGTTTAAGCTCGGGAGTTGAAGGACTGCGGGAGGGGCAGCTCCCGCGCAGGGCGAAACATTCGAGGCAAACTTACAGGAGAAGCGGGCGAACAATCAAGTAGGCAGACAGCCGTAGAAGTAAGCAGACGGCAGCGGCAGGCGGCAGCAGCAGACAGAAGGGGCGAACAGAACATCTGAAGGCAGCCGAGTCACACGACCCGGCTGCCTTCAGATGTTCTGAACTGCCTCCTGCTTCTGTCTGCTGCTGCCGCCTGCGCTTCAGGCTGCGGCCTGCTCGGTCTTGAGGCCGAAGCACTCGCGGATTTCGTCGGCGTCGAGCGTGTCGCGCTCCATCAGTCCGTCAACGAGGCGTGCGATCTCGGCGCGGCGCGCGTCAACGACCTCGCAGGCGCGCTTCATCTGCGCGTTGACGATCACGTTCGTCTCCTGCTCGATGCGGTCGAGAAGGGCCTGGCTGTGCGGGTCTTCCGGCTTGCCGAGGTGGATGGGGCCGAGCGGACTCATGCCGAACTCCGCGACCATGCGGCGCGCGATCTCGACGGCACGCTCGATGTCGTTCGACGCGCCCGCCGTCATCGTGTCGAGCAGGAGTATCTCCGCCGCGCGCCCGCCGAGGAGCATCCCGACCTGATCTTCGAGATACTGGCGCGTCCGCATCAGGCGGTCGCGTTCGGGGAGCGCCTGCGTCACGCCCAGCGCGCGCCCGCGCGGAAGGATGGAGACCTTGTGGATGGGGTCGCCGTTCTCGACGGCGAGTCCGACGGCAACGTGGCCTGCCTCGTGGACGGCGGTCGCATACCGCTCCTCGTCGTCCATCATGAAGCCCAGCCGCTCGACGCCCATCAGGATTTTGTCGCGCGCGTATTCGACGTGCGGGCGGCCAACGGCCTGCGAGCCGTCGCGCGTCGCGAAAATCGCCGCTTCGTTCAGAAGGTTCGCGAGGTCTGCGCCGGAGAAACCGGGCGTGCCGCGCGCAATCCACGTCAGGTCGAGGCCGTCTTCCAGTTTCAGCTTGCGCGAATGCACACGCAGAATCTGCTCGCGCCCGCGCATGTCTGCGAGGTTGACGGTGATCTCGCGGTCGAAACGACCGGGGCGCGTGAGCGCGGTGTCGAGTATGTCGGGGCGGTTGGTCGAGGCGATGACGACGACGCCCTGCAACTGCTCGAAGCCGTCCATCTCGATGAGGAGCTGGTTGAGCGTCTGATCTTGATCGGCGGAGGCCGAGTCGCTGCCGCGACCGCGGCGGCGGCCCAAGGCGTCTATCTCGTCAATGAAGATGACGCATGGAGAGAGCTTGCGCGCACGCGCGAACAGACGCCGGACGCGTGATGCGCCCAGGCCCGCGAACTTCTCCTGAAAGCTCGAACCCGACACCGAGAGAAAAGGCACCTTCGCTTCGCTGGCTGCGGCGCGCGCCAGAAGGGTCTTGCCCGTGCCCGGAGGGCCGGAGAGCAGAATGCCGCGCGGGGGCCGACCGCCCAGACGCCCGAACTTTTCGGGGTCGCGCAAAAAATCTATCGTCTCGGCAAGCTCCGCGCGCGCCTCGTCAACGCCGGCCACGTCCGCAAACGTGACCGCCGTGACGCCCCCGGTCTCCGCCGCCGTGAAGTCGCTATGCACGCCCATGCTCGCGTAAACGCGCCAGCCGATGAAGCCGAGCGCGAACAGCGCGACGAGCGGCAAAGTGTAATTCAAGGCGGTTGCCACGACGCCGGGCTGGAGGGACTGGTATTCGACCTGCGCCTTGTTCTTTGCAAATGCGGCAGTGACCTCCTGCTGCGCGGCCTCGTTCGTCACGAAGGCGTGGACGAGCGTGCCGTCGGCCTGCGTCACCGTCACCTCATCGCCGACGATCTTCACGGAGCGCGCGCCGCCCGCGTCGGCCAGCTCGCGGAGCTTCGTGTAGTTGATGTCGCGGACGACGGGCTGCGAACGCCTGTAGAAGAGGCCGAGGGCCAGGAGCGTGAAGGCGAGAAGCAGGAGGAAGCCGGCGGCGACGACAACCTTGCCCGGCTTCTGTGAACGGGGGAGCAGACGAGAAAGCGGCATAAAGACCTCGACTCAATTTCTATCACGGAGCGAGAGGGCGTGCTCCGTCTGTGGTTTGATTGTTCAGTTAAAAGAAACCGCCTCTGGGGAGCCGCCGAAGGAAAACCACCGGAAGGGCTCGCACGTTTGAGCGGGACTGTAAACGTGTGAAAGCGCCCGTCGGGACTGAAGGGACGCAGACCACACTCTAGCAGTCGAGAGCTTTTGAAGTCCAGCGGAAAAGCGCAGGCCGTGAGGCCGTGTCCATCTTCTTCGCCAAAGGCTGACCCCAAAGACCTAACGTTCCGATGACATGACGACGGTTTCGGTTGCCGACCCCTTCCCTAAGTTCGTCCACACCACACAGATTCTTGCCCTGTATCAAGACACAGCCGTTTTGAAATTCGCGGCGCAATTCAATACAGGAGCATTGACGCGCCCTCGGTGCAGCGGGCTTCCGCGCTCGAATCGCGCTGTTTTCGGAGGCTCACGAGACGCCTGCGGTTCGGCGTCTGATGGCATGGCCGTTGCTGAAAATCCGCACGGGCGGTTCGGTTGAACCGGAAGCAAACAGCGGCTGAAGCGCAACAAGGAGAAGACGAATATGTTGTGGACAATTCTGGTGATTCTGCTGGTTCTGTGGCTCCTGGGCCTGGTTAGCGGTTACACGGTGGGCGGTTTCATACACCTGCTGCTCGTCCTGGCTCTCGTGATCTTCGTCATCAACCTCCTCACGGGACGAAGGACGGTGTAAGAGTTCGCTTGGACGTGAGGGTCGAGGAGGGCTGCGTGCTTTTAAGGCGCGCAGCCCTTCTTTTATTTCAGGTCGTTCAACTTTCAGCGGATTGCCGACTGACAGTTGCGACAGTGCGTCCGGCGCTTCGCGTTGAGCGTGCCGCACGAGGCGCAGCGCCTGTACATCGTGCGCGCGAACCAGTTCGTAATCAGCGCGCTCACGCCGAGAATGGCGACGAGGATGAGGATGCTGAGGAGCGTGTCCTTCAAGACTTGTGCCTCTCAACCATCAAGACTTGTGCCTCTCAACCATCTCGCTCAGATAAAGACGCCCGCGCTCGTAGCCGCGGCGGAACGCGCCCTCGCCGCACTCTTCGCCGTAGCACTCGCGCAGGCGCTCGGCATCCTCATCGTAAGAATGTGTGCGCGCGCTCGGGTGGAGCGCGGCCTCGAAGCCGCGGCGGTAGGCTGACTCATCCGTCCCGAAGTCGCCGCCGTCAACCGTGTACTCAGCCTCCTCCGCATCGCGCAGGCCCAGCCACCAACTCTCGCGCGCCGCGTCAACGCTTTCCGCGCCGGACTGTGTGAACACGCCGCGCACCGCGTCCGCCTGTGTGTCGTCTTCGGCGACGACGATGACGACCGTGTGGCCGCGCCGCAACGCGTCCTCGTAAACGAACAGCTCGTCGTGCGGCAGTCCGCGCGCCATCGAGTCTTCAAGTGCGCCGCCCAACGCGAAGCCGGTGGCCGCGCCGCCCGCGCCGAGCAGCGCCGCGCCGATCAATCCCGCGGCCAGGACGGGGCCGACGCCGGGAATCAGAAGGCTCGCGGCGGCTGCCCCTAGCTGCAAGCCTCCCGCGACGCCGAGCGCGCCGCCGACAGTGCCGCCGAGGGCCGCGCCCATGCCCGGTTGCTCAGTTTCGGTTGTCGGCACCTCGTCGAGCTGCTCCTGCGTCGTGCCCGGCGTCAGAAGGCTGATGCGGTCTTCCGCGACGCCCGCCGTTCGGAGTCGCCCGATGGCGCGCTCCGCGTCCTCACGCGAGTTGAAGATGCCTGCGACAGTGCTCATGCGCGTTTCTGTTTCGAGCGCGCGAGCGCACGCGCGCTCAGGCCGCCTTTCATCGGCCAAACTCTTTCTCGAAATTTTCTACGGGGGATTTCCCCAACGATGTGCTCCGGATTCTAACACGAAGTATCGAAGTCGAAGTCACGAATTCCATTGGGCGCTCAAAGCAGGACGTGGTAAAGTGTCTGCGCCTTCTTTGGATTCCAACACGCGGGGCAGCACATGATCGAAGTCATCGAAAAACACTGGCCGATGTCCGAGGGCGACGGCAAGGCGACGCGCAAAAAGAGGCCGCGTTTGCTGGCAATCACGACCGACTGCTGCACGGGCTGTGCCGGCTCGCCCGCGTGCATCGAGTATTGCCCTATCGAAGCTTGCATGTTCTGGGTGCCCGACGACGAGCATTCGCCTTTCGGTCGCATCGAGGTTGACCCGTACCTCTGCATCGGCTGCCAGAAGTGCATCAGCAAAGGCCCGGACGGCGCGTTCCTCGACGGTTGCCCCTGGGACGCTATCGAGATGGTTCCGACCGACGACTGGGAGGCCATGCACGGCATCACGCTGCCGGACGCCCCGCCCCCGCCACCTCAATAAAGCGGTGAATAGTAAATGGTGAATGGTAGATGCAATGCACGGCATGCCGTTTACGATTCATCGCACAGGCGGATTGAGACACAACTACTATTCACCATTTACCATTCACTATTGACCATTCACGCGGCGCTTGATGGCTTCAGCCGTCCGCGCCGCTTTCTCTTTCACGTCGTCCGGCATGCCTTCGACTCCGCGTGCGTAAGGCTCGACGGCGGGCAGGTCTTCCGCCGAGCCGAGATAGCAGAGGCCGACGAGCGCGTCCGTCACCTGCTCCGAGTCGGGCGCGAGTGAGAACAGCTCGCTCCCTTGCGCGAAGCCTTCGCCGTCCTTCACGAACGCTTTTTCGATTGCTCCGGGGAGCGGCGCGCGCACCTCGCCGACCTCGCCCGACCCGCCCCTGTACTTCAACAGAAGTGAGTCGCGCTTGACCGCCGAGCCTGCGGTCAGCGCCGTGAGCGCCTTCCCGGCGGCACCCGCCCTGACCTCGTATGGTCGCAGCATTGCGAGCAGCTCGGCGCGGCAGCGCAGGTCGCCGAAGCGCACGAGCGCGAGCGCAGCGTTGCGACGCACAATCGGCTCCGGGTCATCGAGCAGCCGGACGAGCGCGACGCGAAAATCCTCCGACCTGTGATCCAAACCCATCACCCACGCTGCCGTCATGCGGAGGTCGGCCACGTCGCTCCGCGACAGCGCGACGACCTGCGGATACCAGCGGACTGCGCCCGCGTCGCCGCGCTCGATGCGCTCCGCGACCTGCGAGAGCGCGTGCTGTGCATGCCGTGCGTTTCCTTCGCGGAGGTAGGTTTCGATTTCAACGTCGCTCAGCGTCCGCCCGAACCATGTCAGGTACCATGTCAGAGACGGCACGACGACGAACAGGACGGCCACGACCACGAGCGGCCACGGCGTCCTCCGGCGACCCTGTGCGTTGGCCTCGATGCTCGACGGCTCGCCGCCTTGATTTCCGTTTTTCCTTACGACTTCCATCTTCTTCTTCCGCCGCGGCGCGACGTTTCAGCGCGGCGGGTAGAGCCTGTAGAGCATGAGGTAGACGACGACTCCCGTAATCGAGACGTAGAGCCAGAGCGGGTAAGTCCAGCGCGCGATGCGGCGGTGGCGCAGGAAGTCGCCGCGCATCGCGCGCCGCAGAGTGACAGCGACGAGCGGCACGATTGCCGCCGCCAACGTGACGTGCGAGATGAGAATTGAGAAGTAGAGCGGCCTGACGAGACCCTGACCCGTGAACCGCTTCGAGCCGTACTGCGAATGATAGACAACGTAAGAGATGAGAAAGAGACAGGAGACGACGAGCGCCGCGAGCATGCACGCGCGGTGCGCTCTCACCTTCCGGCGCGAAATGAAGTAGAAGCCCGCGACAAGCAGGACGAAGCTCGCAGCGTTCAGTACAGCATTCAGGTGCGGCAGTATCGAGTCATTCATAAAACGAAAGAAGCGTGCCGACTCAGCCGCCGCGCTGCGACTCTTCCCTCCTCTCTTTCAGTTCCGCGCGCCCCGCGTCGGTGAGAGAGTAGAAGTCGTTGCCGCGCTCTTCGAGCAGGCCGCGCTCGACGAGGGTTTCCACGGCGTAGAGGACGGCGCGTCGCGCGTCGGGGTCGTTGCCGCCCGCCTCGAACAGCTCGTGCAGGTCCAGCTCCGGCTTCCCCATCTCGTCGAACATGCGAAGCACGCGCGGCGTCATCTCGTCCAAAGCAAAAGCCTCCAAGTCGCGGCGGGCGTGCCCTAAGCCTCGGCCTTCTTCTTCGGCGGATGCGCGGGCTTCGCCGCCGGCGGCTTCTTCTCGCTCAGCTCCTCGTAGCCGCAGCGTTCGCATTGCCACGCGGGAAAGACCTCCGAAGGGTCGTTCGCGCTCTGATAGACGGCGCGATCCGAAGGGATGATCTTGCCGCCGCAACGCGGGCACATGCGACCACGAATGGTCTGCCTCTCAACGTCAACTGCCGGTACTAATTCGTCGGCCATATCTTTTTGGTAAATTGTGAACGGTAAATTGTGAATGGCGCTTGAGCAGTTTTCAGGTTGGGCGCTTACCGGCCAAACAAATCGGCGTGCGCCCGACCACTATTTACCATTCACCGTTTACCATTCACCGTTTTCTTCCTCCCCCTTCACCTTCTTGTAGGCGACGGCGAAGATGGAGCAAAAGATTGCGACGGGCGGGACGAGGAGGACGACGATCCCTATGTTCAGCGTCCGCGCCGCCGCCGCGCTGCCGTGGTCGAGCGCCGTCCGGCACATCGGGCACTGCGCGAGTGCGCCCTGCGGGAAGAGCGCCGACACGCTCGCGAGCGCGAGGGCCGCGAGCAGGAAATAGTAAAACTTATCCGTTCTGCTGTTCATCGTCACACCTCATTCAGGCTCTACGGTCGTGGTCGCAGCCGTCGGTCGGTTCGCGCGCTGTTTGAGCGTGCGGAAGCTGTCGGGGAAGACTATGAAGAGGAGACAGATGCAGACCACCAGCGTCGGGACGAGCGTGACGACGAGGCTGAGGCGCTCGAACTTGAGGTGCATGAAGTAGGCGACGATGAGCGCCGCCTTGATGAGCGAGAGGCCCATCAGGATCGTCAGGAAGATGCGAAGGTCGTGAATCTTGACGTAGGCCAGGAAGACCTCGATCACCGTCAACGCCAGCAGCCCCAGCAGCACATTGCCGAAGAGGCGCGCGCCGCCCTCGAAGTGGACGTGCTCGGCGGCGCGCGCCGGGGTCAGCTCTTCGGGGACTGCTAGCGGGTTGACGCCGCGCGCTCGCATCGTCAGGGCCGGGATGGAGACGAAGGTCAGCGCGAGCAGGAGGCAGACCGCGGTGAAGAAGAGGCTGTCTATCGTCAGGAAGTTCCCCGCGCTCGCCGCGCTCTTGCCCGCGAGCAAGAGGAAGCCCGCCGCCAGCGCCACGCAGACCCCCATCAGTACGAAGTCCGACTTCTGAAACACGTCGCGGATTGATGGTTGAGCCATTCTTCGGGCTGCCTCCTTTGTGAAAGGCTAGAGGCTGGATGCTGGATGCTAGTAAAAAACTGCCTTCAACTAGCATCCAGCATCCAGCCTCTAGCCTCTATTTGGTCATATCCACCGACATCAGATAAATCAAAGGGAAAACGAACATCCAGACGAGGTCAACGAAGTGCCAGTAGAGGCCGCTGATCTCCACGTCCTCGTGGCGCGTCTTGCCGATGCGCAACGCGACGACGCCGAGATAGATGACGCCCGTGAAGACGTGGAACATGTGTAGGCCCGTGATGGCGAAGAAGCTCGCGCCGAAGAGCGGCGGGGCCTGCGGCCAGCGTTCGGCCCACTCTTTCGCGAAGGTCGAGCCGGCGCTCACGCCGAAGGGCCGAAGCCCCTCGCCCAAAAGGTGGCTCCACTCGATAGAGTGGAGGACGATGAAGACCGCGCCGCCGAGCATCGTCGCCCCGATCCAGCGTCGCGCGGCCTTCAGGCGGTTCGCGGCTGAAGCCCTCACGGCCATCACCATCGTGAAGGAGGACGCCAAAAGGAAGAGCGTCATCACGGTCGAGAAGATGATGCTGGGGTAGAATGGAAACGGCGTCGGCCACTGGTCGCTCGCGGCGCGGGCGTAGGAATAGCCGATGAGCATCGCCGAGAAGGTCATCGCGTCCGACACGATGAAGAGCCACATGCCGAGCTTGCGGTGGCCGACGCGGTACGGGAACGCCCCGCCGTCCCACTCGTTCGCCGCAAGATTTCCAACACGCGCTTCGGTGCTCAAGCCTCACCTCCAGAAGAAGAGTAGGAGAAAGAGAAATACCCACAGCAAGTCCATGAAGTGCCAGTAAATCCCCACCACGTCCGTCAGCGAGCGCTTCTTCACGTCGGCCTCTACTCCTTGCGCTCGCCGCGCGTAGAGCAGCAGCCCCGTGAGCGCCAGGATGCCGCCCGCGAGATGCAGGCCGTGCAGCCCCGTCAGTACATAGAAGAAAGAGCTGTGCGGGTTCGATGCGAGGTAGAGTCCCCGCGCGACCAACTGCCGCCACGCGAGGAGCTGCGAGGCCAGGAAGCCGAGGCCGAGGAGCAGCGTGACGCCGAGCCAGACCTTGTAGGCCGTCCCCTCGCCGTGATTGATCGCGGCTTTGGCGCGCGTGAACGTGAGGCTGCTCACGACGATGAGCGCGGTGCTGAGGTAGACGAACGAGGGCATCGTACCCCCGTTCCAGTCAACCGAGGTCGGCATCCCCGAACGGACGACGTAGGCGCTCGCCAGCGCCGTGAACATCATCAGTATCGAGGCCAGCCCGACGAGCACGCCGATGCGGTAACGGTCGGGCGAGAAGCCGCGCGGGCGGTCGCCGCCGCTTGAGCCGCCGCCGCC
Source organism: Pyrinomonadaceae bacterium (assembly GCA_036263975.1). GTDB lineage: Bacteria > Acidobacteriota > Blastocatellia > Pyrinomonadales > Pyrinomonadaceae > QHXN01. Next base: position 120,184 of record DATARW010000063.1, read on the forward strand.
CGGCCCACCGCCGTTCGGCCCCTTGCCGCCGTTCCCGCGCGGCCCGCGCCCGCCCCGACGCCGCGCGGTCGCGATGTCGAGCGCAGACTCGGTGCGCGTGACCGACTCCCTGCTAGCCGTGGCCGTTGTGTCCATCGCCCTTTCCTTGTAGCGTGTGCGCGACGGCGGAGACGTTCGCCTCCGTCTCGTCGGGCGTCGTCTGCATCACGAAGTCGTCGGGCGCTCCGGGCACGCCGTACTCGTAAGCGCCGCGATAGACCGTAGGCACATGGCCGCCGAAGTTGTCGTGCGGCGGCGGCGTCGCCGTCGTCCATTCGAGCGTGGTCGCCTCCCAGGGGTTGTCGCTCGCCCGCTTGCCTCTGAACATGCTCCAGAAGAAGTTGAAGATGAAGAGAGCTTGCGCCGAGACGGTGATGATGGCAGCCCACGTGACGAAGTGGATGAGCGGCACAGTGGGGCGGTTGAAGTTGTAGATCATCTGCACCTGCCCGCCCACGACCTCGTAGAACTGCGAGTAGCGGCGCGGCATGCCGACGATGCCCATCAAGTGCATCGGGATGAAGATGGAGTAGACGCCGATGATGGTCGGCCAGAAGTGAATCTTTCCGAGCGTCTCGTTCATCATCCGCCCGAACATCTTCGGGAACCAGAAATAAGTCCCGGCGAACATGCCGAAGATGGCGGCCACGCCCATCACGAGGTGGAAGTGGGCGAGCACGAAGTAGGTGTCGTGCATCGAGAGGTCGAGCGACGACTGTCCGAGGACGAGGCCGGTGATGCCGCCCGCGACGAAAAGCGAGACGAAGCCGACGGCGAACAGCATCGGCGTCGAGAAACGGATGCGCCCGCCCCAGAGCGTGCCGAGCCAGTTGAAGGTCTTAATCGCCGACGGCACGCCGATGCTTAGCGTCAGAATCGAGAAGGCCATGCCCGTGTAGGGACTCATGCCCGAAATGAACATGTGGTGGCCCCAGACGAAGAAGCCGAGCAGCCCGATGGCGAACATCGCGAAGACCATCGCGCGGTAGCCGAAGACGGGCTTGCGCGCGAACGTCGAAAGGATGTGCGAGGTCGCGCCCATGCCCGGCAGGATGGCGATGTAAACCTCCGGGTGTCCGAAAAACCAGAAGAGGTGCTGCCACATGATCGGCGAGCCGCCCGCGTGGTCAATCACCGTCGAGCCGTTCGAGAGTCCGCCGGGCACGAAGAAGCTCGTGCCGAGGTTCTTGTCGAGGAACAGCAGCACGCCCGCCGCGAGCAGCACAGGGAACGAGAGCAGCGCCAGCACCGCGGTCGTGAACCAGGCCCAGCACGTCAGCGGCATCCGCATCAGAGACATCCCGCGCGTGCGAAGGTTCAGGAGCGTCGTGATGAAGTTGAGCGCGCCGAGCAGAGAGGCGACGCAGAAGAGGGCGATGCTGATGATCCAGAGGTTCATCCCCATGCCCTGCCCCGGCACGTTCAAGAGGTCGCCGATGGCCGAGAGCGGCGGGTACGCAGTCCAGCCGCCTGTGGGGCCGATGACCCCGTTGCCCGCGGCGAAGATGGCGCTCACCAGTACGACGAGGCCGAGCAGCGTCACCCAGAACGAGAGCATGTTGAGGACTGGAAAGGCCATGTCCTCCGCGCCGATCTGGATGGGCAGGAAGTAGTTGCCGAAGCCGCCCTGCGGTGCGGTCGTCAGCACGAAGAAGACCATCATCGTGCCGTGCATGGTGACGAGCGAGAGGTAGAACTCCGGCGACATCACGCCGCCGGGCGCGCCCGTCGGGAAGAGCTTGGCGAGGAGCCACCACGCGTGCCCCGGCCAGGTCATGTTCATCCGCATCATGATGGACATCAGCATGCCGAGGACAACCGAGAAGAGCGCGAGCAGCAGATACTGGATGCCGATGACCTTGTGGTCAATACTGAAGATGTACTTGCGTATGAAGCTCGTGGGCGGCCCGTGGTGATGAACCGCCGCGCCGTGCCCGTCGGCGTGCTCCTCTGTGCCGTCGTGGGCCTCTTTGGGGTTGTCGGCTTCTGCCATCTCGACGCTCCTCGCGCCCCTCTCTCCAGCGGGCGCGCTCAGGGAAGATTCAGTAAGTCGGGACAGGATACTTCTTGTACAGCTCCGAGACGCGCGCCTGGAACTGCGCCTGCGGAAGCGCCATCAGCGAGTCGTACTCGTCCGCGGGCAGCACGAGCATGTAGCTGCGCATCTTGTAGTGCTGCTGGCCGCATAGCTCGGCGCAGGCGATCTCGTACCGCCCCGTCTGATTCGGCGTGAAGTGAATCGGGATTTCGAGGCCCGGCACGGCGTCCTGCTTGTAGCGGAGCTGCGGAACCCAGAAACTGTGCGTCACGTCGCGCGACATCAGCGTCAGCTCGACGGGCCGGTTGACCTCTGTGACGAGCGTCTGCACGACCACGTCGTCTTTCGCCGAAGGGTCGGCGTCGTCGAGTCCGACGTAGTTCAAAGACTCGTCGCTGATCTTGCGCGGGTCTGTGTGGCCGAACTTGCCGTCCGCGCCCGCGTACTGGAAGTTCCACTGGAACTGCTGCGCCAGGACGCGCACCTCAGCCGCGCCCGCAGGGGCGGGCAGCATGTGCAGGTTCCACCACACGCGCTGGCCGAGCAGCGCGAGCGTGATGAAGATCACGGCGGTCACCACCGTCCAGATGATCTCCATGCGATTGTTGCCGTGGGAATAGACGGCGCGGGTGCCGCCGCCCGTGTCGCGAAAGCGCCAGACCGCGTAGCCGAGCGCGACCTGCGCCGCGGTGAAGGCCAGCCCGACGACCATGATCGTGAGGAAGAACTGCCGGTCGTAGGCGGGGCCGTGCTCGGAGATGGCGGCGGGAAACCACCAGCGACCGCTCAGGAACATCCACACCGACAGGATCGTCATCATCCAGATGAAGACGGCCAGCGCACGACCCATAGAACCTCCGAAGATTTGCGATTTTTGACTTTGGATTTTTGATTGGAAAGACGCGGCGACTTGAGCCTTCAAATCGCAAATCAAAAATCGCAAATCAAAAAATCATTTGTTGAAGACCATCAGCCCGAACAGGACGGGCAGGTAAAGTACGGACGCGAGCAGAAGTCTGCGCGCGCCGCGGCGCGTGTTGGAGAAGGCCGCGTGGATGCTCGCGCCGAGGAAGAGCAGGCCGAGCAGAAAAGCGCCGAAGAAGTAGATGGGGCCGGTCGTCCCCAGCGCCACGGGGAAGAGGCTGACGGGGACGAGCAGCAGAGTCCAGACGACGATCTGCTGCGCGGTCAATCTCCCATCCGGCTCGACCACGGGCAGCATCAGGATTCCGGCGCGCGCGTAGTCCTCTCGATACATCCATGCGATGGCGAGGAAGTGCGGGAACTGCCACGCGAACAGAATCGCGAAGAGCGCCCACGCTTCGAGGCCGGCGTGGCCCGTCGCCGCCGTCCAGCCCATGAGCGGCGGCATCGCGCCCGGAAAAGCGCCGACGATGGTGGAGACGGAACTGCGCGTCTTCAGAGGCGTGTAGCAGAAGAGATAGCCGACGATGACCGTGATGCCGAAGCCCGCGGTTAAAAGGTTCGTGAAGACGGCGAGATGGATTTCCGCCAGCACCGTCAGCGCGACGCCGAAGGCGAGCGCCTGCGCGGGTGCGAGCTTGGCCGTCGGGAGCGGGCGCGAGAGCGTGCGGCGCATACGCGCGTCGAGGTCGCGCTCCATGTACTGGTTGAGCGTGGCGATACCGGAAGAGAGCAGCGCGATGCCGACGAGCGCATTGAAAAGAACGAGGTAGTCCGTCTGCCCCTTCGAGCCGAGGCAGAAGCCCGCGGCTGAGGTGAGCACGATCAGGAAAGTAATGCGCGGCTTCGTCAACTCGACGAAGGCCGCGAGCTTCTCTCGAAGCGCCGGCGGCGCGCACTCACGGACGACCGGGACTTCGGAATCGAGTACGAACTCCTTCATTGATTAATGCTCGTTTCCCTCTGGCTTAAAGAAAGACCCTTTGTCACATCTGCCGCGTGTAACTGAGACGGCAGCTAACCACAGAGACATAGAGGGCGCTGAAGCTTCGCGGAGTATTCTCCGTACAATCTCCGTGTCCTCTGTGCTGTGTTTAGCTTTCATCTACTCGACCAACAAGACCGGGTTCATTGATGCTCCATCTGCATGTCGAGCATCGGGAATTCGATGGCCGGGAGCACCTTGAGCGCGCCGCCCTCGACCGATTCCGCGGTCAACTGCTGCGCGGCGAAGCTGAAGTTAAGCTCCTTGTTCTCGCTGGGGCCGACCGTGACGGTCTGCGTCAACCCTTGCGGGTACTTCTCGTGCCAGGCGACGACGGTGTAGGTGCCCGGCGGCACTCCCTTGATCTCGAAGTGGCCGTCCTTAGTGCTGACGGAGTAGAACGGGTTCGGCATCACGCCGATGTAAGACTTCATCCACGGGTGCTGGTTGCACTTGACGGGGATGAGCACTTCGGTGCGCTGAAACTTCTTGTCAATCGGCGCAGCGCCCGGCCCCTGGCCCTGATTAAACTTCTCGTTCTTGGTGGCCTGCACGTTGACGTTGTGCGAGGTGGCATCACTGTTGACGACCTGGAAGGGCTGCTTCACCTGTATGCCGAGGACGTGCGGGACGTAGTGGCAGCCGTGTTGATCTAAGGTCGCGGGCGTCGAGGGCGGGTCGAAGGAGAAGCCCGAGAGATTCTTGTCGCCGATCTTGCCGTCCTTGATGTAGACGAAGACGTTTTGCAGCTTGTCGCCGTTGACGACGAGGTCTTCGGCGGCGGCGTTCGGGTTCGAGGACGCGCACACGGGGTCTTGCTCCATGCTGATCGGCTTCGGAGCCGGGGCCGCGCCCGTGAAGTTTATCGTCCCGACGATTGAGCCTTCCTGCCCGCCCGACTTGTAGGGTGTGAGCGCGACATCCGCCGACTCGTCGCCGCCCGCGTCCGCCGCATCCTCCTCGCTGTCGGCACTCTTCGAGCACGAGGCGGCGAAGGCGAGCAGGCAGAGGCCGGCTAACAGCGCGACCAAAAAACGCGCGCGGTTTGACTGCATGTTTGATTCCTCCTCAAAGGCTTTGGACGCATGATAGCGCGAAACTTTCACGGCGAGAAACCGCGGGCGCGCGGGCCGGACGATGCCGCCTGTCGCCAGCGTGCGCGCAGGCCACGCGCGGGCGCACGCCTTGCAACCTGGAGCTTCCGCCCGCGCGCGCGCGAGCCGCGGCTGGCGCTCTGCCCGCCGCCCCGCGCGTGACGTTTGTTCGCCGCCGCGGAAGGCGGTCGCGGCTCGCCGTTCTGTTGATGAGAAGCGACGGGCGTGGTCGTCGCCCCGCTCGGCGCGGGCGCGCGCGCGGGCATGGCGGAGCGTGCGCGCGCCTGCTCTTCGGGCGTTAGCGACAGAAGGTAACGGACGAGCAGGCGCGCGTGGTCGCCGTCGTAGCTGGCGGCAGACGGCGGCAGAGGGCCGTTGAATATCCAGCGTTCGCCGTCGCGCTTGAACAGTTCCGAAGGCATCGCCGTGCCGGGCATGATGCGCTGCGGGTCGAGCAGCCAGCGGAAAGTCCAGTCCTGTTTCAGGCGCGAGCCGGCCTGTAGGAAATTGGGAGCGGTCGCGGTCAGGTCGTGCGTCGCATCGCCCGTCATGTGACATTTCAGACAGGGCGCGGCCTGCGAGGTAAACAGGGAGCGTGCGAGGTCGCGCTCGCTGTCCGTTAACGGCTCGACCGGGTCTTTGATGTAAGGCTCTTGCTGCGCCGAGACGGCGAGGAAGAACCTGACGAGCGTGCGCAGCTCGTTCGGCGAGAAGGTGAACGTGGGCATGCGAACTCGCAGGTAGGTTCGCACACCGTTGCGGTTCTCGCCGGGTTGCGGCTTGAGCGTGCCCTGTGCGCCTGCGCCCGCCGATGGCTGCGCGGCCGAAGGCGACGGCGACGAAGCGCCCGGCCCCGAAGCCTTGTTGGCCGCGCTGCCGCGCCCGATGTTCGCGTCGGGCTGGACGCCGCTTGAAGCGTTCGCGGCGGGCTGGCCTCCGAGACTGCGGCACTGCTCGCTGCCGTTGCTGAGCGACGGGTCGCAGAGGAATCTCAAAAGCCATTCGGGGTCAACGCGCGCGCCCTCGGTCATCAATCCGGGCGGCAACTGTTCGGGGCCGAGCGAGATCGCGCCGAGCGTGCCGTTCTGCTGGTACTGCGGCAGGCCCGAAAGGATTGACTTCTGCCCGACCTGTACGTTGTGGCAGCCCATGCAGTTGTACTTCTTGACGACCCACCAGCCGTCCTGTATGGCCTTCTGCTGGTCGTTCGGGTTGTAGAAGTATGACGCGGGCACGTTCGCGCCGTCCGCGCCGACGCTACCCAGAAGGAACGTCGTGAGCGCCGTCCTCCACTCGTCCCTGAGGAAGGGCTTCGGCATCCGCAGGTGCTCGTTCGGGTCTTTCTCCTTGCCCTCGTCGTAGACGCCTGGGTCTGCGAGCTTGTGCTCGAAGAAGCCCCTGTGGTCGTACCACGGCACAGCCGCTTTCCTGCTCGGCCCTTTGGACTCGACAGTGGTGTCGGGTTCTTCGCCGAGCTGGGCCTTGTGCGTCATCAAAGCGAAGTCGAGACGTTCGAGCGGCGTCGCGCCCTCGGCGGACAGTTCCTTGCCGATGCGCTGCTCCTCCTCGAAGCCGCGTATCTCGTGACAGCCCGCGCAGCCGTACTGCTTGATGAGCGTCTTGCCCTTGCCGGCCAGCGCCGGGTCGTCCATGAACGAAGCGTCCGGGTATGTGGCGGGCTGCGTGAGCGAGAAGAGATAGGTGGCGATGTCGCGCGAGTCCTGCTCGGAGAGGCGGAAGTTCGGCATCACCGTCATGTTCTGCACCTGAAGCTCCGCGCCGTCGTTCGGGCAGCGGGAGTGCTTCACGGTGTCGAAGACGAAGGGGAGGTTGTGCTTCGCGTAGTCGTCGGGCGAAAGGTCGCGGTGCTCTTTCGGGCAGTAGGGCGCAAAGCGCTCGCGCGGGTTGTGAATCCAGCGGACTGTATAGTCGAAGCTCTCTTTCTGGCCGACCCTCGTCAGGTTGGCCGCGAACTCGCCGCCGATCTTCTGGTCGCCGTCGCCGATGGAGTGGCAGGCGAGGCAGCCGCGCGTCTTGAACAACTCCTCGCCGTGCGTCCCGTCGCCGCGCTGCTGCTGCGGGACTTGTCCGTCGAATGCCGACTGCCAGAGGTAAGCCGCAATCGCCTTGCGCTCGTCCGTCTGTTGCGCTGGCGGCACGATGCCGCCCATCTTCGGGTCGCCTGAAAGGTACCAGAAGGTCGGCATCTTCGTGCCGGGGCGAAACGCCTGCGGGTCTGAGAGCCAGATGGGAATCCACTCTTTCGTGAGCTTGAGGCGCACGTCCTTCAGGTTCGGCCCGACCTTCTTCTGATCCTGCATGAGGAAGCGCGCCTGCGTGTTGAGCTGATCGATCTTGGCCTCGATCTGGCTGTTCGTGACGGTCAAGCTTTCGGCGTGAGCGAGCAGGCGCTGCGCCTCCTCGTCGCTGCGCGCGCTGGCGCTGTCGGCCTTCGCCACCTTCGACTCGTGCTCGTTGGCCGTCACCTGGTCTTCGAGCTGCGTGACGAGCTGGCGCGTGTTCGTGAGTGCGTCCGACTCGCGGTCGAAGCCCTCGTAGCGGTGGCAGCCGACGCAGCCGCGCTGGTAGAACATGTCCTTGCCTTCGGTCAGCAGCGGCGCACCCTGAAGCACTCGGTCGTTCGAGTGGCACTGGTTGCAGCCCGCCTCTGTGTTCTCTTTCTTGAAGAGCGGGTGCAGCCAGAACGCGTTTTCGCCGTGCGCCTTCTCGACCGTCGTCGAGGCGCGACCGTTGCCCCAGTGGCATGACGAGCAGCCGAACTTTTCGGGGTTGTGGATTTGCAGAAGCTCTTTGTCGGGGTGGCTGACGAAGGCGCGTGCGAGCGCGTCGGGGCGGCTGGCCCGCCCGCGGCCCGCGGGCATCATGTCGGCGGGCGCAATCGTGATGGGCGAGCGGATGCCGAGGTGGCACGATTCGCAGCGATCAACGATCTCGTCGCCGTTGACGTTGATCTGCCGGAGGCCGAAGTCGAACTTCTCCAGACTGTCGCGCGTCAGCTTCACCTGCTGCGCGGTCGCCTCGGTGACGTTGTTCTTCAGATACTCGTCGCGCTGCTTCTCAAGATCGCTCGAAGGCTTCAAAAGCTCGCCCTTTTCCGCGAGCACACGCCCCTTCTCGTCCTTGAGGCCGACGTACTTGGCCTGCAACTGGTCGAAGGTGAACTCCGTCTTCACCGTCCGGCTGCTGCCGTCGTCCGCCGGCATCTGGATGACTGACTTCTCGTTCTTCAACCCCGCGACCTCGTCGCGGAGCTTCTTCTTGTCCTTCTCCGGCGAAGTCTCGACCTTGTAGTCGGCGACCGTGATGTGGCCGCGGCGATTCTGAAAATCGTCGGAGATGGCGTTGAGCTGAGAGTCTATGACCCGGACGCGGCGGTCTTTCTCGTCGAGCTGCGGCTGCACCTCGGCGCGCGCGGCCTTCGCCTCGTCGTCGAGACGATGGTACTCGGCGCTCTCTCTGACTTCCTTCTCCGATTTGAACCCGCGCTTTTGGAGTCGCTTCAGATAACGGTCGTAGCGTTGGACGTAAGACTGCTGGTAGCCCTTCCACGGGCGCATGCCGTAAACCTCGTCGTAGAGCGACCAGACGGTCACGCCCGTCAGGAGGAGCGCGCACACCAGAAGGATGCTGCTCGTCGAACGGCTCGTGATCGGGTCGGGCGCGGGGCCTTCGGGTTCTTTCTTAACCAGCTTGTCGGTGTCAGGAGTCTCAGCCACGGATGATTCCTCCGCTCGCGTGTCCCTTCAGACGTTGAACCAGGGAGTAACCCAGATGTACTTGATCGTGAACACGAGCCGCAGCAGCAGCTTGATCGGGAACAGGAACAGAACCGAGACGGCGAAGAACTGGAACGTCATGTATTGCAGCAGGCTCGTGCGATCCAGAAGCCTCGTCTGGAACTCGCCCGGCGTCATCAGCCAAGCCTTGAGCCGCTTGAAGGAAGTGAAGTCTGAAAACCTGGGCGCGGGCCTCGTCATCAGGAGGTGGAAGAACAGCCCGCCGACGAGGAAGATGAAGCCGACCACCATCGCGCCGAAGATGGCCTTCCAGGGATACGTGTTCAGGAAAGGCATGCCCCAGCCCGCGACGATTTCGTGGAGGTCGCGGTTGCGGTCGAACACCACGGCGTTGTGATCCCAAGTCTGCCCCGGCCAGAACCAAATCCATCCCGGCCCGCGGATGAAGGTGCCGATGAGAATCAGGATGATCCACATGAAGAAGCCCCAGAGGAACATCGAGATGGCGAACTTCCTCTGCTTCCATGTGTAGTAGCCGTTGCCCAGAGGGTTCGAGTCAACGTAGGGGAAGACCATGAGGCCGATGATGAGCAGGCTCGGCATCACGACACCCGCAATCCACGGGTCGAAGTAGACGAGCATCTCCTGAAGTCCGAGGAAGTACCACGGAGCCTTCGACGGGTTCATCGTCAGGTTCGGGTTGGCCGGCTCTTCCAGCGGCGCGTTGATGAGGATTGACCAGACGAACAGAATGACCGTCACGATGACGGCGGCGAGGAACTCGATGCGGACGAGGTAAGGCCACACGTGCAGCTCGCGCGCCCAGCCGGGCCGCCACGGCAGAGTCTTGCGGTGGTGCGTCTTGGCAAGCTGCGGGTCGGCGCTCAGCTCTTCGATGAGCCGGTCGTTGGCCCCCGACTGCCGGAGGCCGAGCCACGTGAAGAAGGCTACGAGCGGAATCATCGCAACGATGGGGATGTTGTCGGGCGCGGAGCTGATGATCCAGAGCTGACGCCAGTCCTTGACGTTGAGCGCCCAGACCACGACCACCACCGCGAGCGCGATGAGCAGGATCATCCCGCGGCTCAGCCTGAAGCGGCTCCGCCCCTCGAACCTCGCAACGTTTTCCATTTTCCGAACCTCTCCGCTGCGGTTTGATTTACTCTCTGAACTCCGCCCCTCTTCATAATTCCGGGCGACGCGACGAGGCTTTACACATCACTCATCACTCGTCACTACTTCCTGACCGCCTTCATCTCCGATTCGAGCATCACGGGCGCGGGGCCACTGATGCCGCCGTCCTTGCGGATGCGCCAGAAGTGTACGGCCATGAAGATGGAGGCGACGAGCGGGATGCCGATGCAGTGCCAGATGTAGGAACGCAGGAGCGCGTTCGCGTCAACGATTGAGCCGCCCAGGAGTCCGAAGCGCACGTCGTTAAAGGGCGTCATGCCGAGCTGCGGCCCGAACGGCCCCTCGCTGCCGAAGCCGGGCGTGGCGCGCGCCATGTTCGTCCCCACCGTCACGGCCCAGAAGCCGAGCTGGTCGTCGGGCAGAAGGTAGCCTGTGAACGACAGAAGCATCGTCAGCACGAGTAGAAGGACGCCGACGCACCAGTTGAACTCGCGCGGGCGCTTGTACGAGCCTGTCAAGACGACGCGAAACATGTGCAGCCAGGTCGTGATAATCATCAGGTGCGCCGCCCAGCGGTGCATGTTCCGGAGGAGTTTGCCGAACGGCACGTCGTGTTCGAGATATTGTATGTCGCGGAACGCGGCGACCTTCACGGGATGGTAGTAGAACATCAAAAGCACGCCCGTGAAGGTGAGGACGATGAAAAGGTAGAAGGTGATGCCGCCCATGCCCCAAGTGAAGTTGTAGCGCGTGGCATCGCGGTTGACCTTCGCCGGGTGGAGGTGCAGGAAGACGTTCGAGAGGATGGCTAAGCTTCGGTTGCGCGGGTCGGAGCGGTCGTGCGAGACGCGGAAGATGGACTTCCAGAGCTGCGTCTGCTGCGGGTCTTTGTAGGTCTTGGCCTCGGCCTCGGCGCGCTCTTTCAGCGCCACGGCCTGGCCGCGCGCCTTCTCCATCAGGCCCGCGCCCCTGACCTTCAAGCCCTTCTGACTGTCGCCGTCCCCTACGGGTCGTTCAGGCTCCATGCCGTCCTCCACGGATTTTTGATTTCCGATTTGAAAAGTGTCCAAGCTCCGCGCCGGGCCGATAAATCAAAAATCGCAAATCAAAAATCTAAAATTGCCTACACGCGTATGAATGCCCCGTCGTCGTTGAAGTGGTTCGTGCCGCCCTTCTGCCAGTCGTAGAGCTTGCCGATGTTGACGACGATCTGGCCCTCGGCGTCCGTGTGCACCTCGGCTCGATCCATTGGGCGCGGCGCGGGGCCTTCAAAGTTGATGCCTTCGCTGTCGTAGCCGCTGCCGTGGCAGGGGCACTTGAACTTGTTCTCGCTCGCCTTCCAGTCGGGCGTGCAACCGAGGTGCGTGCACTTGGCGAAGATGACGAACAGACGTTCGCTGTTCTTCACGACCCAGATGCGGCGCTGCTGTTGCCACTTGGTGTCAACGCCCGTGGCGTAGTCGCCGGGGAAGCCGATGCGGAAGACGCTCGACGGCTCGAAGATGGCGCGCGGCAGGAAGAAGCGCAGGAACATCAGGAAGTCTATGGCGAGGAAAGAGAAGATGCTCCCCCAGACTATCCGGCGGCGCAGTTTGTTGACGGGAGGGTCGGGCGCGCTCTCGACGAGCGGCCCGGCGGGTCGCGCAGCCACCGGCTTGGCAGCGGCGGCCTTCGTGACGCCCTTGTTCACGGAAGGCGTCGGCGTGGAAGTCGTCTTTGAAGCGCCGGAGGCGGGCGAGACGCGCGCCGCTGCCGGAGTCGCCGCGGGCACTTCCTTCGTCGCGCCGTCTCCCGGCGGAGGTGCTTCGGCGACCGTGCCCGACGAGGCGGGCTTCGACGCAGGCGGGACGACCGTCTTGCCCTTCGCGGGCGCAGGCTCACGCCGGACTACTTCACCCCTCGCGGCGGCGAGCAGGTCGCTGACCTTCGGCTTGCCCCCTTGTTCTTCGTTCGGAGTGTCGGGTGCACTCTCGGCGGGCGGAGTCGGACTGTCGTTCTGATCCACGCCGCGACCTCCCTTCAGGAATCAGCTTTGACTTGTGACCTCTTTAACAAGCCGTGGCTTTCGGGTGCAGCCATGCACGGGACGGCATAATACTACCGTAGATGAGCTATTAAGCTCGCCTTCCCGCGCGTGGATTCCAAATGCTTTTGCGTGACATGAAGTGCAGCCGCGCCCAATAAAACGGATATAATGGCTCGGCTTCGACGCAATTTATAACCTTTTCAGACCCGCGTGGCAAGTGTTTATTTTTTACTATGAGATGCGACGCGCGCACGCATACGAAGTCAAAATGAATACCAAACCGCACGTCATCTTCTACACGAAGCCGGGCTGCCACCTCTGCGAGGACGCGCTGAGCGAGATCGAGCGGGCGGACTGCCGTGGACTGTTCACCTTCGAGGAGGTGAACATCCTCGCCGACCCCGAACTCCAGAGGCGCTACGCCACAGAGATTCCCGTCGTCCTCATCAACGGCACACACGCCTTCAAACACCGTCTGACCGCCGGAGACTTCTGCCGCGCGATTCGGAACGCACAGGCTCGGAGCCGCGAGCGGTAGCAGACATGCGCGCGGAACATTTGATGAGGTCAGGATGCCGGACGCTGAACTGAAAGACGTTTGCTTTTTGTTCAGCGCCCGGCGCTCTGACCTCATCGTTGTTTAAGGCCCGTAGCGCCCTCGGTACTCGTTCGAGGTGATGAACGCCTTGACCATCTCGGCGCGGCGGAAGTCGCCGCCGAACTGATCGAGCTTCGAGAGCCAGAAGTTGTAGCCGTCGAAGTTTGTGTCCGGCGCGTCGTCCGGGTTGCGGCGCAGGTAGCCGAAGTATTGCATCAGGACGAAAGCGCGGTCGAACTCCGCCGCTTTGAAGTCCGCATCCTCTGCGACGCGGAGCAGGACGCTGGCGCGCGTCTCGCGTCCGTCGGCGAGACGCGCCGCGAGGTCGTCCGACTCGGCCTGCGTGAGCGCGCCGGGCGCGTTCGCCGCCAGCGCCGCGATGTACTGCTGCGGCGTCTGACTCGCCGGATGGCTAGCGACGAAGTCTGCGCGCGATGCGAACTCGACGGCGAAGCTCTGCTTGTTCTGTTCAAGGCGCGTCTGCCAGTCGCCCTGCCCGACCACGACGCCGCTGCCGATCTCCTGCGTCTCGCGTAAGAATTCGTCGAACCGCACGGGAACCGGCCTGCCCGCGAGGTTGCCGAACGCGACCTTGTGCATTCGATAGACGAGGAAGCCCGTCTGCTGAAACTCGATGGAGAGGAAGAAGGCGGCACTGGTATCAATGCGCTTGACCTCGCGGCACTGTGCGTTCGCGCCGCACGACTCGATGTTGTTCGTCCA
>DATARW010000004.1:0-31272 GCA_036263975.1 Pyrinomonadaceae bacterium
GAGCCGGGTGCTGGCGAATTGAATTTGACCACCACCCGGCTCCCAGCACCTGACACCCTTTTCACCTTTTTACTTTTGCCTTACTTCCGGCGAGTTGTTAGAATTTTCGCGCGCCGTCGAATCGGTTCGTCTGTTCGATTCTTAATCCGCCGCGCCCATGTCCGAACGGTTTACCGCCCGTAAGTCCGAATGAAAGAGTGCCCGTCCTGTCATCGCTGTTACCCCGATAAAGTGAATCACTGTCCGAGCGACGGTGATCGCCTGAAGTTTCTGATCGCCCTCGACGCGGTGCTCGACGAGCGTTACCAGTTGGAGAAGAAGATCGGGCAGGGCGGCATGGGCATGGTCTTCAAGGCCCACCACGTCTTCATCAAGACGCAGCACGCCATCAAGATCATTCTCCCAGACCTCGTCGGCAACGACCCCTCGCTCACCGCGCGCTTCCGACAGGAGGCGATGGCCTCCGCCGCCATCCGCCACCCGAACACCGTCAGCGTCACGGACTACGGCATCCTCGACGGCACGACGCCCTACCTCGTGATGGAGTTCATCGAGGGCAGCTCGCTGCACGATATCCTCATTCAGGAGAAGCGGCTCGCGCCCGCGCGCGCCGTCGAGATCATGCTCGCCGTCTGCGCGGGCGTGGCCGCCGCGCACCGCATCGGCATCGTCCACCGCGACCTCAAGCCCCTGAACATTCTCATCAGAGCGGGGCTGCCGCCGGGCGAGGCCGTGAAGGTGCTCGACTTCGGTTTGGCGAAGATCAAGTCGGGCGAGCTGCTCGGCTCGTTCGTCGCCGCGCAGACTCAAGGGATGATGGGGTCGCCCTTCTACATGGCCCCCGAACAGTGGGGCGACGAAGACATAGACGTGCGCGCCGACATCTATAGCCTGGGCATCATCCTCTACCAGATGCTCGCGGGCGACGTGCCCTTCAAGGGCAAGTCCATCCCCTCGATCATGAACATGCACCTCAACGCCGCGCCCGTGCCCTTGAGCGAGCGCAGCATCGAAGTGCCCGCCGCGCTCGAACAGGCCGTGCGGCACGCGCTCGAAAAAGACCCGGCCAAACGCCCGCAGACGGTTGACGAGTTCATCGCGGAGCTGCGCGCCGCGCTCGCCGGTCTGGACGGCGACGCGGGGGTCATGCCGGGCGTCGGCTCGACGACCGTTCAGGTCAGCCCGGCGGACTTGACGGGGCGACACGCGCGCGCGGGAGCGGAGACGGGAGCGCACGACGAAGCTCCCGACAGCTTCAAGACAATCGCCAGCACGCCCGACGCGCTCGGCACACACGCGCTCGAAGACGACAGCCCCGCGCCGCGCGCGTCCGACACCGCGCGCCAGCAACCGGCACACACCTTCGACAAGTTGGACGCGAACGCGCCCAGCCGGAACGCAGCGCCGACCGACGCGCTGACCGAGCCGTTGACCCCCATCACAGACACTCGACGCGAAGAGGCGGCGCGCGCCGAGGCCCTGCGCCGCCAGGCGGAAGAGCATGAGAGGCGCGAGGCCGAGTCGCGGCGTCAGCGAGAGGCCGAAGAGAGTCAACGCCGGGAGGCCGAAGAGCGGCAGCGACGCGAGATCGAAGAGCGTCAACGTCGAGAGGCGGAGGAGCGGCAGCGCAGAGAGACGGAGGGGCGGGCCGCCGCGCTCGTGGCTGAGCAGCAGGCGGCGAATGCCTACGCGCAATCCGGCCCGCACGCGTCGCAGACGCCCGGCTTCGTCACGCCGCCGCCGCGCTCGCGCGTGTTGCCGTTCGTCCTCGGCGGGGCGGTCGCCCTCGTGCTGCTCGCATGCCTCGGCGTCCTCGCCCTCTACGTCATTAAAAACACCAACGGCACGAACACGAACACGAACGCCGGGTCGCCGAACACGAACGCGATGGTGAACGCGAACGCCGGCGCAAACGTGAACGCTAACTCCAACGCGAAGCAGACGGTCGAGCCTCCGCGCCCCGGCATGGTTTCGCTGCCCGGCGGCACGTTCCAGGTGGGCCGCGCCGACGTGCCGCCCGTCTCGGCCAAAGCCTCGCAGACTTACCTCCAGTGGGTTTACAGCCAGTGGCCCGCGCACGCCGTCACGCTCAAGCCCTTCGCGATTGGTAGCACGGAAGTGACCAACGCCGAGTACGCCGAGTTCGTCAAAGCGACGGGCCACGCGCCGCCGCCCTCAGTCTGGGACGGCGACCGACCGAAGCCGGGCGAGGAGCAGTTGCCCGTCTCCAACGTCTCGCTCGACGACGCGCGCGCCTTCGCCGCGTGGCGCTCGCAGCGCGACAAAGTGACTTACCGCCTGCCGACCGAGGAGGAGTGGGAGTTCGCCGCGCGCGGCGGCTCGGCGCGCATGTTCCCCTGGGGCGACGCGTGGGAGGACGGTCGCGCCAACCTCGGCACGGGCGCGGCGCGGCCCGTCGGTTCGTTCCCGCAGGGGAACACGCCGCAGGGCGTCTCGGACATGATCGGCAACGTCTGGGAGTGGACTATCTCAGAGGCTTCGTTGTACAAAGGCAACGACAAGATGAGGATTCTGGCGGGCGACCGCGGGAAGTTCATCGTGCGCGGCGGCTCCTTCGCGCTCAATAGCCGCGCCGACGGCGACGAACCCATCACGGCCACCGCGCGCCGCTGGATGGCGCACGACTTCCGCGCGCCAGTCCTCGGCTTCCGCCTCGTTAGCGCCGAGCCTTCAGCCGAGAACGAGAATGAGAAGACAGCCGCGAGTGGGAAGGCAACCGGGAACGAGAAGACAACTGTGAACGAGAAGAGCGTTCGACACAAACCGGGCCACTAGCCCGACACGGACTTTTTCAAGGGCACTACCGAACATGAAGCAGGAACAGAACAAGAAGCATTTCTGGACGACGGGCAGGCTCTCGCTCACGGCCTTCGTCTTTACCCTCGCGGCGCTCGTCATTTCGAGCTGCACCTCGAACGACACGGCCAACCTGACGGCCAACAACAACGCCGCGCAACCCAACCAGCCGAAAGTGACCATCACCGCGAACCGCGGCCCGCAGCAGTCTCCGCCGCAGCAGGCCAAGCTTGAGACGGTGCCGCCGGAGGTTTGGAACACCGAGATTCAAGGGGTGGACGGCGGGACGTTTCGCCTCTCCGACTACAAGGACAAGGTGGTCGTGCTCGACCTCTGGGCGACTTGGTGCGGCCCCTGCCGCGCGGAGATTCCGCACCTCGTTGACCTGACTAAGGAGTACGGCAGCAAGGGCGTGCAGGTCGTCGGCCTGACGACCGAAAGCCCGCAGAGCGACGCCGACAAGGTGCGCGACTTCGCCAAAGAGATGAACATCAACTACAAGCTCGGCTGGGCGCGCGCCGACACAGCGATGGCTTTGATGAACGGCCACGCCAGCATCCCGCAAACCTTCGTCATCGGGCCGGGCGGGGGCATCCTCTTCCACCAGATCGGCTACTCGGCCAACCTCCCGCTGGTCATCCGCGACGCCATCGGCAAGGCCAACGGCAAGACGAGCGGAGACTGAAGAAAGGCGAAAGTAAAAAGGCAAAAGGCAAAAGAAGTGGACGGCGGACAGCGTCTCTCCCATCAACCGCCGACGATGAGAGACGACTCGGCCCGCCGTCTTAACTTTTGTCTTCGTCTTTACTTTTGCCTTTTTATTTTTGCCTTTCTTCGTCCAGCGCGCGCTCGCCCTCCTCGCGCAGCTCGCGTCCCTCGCGCTCGACCTGCTCGTCCTGTATCCCCTGTCCGACCGACTCGCGCGCTTTCCCTTCGATGCGCTTCATCTCGGCTTCGACGCGTCCCTCGACCTCGTCCATCGGCGGCAGCTCGCCCGTCTCGTCCTGCGTCACGAAATCGCGCTTCTCATCTTCCATGCACGTTTCACCTCTCTGATAATTGCTTCTCTCCGAGCGGGGGATTATTGAGCACGCATCCTCTCACTGTTCGCGCCCGCCGGTCAAATCGTTTGCCCCGCGCGCGTCGTTTGACTTATACTCCCGCGCGAATCCTGTTGCCGGGGGGCGGTCTTCTCTCCGAACTCGCGTCCCGGCTTCGCCGACAACCAGGAGGTTCCCCCAACGTGTCAGAAGAGATCAGCCGCCTAATCAAGAACGGGCGAGAGACCATCGTGCGCGACTGGACGGAGAGGGTGACGACCGACCGCCGCATCAGCTCCGACGCACGCCTCTCCTATCTTCAACTCATCGACCACATCCCGCAGATCGTCGAAGAGCTACAGTTCGCGCTCGCCAGCGGCCCGCCCGCGAGCCACATGCTTCAGGAGGGTGTGGAGCATGGGCGTCAGCGCTGGCGTCAGGGCTATGAGCTGAAGGAGGTCGTGCGCGAGCTGACGCTTTTGCGCGCCACGCTCGTCGAATTCCTCGAACGCTACCGCGGCGCACTTCCCGCCCGCGTGCCCGACGAACTCACGCGCTCCTACAACAAGATCAACCTCTTCATGGACGACGAGATTTACAAGACCGTCGAAGCCTACCTCGACGCCTCGCACAATCCACGTTCAAATTAGCGAGCCGATCAACAACCGTCGTGAGCGCGCGCCATTCCCGTGCGCGCTCACGGCGGCGCGTCGCGTGCGAAAGGTTTAGAATAGGCGTGAGATGTCAGCGGCTAAAAGTGAAGTCAAAGGAGGCGCGGCCCTTCGCGTTGACCTGCCCATCACCGGCATGACCTGCGCGGCGTGCGCGGCCCTCATCGAGCGCCGCCTCTCGAAGTCGCCGGGCGTGGCGGCGGCCAGCGTCAACTTCGCGACGGCGCGCGCAACCGTGGAGTACGACCCGCGCCGGACGGGCGTCGGCGCGCTGCGGGAAAGAGTCTCGGAACTCGGCTACCGCGCGGGCGAACCGGCGGGAGGAGACGTGCGTGCCGACGCCCGCCGCGAAGAGGAGTCGCGCCGCGCCGAGCGCCGAGACCTGATGCGTCGCTTCACGGTCGCCGCCGCGCTCTCCCTGCCCGTGCTCCTCATCTCGATGTCGCACGGCGCGGTCGCGCTCTTCAACGTCCGGTGGATCAACTACCTTCAGCTCGCGCTCACCGCGCCCGTGGTCTTCTACAGCGGTGCGCCCTTCTACCGCGGAGCCTGGGCCGCGCTCCGCAACCGCGCCGCCGACATGAACACGCTCATCGCCACGGGCACGGGCGCGGCCTTCCTCTACTCCGTCGTCGCCACGCTCGCGCCGCGCCTCGTCGCGGGCGCGGGCGCGGCGCGAGGCATGGCCGGCATGGCGGCGGGCGGCAGCGCGCAGAGTGGCGCGGCCAACGTCGGCGTGCCGATGACGCCCGTCTATTTCGAGGCGGCCTCGGTCATCATCACGCTCATCCTTCTGGGCCGCTTGCTCGAAGCGCGCGCGCGCGGGCGGGCGACCGACGCGATCAAAAAGCTTCTGGGTATGCAGGCGCGCACCGCGCGCGTCGTGCGCGCAGAGGGCAGGCACGAGGACGTGCCCGTCGAGGATGTCGTAGCGGGCGACGTGATTTTAGTCCGACCGGGCGAGAAGATTCCGACCGACGGCCTCTTAACGGAAGGCCGCTCGGTGGTGGACGAGTCTATGCTGACGGGCGAGAGCCTGCCCGTCGAGAAGAAGCCGGGCGATGAGGTGGTCGGCGCGACCTTGAACCGGACGGGCAGTTTTCAGTTCCGTGCGACGCGCGTGGGCCGCGACACGGTGTTGCAGCAGATCGTCCGAATGGTCGAGGAGGCGCAGGGTCGGCGCGCGCCCATCGCGCGCCTGGCCGACCGCGCGAGCGCCTACTTCACGCCCGCCGTCATCTGCATCGCCGCCGCGACGTTCGTCGTCTGGTTCGTCGCCGCGCCCGCCGAGACGCGTCTGGCGACGGCGCTCGTCCAGATGGTCTCGGTGCTCATCATCGCGTGTCCCTGCGCGCTCGGACTGGCGACGCCGACCGCCGTCATGGTCGGCACGGGCCGGGGCGCGGAGAGCGGCGTGCTCTTCAAAGGCGGCGAGGCGCTGGAGGCGGCGCACAGGATTCAGACCGTCGTGCTCGACAAGACCGGCACGATCACCGAAGGCAGGCCGGACGTGACGGACGTTATCGCGTCGGACGGCTTCGACGAAGACGAGCTGCTGGGGCTCGCCGCCTCAATCGAGCGGGCGAGCGAGCACCCTCTGGGCGAGGCCATCGTGCGCCGCGCCGAAGAACGCAAGCTCCGATTTGCGCGCGTCGAGAAGTTCAGCGCCGTGGCCGGGCGCGGCGTCGTGGCCGAGGCGGAAGGGCGGCGCGTGCTGGTCGGCAACGTGAAGCTTTTGGCCGAGGGCGGAGTCAGTCTCGACGGCTTGAGCGAGCGAGCTGCGGCGCTCGCCGCGCGTGCGAGGACGCCAATGTTCGTCGCCGTTGACGGTCGCGTGGCGGGACTCGTCGCCGTCGCGGATCGAGTCAAGCCGGAGTCGAGGGACGCGATTGCGGCGCTCAAACGGCTTGGACTCGAAGTAGTGATGATAACGGGTGACGACCGGCGGACGGCCCTTGAAGTGGCGCGCTCGGTCGGCGTCGAGCGCGTGCTCGCAGAAGTTTTGCCCGAAGGCAAGGCCGAAGAGGTGAAGAAGCTTCAGGCCGAAGGCAAACTCGTGGCGATGGTCGGCGACGGCATCAACGACGCGCCCGCGCTGGCGCAGGCCGACATCGGCATCGCCGTCGGCACGGGCACGGACATCGCCATCGAGGCTGCGGACATCACGCTTGTCGGCGGCTCTCTGCGCGGCGTGGTGACGGCCATCGCGCTCTCGCGCCGGACGGTGCGCGTCATCAGGCAGAATCTCTTCTGGGCCTTCGCCTACAACGCGCTCGGCATCCCGCTCGCGGCGGGCGTGTTCTATCCCGTCTTGGGCTGGACGCTCAAGCCGATTTACGCGAGCGCAGCGATGGCGCTCTCGTCCGTCTCGGTCGTCGCGAACAGCCTGCGCCTGCGACGCTTCGGGCGGCGGGCGGTCGAACGCTTTTCAAAAGGAAACACGAAGTCTTGAGTGAAGGAGGGAAGTTGCTGTGAGTTCTTTAAAGGTAAACCTGACGTTTGTGCTGGCCGCTTTCGCGGCCCTGTGCCTGTGCTTCGTTCCGGCGTCGGCTCAGCGGAAGGGCGGCCTGGCGAGGCAGAGAACGGCGGACGCCGCGCGCCACTCGAACGATGCGGCGGCGGTGCTCAACAAAGTCATGTCCGTGCCGGACAAGGCCGTCCCGCGCGAGCTGCTCGAAGCCGCGGAGGCCGTCGCCGTCTGCCCTGGCGTCCTGAAAGCCGCCTTCGTCGTCGGCGGTCGCAAGGGCGACTGCGTCATCAGCCGCCGCACGCAGAAGCGACAGTGGGGCGCACCCGTCTTCTACAACCTGGCGGGCGGCAGCTTCGGCGCGCAGATCGGCGCGACGAAGACCGACTACGTGCTGCTCTTTATGAACGCGGACGCGCTGGGCGGTTTGATGAAGGACAAGTTCGAGTTGGGCGGCGAGGCCGAGGCGACCGCCGGGCCGGTCGGTCGCGCGGCAGGCGCAGAGACGACGCCGAACCTCAAGGCAGGCATCCTCTCTTACTCGCGCAGCAAGGGACTCTTCGCGGGCCTCTCGCTCAAGGGCGTCGCCATCACGCCGGACAACGATCTCAACGAGGCGTTCTACAGTAAAAAGGCAACCGACTTAATCGCTAGCCGGACGGACACGCCCGTGCCCACGCAGGTGCGCGCCTTCCCGCTCGCGCTCGCGCGCTATTCTTTGCGCCTCCCTCACTGATGAAAGACGTTGAGGCGAGTGGTACTATTCCGCTGGCCGTCATTACTTTGTATGTTGAAGGGAAGTTGACCACCGAAGGCACAGACGACACAGAGACGGCACGGAGTTCTGCTTTTCTCTGTGCATCGCTCCGTGCCTTCGGTGGTTGACTCTCCGAACACGCAGCACTTCATAAAGGAGACTTCGCATGAAGCTTTCGACCCGAACGATACTCGCGGCGTGCGCGCTCGCCGCCGCGGCCCTGATTCTTCCCACGCCGACTTCGGCGCGGCAGACCGGGGAGCGGCAGCGCACGGCGACGAAGCCCGCCTCCAATGCCAGTCCCAAGCAGTTGAAGGAAGCCTCGAAGAAGTCGGCCTCAGCCGCGCGCGTCTTCGAGCAGATCATGGGCACGCCCGACCGCTCGATTCCGAAGGAACTGCTCGACCGGGCCGAGGCCGTCGCGGTCTTTCCGGGCATGCTCAAGGCGGGCCTCGGCGTCGGCGGTCGCGGCGGCAGCGGCATCATCAGCCGACGAGTGACGGGCGGCTGGAGCGCGCCCGCCTTCTTCAAGATGGGCGGCGCAAGCATCGGCCTCCAGATCGGCGCGGCCAAGACCGACCTCGTACTGCTCTTTATGAACGACGGCGCGCTGAAAGGTCTGCTCGAAGACAAGCTGGAGATTGGCGGCGAGGCGAGCGCCGCCGCCGGGCCGGTCGGTCGCACGGCAGCCGCTTCCACCAACCTCACGCTCGACGCGGGCATCCTCTCCTACTCGCGCAGCAAGGGACTCTTCGCCGGACTCGAACTCAAAGGCGGCGTCATCAACCCCGACAACAACCTCAACGAGGCGCTCTACGGCCTCAAGGCCAAAGACATCCTCACCGGCGCGAACAAGGTCAGGATGAGTGATCTGCCCCCCGGCGTCATCGTCTTCCCCAACACGCTCGCGCGCTACTCGATCAAATGAAGGATGAAGTCCGCAACGCTGAACGATGAACTGAAAGATTAGTTGTTTTCGGTTCATCGTTCAGCGTTGCGGACTTCTAACTTTCGCTTGACGCTTTCGTCCGCGCGCCCGTACAATCGCGCGAGCCGGTTCGAGCGACAACCCCCTCCGAAATTCCGCCGACGCTCACGAGGCAAGGGAGACTTCAGCCTATGCAGCCCCGCACGCAGCGACAAAAGGACATCCTCGAATACATCACGCGCTTCATCGAGCGCCACGGCTACGAGCCGTCTTACGCGCAGATCGCGCGGCACTTCGGCGTGTCGTCGAAGGCGACGATTGCGAAGCACATCGAGGCGTTGGAGCGTCGCGGCCTCATCTCGCGCCACCGCAACGACGGCGCGTTCGGCCTCACCGTGCAGCCCGCAGAGGTGGACGTTGACTCCACCTGCGAGGTGCCGCTGCTCGGTCGCATCGCGGCGGGCGCACCCGTTGACGCGACCGAAGAACGCGACACCATCACTGTGCCGCGCTTCCTCCTCGGCCACGTCCGCCCCAACCGCGTCTACGCGCTCAAGGTGACGGGCGACTCGATGATTGACGAGCACATCTGCGACGGCGACATCGCGCTCATCGAGAACCGCACGGAGGCGCGCGACGGCGAGATCGTCGTCGCACTCGTCGAGGGCGCGCGCGCCACCCTCAAGCGGCTCTACCGCTTCGGCACCGAAGTCGAGCTGCGGCCCGCCAACTCGCAGCACGCGCCCATCCGCTTGCACGCCTCGAAGGTCTCGGTGCAGGGCATCTTCCGCGGGCTGCTGCGCCCGGCGACGTAGACGGTAAGGATCACTCGCGGCCCGGTGCGAGGCTGCGTTGAAAGTGTGATGACGCGAAAGGGAGGATGGCAGGTGCGCTGCCGTCCTCCCTTTCGCTTTTGACTTTCGTTATGCGGGTTGCAACCGGCTCGTGCATTCGGGGCAGCGCGTGGCCTTGACGGGGATGGCCGAGATGCAGAAGGGGCAGTTCTTGGTCGTCGGCTTTTCCGACTCCGGCGGCTCGCCGCTCCAGAGGCGGTTGACGCGCCGGACGATGAAGAAGATGACGAAGGCGACGACGAGGAAGCTGATGATGTCGTTGATGAATTGCCCGTAGGCGATGACGGGGACGCTCAACGCTTTGGCCTCGGCGAGCGTCTTCGGCGTGCCCTTCGAGTAGTCGAGCACGACGAAGTGGCTGGCGAAATCAATCCTGCCGGTGACGAGTCCGATGGGCGGCATCAGCACGCCCTCGACGAGCGAGGTCACGATCTTGTTGAAGGCCGCGCCGATCATCACGCCGACGGCGAGGTCTATGACGTTGCCGCGGGCGATGAAGTCGCGGAATTCTTTAATGATGCCTTTGCGTTCGGCCATGTGGAAGCCTCCTCGGAAATTCCTGGGTTCGGTCGAGCGTTCAGGCTTCGTAGTTTAGAACAGGCGGGCCGTCGAGAGGAGCGAGCGCCTGCGGAAGGCAAACGCCGCGGGTCGTATCGTTGATGGCGAGGTGCGTTGAAAGGCGGGTTCAGAGTTCAGGCTTGAGCTGGCTCCTGCCGCCGAGGAGGAGCAGGCTCGAACTCTGAACCCACACAGCAATCTAAAGCCTCGAACTCTGAACCCATGCTCAAGCCCTGAACTCCGAGCCCACGTCATTAGGCCGTCTGAAACTGGCTCGTGCATTCCTTGCAGCGCGTCGCCTTGAGCGGGATGGTCGAGAGACAGTAGGGGCAGTCCTTCGTGGTCGGGGTCGAGTCGGTCGGCTGCTTGCTCTTGAGGCGATTGTACTGCCGGACGACGAGGAAGATCACGAAGGCGATGATGAGGAAGTTGATCGCGTCGTTGATGAACTGCCCGTAGGCGATGACGGGGATGGCCCTGGCCTTCGCGTCGGCCAGGGAGATGGGCGTGCCCTTGGAGGCGTCGAGCACGTAGAACATGCTGGCGAAGTCCACCTTGCCGAGCAGCAGCCCGATAGGCGGCATGACAATGCCCTCGACGAGCGAAGTGATGATCTTGCCGAAGGCCGCGCCGATGACCACGGCCACCGCCAGATCAATCACATTTCCGCGCTTGATGAACTCTCTGAAATCTTTGAGCATGTCTGAACCCAGCCTCCGAGAATTGAAAGTCGGTAGAGCGTGACGGGTTGTATTTGAATTCGCACGCGTCGTCAAGCCGAAAGTCGCCGCCGCGGCCCGCGAGAGCGCCACAGACGAGGGCCGCGCCGTCCTCATCCCTTGAAGACGGCGCGGCCTCCGGCTCTTTAAGCTCAGTGGTCAGTGCGCGAGTTAAGTTCAGTGGTCGGCGCGCGAGCGCGTGCGACGGCTCAACGGAAGTGGCGCTCGATCTCGTCGAGCTGCTTGAGCAGTTGCGCCGACTTCGGCGACGCGGCGGACGTAAGCTGTTCGCGCAGCGTGGCCAGAGTCTTTTTAAAATCGGCCTTCTCTTCGGCGGCCACCTGGTAGACGTGATCGGTGCCGCGGATGTCGTCGGTCACGTACTTGAACGTTTCGGCGATGGCGTCCAGCGCGGCGTCGGCGTGCGGGCCGCGCGGGTAGAGCTTCAGATAGTTGCCGTGGGTCGCGGAGGCGTAGAAGAGCGTGCAGCCCAGGTCGGTCTCGCACTCGCCGGGCAGAGGCGTCTCTGCCGCCTCCCACGCGACGCGCTCGGCGACGGGGAGGTTCGGGTACTTCTTCTGCAAATCCCAGAGCAGGTCTGCGCGCACGTACCACTGACCCGCCGGCTCGCTGTAGACGATCTCGGAGTCGCGCTCGGTCGTCCACTGTTTGTAGGTCGGGTTGTCGCGTTGCTCGATGGGGATGGACGAGAGCGAGCGGGCGAGCGCGGAGAGGCGCGCGAATTCGAGTTCGGCGAGCGCCTCGGGCCGCGTGACCTCTTTGGCAGCGCGGTCGAGGAAGTGTACGAGGTCAACGAGGTCGGCGAACGACGCCGTCTTGTTGGCGAGGCGCTCGTCGGCGATGCGCCGGTAAATCTCTTCGCGGCGCGCGGGGTCGAACGGCGCGGTCAGGCCGCCGAAGACCCAGCCCTTCGCGCCGCCCGGCGCGGCGACCATGTACCAATAGTCTTCCGTCGCGCCGACCTTCGCCTTGTCCGGCGAACGCTCCAACTCCTCGACGACGACGCCGAGCGCGAGCTTGGCCGACTCGACTGCGCCCGCGTCCGGATGCACGCGCACGCGCACGCCCGACGCGGTCGTGATGCGCGCACGCGCGGCGTCCTGCCGCGCGACGGCGGAAGCCGGAGACGTGTGCGCAGCGAGGAGGAAGAGAAGCGCGGCGGGCATAAAAAGCCGCCGCCGGAACTTGACGGCGGCGACGCGGCAGCGTGTGTTGGCGACGCGGCAGCGTGCGTTGACGTTGAGAAACAAGTTGTTCGAGTCCTCCATCGTCGAGCTTTTGCGTTAACGACTAAAGCGACGAGTGCGACGCGTGCGGCCTACTGGCTCAGGCTCTTGAGCCTTGTGGCGAGAGTCTTGTTCAGGCTCTCCAAAGTTTTGATCTCGGCCTGCGCGCTCGCCTTATCGTCGAGCGCGAGATAGGCCAGGCCGAGGTTGTAGTGCGCCTCGGCGTAGTCGGGCTTTATCTCGGCGGCGTGTTTGAAGGCCGCGGCGGCGTCGCCGTACTGTCCGAGGTTGCCGTAGGTGATGCCGAGGTTGAAGAACGCCTCGGCGTAGTCGGGCTTGAGCTTGATGGCCTGATTGAACTCGGCGACGGCGTCATGCGCGCGGTCGGCGGCGGCGTAGGCCAGCGCGAGGTTGTAGTGCGCGACCGCCTGTTCGGGGGCGAGCGCGATGACCTGTTTGTAAGCCTCGGCGGCCTCCTTCGGTTGATTGTCGGCGGCGTAGGCGTTGCCCATGTTGTAATAGGAGACGGCCTTCCAGTTGTTGTCGTTCGTCAGCGCGACGGCCTTGCGGTAGGCGGCGACGGCCTCCTTGTAATGTCCCGCGGTCTCGTAGGAGACGCCGAGGTGATAGAACGCTTTCGCGTTGTCGGGCTTCAACTCGGTCACGCGCTTGAAGGAGGCGATGGCCTCGTCGTACTTGCCTGCCTCGTAAGCGTCCTGTCCCTTCTGGCTGAGCTGCCCGGCTTCGTCGAGGACGGTGCCGCGGGTGGCTCCGCCCGCGATGAGGCGGTTCGAGGCGTCGCGCCCCGCGTACTGCGCGAAGTTCGAGCTGGCCTGAAGCTTCTTCTTCTGCGCGCGCTGCTCCTGCTGCTGCGGCTGGCTCTGTTGCTGCTGCGGGCGGGCGAAGGCGGCGGGCGCGAGCGAGAGCGCGGCTGAGGCCGACAGCGCGAAGGCGGCGGCGCGTGCGGCGTGCGAGAATGTTTTGAGCATGACGGCTGACCTCTTTCTGATTCCCCTGGTTGATCGAAACGAATTTCAAACGACTACCACGCGACGATTACGAGATAAGTTTCGACGAAGTTCTCTCGTTCGATGAAATGGTGTCCGGACGGCGGCACGTTCAGTTGCCCGCGAGGGCGGCGGCGCGCGTCTCCTTCGCGGTCTTCTTCGGCCTCACGGTGAAGACCGCGGTGCTCTCGGTCTTGCCCTTGACCTTCACGTCGCCGAGCGGCTCGGTCTCGTAATCAACGCCGAGCAGTTCGGCGGTGGCGCTGCTCACCAGGAGCGGGACGCCGGCCTCTTTGGTCGTTGATTCGAGGCGCGAAGCGAGGTTCACAGTGTCGCCGATGATGGTGTATTCGAGGCGGCCCGGCGCGCCGACCACCCCGCAGGTGGCCTCGCCCGTGTGGATGCCGACGCCGATGGCGATGTGCGGGCGGCCCGTGCCCGCCCACTCGTCGTTCATGCGCTCGACCTCTTCGAGCATCTTCAGGCCGCAGAGCGTGGCGGCGCGCGCTTCGAGCCGTGCGCCGCGATCAACGGGCGCACCGAAGACGATCATCAGCCCGTCGCCGATGTACTTGTTGATGTGGCCGCCGTAGAAGCTGATGATCTGGTGCATGCGGCTGAAGTAGTCGTTGAGCCAGGTGACGACCTCGGCGGAAGACTTGGCCGACTCCGACAGAGTAGTGAAGCCGCGGATGTCTGTGAAGACGATGGTGACGACGCGCGACTCGCCGCCCAAAGCGACCTGATCGCGCCGGTGCCAGAGTTCTTCGGCGACCTCCGTGGAGACGCAGCGCGAGAAGATGTCCATGATCTGCGCGCGCTCGGCCTCCTTCTCCTCGCGCACGGCGCGCTCGTGCGCGTAGCGCAAAGCGAACCCGAGCGGCGCGAACACTCCCACGGCGAGCCACGAACTCGCCAGCGGCAGTATCAGCCCGCGCGCATCGAACGCCCACATCGAGACGGCGAGCAGCGCGACCGCGATACCGGCGACGCAGACGAAAGCCAGGAAAGCGCGCAGGTAGAAGACGGGCGCGGCGGCGAGCGCCAGCGCCAGCAGAAGGAGCGCGACCTGCCACCCGTAGGCGGGACGCACGAGCGCGCGACCGAAGAGCATCGTGGCGGCTGCCGTGGCATGGATTTCGACGCCGGGCATGCGCGCCGGGACGACGGGCAGGCCGCGGTCGAAGAGACGCGCCAGCGACATCGGCTCGTAGAAGGGCGTGAAGAAGAGGTCGGGCGCGTCGTTGTTGGTCGCGCCGATGAGCACGATGCGGTCGCGGAACAAGTCGTCGGGCAGCGGCGAGTCCTGGTTGAAAAGGATGTCGGCGGCGGAGACGGTGTGGAAGGCGGGCGTGCGGCCACGGAAGTCGAGCTGCATCGTCCCGTCGGTGCGCAGCGGCAGCACGCGCTCGCCGAGCTTGAAAGAGTAATCCGTGTCGGGCTTCATCTCCTCGCCGGAGTAAAGTTGCGCGAGGGCGGCAGCGAAGCTGAACTGCGGCTGCGACTCGCCGGGGCGCTGGCGGACGAGCATCGTCGAGCGGACGGCGCTGTCGCTGTCGTGCGGGAGGTCTGCGAAGCCGACGGCAGTCGCGCCGTCAGCGAACTCGTCGAGCGGCACGATGGCCGGGGTGCCGCCGGCTTCGAGCTTCTGCACGAGGACGATGTTGTCGGTGGCGTTGATCGAGTCGGCGAGCGTCTGGTCGGCGGCCTTGTCCTCTGCGCTCGTGCCGCCCTCTTCGGAGAGATACAGGTCGAGGCCGACGACCTTCGCGCCGCCCTCGCGCGCGCGGTCAATCAGTCGCGCGTACCAGTCGCGCGGCCACTTCTGCAAACGCACGTTCGAGGCGCGGATGGCTCGCTCGTCAACGGTGATGATCGTGATCGGCTCATTGAGACCCCGCCCGCGCAGCTCTCGGTGGCGCGCGTCGCGCAGTTGGAAGAGGAGGTCGAGCGCGCGGTTTTCGAGCGCGGTCGTCAGCCCGTAAGGGTTGCCCTCGTATCCGCCGCCCGCCTCGCGCAAGGGGCGCATCGCCAGCGACACGCACGCCCAGACCAGGAGCGTCAGCCCGACGGCCAGCGCCCAGTATTGGCGGCGCAGGAGGCGCGAAAGAAATGAAGAGCGACGTGCGGCCATGCGGATTGATCTGAGAAGGAAGTCTCGTCGCGGCCCGGCGCGGGCCGAATTTTTTGGCAGCCGACTTTGCGGGAAGAGTCCCCGGACGGACGCGCGATTGTAAGACTCGCGCGGGCGCGCGGTCAATTCCGTCGGCGCAGCCTGTTCCTAAATGCTCAGTGTTCAGGAAATGAACAGACCGCGTTGGCGGCGTCGTTACCGGAGCAGCTTGACAAGGTTTGCGCGCCTGACCTACCGTGCAGAGCGTCTCCCGTTCGAGCGCGCAGACCAGTGACACGCCTCGCAGTCCTTCGTCGCAGAAGCCGTCGCCCACGCAAAGTGAAGCGCCTTGAAATCGTTTTCGAACGGCAGCCCCGCTCCAATGAAAAGCAAAACAAAATCGAACGCCCGCGGGTCGAGAAGGCTTCGGACGCACGCGCCCGGCCTGTTGATGCTCGCGGCTCTTCTGCTACTTGCCGCGCTCGCCCCGACAGCGCAACGCACAGCAGCAGTTTCCGTTGACGCCGTAACTCCGCGCCCCGAACTCGTCCTCCAGATGGGCCACGCGATGCGCGTGGACGCGCTCGCCTTCAGCCCCGACGCGCGGCTCGTCGCTTCGGGCAGCGCCGACAACACCGTGCGGCTCTGGGACGCGTTGACGGGGCGCGAGCTGCGCGCGCTCGCGGGCCATGCCGGATACGTCCACGCCGTCGCTTTCAGCCCCGACGGTGCGCGGCTCGCCTCCGGCTCGACCGACGGAAGCGTGCGCGTGTGGGACGTTGCGACGGGCGCGGAGGTCAGGACGCTGGCGGGGGCGGGCAGCATCGTCAGTCTCGCCTTCAGCCCCGACGGTCGCGCCCTCGCCGCCGGGACGATGGAGAAGACCATCAAACTCTTCGACACTTCGGCGTGGGCCGAGACGCTAACGCTCGCGGGTCATCAGAATCAGGTGACGAGCCTCGCGTTCGGCGCGGACGGTCGCACGCTTGCTTCGGGCGGCAAGGACGGCGCGTTGAAGTTGTGGGATGTTTCGACGGGGCGCGAGCTGCGTGCGCTCGCGGGCCACACTGGGCTGGTCAAGTCTCTCGCCTTCAGCCCCGACGGGCGGCTCCTCGCCTCCGCCTCGTTCGACGGCACGGTCAAGCTTTGGAAGACCGCGGACGGCGGCGAGGCGCGCACGCTCCGAAGCTTCGAGGGCAAGCCGGTCGCCGTCTCTTTCAAGACGGACGGGCGCTCGCTGCTCGCGGCGTCGAGCGACCGCACGGCGCGTGTGTTCGACACGGCGACGTGGAACGAGTCGCGCGTGTGGCACGGCGACGGCGGGGAAGCCACGGGCGTTGCGCCGAGCGAGGTCGCGGCTTTCAGTCCGGACGAACGATTGTTGGTGACGAGCAACGGCGACAAGACCGTGCAGCTTCGTGATCTCTCCGCGAGCGAGCCGGGCGACGCGGCAAGTAGCGGCGGCGCGGCGGGCGACGGCACGCGCGTCTTCGAGAGCTATTCGAGCGGCGTCTATGCGACGGCCTTCAGCGCGGACAGGCATTGGTTCGCGACCGGCAACAAGGATAAGACGATTCGCGTGTGGGAGATTGCGACGGGTCGCAAGGTTCGCACGCTCACAGGGCACACGGGCTGGGTGACGAGCATCGCCTTCTCGCCCGACAGCAAGTGGCTCGCGTCCGCTTCCCTGAGCGGCGCGGTTAAGCTCTGGGACAACGAGACGGGGCGCGAGGCGCACGCGCTCGAAGGCCACACGGAGTCAGTCAACGCCGTCGCCTTCTCGCCCGACAGCAGGTGGCTCGCAACCGCAAGCGGCGATGCGACCATCAAGCTCTGGAACGTGGCGACGGGTCAAGTCGTCCGCACCTTCAACGGACACACAGCCGAAGTCAACACGGTCGCTTTCTCGCCCGACGGTCGCGTGCTGGCGTCGGGCGGCGCGGACAAATCTGTCAAACTCTGGGACGCGGCGACGGGACAACTCGCACACGAGTTGAAAGAGACATCTGAAGTCTTTTCGCTTGCTTTCAGTGCAGACGGCAGTAACCGGCTCGCCGTAGCGATGAAGGAAGGCACTTGGAACGTTTATCATTCAGCCGGGACATTGCTCTACAGCATGACGAGTACACACACCGGCGATGTCCGAAGCATTGCTTTCAGTCCCGACGGAAAGCGGATAGCGACGGGCACATCAGACGGGAGCGCTGGACTCTGGGACGCGGCGGCGGGCGGCACGTTGTTTCGCCTGACGGGCCACACCGACGCCGTTAACAGCATCGCGTTCAGCGCGGACGGCGCGTGGCTCGCGTCGGGGAGCGAGGACGGCAGCGCGCGCATCTGGGACGCGCAGACCGGCGCGCTCGCCGCGACTCTGGTCTCGACCACGGACACGCGCGACTGGCTCGTCGCCGCGCCCGACGGACTGTTCGACGGCTCGCCGTCAGCCTGGAATCAGATACTCTGGCGCTTCGACCGGAACACGCGCGCGGTCGCGTCCGTCGAGGTCTTCTTCAACGAGTTCTTCTACCCGGACCTGCTCGCAGACATACTCGCCGGCAAACACCCGCGCGCCGCCGAGGACATCGCACGCATTGACCGACGCCAGCCGCGCATCAACCTCTCGCTCGCGGGCGGCGCGGCAGCGGCGTCGCCGGGAGCGCCCGTCGCCGCGCGCACGGTGAAGCTGAGAATCGAGGTGGCGGACGCGCCCGCGGGCGCGCGCGACCTGCGCCTGTTCCGCAACGGCGCACTCGTCTACGTGCGGCACGGCGAGCTTGCATCCGGCGCGGCGCTCGACGCCTCCGTGCCCCTCATCGCGGGCGAGAACCTGTTCACCGCCTACGCCTTCAACCGCGACAACGTGAAGAGCGCGGACGCCGTGCTCGACCTCAAGGGCGCGGACTCTCTGCGGCGCACGCCGACGACCTACGTCCTCGCCGTCGGCGTCAACGAGTACGCGAACCCGAACTACAACCTCAAGTTCGCCGTGGCTGACGCGACCGACTTCGTCGAGGAGGTCAGGCGGCAGCGCACGCGCGTCGAGCCGGGGGGGCGCGTAGAGGTCGCCGCGCTATTCGACTCGGAGGCGACGAAGCAAAACATTTTGACGGCGCTGCGCCGCCTTTCGGGCGCGGAGACGGGGCCGCTCGCCGCTGGCGTGCCGAAGTCGCTCGAAGGGTTGAAGGCGGCAGAGCCGGAGGACGTTGTGGTCATCTACTTCGCCGGCCACGGGACGGCGCACGGCAAACGCTTCTACATGATTCCGCACGACCTCGGCTAC
The DNA here is from genome assembly GCA_036263975.1 of Pyrinomonadaceae bacterium. Taxonomy (GTDB): domain Bacteria; phylum Acidobacteriota; class Blastocatellia; order Pyrinomonadales; family Pyrinomonadaceae; genus QHXN01. The sequence continues at coordinate 18,459 of DATARW010000004.1, forward strand.
GCGGGCGGGCGCGAGCTGAAGTCGGAAGCGAACCTGCAAACCATACTCGACCACAGCATCAACGACGACGAGCTGGAGCAGATTCTCGAACCGCTCAACGTCGGCCAACTAGTCCTCGTCATAGACGCTTGCAATTCCGGACAGGCGCTCGAAGCCGAAGAGAGGCGGCGCGGGCCGATGAACAGCAAAGGTCTGGCGCAACTCGCCTACGAGAAGGGCATGTACATTCTCACCGCCGCGCAGAGCTATCAGGCCGCGCTCGAAGCCGCGCAGTTGGGGCACGGGCTTTTGACCTACGCGCTCGTCGAGGAAGGTTTGAAGAAGGGCGAGGCCGACGCGCCCGCATCGCGCGACGGGCAGATCGTCGTGCGCGAATGGTTCGACTACGCGGCGGAGCGCGTGCCGCTGATGCAGCTTGAGAGGGTGAAGCAGGGGCGCGGCATCGGACTCGTCTCAACGACCGAGCAGGACGTGCAACGCCCACGGACGTTCTACCGGCGCGAGATGGACGCGCGCCCGCTCGTCGTCGCGCGCACGGAGGCGGCGCGTTCGGGGCAGTAGAGATGCGCGAAAGATGAGGGCGGGAATTGCTCAGGGAAGAAAATCGTCAACGGGCATCGTCCACCTCGGCAGCGCCAGCTCGGCCTCGGCCACGTGGTTGCTGCGATGGACGGTCGGGCTTTCGGGGTCGCTCGCGCGGAAAACCCTGACGAGTCTTTCGCACAGCACGTCAACGTCCCAGACGACGAGCGTCCCCGCGGCGAAGTAGTGAGTTCTCAGTTGACGATCTCCGCCTTGCCGCCCTCCGGCACATTGTACAAATCCTCAATCGTCGCTTCGGCCTTCGTGCTCATAGTTCACCCCTTCCGCAGAGCATTCTAACTCCGCACCTCGCGCCTCAGAAAGAAAACTTCAGATGGAACTGCACGCGGCGACCGGGCGTGACGGTCGAGGTCGCCTGACCGAAGCCCGGCGCTTCGAGGAAGCGGACGGGCACGCCGAAGTTCGCGCGGTTGATGAAGTTGAAAATCTCGGTGCGGAAGACGAGGGCGCGCGACTCGCCGAGGGGGAAGGTCTTGATGAAAGCAAGATTGAGGTCGAGATAGTTTCCGGCGCGGAAGGTGTTTCGGCCCACCTGCCCGTCCTGCCCGACGGGCGCGCGCAGGGAGGCGAGGTTGGTGGTCGTGAGTCGCAGCGGTTGCCTTCGGTCGCCGGTGACGACGATGCCGTCGGTCGTGTTGAGACGGTCGGTGAGGTTGCCGTCGAGGTTCACGTCGAAGATGGAGTTGACGGTGAAGGGCTGCCCCGTCTGGAACCGGCCCGTGCCCGCGACCTGTAAGTTTTTAAAGACGAGGCGCGCGGCGCGGTTCGCGTAGGTGGGGAAGTCGTAGAGGGCGTGGTAGGCGAAGCGGTGGCGCGCGTCGAAGTTCGAGGGGCCGCGCTCGCCCGCGAACGTCAGACTGTCCTGCGGCAAGGCGGATGCGCCCGCGAGGTCGAACACGTCCGACACGTCGTCGGTCGCCTTCGAGAAGGTGTAGCCGACGCGGTACTGAAGTCGTTCGCGCAGGCGTCCGCGAAGCTCGACTTGCAGCGCGTCGTAGCGCGAAGAGGCGGTGGTCTCGAAGAACTGTATGCCGCCGACATCGGAGACGGGGCGGCCTCCGACGAACGACCGTCCCTGCGCCGGGCCGTCGCCTCTGCTCAGTCGCGTGCCCGGCTGGACGGCGATGCCGAAGAACTCCGGCTCGAAGCGGCCCTGGCCGCGGAGGTTGAAGTCGAACGAGCGGAGGAGCGTGACGGCGTTGGTGCCGAGGTTCGGCGTCGTGAAGCGCGGGAGGTTGCGCGCGCGCGTGCCCACGTAGGCGACCGAAAGCACCGTGTCGCGCCCGAAGAGTTGCTCGAAAGTTAAGGCGAACTGGTCGGCCTCCGGCGCTTTCTGGCGGCGCGACGGCAGGGTCGCCTCGACGCCGCTCGCGCCCGGAAGCACGTCGCCCGCGCTCGCCAGGTGTTCCATCGTTGCGACCTGCTCTGCGAGCGTGGAGTTCGGGTTGAGACGGTTGAGCGTGCCCGGCTGCACGAGTCCGAGGTTAGGGTCGGATGGATTCAGAAGGCTCAGGGGCACGAGCGGGAAAAGCAGATTGCCGAAGCCGCCCGCCGTGTTCACGGTGAGGAAGTCGGGGAAGGCGTTGCGCGATTGGCTGACGACCGCGCCGAGAATCTGGTCGTTGTAGCGTCCGTAGCCGAGGCGCAGGCGCGTCGCGCCGGGTGCGCCGAACCAGTGCGGCGCGTAGGCGAGGCCGAGGCGCGGCGAGAAGTTGTTCAAGTCTGGATCGTAGATGCGCGTGCGCCCGGCGATGAAGGTCTGGAGGCCGGGGACGAGCGAGAGTTTCGGGTCAACGAAGGTGTCTTCGATGCGCTTGTGCGCCTCGCCCACCGGCGTATTGTACTCGAAGCGCAGGCCGAGCGAGAGCGAGAGGTTCGGACGCACGCGCCACTCGTCCTGCGCGAAGGCATCTATCTGGTAGAAGCGGAGGTTGACGCCGGAGTCGCTCCCCGACGTGATGGTCTGGAAGAAGCCGCTGGCCGCAGACGCGGCGGCGAGCGTGGCGGCGTCAACGAACCGGTTGCTGATGGCGAGTCCGCCCGTGCCCGTCGCCAGTTGCGGCGCGCCCTGGAAGCTGAGGAGCGGGCGGAAGTTTCGCGGCAGGATGCTGTTGAGTTCGGTGCGCCGGTTGTCCGAGCCGAAGACGAGGTTGTGGTTGCCGCGCCGCAGGGTCAACTGGTCGGCGAGTTGGTAGGTGTTGTTGACGCGGCGCTGTGGGAAGTTGAACACGTCAACGCCGACGGGGCTGAAGCCCGCGATCTGTACTTCTCCGAGCGGGCCGAGCACGTCCTCGACCGTGCCGATGTTGTTGAGATAAAGCACCGGCCCCGTGTTCGGGACGAGGCGGTTGTTGGCGGCGTCGAAGTTCGGCAGAGTGAAGTTCGACAGCAGCGGCGCGTTCAGGAGAAAAGGCTCGTTCGGAAAACGCTGGCTCGCGATTGTGTGCGCGGCGTCGCGCACCTCGTCGAAGTTCAGGCGCGTGCGACCGTAAGAGAGCCGCAGTTGGTTGAAGATTGAATTGTGCGCGCTCGGCCCCGACAGCTCGCTGTTGAGGAAGAAGGAGAAGTTCTGCGTCCGGACGCGCGGCTTCAGCGTCGAGAAGAGAGCGCCGCCGGTGGCGGGGATGTCGCGCCGGTCGTTCGTGAAGTTGTAGCGGGCCGTCGCCTGCTGCGCGCGCCCGCCGCGTTGGAAGAGGTAGTCGAGCTTGCCGGAAAGGATCGCGCCGCGCGCGCTGGCCGGTAGCTGCTCGGTGAAAGTGTTGTCGCCGTAAACGCCGCGCGGGTTGTTGGGGAAAGGGTAGAGGCTGAAGACTGCGTCGCCGCCGAGCGTCGAGGGGAAGGTGAAGTCGGGCAGACCCGTGAAGGGGTCTGCGGAGATGCCGGTCGCGCCCGACGTGAACGCGCCGCGCTCGGCGACCGTGGGCACGACGAAGCTCTCTTCGCGCGTCGCGTTCAAGACCTCGCCCTCTGCCGAGACGAAGTAGAAGAGCTTGCGCGCGACGACCGGGCCGCCCAGAACGAAGCCGCCCTGCGAGAGCGTGGACGAGTCTTTGCCGCCGCTGCCATTCTGCACTGTGAGCGCCCGCCCGTTCGCGGGGACGAAGTTGAGAGTGGTCGGATTGAAAGTGAGCGACGAGGAGACGACGACGGGCTGCGTGCCGGATAGAAGCGGAGTCACGGCGCTGCCGAAGCTTGTGTCGAAGAAGTCGCGCGCGTTGAGTTGGCTGGAGTTGAAGATGCCGTAGACGGTGCCGTGGTGGGCGCTCCCGCCGGAGCGTGAGATGGCGTTGACCTGCGCGCCGATGTTGCGCCCGTACTGCGCGGGCGCGAGCAGTGTGACGACTTGATACTCCTTGATTGATTCGACGGGCTGGGGGACGAGCGCGAAGAACCCTTGACGGCGGACGCCGATGTCCTCGTCGTTGTTGTCCGAGCCGTCAACGGTGAAGTTGTTGGCGCGCGAGCGCAGGCCGTTGGCGGAGAACTGACCCGACGTGCCGACGCCCGCGCCGACGCCGGGGCCGCTTCCACCACCGATGGTCTGGGGCGGGAGCGCCACGTCGGGCAGGTAGAGGGCGAGTTCGTCGAACGTGCGCGTCAGCGTCACGCCGCCGAGCGGCAGGCTTTGAACTTCCTCGTCCGTGAAAGCTCCGCCGCGGCTCGCGTCGCGGGCGCTGGCGCTGGCGCGCACGTCGGTCTCGGCGGCGGTGTGCTGCGACGTGGCCGCGGCGGGCGAGGCGGCGGGCGAGGTCGGCGTCGGGTTCGACGAGGCGGTCGCGTTGGGCGAGGGCTGCGGCGTCGTGCTCGAAGGGTTAGTTGTCGGCGAAGACGGCGGCGTCGTTGCGGTCGGGACGGGCGAAGGCGAGGGCGTCGGCGTTGTGCTCGCGGGGTCGAGGACGATGGGCACGGGCACGACCTCGCCCGTTCGCATGCCGAGGAGTCTTTGGACGGTCTCGCCCGGCTCGTAGCCTTGCGCGCTGGCGCGGATGGTGTACGTGCCCGGAGGCAGGAGGCCCTGATAGAAGCGGCCCTGCGAGTCGGAGAGCTTGACGACGGCGACGCCGGTCTGCTGGTTCATGAACTCGACGCGCGCGCGCGCAATGGGCTGCCCCGTGCGGCTGTCCCTGACCGTCCCCTCGAAAGCGCCCGTGACGGTGTCCTGCGCCGCCGCCGCGAGCCGCGGGAAGGGGAAGGCGATGAGCAAGGCGAGGCTGGCGACGGTGAGAACGTGCAGCAGTGAGTTCGGTCGGAAAGGCATGCGGGACTCCTTATTAGAAGCGGTCTCATAAATATATGAGGCAGACTGCGGGAACGTTTCGTCCAACTTTGAAGCCCGAAAGCCGCGGTCAATCGGAACACCCTTCTTAACGGCGGACTGAGCGCATGTATTTATGAGACTGCTCCTCATCGGAGTGAAAGCAAAAAGCTTGACCGGCGAATGGTAAGCCGGGCCGGCGAGGACAGAACTATAACACTGATGGGCAGGATGGGCAGGATAAGAAATTTCGGATTTGAGATTTCAAATTTCAAATCCGAAAACTCAAATCTCAGAATTGATCTTCAACTTGTCTCAGAATTGACCTCATCTTGTTTATCCTGCCCGCCCGCGTTCGAGTTCTTTCCTGCCCCCTTGAACTTCAGGGTTGCCCGAATCGCGCGCGATACTCCGTGGACGAGAGGAACGCTTTGACCATCTCGGCGCGGCGGAAGTCGCCGCCGAACTGGTTGAGCTTCGCGAGCCAGAAGTTGAATCCTGCCGTGTCGGGGTCGCGCCTGAGGTAGCCGAAGTATTGCATGCGGACGAAGGCCGCGTTGAAGGCGTGCTGCACGAAGTCGGCGTTCTCGACGATCTGGAGGAGCACGCTCGCGCGCGTCTCGCGGCGTGTGAGCAGGCCGACGATGAGCGCCGTGCGCTCCTCTTCGGAGAGCTTGACGCCCGCGTTCGCGGCGAGCGCGTCAACGTACTGCTCCTCGTTCAAATGGTCGAACGCCTGCCTGAACGCCGTGCGTGCCACCCACTGCGCGGCGAAGAGTTGTTTGTTTTGCGCGAGGCGTTCGTCCGCGCCCGGCTCGCCGCCGACGACGCCTTCGCGCACGACCGAAAGGTCGGGCAGGTACTCGTCGAACTTCGGCGCTCGTCCGAACGAAGCCTCGTAGAAGCGGTCAACGACGTAGCCCGTCTGCTGAAACTCGACGGAGAGGAAGAAGGCGGCACTGGTATCAATGCGCTTGACCTCGCGGCACTGTGCGTTCGCGCCGCACGACTCGATGTTGTTCGTCCAGAATTTGAGGCCCGCGTCGTCGGGCTGCCGTCCGATGAAGTCGAGGTAGTGCTGCGTGACGAAGAAGGTGGTCTGGTCAACCGGGTTCGACGACTGGTCGTCGTCGAGGATGGTGAGCACGGCCTGCGAGATCGAGCCGAGGCGTCCGCCCACGGGATTGCTCAGCGTAACGTTGAGAGTCCGGTCGCCGTCGAGCGCGCTGTTGTCGGTGACGGGGATGCTAATGGTCTTGAGCCGCTCACCGATGCCGAACAGGAGCGTGCCTGAGACGGGCGTGTAGTCGCGCCCCGCGCGCGCCGTGCCGTCGCCGGTGGCGAAGTCAACGGAGACGGGGCTTTCGGCGCTGCCCGTGCGGATGACCTGTACCTGTGCCGTGCCTGCGGATTCGAGCGCGCTGGAGTCGGCGTTGCCGAACTGCAAACGCGGCGAGGGAGAGATGAGGAAGTTATCGAAGAGCGCCTCGACGGGTCGGGGCGACGGGCGGAAGGTTCCGGCGGACAGTTCCGCGATGAGAGAGGTCTGGTCGGGCGGGAGCGTGGCGCGGAATCGCTCCGTCCAGGTGGCCGCGTCGGGGCTGGTCTCGAAGATGATGACGCGGGCGGGCGCGTCGTGGCGAAAGCGCCAGAAGCGGTGCTGCGCGGGGTCGTAGGCCAGCCCGGTCGAGAATTTCTGCCCGCCGATGTTCAGCTCGAAGAGGAGCGTCTGCCCCGTCGTGTCGTTGGCCGTGACGGTCTTGGCGGGCGCGGGCGGCGAAGGCGTGGACGAATTTGCAGGCGTGGGCGTGGTCGTCGGCGTGCCGTCCTGCACGGCGAAGCGGAGCCAGTGGTCGGAGTCGGTGCCGAGGCCGAAGATGGTCTGCGTGCCGACGCCCTGTGCTGCCTGCACGACTTCGACGCTGACGATGGGCGTCGAGTTGAGGTCGAGCGCACGAGTCGAGATGAGGCCGTCGTAAGACGGGCCGTTGGCGTCGGCGCGCGGCTGTATGTGGAGCAGGCCGCCCGCGAGAAAGGCCCGGACGAGCGGGTCGAAGGCGGATGGCGGATTGGTGAGGATGCCCCTCACCCACTTGTCCGGGTCGGGGTCGGGGCCGCCGCTGAAGTCGTCGCTCTGGTCGGGCGTCGGCGTCGGCGAAGGCAGGACGGTGCCGACCGACTTGAACTGTGCGTCGGTGGTGACGCCCGCGACCTGCTGGTGCGCCGGGTTGAAGTTGAAGCCTTCCTTGTCGGGCGTGATGACGAAGGTGCCGTTCTCCGGCATGTCGTTGAAGGTGAAGTTGCCCTGTGCGTCGGTGTGCGCCACGGCGGAGAAAGAGCCGGCCAGCGTCACGGTCACGCCGTGGAGGGGGTTGCCCTGCTGGTCAACGATGCGGCCCGTGATGGTGTGGTTGAGAAACTGGCCCGTGAAGTTGACGCCGGTCTGGTCTGCTTGCAGGTTGCCGACGACGCTGCTCGCGGGGCTGAAGCGGAAGTTAATCTCCGTGGGCGTGAGATTGTAGCTGCCGCCGTGCGCGAGGTTGGTGAAAGTGTAGTTTCCGGCGGCATTGGTCGTCGTATCGCCCGTTGACGAGCCGCCGAGGTGGACGTTGACGCCGAGCAGCGGTTGGCCGTTCTGGTCTGTCACGCGACCGCTGATGCTGTGCGTGACCGCGTTGGCCGTGAAGTCGCCGGTCGCGTTCGCGTTGAGGTTGTTGAAGGTGCGGCTGGGCGGCGTGAAGGTGAAGCCGTCCAGCGCGGGCGTGACGTTGAAGTCGCTGCCCTGCGCGAGACCCGCGAATGAGTAGTTGCCGTCCGCGTCCGTCGTGGTCGTCGCGGACTGCGCGCCGCCGAGGCTGACGCTCACGCCGGGCACTGCGTTCGAGTTCACATCCGTGACGCGACCGCCGATGGAGAAGGTCGGCGGCGGGCTGTTGACCGTCGTGTTGGCCGTGGCGCTGTTGTTGGCCGTGTGCGGGTCGGGCTGGACGGAGGAGACGGTCGCGGTGTTCGTGAGCGTCCCGGCGACGTTGGGCGTGACGACAATGGTCACGGTCGCGTTCGCGCCGGAGACGAGCGTGCCGAGCCGGCAGTTGACCGTGGCGGTGCCGCTGCACGTCCCCTGGCTCGGCGTGGCCGAGACGAAGCTGACGCCCGCGGGCAGAGGGTCGTTGACGGCGACGCCGGTGGCCGGGTCGGGGCCGTTGTTCGTGGCGGTGATCGTGTAGGTCAGTTGGTTGCCCGACACAGCGGGGTCGGGCGAATCAGTCTTCGTGACGGCGAGGTCGGCGGAGGGCTTGCACTTGCCCGACCCGCCCGCGTTGAAGATGGCTTGAACTTCCGTCGTCGAGAGCGCGCGGTCGAAGATTTCCACTTCGTCCAGCAGCCCCTGATACCGTTCACCGGCCCCTGCACCGGCTGGCCTGACGCCCAGGAAAAGGTTGCTGGCCGTCTTCGGCGTGAAGACGCCGAGGTTCTGCTGCGCGACCTGACTGCCGTTTAAGTAGAGGGTGGCGGTGCCGCTCGTCTTGTCGTAGGTGACGGCGACGTGCTGGAAGCTGTTGGCGTTAATTAGCCCGCCCGCCGACTGAATGACGTGGTTGCCGCCGCCTGTGTCTACGAGGTTCGCATAGAGGTTTCCGAGCGCGCCGCCTGATGATGTGACCGAGACCCACAGGTGCGGCCCGAAAGTCGTGCCATCGTTCCACTCGACAATCGGCCTCTCGGTCGAAGTGTCGGCGGGGTTGATCCACGCGTCCACGGTCATGCCGTTCGCCGCGCCAACGTTGAGCGCGGAGGAGGCGGGAACCTTCACGTCCGCGTCCGTGCCGTTGAGGTTGAAGGCTTGGGCGACCTTTCCCGCGATGAACGTCAAACCGCCTTCGGGCGTGCCGTTGTCGCCGCCCTGTATGTCGGAGGCCGAGCCGTCGCCGGGATACCACGCGATGAGGTTCGAGGGCGGCGCGACGCACGAGGTCGTGGCGGCCACGCACGCAGAGAACTCGGAGGTGTTGTTTGAAGGGTCGGTCGCCGTCGCCGTGACGCTCTGGCCGGGGGCGACGGCGACGGGAAGCGTCGTGTTGATCATCGCGTTACCGCCCGCGTCGGTCGTGACGCTGGCCGAGCCGAGGAAGGCTTGCCCCTCGCCGTTGCCCGAAGCGTCGCATGCAGGGTTCGAGAAGAACTCAAGGCGGAAGACGGTCGAGGCCGTCGAGTTGAGATTGCCCTGAATCGTCGTGTTGCCGCCGCTGCTGATGGCGGAGGTGAGGGCGGGAAAGTTCTGGAGATTGTTCGGGCCGGTGTCGGCGTCGTTCGCATCGTTCGGGGTCACGCCGTCGTCGTTGAGATCAATGCCGAGGTCTTGGACGGTCGTGCCGTTGTCGTGGATAGAGTTGGAGAGGACGGCGTTGCCGCTGCCGCCGGAGATGGACACGCCGTCCTGCTTGTTGAAGGCGATGGTGTTGGACGCGCCCGCCGCGATGCCGCCGACGGCGTTGCTCGAAGCGCCGGTGAAGGAGATTCCGTTCGTGCCGTTGGCGACGGCGGCGGTTCCGTTTAAGTTCGTGCCGATGAAGTTGCCGCTGATAACGTTGCCGGTCGCGCCGCCGCCGCCCGTGTCCTCGACGAAGACGCCGCTCTGTGTGTTGCCGCTGATGACGTTGCGCGCCGCGGCGGTCGTGCCGCCGACGGTGTTGTCCGACACGTTGGAGAGAAAGATGCCGTGGCGACCGTTGGCGAGCGCGAGCGTGCCGTCGGCCCGCGTGCCGACCAGGTTGCCGAGCACGCTGTTGTTGTTCGCCGGGTTGACGGCCTTATCAATCGAGACGCCGTCCAGCCCGTTGCCGGAGATCACGTTCCCCTGACCTGCGACGTTGCCGCCGACGGTATCGCCGGAGGTGCCGAAGATGATTATGCCCTGACCGTTCGCAACCGCCGACGTGCCGTTGGCGTCCGTGCCGATGAGGTTGTTTCGGATGACGTTGTTGCTGCCCGTGCCGCCGCCGTTATCGAGAACGCCGGAGCGACCATTGCCGGAGAGAAGGTTGCGCGTGCCCGCGGTCGTGCCGCCGACGAGGTTGTTCGTGCCGCCGATGGCGACGGCGTCGAAGTTGTTGGCGGCAGCCGCCGTGCCCGACGCGTTCGTGCCGATGAAGCAGCCCTCGACGACGTTGCCGCTGCTGTTCAACTCGATGCCTATGCCGCCCGGCCCCGCGCCGGAGCCGAAGCGGTTGATGACGAGGCCGCGCACCGTCGAGCTGCCGCCGGTGATACTAAGGCCGCTCGCGGTCGCGCCCGCGCTCGTGCCGTCGAGTTCGATTTCGACGACGGCGTTGTCGCCAGTGTCGAGCGTGTTCCGGCTCGCGCCGGGCTGCGTGTAGCCGTCAATCGTGACGGGGTCGGTGATGCCGGGCAGCGCCGAGGCCAGGCTGATGGTGTGGACGCCCGCGCCCGCGATGTTGAAATTGATCGCATCCGTCCCGGCGTGGGCGTTGGCCTCCATGATGGCGGCGCGCAGGGTGCAGTTGCCCGTGCCGTCGTTGCAGGTGTCGTCGCCGGGGTTGTTGTCCGCGCCGTCGCCGGTCGAGTTCACCGTGAAGGTCGAGCCGGAGGCGGAGGCGCAGTTGCCGAGCAGGACGGAGATGTTGTCCGAGAACTGGTTGGCCGAGATGAGGTCGGGCTTGCCGTCGCCGTTGAAGTCGCCCACGGCTATCGTGCGAGGATTACTCCCGACGCCGAAGTTAGTGGCGGCACCGAAACTTCCCGCGCCGTCGCCCAACAAGACCGACACACTGTTCGCGCCCTGATTAGCAACTGCGAGGTCTTGGTTGCCATCGCCGTCGAAGTCGCCCACCTTCACATCGAAAGGGGCATTTCCGGCGTTGAAGTTAGTAGCCGCCGAGAAGCCGCCCGCGCCGTCGCCGAGCAAGACCGAGACGTTATTCGATACCTGGTTAGCAACTGCGAGGTCTTGCTTGCCGTCGGCGTTGAAGTCACTCACCACAACCGAGAGAGGATTGCTTCCGACGTTGAAATTCGTGGCCGCGCTGAAGCCGCCCGCGCCGTTGCCCAACAAGACCGAGACGTTGGCCGAGCTAAAGTTGGCGGCGACGATGTCCGGCTGGCCGTCGCCGTTGAAGTCGCCCACCGCCACCGATTGAGGGCTGCTTCCGACGTTGAAGCTGGTGGCCGCCAAGAAGTTGCCCGCGCTGTCGCCAAGCAAAACCGACACAGAGTTTGAGTCGCGGTTGGCGGCGACGATGTCCGGCTGGCCGTCGCCGTTGAAGTCCGCGACGGCTACGGAAATGGGAGCCGTGCCGACGTTGAAGTTGGTGGCCGCCGAGAAGCCGCCCGCGCCGTCGCCCAACAAGACCGAGACGTTGTTGGAGCCGGCGTCGGCGACCGCGAGGTCTTGCTTGCCGTCGAGGTTGAAGTCGCTCACCGCAGCTCTGTGAGGAGTAGTTCCGGTGGCGAAGTTGGTGGCCGCCGAGAAATTGCCCGCGCCGTCGCCGAGGAAGATAGACTCGTTGTCCGAGAGGGCGTTGGAAACGGCGATGTCCGGCTTGCCGTCGAGGTTGAAGTCGCCGACCACGACCGAGACGGGTTGACTGCCCGTGCCTGTGTTCGTCGCCGCCGCGAAGCTGACCGAGCCGCAGGACGAACTGAGCGTGACGGGCAGGCAGGCGGAGAACTCCGAGGTGTTGCCGGAGGGGTCTGTGGCCGTGGCGGTGACGACCTCGCCCGCCGCGACCGCCGACGGGAGCGTGACGTTGAAGGAGGCGTTGCCGCCCGCGTCGGTCGTGACGCTGGCCGAGCCGAGGAAGGCTTGCCCCTCGCCGTTGCCCGGAGCGTCGCATGCAGGGTTCGAGAAGAACTCAAGGCGGAAGACGGTCGAGGCCGCGGAGTTGAGATTGCCCTGAACCCGGACGCTGCCGCCGAATTTCGTGGCGGAGGTCAGCACAGGGAAGTTCTGGAGGTTGTTCGGGCCGGTGTCGGCATCATTCGCGTCGTTCGCGGTCACGCCGTCGCTGCCGAGGTCAATGCCGAGGCCGCCGTTCTGGAAGGTGGCGTTGCCGAGCACCGCGTTGTTTGTGGCCGACGCCTCGACGACCACGCCGCCGACACCGTTGAAGGCGATACGGTTGCCCGCGCCTGTCGTCGTGCCGCCAATTTCATTCGCGGACGCAGCGTTGATGACGACGCCGTTGCCGGTGTTGCCCAAAGCAGAAGCGCCGGTCGCGTCCGTGCCGATGAAGTTGCCGCGCACGATGTTGCCGGTCGCACCTGCGTTGCCGATGAAGACGCCGCTCCCGTCGTTGCCCGAAATGACATTGCGCTCTGCGACGGACGCGCCGCCGACGATGTTGTTCGGCGCGGCGAAGATGTGAACGCCGTTGCTGCCGTTGCCGAGGTCGGCTGTGCCTGTGGCGTCCGTGCCGATGTAGTTGCCCTTCACCTGATTGCCGGTCGCACCTGCGCCGGTGATCTCGATGCCGAAGGTGTCATTGCCTGAAATGATATTGCGTTGCGCCGGGTTCGTGCCGCCGATACGGTTGTTCGACGTACTGATGAAGACACCGTCGCTGCCCGTGTTGAGGTCAATCGTGCCGGTTGTGTCCGTGCCGATGAAGCAGCCTTCGACGACATCGTTGCCGTTCGTCTGGAACAGAATGGCCGTGTTTGTGCTGGTGTAGCGATTGATGACGAGGCCGCGCACAGTCGAGCCGCCGCCAATAAAATTGAGAACGTTGGCGAGATTGGTACCATCAATCTCAATCAGGAGATTGGCGTCGTCGCCCACGGCGAGCGTGTTGGCGGACGCGCCGGGCTGCGTGTAGCCGTCAATCGTGACGGGGTCGGTGATGCCGGGCAGCGCCGAGGCCAGGCTGATGGTGTGGACGCCCGCGCCCGCGATGTTGAAATTGATCGCATCCGTCCCGGCGTGGGCGTTGGCCTCCA
>DATARW010000015.1:0-6127 GCA_036263975.1 Pyrinomonadaceae bacterium
CACACGCTGCCCGTCCCCGTAGTCCGCCTCGAACAGTTCCTCCCCGACACGCAGCGCATCGGGCAGAACGTCGTCGTCGGCGTCGGAGATTGGCAGACGCAACTGGAGAACAACAAGAACACCTTCGCTCTTGAGTTCGTCCAGCGGCAGCGATTCACCGATGCCTTCCCCGCGACGATGGCGGCGGACGCATTCGTGGACAAGCTCAACGCGAACGCGGGCGGCGTGCTCACGCAGGCGCAGCGCGACCAGTTCGTCGCGCAGCTCAACGCATCGCCAGACGTGGCCGGGGCGCGCGCTTCAGTCCTGCGCGCGGTGGCCGAGAACCCCGTGCTCAAGACGAACGAGTTCAACCGCGCCTTCGTGCTCATGCAGTTCTTCGGCTACCTTAGAAGGAATCCGAACGACTCGCCCGACGGGGACTACACGGGCTACGACTTCTGGCTCCGGAAGCTCGACCAGTTCAACGGCAACTTCACCAACGCCGAGATGGTCAAGGCGTTCATCTCCTCGACCGAGTACCGCCAGCGCTTCGGCCAGCCGTAAGTAAAAAGAGGCGGGCAGCAGGAGCCGGAAGCCGGAGCAGGAGACCAGCCCATCACTCTGCCAACCGCCGCGCGATGTCGCGGACGCGCTCGCTCAAGTCGTTCTCATCAACGGTCAACACGCGACCGTCGCGGAAGAGTTCGCGGCCCGCGACGACCGTGAGCAGCACGTCGCGGCCTGAAGAAGCGAAGACGAGCGCCGAGGCCGGGTCGTAGATGGGCAACTGGTGCGCGGCGTCGAGGCGCACGGCGACGAGGTCGGCTTCAAGCCCTTCGGCGAGCGCGCCCGTTGCGTGTTCGAGTTTGAGCGCGCGCGCGCCGGCCACAGTCAACAGGCGCAGCACGTCTGCGGGGCCGAGCATGCGCCCGCCTTCGAGCGCCTCGCCCGCGGCGCGCGAGGCGAGCGCGGCGAAGCGCGACTCTTCAATGAGGTCGCAGTTGTTGTTGCTCGCCACGGAGTCGCTGCCCAGGCCCACGTCCACGCCCGCGCGCAGCAACGCCGCGAGCGGCGCGCGTCCGTGGCCGAGCTTCGCGTTCGACTTCGGACAGTGGGCGACCGACGCGCCGTGCTCCTTCATCAGGTTTATGTCCGACTCGTCAACGCGGATGCAGTGCGCGAGGAGCGGGCGCGCGGAGAGGATGCCGGTCTGCGAGAGATGCCGGACGGTCGAGACGCCCGGCGAGCGGAACGTGAAGCCGCGCGCGGCGAAGCTCTCGGCGAAGAGGCCGCTGCCGTAAAGCATGAGCATCTGCTCGGCCTCCGATTCCGCCGCGTGCATCATCAGGGGCAGGCGTTCGTCGTGCGCGAAGCGTGCGAGCATCTCCAGAAGCTTCGGGCTGACTGTGTAGGGCGAGTGCGGTGAGAGTCCGAGCGCGACGAGCGCGGTCTCACCGCTGCGTGAGCGTGCGATTTTTTCTCGCGCCTTCTCGAACTGCTGCTGCGCCTCGCGCTCGTCCGGGCCGAACGCCTCCTGAAAGACGACGCCGCGCAGGCCCACCTCACGGAGCGCCTTCATCGTCGTCGCCCCCGCGTCGCTCGCGTCGCCGACCGTTGTCACGCCTGCGCGCGCCGCCTCGACCGCGCCCCACGCGGCTGAGACGTAGAGGTCTTCCGGCGTCATCCGCTCCCTGCGCGCGATAGTGACTTTACGCAGCCACGCGAAGAAGTTTCCCTCCTCCGCTTCGAGAAAGCCGCGCATCGCCGTCAGCTCAAGATGCGTGTGGCAGTTGACGAAGCCGGGCATGATCGCGGCCTCGCCGAAGTCCGAGACTTCTGCGGACGGGAATCTCCGTGCGAGTTCCGCGCGCGTGCCTACGCCCGCGATGCGCGCGCCCTCGACGGTCACCGCGCCGCCCTCAACCGGCCCGGAGACAATCGGCAGAACCCAACGCGCACAGTAAATTTTCGTCATGCGCCTTTTAACTCAAGACAAAATTCCAAGACGGGCGGACAAGAGCAAAGATGAAGGATGAAGTGAAATCAAATTCCCGACCGCCGTGCTTTCGTCTTCCCGACCGCCATGCTTTCATCCTTCATTCTTCCGCCTTCATCCTTGCCTTTCAAGCCAAGTCGCCGCCCGCGACGGTGTGTGTCGCCGCGCGACCGCGCCGCCTCAAGACGAACCAGAGCAGCCCGGAAAGAATAACCACACTCCCGCCGCCCGCCGCAACGGGGCGGATGCCGACGTGGTCTGCGACCTCGCCGCAGACGAGTATCGAGCCGACCATCGCAAGCGTCGTCAGCGTCTCGTAGGAGGCGAAGACGCGACCGGCGAAAGCGTCCTCGGTGCGCTTCATCAGGAGCGTCTGCTGCGCCGTCCACCAGATAGCGAAGTTCATCTCGCGCGCGACGAGGACGAGCGCCGCGCCCCAGAGGCTCGGCATCAAGCTGAAGAGCGCGAGGCCGCAGCCGTCGAGCAGGAGCGAGCGGCCCATGCGCGAGCCTAAGCCCTCGGTCGCGCCGCGGTTGAAGCGGCGCGCGAGCGGAGCGCCGAGCACGCCGCCCACCCCCATCGCCACGAACAGGACGGAGATGCCGAAGTCCGTCGGTCGCTCGACGACCGAGCGCACACCCGCGCCCCAACTCTTCACGGCCTGCTCGCCCAGCCTCGCGCCGAAGATGCTGTAGAGTGCGCGCGCCGCGCCGTTGCCGAGGCCCCAGCCCCCGGCCACGACGAACACCGCCGCGAGCAACGCGTCACGCCTCACGTAACGCAGCCCCTCGCGGAAGTCAGCGAAGTAAGCGGTGAGCGGTGAGCGGTGAGCATGAAGTTTAGACGACTGCGGCTGAAACATCGGTCGGGTCTTGCCTTCACTGCTCTCTGCTCTCTGCTCTCTGCTCACCGGCCTTCGGATGCGCCGGATCATCTCCGCCGAGGCGACGAAGGTGATGGCGTTGAGGATGAAGACGGTGTCGCGCCCCAAGACCGTGGCGATGGCTCCGCCGAGCGCGGAGCCGACGGCGATGGTCGCGGCAGTGGTCGAGGCCGAGATGGAATTGGCGGCGAGGAGTTCTTCGGTGTGTTGGACGAGGTTCGGGATAGAGGCGCGCTTGGCCGCGTTGAAGAAGGAGGAGACGGAGAAGAGCGACGCGCCGACGACGTAGATGACCGCGAGCGAAGAGAAGCGGGCCGCCAGCATGAAGCCGAGCGCGAGAGCCGCGCGCGCGAGGTCTGCGGCGATCATCACGCGACGGCGGTTCACCCGGTCAACGACGACGCCCGCAATGGGGCCGAAGAGGAAGAGCGGCAGGTGGCGCGCGATGGCGTAGGCGGCGACCGCCAACCCCACACGGCCCTCGCCCGCGAGCTGGATGGCGAGCGCGAGCACGGCGATGTTGTTCAGCCAGTCGCCTATTTCGGAGACGACTTGCCCCGTCCAGAGCCGTCGAAAGTCCGGGTTGCGCGCGAGTAGCTGGCGGTAGGTCAATGCTCGCCGCTCGCTTTCTTCTTCCGGTAGCGTTCGAGGACATCGGTGACGTAGGAGCGCGTCGAGGGGATGTCAATGCGTGCGATGAACTCTTCGACGCTGAGCGGGCGGCGGCCCTGTGCGACGCGGTTCCAGTCGGCGGCGCGGCTGGGGCCTGCGTTGTAGGCGGCCACGACGCGCGCCTCCCAGCCGGGCGTGTCGCGATAGTCTTTGGCGATCTTTTCCAGGTACCAGCAGCCGACCTGTATGTTACGTTCGGGCGCGCGCAACGCGCCTTCGGGGTCTCGACGCATCTGCTCCTCGAACGCGCGCATGCCCGTCTCGGCGGCCCACTCGCGCGCCACCGCCGGAGTCACCTGCATCAGTCCGACCTCGCCCGCGTCGCCCTTCTTCCACGGGCGGAAGTAAGTCTCCTCGTAGATGACGCTCCACACCAGGTCGGGGTCGAGGCGATAGACGGCGGCCTGGCGCGCGATGAGCGCGTCGTAGCGGTGAACCCAGTAGCGGTTGAAGAAGTAAAGGCCGGCGGCGCAGAGGGCGATGAGGATGAGCGCGGCAAGGACGAGTCGTTTCATTCGAGTAGTCAGTAGCCAGCAGCCAGTAGTCAGTAGAACCCTCGACGATCTCACCGCCCGCTGACCACCGACTGCTCGCGTCAATTCCTTCTTCTCAGGTGCGACCAAAGCTCCGACTTCGGGACGGCGGCGTCGCGCCCTTCGTAGCGCGAGAGGAGGGCGCGTCGGTCGAGGACGTGGCCTTGCAGCCAGACCTCTGCGGCGAGGGTCGCGCCGACCGCGAGGCCGTCGCCGCGCAGCGCCCTGCGGTTGATGAGGACTTCGAGCTTGAGGCGTCCGAGGTCGAGATAGACCCAGTAGAGTTCGCCCCCCGAAAGGGGGTTCCGCAAGGGCTTGAAAGAGATGACGCGGCCCGTCAGAGACCAGTCGTTCTCGTGCGCGGCGCGCGAGGGCGCGGCCTCTTCGAGCGGCTGCCAGAGCGCGCCTTCCTCCCGCCCCGCCGCCGAGACGCGCCCGCGGTAGGCCAGCCCGCAGAGGCCCACGTACAGCTCATGCGCGTGGAAGCCTTCGGGGCCGACCTCGGTCAGGTTCTGTAGCTCGAAGAGGACTTCCGTCTCCGTGCCGTCGCAGTAGCCGTGGACGATGGCCTCGCCGTCCTCGTCGTACTCCGTCAGCGCCCAGGGGCTGATGCGTTGCGCGTAGCGCGCGCGGAAACCGGGCCGGCAGTCGGCGTAGAAAATATCGCCCGTGCCCGACTCGTAAAGCACCGTCCAGACTTCGAGACCTTCGCCGAGCTTCCAGCAGCGACCGTGGAGCACCGCGCCGCGGCGGCAGAGCTGCGTCGGCTCGCCCTGATCGCCCGCGCGCTCGGCAAGGTGGTTGAAGTCCTTCTCGCTCGGCACTTCAAGCCCGATGGCTTCAAACGTCTGTTCCATAATAAAGCTGCCAGCGTTCAGCTATCAGCACTCAGCCAAACCGTTCTCCTCGACTTGAAGGTCTCGACCGCGGCAGCACACAAAAAGCTGAGCGCTGACCGCCGAAGTGCTGAAAGCTTCCATCACCTCGACGCACGTTTCCTCTGCGCGGGCTTCGTCTCGCGCTCCTCGGCGCGCGGGGCGCGTGTGCGGAAGCCGCGGACGTTGCGCGCGGGGCCGTGCTGCGGCGGCGCGCCGGAGCGCACCATCTCCGCGAACAACTCCACGTCGTAGTCGGCCTCACGCGACATCTCCTCGCGGATCGCATGCAGCTCTTCGAGAAATCTCGGCTTGCGGTACATCGTTCGTTAATCGTAAAGCGTAAATCGTGAATAGTAAATCGTGAGAAGCGACGTTCCCGCAATTTACGATTCACGATTTCAGGATTCGCGGCTCTCCGTCATCTCCGACACGAGGAACTCCGGCGTCACGATCTGCGGGACGAAGAAGCCCGCGGCGGCGTTGAAGAGACGGATGCGCGCCTGCCTGCGGACGTTCGCGAGGTGGCCGAAGTTCCACGTCACCAGATAATCAATTTTGTGGAATGAGGCCAGAGCGACGTGCACGGCGTCGCCCAGATACTTGCGGTGGAAGATGCCGCGCGCGACGTAGCCTTCGGCGATGATGGCCGCCTCTTCGGTCAGCTCCACCTGTTCGAGCGGCGCGACCAGGCGGAGGTAGCCGGTGCGGTGCGGCTCCGGGATTCGCTCCAGCTCGCGCACCACGAGCGGCGAGACGACGGGCCGGTACTCCGACATCTCGTGCTCCCACCAGCGGATGGTCAGGTCGCGCCGGAACGGCTCGCCGTTGTCGAGGTACGCGCCGACGACCGAAGTCTCAAGGTAGATGCTCTGCTTCATGACTGGCTGGTGACGACCGGCGTCGGCTTCTGCTTCTGCTCGTCGGCGGGCGCGGTGCCCGCGAGCGGCTCCAGACGGATGACGCCGCGCCCGAAGTCGAACGTCGCGCGGTAGAACCTGAGCACGTTGCCGCCGACGATGCCTGTCTGCTCGAACCCCGCGGTCTCGTTGATCGGGTCCATGTCGAGGACAGCCGCATAGACGTTCTGCCGCATGTTCGAGCCGAGCCCCATGCGCGGCAAAAGGAGTATCTGGATGTTCTCGGCCAGCCCCGCCGCGCCGTAGACGTTGATGCGCCCCGATTG
>DATARW010000019.1:0-6803 GCA_036263975.1 Pyrinomonadaceae bacterium
GATCTAGAAAAGGCCGCGTGTCCAAACCACTTGATTTTCGTCTCTTGCGCCGGTACACGATAAACAGAATTCGCCGTCAGCATAAATAAGGCTGCAAACAATCCGAATGCCTTCATAAACATCTTCTCAACAAATTAGAAGTATCGTAGAGCGTTCCGTCCTGATTTACAACAACTTCAATCTTAATGTTCTCACCGTCCCTCGATTTCTAGCCGATGGCGGCGAGGCCGAAGCGTGCGTCGGCGCGGACGCGCTCGATGAGGCGGGAGGTTTCGCGTGTGTGGCGGCGCGTGGTGAGGTAGTGTTCGGCCTCGCGGCGGGCGTCTTCGAGTATCTGGATGTCGCGGACGAGGTTGCCGACGCGGAAGGTTGGGACGCCGGACTGGCGCGTGCCCATGACCTCGCCGGGGCCGCGAATCTCCAAATCCTTTTCGGCGATGCGAAATCCGTCGTTGGTCTCGGCCATGATGCCGAGCCGTTGCTGCGCGACGCTCGTCTGCTTGTCCGAAGACATCAGCACGCAGTAGCTCTGCTCCGCGCCGCGTCCGACGCGCCCGCGCAGTTGGTGTAGCTGCGAGAGGCCGAAGCGCTCGGCGTGCTCGACGATCATCACGGAGGCGTTCGGCACGTCAACGCCGACCTCGACCACGGTCGTGGCGACGAGCACCTGCGTCTCGCCCGCGACGAAGCGGCGCATGGCCTCCTCCTTCTCGGCTGACTTCATTTTGCCGTGGAGCAGTCCGACCGTGAAGCGCGGAAAGACTCGGTCGCGCAGGTGCTCGAACATGCGCGTCGCGTCCTTCAAGTCCATCTTCTCCGACTCCTCGACCAGTGGATAGACGACGTAAACCTGACGACCGCTGAGCACCTCGCGCTCAATGCCTTTGTAGACACCGGCGCGCTTATCTTCGCCGACCACGACCGTTTTGATCGGCGTGCGTCCGGGCGGCAACTCGTCAATCACGGACACGTCGAGGTCGCCATAGACGGTCATGGCGAGCGAGCGTGGGATGGGCGTGGCCGTCATCACGAGCACGTCGGGATTGTAGCCGCGCTCGCGAAGTGCCGCGCGCTGCAACACGCCGAAGCGGTGCTGCTCGTCTATGACGACGAGGCCGAGCCTGGTGAACGAGACGGCCTCTTGAATCAGCGCATGCGTGCCGACGGCGGCGTGAACATCGCCCGCGGCGAGGTCGCGGTGCAGGCGCTTCTTCTCGCTCGCCTTGAGTGAGCCGACGAGCAACTCGACGCGGTAAGGCGTCTGCGCCAGAAGGCGTTTGATGTTGCGCGCGTGCTGTTCGGCGAGTATCTCTGTGGGAACCATGAGCGCCGTCTGATAGCCGTTCTCCAGAGCCGCGAGCATCGAGAGCAGCGCGACGGCGGTCTTGCCGCTGCCCACGTCGCCTTGCAGCAGGCGATTCATCGGCACGTCCGACTGCATGTCGTCGAGTATGCGCGTGACGGCGCGCTCCTGCGCGCCCGTCAACTCGAAGGGGAGCACCGAGAGGATCGAAGCGCGCACGCGCGGCGTGACCTCGATGAGCGCGCCTTTGGGTTCTTTGACGCGCTCGGCGCGACGGATGGCGATGGCGAGCGCGACCCAGAAGAACTCCTCGAAGATGAGACGCAGGTGCGCGGGGCTGCGCGCGCGCTCGTACTCGGCGAGCGGCACGTCTTCTGAGGGAAAGTGTATACGACGAATGGCGTCGGCGCGCGCGGCGAGGTGCTGGCGTTTGATGAGGTCGGCGGGCAGAGTCTCTGTGAACGCTTCGTCATCGAGCTTACAGAGGACGGCGTGCATGATCTCGCGCAGACGCTTCGTGCGAAACTCGCCGAGCTTTCGATAGACGGGCACGCGACGGCCCACGTGAATCGCCGCGAGCGCAGGGTCGGTCACTTCGTCAACCGCACCCTCTTCGGCGACTTCTTCATCTTCAACCGCGCCCTCTTCGCCCGCCGCGCGTGCGGCGCGCGCATCTTCCGCCGGTTTACCCTCACTTTCGGCGTCGGAGTCAGCGCCGTTTGAGCCGTTCTGTGTGTCGCCCTGCTCGGCGAGGCGAATCAGAGCGTTCTCCGGCGGCGTGAACGTGCCGGGCAGCATCTCCAACTCGTCGGGCTTGTTCAGCATCAACGCGAAAGTGTTGCTGCGCGAATCCCACTCCCATTTGCCGAAGGCCACGAAGCGCGCGCCGCGCGAGAAGCGTTGCCGGTGATAGGCGATAATCCGATGCGCCTGCCTGCCGGAAACGAACCACTTGACGACGACCGGCTTACCCGTCTTTTCCGGGTCGCCCGCCGTCACCTCGAAGATGAACAGCGGCGGGGCCTTCGGCCCGCGGTTCTTCCCGACCTGAAAGCCGCCCGCGACGCGCACGTACAACTCAAGCGAAGCCTCCGCTCCGTCGCGCAGGTCGGCGATGCGCGCGAGGTTCGAGCGATCCTCGTAACGCATCGGCAGATAATTGAGGAGGTCTTCGACCGACACCTCGGAGGCGTCGCGCGCGCCCGACACGTTCGCCAACGCCAGCGCGAGGCGGCGTGCCGTCTGCGCGCCGAGCCGCGCGATGCCGTGCTGCGGTAATTGGAGGACGGGAGTATCGAGCGAGAGCGACATGGCGAAAGGATGAAGGATGAAGGGTGAAGGATGAAAAGCAGACCCTTAACGGTCGCGTTTTCATCCTTCATCCTTCACCCTCTGCTTTATGCCGTCGCTGCGTCTGCGGAAGTGCAGTAGCGCTCGAAGGCTTGTGTGAGTTCGTGTGCGATCTGTTCAGGCCCGCGGCCCTCGACCTGATGGCGTTCGAGCATGTAGACGAGTTGGCCGTCTTTGAAGAGTGCGATCTGCGGCGAGGAGGGCGGGTAGGGCGCGAAGTGCGCGCGCGCTCTGGCCGTCGCCTCGATGTCCGCGCCCGCGAAGACCGTGATGGAGCGGTCGGGGCGAATCTCGTTTTGCAGCGCCATCGCCACTCCGGGCCGCGCCTTGCCCGCCGCGCAGCCGCAGACGGAATTGACGACCACCAACAGCGTGCCCTTCGTGTTCGTGATGGCGTCCTCGACCTGTTCGGGCGTGCGCGTCTCCTCGACGCCGAGCCGCGTCAGGTCTTCGCGCATGGGCTTGATGAGAATTTCAGAGTACGGCATGGTTTGTTGTTCTCCTTGTCGAAATACCTTTTGAATGTCGTGCCGATAATGTACCACACAGGCCCGCCGCGGCGCGCGGCGGGGCCGCGCGTCAAAAGAGACGCGTGATGTTGATGCAGCGCGGCTCGTCGCCGTCGCCTTCGATGGAGATGCGCCAGACGGGCTGCGGGAGCGGATAGCGGCCCATGCGCTCGGCCCATTCGATGACGACGATGGCGCGTTCGTCCGCGAGCAACTCGTCGAGGTCAACGGCGTGAGCGGCGGAAGCGCCTTCGGCGAGTCGGTAGAGGTCTATGTGATAGAGCAGGTGGCGGCCCTCGGCGTGGCGGTTGACGAGCGTGAAGGACGGGCTTGAGACCTCTGCGGGGTCGAGGCCGAGTCCGGCGGCGAGTCCCTTGACGAAGACGGTCTTACCCGCGCCGAGCGCGCCGCTCAGGAGCAGAATCTCGCCGCCCTTGAGACGCTCGCCCATGCACCGACCCGCCTCGAAAGTCTCTTCGGGGCTGCGCGAAGTCCACTCGCCCGTCCGGGTTGTGTCGTCCGGCGCGGCGGCGTTCAAGGTCGCTCTCCTTCGGGGTCGAGCGCGCGGAGGGCGGCGCTCAGATACTTTCGTATGTCGGAGGCGACCATCGCACGCATGCCGAGTTCGCGCGCGGCCAGATCGCCCGCCAGCCCGCCGACGTAGACGGCAGCAGCGGTAGCCGCGACCGCGTCGGCATCATCTTTCAGAGTGGCGAAGGCTTGCGAAAGGAAGCCCGTGATGATGCCTGTGAGCGTGTCGCCCGAACCGGCGGTGCCGAGTCCGGCGTTGCCCGTCGGGTTGACGCGGACGCTCCCGTCGGGCGCGGCCACGAGCATGCGCGCGCCCTTGAGGACGACGACCAGTTGATGTCGCTCGGCGAACTCGGCCAGGACGCCCACACGGTCGCTCAGTGCCGAGCGGTCTTGCGCGCCGAGCAGTCGCAGCATCTCGCCCTCGTGCGGTGTGAGGATGACGGGGGCTTCGCGCGTGCCGCGTAAGTCAGAAGGCCAGGGCGCGAGTGCGTTGAGGCCGTCGGCGTCTATGACGACGGGCGTCGTGCGCTGCTCGACCGCTTCGCGCACGAAGTGGCGCGTGCTCTCCGACTCGCGCGAGAGTCCGCAGCCGACGGCGACGACGGTCGCGCTCTCTGCCAGTCGCTGCAACTGCCCCGAAGCTCCGGCGCTGACGCTGCCCGACTCGGTTTCCGAGAGCGCGGCTGTCATCACTTCGGGCATGAGTCGCGCCGCGACGCTCGAAAGCGCCAACTCGGCTGTCGCCACGGTGACGAGGCCCGCGCCCGCGCACATCGCCGCGTCGGCGCAGAGCACCGCCGCGCCCGTCATGTCGCGCGAGCCTGCGACGACGAGCGCGTGGCCGTGCGTGTTCTTGTAGGAGTCGGGCGTGTAGCGCGTCGCACGGAGAAAGGCGCGCGCGTCTTCGGCCTCGGTCAGAAAAAGTTTTGAGGGCGCGCTCTCGACGAGCGTGGGCGGCGAGCCGATACATGCGACGAAGAGCTGGCCGCAGAAGTGCGAGGCGGGCGGGATGACGTTCGCGGGCTTCGGCGCGGTGAAGGTAACGGTCAGGTCTGCGCGGACGGTGGGGCCGATTGGTGCATGAGAGTCGGCGTTCAGGCCCGAAGGGATGTCGAGCGAGACGAAGAGCGGGCGTTCGCGTCCCGCATCTTCGCGCGCGGCCCGCAGCAGTTCGAGGTGCGCGACCACCTTCGCGAAGACGCTTTCGAGCGGGCGCGTCAGCCCCGTGCCGAAGAGCGCATCCACAACCACATCGTAGTTGTGGTGCGCGCTCGCGATTCGCTCCCAGATCGCTATGTCGTGGCATTCCATGAAAGAGAGTGGCAGCGGGCTGTCGCTCGAACCTGCTGCGAAGCTTGCGAGCCGGCGCACGATGTCGAAGTTAGTGCGCGCGTCGCCCTTCGCCTCGTCGGCGTGACCGAAGAGGACGACATCAACGCGCGCCCCCAACGTCCAGAGCACGCGCGCGAGCGCCGTGCCGTCGCCGCCGTTGTTGCCGCGCCCGCACAAGACCAGCACGGCCTTGCGCGCGAGGTCTTGCGAGAGGTGCGAGGCGATGGCGCGTGCCGAGGCGTTGGCCGCGGCCTCCATCAAAAGCAGCGAGGGGACGGCGTAGCGCTCCGTCGTCCGCGCGTCAATCTCGCGCATCTCCGCCGCCGTCACGATCTTTCTCACGCGCGCGATGATAGCACGGACGAGCGATTGCAGAATGCGGAATACGGGATGCGGGATACGGATTTTACGGTAGGGGCGGAGGTGTGTCGGGCAGACTGCCACAAGCCAGCGTTCGATTCGTTTACAGGGGGAAGGTGAGTGGAAATGAAAAAGGCCGCCTGCGCCTGACCGCTACGCCTGCCGCCTCGCCGAGCACCCGTTTGTTGTAACCCATTGAAATATTCAATGGGATTGTTCCTCCAGAAAAATGTTGCGCGTGGCTAAAAAAATTGTCGGAACGGCGTCGTGCGGGTTTTCTGGAAATAAAAAGCCGGGTCGAGTTTCAACCCGACCCGGCCCTTTCAGGAATTGTTTGGCCCTGAGTTTCGATGCGTTCCGCCCGAAGGCGTCACGCCGGTCTGCTACCTCCCGGCTGCTTTGCGGCGGCGCATGCTCGCTGCGATGCCCGTCAGTCCGGTGCCGAGCAGCAGGAGAGTTGCCGGTTCGGGAACGGTGGTCTGTTGCCCGGTTATCCCGGCAGTCAAATTAGCGGAACGGCCAGACTGGACGAACACGTCGGCCAGCGTCAGCGTGAAGGAGCCGCTGGTGCCGCCATTGCTGAACGTGAAGGTCTGCGAAGGCGAATTGAAGTGGATGTTCACCCCGCCCTGATCTACGTTCGGCGCGACGCTGCCCGTGATGGTCGCCGTGTAAGAGGTGTTTGAGCCTCCGTTGATGCCCACCGGCGCGGTGAACGTGACATTCAGAGTGAATGACCCAGCGACCGATTGCAGCGCGCCCGTGCCCAGGGTGAAGGTTCCCAAGCGATTAGTACCGCTCAAGGAACCGACGCCGAGCGCCGTCGTCCCTGTAAAAGTGTTGCCGGCAAAAGTTAGCTGGGAGACTCCGCTAACCGTTCCCGTCGTAGAGCCGGAGATAGTCACCTCGTCGGCCCGTGCCTCGCCCTGGGCGAGTGTAAAGAGGGCGATGGCAAAGATACTGAGTGCGAGCGGCTTCACCATCGAGAAAATTCGGTTCGTCATTTTGCGTCCTCCGTAGTTCCTACCTGAGACCTTGTTCGTTTGAATGCACTCTCTGTTCTTTCCGAGTGTGGCGCAGGAGCGGGGCATGCTCACTGCTTTCGCTTTCCGGCAAACGCGGTAAACCGCACTTTATCGCCTTCGCTCGCCAAGCCTATCAAAAGAGACTTAAAGTGTTCCGAACTGGCGAGCGGGGCAATCGCTGACCGACGGAAACTCTAAACTCAATGAAATCCAGTAATGCTAATAAACGCCCAATTCTTCGGCGGTTTCAGAAAAGTGGAAGTGAATTTATAGGGTTCCGGAAAAAATGTAAAGAAAAATCTTTGGAGCGACGGACCGACGACTGCCAAACGAGAGCCTTCCCGAATTTAAATCACAGAAGCGGAAGGCCGGGATGAACTTGCTCACCCC
>DATARW010000022.1:0-7683 GCA_036263975.1 Pyrinomonadaceae bacterium
GGTGCAGGAGTACCTTGAGCATCATCGTCACCCGTCGAACCGTGAAAGCGACCGGTTCATCCTCGAATGATGTGGGACTTTCAGTCCCACGGCAACCTATGCACTTTCAGTGCATAGTGGTTTGGTAATCGTTCATCGTTCTGACTTCATCATTTGCTCTCAGACCCTCTCCGGAGCGCAGCGGCGGATCAGTTGCTCCAAAAGCTCGACGGCGATGTCAATCTCCTCCTCGGTCATGTCGAAGCACGGCGCGAGCGTGAGGACGTTTTTGTAGTAGCCGCCGACATCGAGGACGAGTCCCATCGTGCGACCGCGCGCGTCCAGGTCGCCGCGCATCCCCTCGGCGAACATTCTGTCGGTCAGCTCTCGATCCGGCTCGTAGCCGTCCTCGCGGCAAATCTCGATGCGCAGCGCCATCCCCATTCCGTCCGTGTCGCCGATGACCTTCGGATAGCGGCGTTGCAGCTCGCGTATCTGGGAGAGGAAATAAGCCCCTTTGCGTCGCGTCAGCTCTTCGTAGTTCTCCTCTTCCATCATCCGCACGGCTTCGAGCGCGACCGCCGTGCCCAGAGTGTTCGAGGAGAAGGTCGAGTGCGTCGAGCCGGGCGGGAACTTTTCAGGCGAGATCAATTCCTCGCGCGCCCAGATGCCGGAGAGCGGGTTGAGTCCGTTCGTCAAAGCCTTGCCGAAGACGATGATGTCCGGCTCAACGCCAAAGTTCTCGATGGCCCAGAACTTTCCGGCGCGGTAGAAGCCCATCTGAATCTCGTCGTCCACCAACAGGATGTTTCGCTCGTCCAGAACTTTCTTGAGCGCGGGGAAGTAGCCTTCGGGCGGGATGACGTAGCCGCCCGTCCCCTGAATCGCCTCGACGTAAAAGGCAGCGAACTCCGACTCGCCGGCCTTCGCGTCCCAGAAGGAGTTGTACTCGGTCTCGAAGTTGCGCTCGAACTGCTTGACGCAGTACAGCTCGCAAGACTCCTTCTGCTTGCCGTAGGGACAGCGGAAGCAGTAGGGGAAGGGGACGAAGTGCGCGCGGTCGGAGAAGTGTCCGAAGCGACGCCGGTAGCGGTAGCTCGAAGTGATGGCCGACGCGCCGAGCGTGCGCCCGTGGTAGCCGCCCATGAAGGCGAAGACGAGGTTCTTGCCCGTCGCGTTGCGCACGATCTTGAGGCTGTCTTCAATCGCCTGCGCGCCGCCGACGTTGAAATGCACGCGCCCCTTCATGCCGAACTTCGACTCGTTGAGTCGCGCAATCGCCGCCGCCAGCTCGACCTTCTCCGGGTGAAGATACTGACACGCCAGTTGCGGCAGCTTGTCTATCTGATCCTTCAGCGCGCCGTTCAAACGCTGATTCCCGTAGCCGAAGCTGGCCGCCGAGTACCACATCTGCAAGTCGAGGTAAGGCGTGCCGTCGCGGTCGTAGAGGTAATTGCCTTCGCAGCGGTCGAAGAACTTCGGCGGGTCGAGGTAGTGAACCGTGTCGCCCCATGAACAATACTTGCGTTCCAGTTCCAACAACTCCCGCTCGTCGGTGATGCGGGTCAAAGGTATGGGCGCGGCGATGTCTGTGCTCATGTGTTTCGTCCCTTGTTCTGGATTGCGGGTTCGAGAATTCATGCTTCGACGGCCTGCGCCGCCTCGTCTGCGTCGAGCGCGTCGGCGCGCATCAGCGATTCGAGGTACGACGCAACCTTGCCGAGGTCTTCGAAAAAAACATGCGCGATTGATTGCGCGCGGCAGTAGTCGGCCAGCTTCCCCTTGGCGAAGACGAGGTCGGCGCTCTCTGCCGCGTACCTGTCGGAGAGTCCGTCGCCGACGAAGACCGTGCGCGCGCCCGCGCGATTCAGACGACGCATGACCGCGGGCTTGCAGGTCGCGCAGCCGTGGGCGCAACCTTCGGCGAAGTATGGAAACTCGACGTGCCAGCGCCCTCCCTCCGGCGTGAGGCGGCTCGAATAGACGCGCACGTCGCCCGATGCACAAGCGACGCGCGGGCCGGCGTTCGCGAGAATGCGCCGGATGCAGTAGTCGAAGCCGTCGCTGACGACGTGGACGGGCACGCGTCGGGCGGCGCAGGTTTCCAGCAGCGCGGCGAAGCCGCGGTCAACTTTGATCGAGTCGAGCAGCGCATTGACCTCCTCGCGTGCGGCACGAACGAGCGCCATCTGCGCGCGCAGGCATTCGCGCGAGCCGATGCGCCCGGCCTGCCACTCCGCTTCGACGGCGAGCCATTCGGGCGCGGCGAATGCTTCCAGGAGCGCGTCAATCGCGTCGCGCTCCGAGATCGTGCCGTCGAAATCCAGAAACAGGATCGGCGACTTTGGCGAAGCGTCAGGCATCGTTCTGTTCCTTCATCAAGAGATTCTTCCCTTCGTCAAAGGCCACGTCCGCGCCCGCGCCTTCGAGCAGGCGCGAGAGCGGCGCGACGCGCAGTCCTTTCTCTTTCAGTCCTTCGATGATGAGCGGGAGCGCGGCGACCGTCGCGCCCCGGCCACGGCAGTTCTCGCTGTCGCCGTCGTGCAGAAGGATGATCGAACCCGCCTCGGCCCGCCGCAGCACGTCGCGCGCTATACGCTGCGCGCTTCGCTCCTTCCAGTCGAAACCCGCGAGCGTCCACTGCACGGTCTGAAGACCCAAGCTCCGCGCCGCGCGGAAGTATGCGGGCGTGCGCACGCCGCAGGGCGGACGTGCGAGCCGCGGGCGCAGGCCGGTCACGTCGGCGATGACTTCTTGAGTGCGCTCAAGTTGCCGCTGCGTCTCGCGCGCGCTGCGGTAGAGGTAGATCGGGTGGGTGTAGGAATGATTCCCAATCTCGTGCCCGCCTGCGGCGACGCGCCGCGCCGTCCGCGGGAAGCGCTCGACCTGACGCCCGACCATGAAGAAGGCCGCGCGCAGGTTGTAAAGCTCAAGCACGTCGAGCACGCGCTCCGTGTCTTCGGAAGGCCCGTCGTCGAACGTCAAAGCCACGGCGCACGTGTCCGCGCGTCCGCGCCAGTGTGTGTGGCCGAGCCACTGCGAGCGCACCGCGTAGGTCGCGTGATGGACTACTGCGCCCGTCGCCGCAAAGGCCGCGCCCGCGATGATCGGCAAAGCGTTCAGCATGCAACTCCTGAAGGCAGGCGCGCGCCGCAGTCCGGCGCGGGTTGAAAAGTCTCTCCGGCCTGTTGCCCGCGGCTGGACGCCTCCGCCAGCCAGCGCGCGATGCGCCCTGCGGCGTCGAGCCTGCGGTGCGCGCGCGCCTGCTCGCGCATGGCCGAGAGCCTGTGCGGATGCGCGAGCAGTTCGGCGACCGTCGAGCACATTTCGTCGAGCGTCCGCACGGGGCAGCCGACCTGCCATTCTTCGAGCAGGCGATACTGCACGCGCTCCGCGCCGGGCGGCGGCTCAAGCGCCACGACGGGCAGCCCCGAGGCAAGAGCCTCGTGGAACATGCTGCCGAGCTTCGAGACCATCAGGTCAGCCGCGCGCATCAACTTCGGCATCTGCTCCGGCCCCATCCAGCCCAGCACGCGCAACCCCTCGCCGCCGCCGCCCGCCCCCAGACGCTCGCAACGCGCCCTGAGCCTTTCGTTGCGCCCGGCCAACACGACGAGTTGCGGCGCTGACGGCTCCAGCCGCAGCAGACGCGCGGTCGTCTCCTCGATACGCCCCATCCCTTCGCTGCCTCCTGCGACGAGCACGAGCGGCTTCCGCGGGTCGAGCCTGAGCAGGCGGCACACCGCCTCGCGCGTGCCTTCATCAACATCAACGTCAACGTCAAAACCGCTCGCCAGCGGTGCGCCCCAGACGCGGATGCGCTCGCGCAAAGCGCCTTGACGGATGAGTTCGTCGCCGCACTGCTCCGACACAAGGCAGTAGAGATCAACTTCGGGTTGCACCCACGCGCGGTCGGCATCGTGCTCGTTGTTCACGGCGACCAACGGCGCGTCGAGCGAGAGGTCGCGCTTGATGAGCGCGGCTATCTCGCAGCAGCCGACCTCCGTGGCGACGAGCGCGCGCGGGCGCACGCGTCCGGCCAACTCGAACAGGCGACGACAGCCGCGCCGGTAGAACCATTCGGGACTCGTATGCGTCTGTCGCTTCTGATAGCGGTCAATGCGATCCCACACGGCGGGCGCGCGTGTGACGAGCCAAAGGTAGGCCGTGACGTGTGTGAAGCGCGCGAGCGGCGTCATGTAATCTGCCACGTCGGCGATTAGAACGGGCACGGACGGCTGAACCGCGCGCAGCGCCGCGGCGATACCTTCGGACGTGCGGATGTGGCCGGCCCCGTTCGAGATCGAAAGGATCAGCACGGGACGGTCGCGCTCCGCATCTGGCACAGGCCGCGTGCTCATCCGTTCGTCCCCCTCGCCACACTCTGTGCGTGCGTACTCGCCGCGCTCTGTGCGTGCTTGTTCGCCGCGCTCTGTGCTTGCATGTTCGCTGCCCTCGATGCGTGCGCGGGATTGCCGAGCGCCAGCCGTGCAATCGCCGACGCCGCTTCCGGGCGCGCGAGTCGCGCGGCGCAGGCGGACATGCGCCGCCGCATGTGCTCGTCGCGCAGCAGCGAGAGCGTCGCTGCTGCGGTCTCCCGCGCACCGTTCGTCAGGACGCCCGCGCCTGCCGCGGCGAGCCGCGCGGCGTTGCGCTGTTCCGGGCCGGGAATGGCGTCGAACATGACGACGGGGAGCGCGCACAGCGTCGCCTCCGCCAGAGTGAGTCCGCCCGGCTTCGTCAAAAGCACGTCAGCCGCCTGCATCAATGCCGCGACCTCCTCAACCCAGCCGAGCACGCGCAACGAGACGGGCGGCACGGCGCGCAGCCGCGCGAGCCTGCGGCGCGCGCGCGCGTCTCGACCCGCGACGGCAAAGACCTGCACGGGCACGCCGCTCTCGCAGAGTCGCGCGGCCACCTCGTCCATCCGCGTCGGCCCCATCCCGCCGCCCATCAGCAGCACGACCGGCGCGTCGGCAGCAATGCCGTGTCGCTCCCGCGTCGCCTTCCTCTCGTGCTGCTTTTTGAAAGAGAGGTCGGTCGGAATGCCGCACACGTCTATCTTGTCGGCGGGCGCGCCCCACGAGCACAACTGCGCGCGCACGCCTTCGTCAGCCACCGCGTATGCGTCCACTTCCGGCTTGACCCAGACGGGTTCCGCTTCGTGGTCAGTGATGACACAGACGATGCGCGCACGCGTCAGGCCCGCGCGCCGGGCGAGCGCGGCCAACTCGCACGCCGCGACCTCGGTGGCAACGATCACATCAGGTTTGAGTTCGGCAATCGTCTCGAAGACGCGCGGGCAACCCCGGCGCAGCGCCCACGCGGGGGCGGTCTGCTCATCCATCCGCGCCACGCGCGCCGCGAAGAAGCGTGCCCACAGCGCGGGCGCGTGGCGCACCATCGCCCAGTAAGGCCACACGTAGCCTGCTCGAAACAGCACACGCGAGTCCGCCAGCGCGTCAACGACGCGCACGTCCGCGCCCGGCGCTTGCCGCACGAGTTCCTGCGCGATTGCCTCAGCGGCCCGAACGTGGCCGGAGCCGAACGACAGTGTGAGAACGAGCACCCTCATAACATTTCGGAATGTAGACTTCGGACTTCGGATTGCGGAATGCAAATCAACAGCTTGTTTTCTAATTCGCAATCCGAAGTTTGCTTTTCTAATCCGCAATCAGCATTCCGCAAACGCTTCAATCTTCCCGCCACTTCATCAGCCTGAAGCCGAGTGCGAGCGTAGCGACGGCCATCAGTCCGAGCGCAAGCAGTTCGCTGCCGATGTCATGCCCGCCCGCGAGCGTCGTCTGCACGGCGCGTGCGGCGTAGGTCGTCGGCAGCAGTTGGGCGAGGGTGCGCAGGGCGCGCGGCATCACCTCCGGCGCGTAATAGACGGGCGCGAGCAAGACCAGCCCCGCGCCGAGCGTGTCGGTCAGGAGCGAGCCTTCGCTGAAGCTGCGCGCGCGCGCGGCGATGACGACGCCGAGGCCGCACAGGCACAGGATCGTCAAAACGATTACCGGGATTAGCAGCGCGAAGTTGGGCCGAAGCGGGACGCCCAGCGCCCGCCCGACCAGAAGCAGCGCCGTCGTCCCAAGCGCCGCCTGCGCGAGCGCGAAGATGAGCACGCCGAAGACGTAAGAAGATGGCGCGAGCGGCAGCGTCGCGAAGAGCTTCAGGCGTCCCGTGAAGCGGTTCTCCAAAAGGAGATAGCCGAGCCAACTGATCGAAGTCAGCGAAAGCGAAAAGATGACGGAACCGGCGAGGAAGCGCAGGCGGCTCTCCGCTTGGGCCACTTCAGCGCCGCCGATGGCGACGGCGAACAGGTACATCGCGGAAGGGAAGACGAGCGCGGCCAGAAGGAACGGCCCCGCCTCGCGGCGCAGGCGCGCGAGGTGGATGCGGAAGACGCAGGCGATGTCGGTGGCGCGCGTCACAGCACGCCCTCCGACGCGTCTCTGTCGAACGGCTCGCCGGTCAGCTTGAAATAAACATCTTCGAGCGAGGCGCGTGCGATTGTGTATTCGGAGAGCATCTCGCGCGCGACGTGCTGTTGCGCTTCGGCGAAGCCTGCACAGTAGCGGACGCGCGCATCGCCCGGCGGGTCGAGCGGGTCGCGGTAGCTCAGGCGGTAGCTGCGTTCGAGCCGCGCCAGCAATACGTCGAGCGTGCCGAAGGCGATGAGTCGGCCCTGTGCGATGATGCCGACGCGGTCGCTCAGGCGCTCGGCCTCTTCCATGTAGTGCGTCGAGAGAATCACGGTCGCGCCCCCGGCGACGGCGCGGCGCAGCACGCCCCACACGGCGCGACGCGACGAAGGGTCAAGCCCCGTCGTCGGTTCGTCCAGAACGAGCAGCGGCGGGCGGCCCAGAAGCGCCAGCCCGATCAGGATGCGCCGTCGCTGCCCGCCGGAGAGCGCGCCGACGCGCTTATTCGTTTCAGCGAAGAGGCCCAGCTCCTCGATCAACTCGTGCGCGGCGGCGCGTGCCTCCTGTTTCGACAGGCGCTTGAAGCGCGCGAAGAATTCCAGATGCTCGCGCACCGTCAAAGACTCGAAGAGACCGGCCTCCTGCGGCGTGATGCCCATCACGCGCTTGGCGCGCAGAGGCTCGGCGACGGCGTCCACGCCGAAGATGCTGACCCGCCCGGCGGTAGGTCGCAATTCCGTCGTCAGTTGGCGCAGGAAGGTCGTCTTGCCCGCGCCGTTCGGGCCGAGTATTGAAACCACTTCGCCGGGCCGCACATCGAGGTCAATGCCGCGGTTGGCCTCCGTGCCGTCGGCGTAACGCTTGCAGAGTCCGCGCACGCGCACCGCGGGCACGGACTCTTCGGCGCGGCTCTCAGACGGGAGCGCCATGCGCGTGCGCTCCACTTCGGCGGGCATCAAGCTCTCTGTCGTCGTCGTCAAAGCGTGTGCTTTAGGTCAACTGAGTTGCAGAAAATCGAGCGCGCCGCGAATCGCCGTGAGCGGGCTGTTGCGGTAGGCCGACACTTCATAGGGGCAGCCGATCTTGCAGCCCTTGCAGAAGTCCCACATCTGCGGCGAGCGGCGGATGATCTCTCTGACTTCCGGCGACTCGTAAATCTCGCGCAGGGACATATCGGGCGCGCCGCGGTGCAGCGAGACGAACGCGCAGGGGAACTGAATGGAGCCGTCGGGCCGCATGTTGACCAGATGCGAGGCCGAGCGGCAGGGGAACTTCAAAG
>DATARW010000026.1:0-39940 GCA_036263975.1 Pyrinomonadaceae bacterium
GATGGCGTAGAGGTGAGTCTTGTACTCGTCCACGCTGGTGCCGTCGCCGACGTAGGAGGAGCCGAGGGCGTAGACCGTGTAGGCGCTGGCCCCGGCCTTCTTCACGAAGATGAGGCGGCAGGGCAACTCCACGGTCGCGCGCCACGGCTGGAGCGTGAAGGAGTCGGTCGCGATCTTCATGATGGACGTGCCCGCCGAGACGAACAGGCTCTTGTTGTCCGAGGAGACGGCCAGCGTGAGTGCGACTTCCTCCTTGTAACTCGCGCGGGCGGCGAAAGACTTTCGCGTGCTCGCGGTCACGCTAAAGTTGCCCTCGACGTTCGGCAGCGCGATGGTCTGCCTTTCGTTCAGCCTGCCGACGCGGACGCGCGTGATGGTGATGTCGCGACCGGCGACGGCCCGCCGCGGGTTGACGCCGATGGAGCGTGTCATGTGCACGCAGTAAATCCACTGGCCGTCGGGCGAGAAGACGACGTGCGCCGGCTCGCGGAGGTTGCCGGGCCTGACCGCCTGCACCTTTTTGTCAGGCACTTCGATGACGAGCAGGCCGCCCTGGTCGCAGACGGCAACGGTCTTACCGTCCGGCGAGACCGCCAGCGGCGGGACGCTGACGGGGAAGCTGATCGGGTCGAGCGGGATTTCCGACCTGTAGTTTTCAGGGTAGTGTTCGACCACCAGAGTGTAGGCGGGCAGCCGCTCGTGCCCGACCAATTTCTCCGTCTTCGCCACGAAGTAGATGTTGCCCCACGGAGACGCAGCGAGAGCGACGTACTCCTTGAAGCCACCCATCATCCTCTTGAACGGGTATTCAAACTTGTGCGTGGACTGGTGGTAGGAGGTCTCGCCGAACATGGCGTAGTAGTAGCGGTCGGAGACGGCGATGGCGTTGGGTAGCGAGAAGACCCCGCCCGGCGTCTCGGCGGCCAGCTCCGTCGTTTCGAGGCTGTCGGTATCGAACTTCACGATGCGAATCTTCGAGACGTTCTCTGGCCTCGCCAACGTGACGAAGATTGACTGGCCGTCGCGGGGCGCGGCTGCGTCGCCGATGCGCACGCCGTCCAGCACTTTTTTGGATTTGAGACGAACCTGACAGGAGTAGACGTTCCACGGCTGGGGCGGGATGCCGAATTTGCTCCCGTCGTACCTGTCGAACCTGACGGCGGCCGTGAAGTAGTTAGTGAGGTGCTGGGCTTCGGCGTCCAGCATGTTGATGTTGTCCGTGTTGATGCGGATAAGGCTGCGCTGTGGCTCGCTCCCGGGCGACACCACGCAGTCAAGCGGCTGGGTGTAATCAACGTCAACCCGGAGGTATCCGACATTCTCCCTGCCCGGAATGAAGATTTTAAAGCCGGGCGTCGTGTACGCGATTTCGACCTTCGCGTAAGTCTCGACCTTATCCGCCCCGACGCTTGGGGAGAGTCCCAGGTCGTGGGGCGTCGAGTTGATGACGAAGAGCGCCGTCCTTTCGTGTAGTTGAACGGGCGATTTCACGACCACGTCGGCGTTGGTCGGGTATCTGGTCGAAGTCTGTGGGACGTTGGCCACGTTCCCGTCAGCCGCCAGACGCTTGAAGCCCGAGGTGGCGTTCGCGAGGCCGCGGCCCGACAACGTCACTTCGAGAAAGTAGCGCGCGCCGAGGCAGCCCGCAGCCATGAGGCGCAGCATGACCGGCCCCTGCTCTTCGGCGTTGTAGGAGAGGCTGAAAGTATTGCGCGACGCGTGCGGCATCTTCTCCGGCGGCGGTGTCGTCAACTCCGCCACGCCGTCCGAGCTGAACCCTTCAAGACCAGCCGCGCGGCACACATCGTCCATCGGCACGAGGTCAATGCCGGACAGGTTGACGAGCGTGAACTCGCGCTTGGCGTCGAGGGCCGGCGGCAGGACTTTCGAGGGGAATGTGTCAACGAAGTCGGGGGCGAAGAGTTCTTCGGTCGCACCCGTGAGCGTGTGCATCTCGCCGTCGGGCTGGAGCACCCACAGGCGTTCTGAGGCCCCGCCGCGGAAGGCTGCGATGGCCCCCGCCTGTATTCTCAGGCCGTGGCCGCACGCCGCCCAACGATCCTGCTGCGGGTTGTAGATCAAGTCGTGCGGAATCTGGTTGGTCTTTCTCATCGGCCTCAGACTCTTGAGGTCAAACTCGACGACGTTCTGTAGGCCGAAGATCGCCAGCGAGTCGAGCGAGGGGAGCGCAGCCGGGTCGAGGACGGCGAGGACGGAGCCGACCGAAATGAGCAGCCCGGTCTTAATCATTGACACGCCCTGTTCGTTGACGGCGCTGGCGGCCCTGGTCGGCTTCTCAAGCTCGCCCTCGCTCGTCAGGTCGAAGCGGAGCATCCGGCCCGAGCCGCGCTCGAAGGCGTAGAGCGCCCCGTCGAAGCTCACGAGGCGGTAATGAATCAGGGACGAGAGGAGTCCTTCGGGGCGCACGTGCTCATCCGGGTCGAGGCGCACGGAGTAGGCGCTGCGCGCCCAACGGCCAGAGGCGACGGCTTCGGCGACGACGTAGACGCGGTTGCCGAACCTGACGAGGTCGAAGACCGTGCCGTTGCGACGCGCCAGCGTCTGGAAGTCGCCGGGCAGCGTGACCGGCAACTTGATGCGCTGCCCCTTCGCGTCGTAACGCTCAAGGACGATGTCGTTGCCGTTCGTCTGCCGCAGGACGACGAAGTCGCGCCCGAAGGCTGCGAGCGCGTGCCAGGCTTTGCCTTCCGCCGTTGACTTGACGAAGACCGGGTCTTTCAACTCCGTGTCGTCGCGACCGACCCGCGCCGTGTAGAGGCCGCCGCGCGTGAGCAGCGCCATGTTGCCCTCGGCCACGGCCAGCGCGACGGGCTTGCCGTCGAAGGCGGGTCTGGCGGTCGTGCGCCACGGGACGGCCTTGATGGTCGCGTCCTTCCAGGACTTGTGTTCGGGGTCGTTCGTGATGGTGAGGCTGATGGTCTCGCTCGCCTGGTTGTCCCTCGCGTTGACGCGCCACACGCCGGCCCCCTGGAAGGTGCGGCTCAGGTTCTGCTCGGTCAGTTCGAGCTTGAGGTCGAAGCGGTCGCCGACCGCGATGGAAGCCTTCTCTACGCCCCACACGGCCCAGTCAATCTCGACCTGCCCGTTGGGCAGGACGCGGTTCGGGCGCACGATGAGGCTGGCGTATTTGTCGGCCGAGTAGATGTCAATGATGAGCGTCCTGATGACCTGCACGTTCGGCTGGCCGTCGGGGCCTTTGACCTCCACCTCCAGCATGTAGGTCGCCGGGCCGACAGCGTAGATCGTCAGCGACCCCTCCTCGACCCAGAAGTCCGAGGTGCGGTCGCGGCTGAGCGTCAGCTCGGAGTTGCCGCCCGGCAGCGGCCCGCGCAGCGTGGCGCTCACGCCGTCCTTGATGCTCCAGGAGATTTTCACCGGGCGGCCCGGCTCGATCATAGTCGGGCTGCGGTGTTCGGTCGTGAGGCTGACCTCCGGCCTCCACTCGCCGAGGTGAGAGGGGGTCAGTTCGAGCGAGCCGTCAACGCGCGTCTCCTTGCCCCTGCCGGTCTGGTAGCCGTAGCGCATCGTGAACTGCGTGCGGGTGGCCCTCGTAGCGAGCGGGATGCGCAGCGGGATGGCGACGCCCGCGTCGAGCCTGGTTGGCGTGGTGTTGGCCGCGCCGGTCTGCTGGTTGACGTTGTTGAAGACGCGGATGACGACGATGTGATCGTTCGGCTCGTTGATGGCCCAGACCGACCACCCTGCCGCGGCGGTGACGACGCCGCCGAGGGCCGCCATGTTCCTGGGGTCATCGTTGGTGCGCGCCTTTAGCACGGCCTCGCGGACGGGCGGGGCCACCAGTTCCGAGGGGAGCTTGAACTCGATGAGCAGGGGGCCGGCCCACGCTGCGGTGCTGCTGCTGTTCTTGACGGCGATTTCCAGCGCCTCCGCCTGGCCGGAGGTGACGGTGCGGGCGTTGAAGTCGAATAGTTTGTTATCCGCCATTTCGCTCTCCTCAAAAACCTATTCTTCCGAAGTCAGAAGCAGCAGTCGCCCTTCGGCTGCGAGTAAGGGTTGGTCGTCGAAGTACCTGGGGTCGGACGGGGCGACGGGAGTGGCCGCATCTCCGGTCGAAGGCCCGCGGAAGTGCCAGCGCCCCTTGTCGCTGACGGGCGTGGGCAGGGCGATTCTGCCGGGTTGCAGCAGGACGGGGCCGACGCTGAACGAAGCCTCCATCTGCGCGAGCGTCCTGTCCAGCTCGGCGTGCGCCAGCGTGATCGTCTTCGCGGGGACTAGGCCGGTCGCGGCCTGCACAGAACCCCACGCGTCCATCAACAGGGTGAGCGGCTCCGCCGCGCCGAACCTGACGCGCACGGCGTCCTGCTCCGGGTGCGCGAGGTAAGTGGAAGGCTTTAGCCCCGGCAGTATCTGTGCGGGCACGATGCGGTTGAAGTCGCGCGCCTTGAAGTAACCGACCAGGCCGTCCTCCGTGTTGTGCGCGCAGCCCAGAAGGACGCGGACGCGCAGCGCGTCGAGCGTTGCGTCGCCCGTGCCGGTAGGCGGTTCGGCGGCGGGCCTCTTCTTCGGGTCAGTCCAGTGCGGGTCAGTCCACGCCTTGCCGAAGAGTTCGAGGCCGACGTGCGCGCTCACCAGCGCGAGCGGTCGCCCGAAGAGCACGGCGTCGCGCCGCTCGGCTGCGGGGCGGATGCGTTCGAGCGCGCGGTCGGATAACGCAAGCAGCTCGTGAAGCCTCGGCTTCGCCGTCGGCGTCGGTTCGACCAGCGACTGCGCGAAGGCCCTGAGTTCGGGGTTGCGAACCCGTTCGAGGTCGCCGACGCCCGGTGCACCCTCCCACCTGACGAGGAAGCGTCCACGCTCTTCGACGACGACCAACTCGCCGACGAGGCGACCCTCGCGGTCGCAGACGGCGAGCGCCCGGTCGAGCGCGTTATAAAAAATCCAGCCGCAGACGGAGCCGAGCGCGGGGTCGGATTCGCCGACGTTTGGGCCGTCGTCTGTCGCCGTCGTGAAGCGGAAGTTGAGGCGTGCGGGCTGGACGACGCGCGGCGGCATCGCCATGACGAAGCGATCGTCGTGCCAGCGCGCGCGCGGGTGAAAGACCTGGCCGGCGGAGCCGCCCGCGGAAGTGCCGCGGAGCAAGTCGGCCCACTGGCCGAAGTCGTCCACGAGCCACAGCTCTTCGAGTTGAAACGCGCCCGCCCGCAGCAAAGTGAAATCGAGCGCGGGGTCTGTGGGCGAAGGCGGCGCGAGCCGCTCGGCGGCAGGCTCGCCCTGCCCCGGCGCGTCGAACAGCGCCTCGACAACTGAGTCGCGGAAGCTGAGGTCGTCGGCGGCCCAGGGGCGTGCAGGGTCGGGCGTGACGCGCGGGAGCGTCACGTCGCGGCGCAGCAGCGCCTGATGGAAGCCGGACAGCGCCTGTCCCATCATCCCCGCGCGCGAGAGTTCGTCGAGCGTCTTGTCCCAGACGATCCGGTAGCGTGAAAGAATCTCAGCCACCGCGGCGGGGAAGGCCGGGTTAAGCCCCTTCTTCTTTTCGCGTTCGGGCACGGGCTTGAGGAGCTCGCGCAGCGTTGCGAGCGGCTCGTCGAAGATGCGCCCGTCCACGGGGCTGAGCATGCTGCGCCCGCTCACGGAGGCACCGCCGGAAGGGAGCGATTGCCTGTCCTTCGGCTCGTAATCGTATTCGTCCAGACACCAGACGGGGCCGAGGTCAGGCCCTGTGTTCTTCGTCGGTCGCCAGGTGATCTTCCAGTCAATGAAGAGCGGCGACCAGGGCTGTTGCGCCCAAAGCTCCGCCAGCAGGCCCGGACGCACGTCCAGCGCGTCGGGTTTGCCGAAGCGGATTCGGTCGCGCGGCAGGTCTCCGGGATTGCCGTCCGAGGTCAAATCCTTGATGAGCCTTTGAGTCCAAGCGCGCCATTTGCCGGCGGAGGTGAGCCGCGGTTCCGTCAGCAGGCTTCCGGTCACGAGGTCGCTCACCGCCTGCTCGACCACGGAGGCTTCTTCGAGCATGCTCGTCAGTATCGGGTCGCGCTCCGCGAAGTGTTTCCGCACAGAGGCCGCGAGCCGCGCAACGTCGTCGGCAGCGGCGCTGAACTTTTTGGTCTCGCTCCCCAACTTGACCTCTGCGGCGTTGACGATTCGTTCGGGCAGACGGCAAGGAAGCGGGTTGGGGAAGTGGTGCTTGGTCGGCACGCCGCAGTTCTTGACGACGACGAACGGGTCGGCAGGCGTCCAGAAGCGCGGCGCGGAATCCGAATGAAGCTCAAGCTCCGCGGGCAGCCCCGCGGCGAACGCCTGCTGTGCACGCAGTTGCCCGAACAACGCATCGCGCTCAGCGCGCAGCGTCTTGATGCGCCGGGCCAGCGCCTCGCAGTCCTTCTCCTCGTCCTCCACGTCGGCGTAGAAGTCGCGGCGCGTCTTCTCGCACATCCTCCACCAGCACGCGTACAAGTCCTGTTGGAGCGCGGACAACTCGCGGCTGGCGGCGTCGGCTGCGGTTTGTAGCTCGTTGAGCCGCTTCAAGGCGGCGAGCTGTTCAGGCGTCGGCTTGACCGCCGTCTGCGCGGTCGTCGCGGCGGGGTCGGCGGGGAAGGTGCCCTCCCTCCCCGGTCGCGGGCGGATCAACCAGACCTTGCCCGCCTCCTGCGCGTTAAACCAGTTCTGGTGCACCGTGTGGTCGCGCGGCGCGGCGTTCCAACTGCCGACGAGGGATTCGGGCTGGCGGTAGATGACGGCCTCCAGAGCCTTCCAAAGGTTCGGTGCCTCCTTCGTGCCGCTGTACTCGCTCGACACCAGCGAGACCAGCGCGTCCTCCGCGCTGTTGCCGACGCCGACCTTGAAAGCCGGCGGCTCGCTGCCGAGCGTCCCCTCGACCGAGGGCGAACCGGGGTAGCCGAGCATCGTCCCCTGGTACGTGTTCGGGTTCCAGTAGTTGACGTGGGCGACCATGCCGTGGAAGAGGCAGCGGTGTGACGAAAGGTCTGCGGGCGGCTCCGCATCGAGGTGCCATCCGAGGGCCTTCAACACGTCGAGCGCGCCTGGCGGGGCGTTGGTGTTCTCTTTCGAGAGTTGAGAGGGCAGCGCCGCGAACGGCTCGTCCTGCGGGTCGTGATACCAACCAAGCAGGAGGTAAGTAAGGGCTGCATCTTTAGGAACCTTCCCGTCGCCGCGCGGCTCGCGCAGGTCGCCGAGGTCGTCGTGCCACGAGAAGACGTTGCGGTTCTCGGCGACATTGGCGGTGAAGGTGGGCGAGCCTGTGTAGCGGTTGCCGATGGCCGTGATGGTCGTCCGCTCGCCCGCGAAGTCCGCGGGCTTGAACTCTTCGATGGGCACTACCCGGCCCACGCGCCGCGCCGCGTACTCTTTGCCGGTGGCGACGAGCAGGTTGGCGGGGCCGTCCTTACCAACCACGAGGCCGCCGTCCAGAAACCACGCCTTCGTCGTCCGCTGCTGCTCGGCACCGCGGCGGAAGAAGCGCACGATGAGCCACTGGTCGGGCAGGGCGGGGAAGTCGAGCGAGTTGGGTCTGTAAGAGTGGCGCAGCCCCGGCGGCAGAACCCAGTGAAGGTAGACGCCGCGATCTTCGTTGCGCGGCAGCGCGGGCGAGTCGGCGGCGAGGACGAGCTGGTCAGCCGTCTGCCCCCAGGCTGTGCGCGTCGCGCCGAAGAAAGGCCGAGGGCCGGGCGAGCCGAGCGCGTTAATCAGCAGCTTGTAGTCCTGCACGACCCGCGACCACTTGCCGTCGCCCGCGACCCTCCTCTGCTCGTTGATCTTCAGGATGGGCTTGCGCTCGACGACGAGTTCGTCAATGACCAGCGCCTGCACGCGGACGGGCACGAGAAGATGCTTTCCGTTAGTCATGAGAGAACCCTCAGCCCCACTTGATGACCTGCTCTTCGGGCATGCGAATCATTTGCAGCGCGAACTCGGCTGGCCCGACCTTGCGCTTTTCAGACTCGGCCAGCTTGCCGCGGAGCGCGGCCACGTCGGCCACGCCCGCGCGCGCGCCCGTGCGCAGCAACGCGGGCCTGACATTGAACTTCTTCTCGGACGTGCGCGCCTGCACGTTGCCGTCAGTGTCCACGCCGAAGGTTAGCCCCTCGCGCGGCTCGCGGAAGGTCACTTGTTTGATGGAGCCGCGTGCGAGGCAGAAGAGCACTCCGTCGGCGATCTGGTCGAGGCGCAGAATTTCGGGGAGGTTCGCAGCCGTCGGCGCGTCGGTCGTCGCCGTGATCTCGACTCCGGGCCAGTCCGTGACGACGCTCGAACGCAAGATGAAGCCGGACTTGGGAACGTCCATGAAGTGCTCCGAAGGGTTCCACTCCGGGTCTCTCCCCAGAAGGCGCAGGCGGTGCTGGGAGACGATCTTCGACAGCGCCGACTGCATATCGGCGCGCGCGGCCAGCCCCTCGTCCGCGTGGCCGCGCACGGCGACGCTGAGCGCCCCGTCCACGAGCGCGTCCACCCAGTTGTCGTCGAGATGGAAGAAGCGCAGAGACTCCTGCGGCAGCAGCGACGTGTGCGGGACGAGGTAGTGGAAGGGGACGGGGTAGAGCAGCACCGCGCGTGCGATCCACTCGACGAGTTCGTCGGCGACGGCGATGCGTTCGTCGCCGGGGCGCGGCGGTTTGGACTTGAGGTCTGTGAAGGCGCTGCGGTGCAGCTCAAGAAAGTTTTCGACCTGGCGCGCGAACTCGGCGGCGTTGTGGCGGCGCTCGACGAAGAGGCGCAGGCCCTTCGTGAAGGCCGGCGAGGCGAGCGCCAGCAATCGCCCAAGCTGCCACGCCGCGGCGTATGACACGTCGAAGAGGGCCGCGCGCTCGTCGAAGATGAGCGCGCTGTCGGCGCTCCGGAAGGGCGGCTGCTTGAGCGACGGCCTGACCACGGGCGACAAAGGCCCGCGGTACCACGCGAAAGTAGGCGTGCTCTCAAGCGGGCGGTAGTCAATGGGCACGTAGCCGCGCGCGAGAGCCTCGCTCACGTAAACGTCAACGCCCTGCGCCGGGGGCGCGACGCCGAAGACGGCGGCTCTGTTTCGCAGCCGCCGCATAAGCCCTCCGAAAGTGTCCTGTCCCGCCGGGTCGCTCACGAAGCTCCAACTCCCCAGTGTGACGAGCCGCAGGCGCGTGCCCCCGTGCGTCTGCCCGGCGGGCGCGTCGAGCAGCGCGTCCCAGCCTTCGAGCGAGATGAGGTGGACGGTGCTCGCGCCCGTCTGCGGGAAGCGGTTGGCGACGAGCACCGCGAACTCGCCGTCGGCGACCATCTCAAGCGGAACCTTGTCCGCCGTGTCCACGCGCCGGATGTGCGCCAGCAGCGGCAACTCTTCGCGGCGCGGGCAGAGTTTGAGGAAGAGTTCGAGGTCGAGGTCAAGCAGGCGCACGGGCGTCTCCGCGTCCTCGCCGTCGCGCGAGAACTTCGGAAGCATGACACTCGCGCCGCCCTCCGTGCGCGACCAGACGGCGGAAGCCTTGTTGGCCGGAGCGAGGTCTGCGACCGTGCCGGTCTTCACCTCGGCCCGGCCTTCAACTGCGTCCTGCTCGGAGAGCACGAGCAGCGCGAGCCAAGGCTCACACCCCGCGCCGGGCCAGACCGCCCTCTCCCACGGCAGGTTGCGCGTGCGGAGGACGAGGTGCGGCAGCGCGTTCCGGTAGTCCGCGACGCCGCCCGGCGGCGGGAAGCGGGCCTGTATCTCGCTGCCCTCGACCGCGTAGCGCGGCGCGAGGACTTCAAAGGGCTGGTCGCGGTAGTAGTGATGCTCCTCGCCGCCTTGAAGGCTGACCGTCTGTTGCAGGACGAGGCGGTACGACCCAGCCGTCAGGGGCGTCTGGTAGTTGTCGTAGAAGTCCATCAAAGCGTTTGTGGGGGCGTCCGGTTGCTCGGTTGACATCGTTCTCCTCCCGGTTGTCGTCGCTTACTCGACTGAGGACGCCACCGCGCCGGCCAGCGGCTCGGACTGCAATTCGCGGAAGCGAACTTGCGCCTGCGACGGCTGCCATGCCAGTTGGAAGCCAGCCGCCACGAGCGCCTCGGCGACGAGCGCGTGCCTGGCCTGCTTGCCGGTCGCAGCCGTCTGAACGTCGCGCGAGCGCGTCCCGGTCGGAACCTCCTGCGGGGCACTGCTGCGCGTGACGGTCGAAGGGTCGAGCGGGTGCCAGGTCATCTTCAAAAGCGAGGTTTGCGCGCCGCGCCGGCCCGCGGGCGGCTTGAGGCGCTTGATGCCGGTGATGCAGTCGGGGACGAGTTCGGCGCTCGGCTTCGTGGGGCCGTTCGGCCTGGGCGCGGCGGCGTCCCACAGCGCCGCGGGCAGCGAGGTGGTCTCCGTTTCGACGAGCCACTCCGACAGATCAACCGACGATGTTTCTGAAATATCGTCGCGCACGACCGTGACGTTGAGCACCGACCGGAGCGCCTTGCCCATCGGGTGAACACCGAGCGGTTTCTCGTAAGCCCTCACCTGCAAGCCCGCGGCCTCAAGCTCGACCGGCTTCGACACAAGCAGGGAGTTGCCCGAAGGGA
Source organism: Pyrinomonadaceae bacterium (assembly GCA_036263975.1). GTDB lineage: Bacteria > Acidobacteriota > Blastocatellia > Pyrinomonadales > Pyrinomonadaceae > QHXN01. The sequence goes on from DATARW010000026.1 coordinate 10,501, forward strand.
CGCGCTCCTCGACGCCCGCGGGCGGGCTGTTGGTCTTGACGCGCCCGACGTTCAGCGTCGTCAGCGGGACGACCGCCGCGGCTGCAAGCTCCAACTGGTCAGGGCGCACTTTCCACGCGCCGTCGTTGGGCTTCATCGCCTCCGGCTTCGCCGTCGCTGCGGGGAGTCCCGCGACGTTGCTGCGTCCGGAGACGAGGTTTGCGTGGGTGATGGGCGTCACCCACGGATTCTTTTCGCCCGCCTTCTTGTCCGCCTCGCTCGGATTGAGGAAGCTGCGGCAGAACAGCTCCCAGGACTTGATGGGTTGCGGTGCGGCCTCCTCGCGCTTCGCGCCGAAGGGGAGTTCGAGCGTGATGACGGAGACTTCGAGGCGCGCGATGCCGCCGACGGGCGGGCCCCACATCCGGAGCGTCGCGCTGATCGTCAGCTTGAGCGTGAAGAGGAAGAGGCTGGCTTCGACGCGCAGCGAGACGCCGATGTCGGCCTCGAAGTGGAAGGGACTCCAGTTGACGATCACGTCGAGGTAAGCCGTGAACCAGACCGACACGCGGTTCGAGCGGAAGACGGCTTCGAGACGCGCGCCGACCATCCCGCACGAGGGCGTGAAGGCGAGATAGACGCTGCCCTTGACGGAAAGCTCCGGGCTGACCTGCCAGTTCAGACCGAGCCGCGGCACGATGGGGTAATGCTCCGGGCGTTTGAAGCGCGGGTGGTAGCCGCCGAGCGTGACGACCACGTCCCCCTTGTGCGGGCCGCCGAACCATGCGAAGACCGCGAAGCCGCCCGTCAGCTTGCAGTCCTTGTTCAAGACCCAGGAGTTGCTGGTCAGGAGCGCCTGTAACTTGAAGCTCCCCTCGCTCGGCTTGATCGTCATGAGGAGCTGCATCTCAACGTAGCAGATGGGCTTGGCGTTCGGGTCGCTCGGCTGTTTGAAGCGCGCGAGGCCAAGGAGCGACAGCTCGAACTCGTTGCCCCACTGCACGACGACGAGGGCGAAGCAGTCCAACACGCGCGCGATGGTGAAGCGCGCTCCGGCGCAGACGAAATACTGCCCGCTCTCCGCCTCCAGCGCGTCGCCCATGTCCTTCAGCAACGCTCCCGACTCCACCGGCTTGCTCACCTGGCCGATGAAGGTGCCGCTCTCGTCGTCCTTCTGGTAGCCGCCCTCGCCCATCACCATCTTGACCAGCGGGAACTCGGCCACCTCCTCAATGGGCGGGACGACGAGCCGACGATTGAGACCGAAGCCGAGCGCCACGGCGTTGAGTTCGATAGGCCCCATCTGTATGCCGCCGCCGCTGCCCGCGCTCACCGCGCCGTAGACGAAGACGGCCTTGTCGGGGCTGAGGAAGTGAAGCTTTCCGCCGTCGCGGATGACGGTGTAGCTCTTGCCGTCCTGTGCGTCGAGCACCCACGCGCCTTTGGGGAAGCTATTCTTGACGGGCTTGTAGTTGATGGGCGTGATCTTGCGGTCGGCGAGTTCTTTGTAGAGCTTCGCGTGAACTTTGCCGAGCCTCAAGTCCAGCAACACGTCTTCGTCGGGCGGCATGTCGAAGAGGGCGATGGGGCCATAGAAGCCGATGGCGGCGATGGAGAGCTTGGGCAGCTCGATCAAAAGGCTGCCGCCGTACTCAAGGCCGTTCTTCAGGAAGCTGCCGGAGATACGGACGCTGCCGGCCTTGAGCGAAACGTCCAGCCCTTCGAGGCCGAACTTGACCTGGCCGAACTCGCTCAAGGAGAAACTGAGCGACGCGCCAATGAAACCCAGCTCGAAGGCGGGCCAGCGCAGTCCGCCGTTGAGCGCGACGCTCAGTTGCGCGTCCTTACTCAGCCCCTTGCCCAGCTCGACGTTTTCAAGCCCCTTCAGCGCGATGCCGATGTCCTTGAGGTAGACCGAGGCGGCGCGGCGGTCAATGGGAATCCAGACCATCTTGCCGCGGACGCCCTTCTGGTCGTAGAGCTGCACGTCGAGCGTGCCGCCGCTGCCGTCGGCGAGCGGGGTGAGGTAGCCGACCGAGATCGAAAACTTGTCCTTCTTCTTCGCGCCCAGCCGCGTCTTCGGCTTCTTCTCGTCGGGCTTCCTGGGTTCGGGCACGGCGACCCAATCGTCGTCGAGAAGCTCTTGCAGCCCCGCGATGATTTCGTCGCCCGCGGCCTTCTCTTCCTCTTCTTCGCCCTCCTGCTCTTTGGGGCCGAAGGAGAGGCGCATGTTCTTGAGCTTGACGCCGATGCCGAAGGCGACCCGGCCAGCGGCGAACAGGAGCGCGATGCGCGCCTCGACCGCACCAAGCCCGAAGTAGGAGAGCGGGCCTTTGCCGAACTTGAGGAACGTCAGTCCCTCTTTGGTATTCCCCTTGAGATCAAAGCCGAGGCTCAGGAGGTCGCCGCGCAGGGCGAGCGTGTAGACCGCCTCCGAGTTGTTGTCGTCGGAGAGCGTGCGCTGGAAGGGGAAGAGACGGATGCCGGGCACGGGGACGCGCCGCTTCCACGGCGACTTCTCCGAGCCTGCGGCGGGCAGCAGGCGGCGGAACCAGTTGTCGTCGAGCGTCTCGCCGCTGAGCCACTTGCCCAGTTGTATCCTGACATCAACGCCGCTCTTCTTCTCCTCCTTGCCCTCGTCCTTCTTTTCGTCTTCCTTCTTGTCCTCCGCGTCAGGAACGACGACAAAGTCATCGTCTTCAGCTTCGTCGTCGTCAATGACGAGATGTTCGTCGTCGGTGAAGTACCTTTCGCCGAGGACGAGCACGGGGTCTTCTTCCGCGTCGTCTTCCGGTGCGGCCTTCTTCTTCTTCGGGGTCGTCTTAACGGGGATATTGTAGGCCAGACCCGCCAGCCCGAAGTAGTGCTTGCGCGGCGCGTCGAGGGCCGACTGCGAGGCGAGCGAGAAGGCCATGCGCTTGCCGTCCTTCTCCTTCGGGTCAATGCCGGAGACGTAGAGGGGGAAGCCGTCCAGCTCGTCCAGCAGGCGGCTCAACACGTCCCAGACCGAAAGCGCCGACAGCTTGGCGAGGCTGTATTTGAAGTTGCCGCCGCTGCCCGGCTTGCCGCTCAGCAGCCCCAGCGATTCGAGCAGGCCGCCGAGCCGACGCTGGCTTGAGCCGGGTTCCGTCTTGTCGGGCTTCTTGCCCGGGTCTGGGATGTCCCCCTCCCAGATTCCTTTGAGGAGCTGCGCGGCCTCCTCAAGCTCCTTCTGCGCCTCCTCGAAGTCCTTCCTGATGTCGCCGCGCTGCGACTTGAGTATGTCCTTGATGCTGCTGCTGTCCGAGACCGTTTCGAGCAGGAGCGGGCCGATGGGCGCGTTCAGGAGTTCGTTGCCGTCGGACGAGGTGCAGAACTCTTCGACGAAGCCCTTCCAGTCTTTGAACGTCTCCCACTTCGCAGGCTCCGAGCCTTCGCCCTTCAACGGCAGCTTCTGCACTTCGATGGTCGGCTCGCCGAAGTTGGTGACGAGGTCGCCCGGCTCCCATTTGTAGAACGAAGGGAACGAGCTTTGAACCGGCACGGTGGGCGCGTCGCGGAAGTATAAGCGTTTCATCGCCTCGTCGAACGCGTTCACCACGCGCGCCGTGAAGGGGACGCGGAGGTTGAAGCGAACGGCGGCGAGGTCTTTCTCCGCCTCGTCCTTCCCGATGGCGCTGCCGTTGGCGCGCGTGATCCGGATGCCGGCGTTGATCGAGCGCGCGTTCGGTCGCGACTTGTCCGTCGGCTCCTCGCCGCTCGGAAATGGGAGGAAGGGCACGAAGAATTCCACGTCGGCCTGAAGCGCCTGCGACTCCTCCTTCCAGACGCGCGTGCGCCGACGCATGCCAGCGCCGAGGACGACGACGCGCTGACCCGCGCTCTCCTGTTCGGAGAGGCCCACGACGAGGGTCGTGTAGATGCTGCGCTCGTAGCCGGTCTTGGTCGTGACGGCCTTCTTGATGGCCTCGGAGGCGTTCGGCATGCCCGGCTTGAACTCCGTGCCGAGCAGGTCGAGCGAGACGAAGACAGGCTCGGAGATGGCCCCGAAGTCGTGCGTGCTGCCGGTGAGGTTGGCGGAGATGTTGGCTATCAGCCAGTCGCGGTAGCGGACGCTCTCCCAAGCCTTCTGTGCGCCGCCCAGCCAGAGCGGATTCCAAGCCGTCTCGCGCAGCGCGTAGTTCTTGTCCTTGTCGAGGTAGAAGTCCCTGCCCGAGGAGGTTCCCTCCGGCCAGGGCGTCTGTAGCGTGTAGAGTCCCACTGCCAGCAGGAAGAGGTCTTTCGTCGAAAGCATCTCGCCTTCTGCCATGAATGCACCTCACTTGCGACTCAACGCGTCGGTGAACGGCTAACCTGAATGCTATGAGTCTGGGAATACAGAATTGGTTGGAACTGCCGAACGCCTCCGCCGCGGCGTCTTAACTCAAGAGCCGGATTCTATTTTTCACTTGCCTGCGGCAGCCCGATGCGCCGGAGCAGGCTTGTGAAGCGCGCATCTCCGCGCAGCGGGTCGAAGCGCGGCTCGACGCCGAGCCAGGTGAGCCAACCGTCGCGGCACTCGATGCCTCGCTCAAGAAACTCAAGCGCCTCTTCATTCATCCCCATCCCGACGCAGACGGACGCCATGAAGTAAGGCGGGACGTAGCGGTGGCGCGAAAACTCCTCCAACCTTTCGAGCGTCTCCGCGGCCTCGCGGCGCATGCCCGCGACCGCGTAACTGAAACGCCTCCCTGCCTTCCCAGACCGTCCGCAGCAACTCGTCCTTCTCCAGAAGGTGGCCGCCGCGGCTGACGAGCGCGAGCAGCAGGTCGAAGACTTTCGGCGGCATCTCGACGGGCGTCCCTTCGCGCAGCAGCAGGCGCTCCGGCGGGTTCAGGACGTAGGAGCCGAACTCGAAGACGTAGGGTGTGTATTTGCTCATCCGGAGCGACGGGATTTGTTCGGGAAAATTTCGGAGCCTCTTCGGCGCTTCAACAGTACGCGCACGCCCAAGTGCGGGTATGTTTGCGCTGACGAAAAATGAGCCAGGCGAGACACGTCTCGAAGCGTTGCAGCGCGCGCCGCGATTGTAAGGCAATCACCGCGCGCCGGGCAATAGAAACCAGCGCGTGCGTGACGAGCCGGGATGGAACCAATCTTTTGAGAACCGGAGAAGGAACAATGACACCCGACAAGACAAACAAGCCCTCGCCCGACGCTTCAAGGCCGCACCCGCGCAAAGCCGGCCTCCTTCCTGACCGCCTTCGCCCTGATCGCGTGCCTCGCTTCGGCGGCGAGCGCGCGTCGCGCTTGCGGGCTACAACCAGATCAGCGTTCTGCGGCCCGACGGCACGGAGGAGGCACGTTACAGCGGCCCGGCGGCGAACCCCTCTAACCCTTCGAGTCCGCTCCCCTGGGCGAACCCCTCGGCCATCGCCTTCGACGACAAGACCCGCTCGCTTCTGGTCAACAATCACGCGATCTTCTTCCCCAACCCCGCGCCACTCTTCGCCGTCTTCGACGTGTTCGTTGACGACAAGGCCGACAAACTCGTCGAGCCGCACGTGCCGTAAGCGTCTGGTCGAAACAATCCGGCCTTCCGGTGTTGCGAATCGGGCGTGAATGTCTGAAGATGTGGGCCTGCTCGCAAGCACCAACGCAATTGATTTCGGGGGGGCCGGGATGGCAGGGGAGTTGGACGGAAGGGCCGCGCTCGTCACGGGTGCGACATCGGGGATTGGGCGCGCGACGGCGCTCCGCTTCGCCTCGGCGGGCGCGCGTGTCGCGCTCGTCGCACGCAGCGCGGAAGGCTTGAGGGAAGTGGCCGAAGAGATCGCCGCGCGCGGAGGCGAGGCCGTCGAGGTGCGCGCCGACGTGACGGTCGAGGAGGACGCACGACGCGCGGTCGAGGAAACGTTTAAAAGTTTCGACGGCCTCGACGTACTCGTCAACGCCGCAGGCATCATTGCGAACGGCACGGTCGAGACGACCGCGCTCGCCGACTGGGACGCGATGATGAACGTCAACCTCCGCTCGGTCTTCCACCTCATGCAGCTTTGCATGCCGCATCTCGAAAGGCGACCGGGCAACGTCGTCAACGTGTCGAGCGTGACGGGCCTGCGCGCCTTCCCCGGCGTGCTGGCCTACTGCGTCTCGAAGGCCGGCGTTGACCAACTGACGCGCTGCGCCGCGCTCGAACTCGCGCCGAAAGGCGTGAGGGTCAACGCCGTCAACCCCGGCGTCGTCGTCACCGAGATTCACCGGCGCGGCGGCATGGACGAAGGGAAGTACGCGGCCTTCCTCGAACACTCGAAGACGACGCACCCCATCGGTCGCGTCGGCACGCCGGAAGAGGTCGCGGGGCTAATCCTGTTCCTCGCCTCCGACCAGGCCGCGTGGATCACGGGCGCGACCTACTCGATTGACGGCGGTCGCGCACAGACCTGCGCGCGTTAACGCGTCACGACTTCAAACCAAAACTAAAAGGAGATCGAATGGAGAAAAGAGTTCGGAAAGTCGCGGCGTCGCTCGCCCTCGTCGCCGTCGCCGTCTGCTGTCTCGCAGTCAGCGCCTCGGCTCAGGTCGGCGGGCAGCCGAAGGTCGTGAGGTTCGAGAGAGGCCGGACGACGGCGGTTCTCAAGGCGTCGGCGGACAACGCGCACGGCTACACCTACACGCTCGCGGCGAAGGCGGGGCAGACCATCTCCGTGCACGTGACTTCGAGCGCGGGCGCGGCCATCTTCTCGATCACTGCTCCGAGCGGCGCAATCGAAGGCGCGCTGGAGGTGAAAGATTGGTCGGGCCAACTGCCTGACACGGGGAGCTATCTCATCGCCGTCTGGAACAAAAAGAAGAGAGGCCCGGCCATCCCCTTCACCATCGAAATCACCATCAGGTGAGCGGCGGGCGCGTGCGCGCGCGCGGGGCGGCTTTGAAGCGGGATGTGGCTCTTCTACTTTCTGGCGGCTCTGGTGCTGTTGCAGGGCGCACTGTCGCTGCGCGGCGGCGTGCGCTGGCTCGCGCTCTTCCGGCGCGAGCTTGATGCGAAGCGACCGCTTTACATGCCGCCCGCCTCCGTCTTCGTGCCGTGCCGCGGCGTAGATCAGGGTTTGCGCGAAAACCTCTCCGCGCTCTTCACGCAGCACTACCCCGCTTACGAACTCGTCTTCGTCTCCGACCACGCCGAAGACCCGGCGCTCGCCGTCGCCGGAGAGTTGAGCCGCGACTTCGCCGGCGAGAGCGCGGCACGCGCGCGCTTCGTCGTCGCGGGGCGCGCGACCGAGAGCGGGCAGAAGGTTCACAACCTGCGCGCGGCGGTCGCCGTCTGCGACCCTTTGAGCGAAGTCTTCATCTTCGTTGACACGGACGCGCGGCCCCGTTCGGACTGGCTGCGCGCGCTCGTCGCGCCGCTCGAAGACGAGCGAACCGGGGCAGCCACAGGCTACCGCTGGTTCCTGCCCGTCGTCGGCGGCGTGGCCTCGCACCTGCGCTCGGTCTGGAACGCCTCGATTGCCTCGGCGCTCGGTCAGGACGACGGGCGGAACTTCTGTTGGGGCGGCTCGACCGCCATCCGCAGAGAGACTTTCGAGCGGCTGAACGTGCGCGGGCGCTGGCGCGGCGCTGCCTCCGACGATTACGCTCTGACGCTCGCGTTGCAGGAGGCCGAACTGCCCATCCGCTTCGTGCCCGCGTGCCTGACGGCCTCGCTCGAAGACTGCACGCTCGCAGAACTCTTCGAGTTCACCACGCGGCAACTCAAGATCACGCGCGTCTACGCGCCGCACCTCTGGCGCTACGTTCTCATCTCGAATCTTCTGTTCGTCGCGGTCTTCTTCGGCGGCATCATCCTCGCCGCTGCGCGCGCCGCGCTCGGACTCTCCGCCGCATGGCTGCTCGCGCTCGTCTCGGTCATATTTCTGCTTGGCGTGTGGAAAGCCTTCTTCCGCCTGCGCGCCGCGGCGCTCGTGCTCGAAGACCGGCACGCGGAGCTTCGCGCGGGGCTGTGGCCGCACCTGCTCCTGTGGCCCCTGACGGCGGCGCTCTTCCTTTATAACGCGCTCGCCGCCGCGCGCTCGCGCCGCATCAACTGGCGCGGCATCGAGTACGAGTTGAAATCGCCCCACGAAACTGCCATCATCGAGCCGAGGGCGGAAGGCACAATGCGGATTACCGATTAACCGCAGCCCGGCTCTCGTCAATCGTCAAAGCAACATGCCAAACAGGGCCGTCCGGCTTTACCAACTGCTGCGCTCGACCACGCGCGAGAAGCGCCTCGGCACGGTCATCTTCTTCATCACCTCGCGCTGCAACGCCCGTTGCGAGACCTGTTTTTACCACGAGGAGCTGAACCGCCCCGGCGACCTGACCTTTGAGGAGATCGCGCGCGTCTCCCGAACGATGCCCGCGATCACAGACCTCTGGCTCTCCGGCGGCGAGCCGACGCTCCGCCACGACGCCTCCGAGATAATTCAACTCTTCGTCGAGAACAACGGCGTCCGCCGCGTCATCATCCCGACGAACGGCCTGCTCAAAACGCGCACCTTCGAGATAGTTGACCGCGCGCTCGGCCTCCACCCGGAGCTTCATCTGTATCTCAACGTCGCGCTCGACGGCTACGGCGAGACGCACGACCGCGTGCGCGGCGTGCCCGGCAACTGGGGCCGCACGCTCGACTGCATCCGCTCGCTCTACCCGCTCAAGGAAAAGTACGCCGAACGTTTCCGCCTCAACGTCAACACGGTCGTCTGCTCGGAGAACTACGCCGAAGTCGAACGCCTCGCCGGCTTCATGTTCGAGAACTTCCGTCTCGACGGCCACTACTTCAACATCATCCGCGGCGAGACGAAAGCGGGCGAGGGAATCAAGCAGGTGCCGCCGGATGCTCTGCCCGCTTTGTACGCGCGCGTCTCGGCGCTGACCGCAGCGTATGGCGAGAGGATGTTCGCCGCGGACGATGCCGCCACGCGCTTCGTCAAGTCGGTCGCCTACGTCGGCGCAATCACGACGCACTATCGCACGCAGCACGCGAACTTCGACGCGACCGCGGCATGGCCTTTCCCCTGCACGGCGGGCGAGACGACCGCCGTCATTGACTACGACGGCGGCGTGCGCGCCTGCGAGCTGCGCGAAAGGTTCGGCAATTTGCGCGACTACGAGTGCGACTTCGGCGCGCTCTGGGACGACCGCGCGCGCCGCGAGGAACTGGCGGCGATTGAAGGCGGGCGTGCTTGCTGGTGCACGCACGTCTGCTTTATTCACGACTCGATGCGCCACTCGCGCCGCGCGCAGTTGTGGGAGGTGCCGAAGAACTACCTGACCCGCGGCAGTTGGTGAAGGAAAGGCAGAACGCGCGCCTGCCCGTGGACGTTTATCCGGTTGGCGAGCGCCGACAGGCTCCGCACAAGTCTTTAATGGAGGTTTTCGAGCCGTGAAATTCTTCAAATTCCTTCTCCTCTTCGCCGCGCTGGTATTCGTCGCCTGGGGCGCATTCGCCCTCTTCGGCGTCTTCGTCTTCCTCTTCAAGTGGCTGCTCATCATCGGCGTCATCGCGCTGGCGGGCGTGGGCGCTTACAAACTCCTGTCGAAGCCCGACGAACGGCACCTCGAACTCTCTTCCGCCGAGCGCGAGATGCAGCAGGCCGAGCGCATGCTCGCGGAACTCAGGCGCAAGCAGTTGACGAAATGATTTTCCCGGTTCTAATCTCAACCCTCGCGTGCCGCTGCGAAAGGGCGCGGGGTTTAAGTTCCAGACATGAAACTTTTTTGTACTTTGGCCCTCATCATCGCATCGGCGTGGGCGGCGGCGGGGCAACAGGCGGCGACGGTGGAGAAGGTCAGCGGCGATTCGAGCCGGCAGGTCGCCGACAACCCGGCTGCCTACTTCGGCCCCTTCCGAATCAACGGCGACAAGCCGGAGGACTTCGAGAACTTCGACTTCTTCATCCTCGGCTATAAAAAACAGTCGGACGCCGACATTGATAACCGCGATGCGCTGCTGCCGACCAGGCAGGGCGACATCTCTGTGCGCGGTCAGGTCGAGACGGTCAAGGGAAACCTGCTCGACTTCGAGTCGGTTCGTCTCGTCGAGTCCGGCCCCGTCACAGAGTTTCTCCCGCGCAATCTCCCGCCCCGCTTCGTGCGGGCGCAGCCGATCACCCTCTCCTTCTCGACCGTGGAGAAGAACGGCTTCAGGTATGTCTTCAGGGGCGCATACCTTGACGAACCCGCCGAGGAGAACAGAGGTTATACGTGCCTGAGAGGCGTGCTCAGCAAGTTCAAGGACGGCAAACTCCTGGCCGAGGGACAGGTGAATTTCTCACGGTTCGCCTACGAGGAGTTGAACGCCAGAGGCCAGTGAATGAAAGAGAATGGCCCGGAAGGGCCGGGCGACAGCGAGCAGGAGACGACGCGGAAGAGTAGCATGGCCTACGCCGCGGGGCTGGCGATCTTCTTCTCCGTGCTCTCGTTCATGGGCGTGGGCTGGCTGCTCGACCGCTGGCTGAGGACGAACTGGCTGATGCTCGCCGGCATCATCCTCGGCGCGGTCGCGGGCTTCTACCAATTCATCCGCATCATCTCGCGGATCAAGTGACAAGGGCGCGCAGCCGACTCGACAGGCGGGCCGCGCGGCGTGTAAAATCCCCCGTTCCGTGATGAGCGAAAGCGCAGACAGTGGGCGCTCGCGCGTGCCCGGCGACGCGGGCGAAGACCCACGCGCGGCGGAGCGGCGCATCTTTCGTGACACGTGCGTGGCCGCCGTCGTCGCCGTCGCCGTGAGCGCATTTCTAGCTCCCTGGCGGGTGACTGCCGGTCTTCTGCTCGGCGGCGCGCTCGCCCTCTTCAATCAACACTGGCTGAGCGCATCGGTCGCCAACGTTTTCGGCGACGCGGGCGCGGGCGCAAGAAGGGCGCGACTCGGTGCGGCGCGCTACGTGCTCCGCTATTTCGTCATCGCCGCGGTCGTCTTCGCCTCGGTCAGGCTCGGACTCGCCTCGCTCGTCGCCACGCTCGCGGGGATGTGCGCGGTCGTCGCGGCGCTGCTAGCGGAAGGCGTCAGGCAGTTGTACTTCGCAATCGTGCGCCGGGAGGAAACTTGAGTGACGTTCTTACTGTTTGCCGAACAAGCCGCAGAGGCGAGTGAGCAGGTGCCCACCGTCGTGCAGTTCGTCAACCACTACGTCGGCGAGCCGCTCAACCGCTTCGAGCTTTCGTACACGAAGCCGGCGTGGGATTGGTTCTTCGCCAAATTCGGCACGAGCGCCGAAAACGTCTTCGGCGCTTACACGCCGGAAACGGCTGTGCCCTGGTACACGGTGATGTTCGTCCTCGCCGTCATCATCACGTTCGTCGTCGTCTGGGTCTTGAAGCCGCGCAAGCTCTCGGTCGAGGGGCCGACCTACACGCAGATGGTTCTCGAAAAGGGTCTGCTGGCGATCCGCGACCTGCTCGTTGATAATGTCGGGCCGCACGGGGTTCGATACTTCCCCGTCGTCGCCACCTTCGGCATCCTCATCCTCATCTCGAACCTGATGGGCCTCGTCCCCGGCTTGATGGCCCCGACCTCCTCGACCTCTGTGACGTTCGCGCTCGGCATCTCTTCGTTCGTCTATTACAACGCCATCGGCATCCGCGAGAACGGGCTGGTCGGACACCTCAAGCATTTCGCCGGGCCGATCCCCTGGCTGGCGGTGCTGCTGTTCCCGATTGAGCTAATCAGCAACTTCGTGCGTCCGCTCTCGCTCGGCATACGTCTGTTCGGCAACCTCTTCGGCGACGAGAAGATTCTCGGCACCATCGCAGGTTTGGCGTGGTGGACGAAGTGGGGCTTGCCGGTGCTCATCATGCCGCTCAGCGTCTTCGTGGCCTTCATGCAGACCTTCATCTTCGTGCTGCTCTCGATCATCTACATCAGCGAGGTCTCGCACGCGCCGCACGAAGAGCATCACGCAGCCGCGGGCGACCACCCGAGCCTCGAAGAGGAGGGCGGCGTCTTCACGCTGCCGGAGCACGCTTAAAAAGTTTTCGACCGGAGGAGCGCGCCGACGAGCGGCGCGGGCAAGGACGCTGCCCGCGCGCGTTGCGGCGCTGGGATTAAAACGACTCGACTTCCGAGGGGGCGCACGAGGGTTTCGCGTCGTCTCTCGGAGAGCGCAGGTGCGTGGGCAAGTCTGGAGCTTTCGCGGTTTGAAAGCACGCAAGGGCCGAGATCGCTGGAGCGCCGTTGTAAGAGGGGCGGCGGATACCGGGTGGAGGCGAAATCATAACAGCGCACGCGCCGCGCACTCGACGGGCCGACGAGAAACGGGAACGTGCCCCTCGGTAGAGAGTCCGCAAGCAACAGGAGAGATGTCCATGAGTAAACTGAGAATTGCTTTCTTCGCCGTCGTCGGCGTGCTGGCGACGGCGGCCCCGGCGCTCGCGCAGGGCGGAGCGGCGGCTGCCGACAACGCCGAGTCGGTCAACAAGTACAAGGCCATCGCCGCCGGCCTCGGCTTCGCGCTGGCGGCGGCGCTGGCGGCCATCGGCCAGTCGCGCGTGGCGGGCGCAGCCGCCGAGGGCGTCGCGCGCAATCCGGGCGCGGGCGCGCGCATCCAGACGATGATGATCCTCGGCCTCGTCTTCATCGAGACGCTCGTGCTCTTCACGCTCGTCGTCGTCTTCGCGAAGCTCTAAGCCGGGTTCTCCAACCAAAGGCAAGAGGGCGTGCCTCCTTTCAGGGAGCGCACGCCCTCTCTTTTTCAGAACCGCGAGCGGTGGCGAGCGGGTTGTGCCCTACGGCCATAGCGCCTCGCCTTGAAACAGAAACCCGCTCGCTACCCCTCGCGGTTCTGTTTGATTGCCGCGTGCGCGGCGCGAATGATCGGGTCAATCGTCGGCGCGAACGGCGGGGCGTAGGCGAGGTCGAGGCGTTCGATGTCTTCGGCCTTGAGGCCGGCGTGCAGGGCCGCGGCGTACACGTCCACGCGCCCGGCGACGCCCTCGCGCCCGACCATCTGCGCGCCGAGCAGACGGCCCGCGCGGTCTACGACGAGCCGCGTGTGAATCAAAGACGCGCCGGGGTAGTAGCCCGCGCGCGTGTGCGTCTCGGTCTCCGTCTCCGTCGCATCGAAGCCCGCGGCGCGCGCCTCTTCGAGCGAGAGTCCGGTGCGCGCCGCCTCAAGTCCGAAGACCTTGCAGACGTTCGTGCCGACGACGCCCGCGTAGCGTGCCTGCGAGGAGCCGTCGCCGCGCGCCGCATTCGCGCCCGCGACCCAGCCCTGCCTGACCGCGGGCTGCCCCAGGGGGTTCCACACGCGTCGGCCTGAGACGCGGTGCAAGATCTCGCAGCAGTCGCCCGCGGCATAGACGCCCGCCGCGCTCGTCCGTTGCCGCTCGTCCGTCACAATCGCGCCCGTCTCGCCGACCTCCAGCCCCGCCGCCCGCGCCAGCCCCACTTCGGGCCGCACGCCAACGCCGATGGAGACGATGTCGGCCTCCAACACGCGCCCCGACTCGGTCAGGACGCGCGCGACGCGACGCGCCGCACCCTCAAAGCCGACGGCGCGCTCGCCCTGTAAGACCTCGACGCCGTTTGCGCGCAACTCTTCGGCCACGATGTCGCGCGCCCGCCCGCCGAGCGCGCTCATCAACTTGTCCGAGGCTTCGACGAGCGTCGTCCGCAGGCCGCGCGCGTTGAACGCTTCGGCCATCTCAAGTCCGATGTAGCCCGCGCCGACGACGACCGCGCTCTGTGGCCGCGCCTCTTCGATGAAGCGCAGCAGGCGGCGACCGTCGCGCAGGTGGCGGACGACGAAGACGCCTTCGAGTTCGTGGCCGGGAAGCGGTGGGCAGACCGCCGCCGCGCCCGTCGCAATGACGAGCGCGCCGTAAGCAATCTCGCGCTCCTCGCCGCTCTCCGCGATGCGCACGACGGACTTCGCGGGCAGAATTTCCAGCGCCTCGCTGTTGAGGCGTATTTCTATCCGGTGTCGCTCGCGGAAGTATTCGGGCGTGTGGGCGACCAGACGTTCGAGCGAGGGGATGAGGCCCGCGATGACGTAAGGCAGGCCGCACGCGCCGTAGGAGATGTCGCCGGTGCGTTCGAGGACGGTGATCGGGAGGTCGCGCGTCGCGCGCCGCGCCTCCATCGCCGCTGCGAGTCCCGCGGCGACGCCGCCGATGATGACCAATCTGTCTTTGCCCAAGTGCGCCGCCCCGATCTCTGTTTGTGCAGAACGCGAAAAGATGTCGGTAGCTTAAACAAGCCGCACGTTGAAGGCAAAGTGCGGTCGGCCAAGCCGCGCGCTCCTCCTGTGCCGCTTGCGTCACGGAACGATGGTGACGATTCCGTCGTGACGCACGCGCCAAAACGTGATTGCATTGCGCGGCGCGAAAGCTGTGTGTTACGCTCAGGCCATCCCTTGACGAAAGCACCGAAGGCGAGGCGTCAATCTCATCGAATGAAGATATGCCCCAGATGCGGCAGGCAGTATGAAGGCACAAACACTCTGTGCCCGGCGGACGGCGCGGTGCTGAGGCGGAGCGACAAGGACGACGCGCTCATCGGTCAGGTGCTGGCGGGCAAGTACCGCATTGACAAGAAGATTGACGAGGGCGGCATGGGCTGCGTCTATCGCGCCACCCACGTCCTGATGGAGAAGGTCGTCGCCGTCAAGGTTCTGCACCCGGCGCTCGCCGCCGACGACAAGATCGTTGCACGCTTCACGCGCGAGGCCAAGGCCGCCTCGCGCATCTCGCACCCGCACGCCATCAACGTCACGGACTTCGGCGAGTCGGAGAACGGCGTCGTCTATCTCGTCATGGAATATCTGCGCGGGCGCACGCTCAAGGACATCGTTCGGGGCGACGGGCCGCTGCCGCTGGCGCGCACGGTCGAGATCGTCCGGCAGGTCGCCGGGGCGCTCGACGCGGCGCACGCCGAGGGCGTCGTCCACCGTGATCTCAAGAGCGACAACATCATGCTCGAAGAGGCCGCGGGCGGCGGCGACTGGGCGAAGGTCTTGGACTTCGGCATCGCCAAGATTCAGCAGGACGTGGACACGACCGATCCGGGTCTGACCGCGCCCAACCTCATCATCGGCACGCCGCAGTACATGTCGCCCGAACAGTGCTCGCAGGCTTCAGACATTGACGCGCGCTCCGACATATACTCGTTCGGTGTCATCCTCTACGAGATGCTCACAGGCCACGTGCCCTTCACGGGCGACTCGCCGACGGCCATCATGATGAAGCACCTGCAAGAGCCTCCGCCCTCCGTCCTCGACGAGCGGAAGGACTTGCCTTCGAGCGTCGGTCGCGTCATCGCTCGCTCGCTCGCCAAACGGCCCGAAGACCGCTTCCAGAAGGCGAGCGAACTCGCCGACGCGCTCTCCGACGCCGCTGAAGAAAGCCCCGCCGCCGCGCTCGCGGGCGCGGCCTCGGACACAGACCGCATCATCGTCCCGACCTCGCCGAACGAAACCCCGCTCACGACGCTCGACGACGACGACGACGAGGCCACGGTCGTCAGCGCACGCCACTCGCGCGCGACTACGGACGAACTGCCGCCGCCGGTCGCGCCCTTGCCCACGTCCTCTTTCAGCCTCTGGCGCATCGCCGTCCCGGCCATCGCCTTGCTCGCAATCGTCTTCGCCGTCGCCTTCGCGCTCCAGCGCCGCGGCGCATCTTCGACCGGGCCGGAGACGCAGCCTGCGCTCAAGAGCGACCCGAACGGCCAGCCCGTCCAGTCAATCACGCCTCCGACGGGCCAGGCCGAGCGCAACATCGCGCCCGTCGCCAACGCCACGCCGACCCCCGCCGCGGGCGCAGTCATCACAGTCCCCGCAGGCGGGGCCGTCAACGCGAACGCCGAGCCGACGCCGGGCCGCGTCAAGTCGAACTCCAACCAGAACGGGGAACACTCCGTCGTAGTCGTCAACGAAAATCAGAACGGCAACGAGCCGGAGCCGACGCCCGCGCCGACGCCCCGCCGCAACAAACGTCTGCCCGACATCAACGCCAACGTCGAGCCGCCGCCGCCGCCCTCGCCCTCGAAGAAACAACCGAAGCCCGAAGCGACGCCCGACGCCCCGCCGCAACTCAACGAAAGCACACCGCCCGCTGCCAAAACGCAGGGACCGACAGCCCTCGGCTGACAACTCAACAACTCTCGGCTGACAACTCAACAGCTCGCGGATAACGCTCCGCGAATCAGTCCGAGCAGACTGCCTTCGTCCTCAAATTCCAACTCCGTCTCGATGACATAACAGGGAAGTGTGAAGCCGCAGCCGCGGAGCTTGACCGCGTCCTTCGCCGTCGTCAACAGCGCGCGCGCGTCTTCGCCCACGGCCTCGCGCGTGAACGCCTCGACATCCGCCTGCGTGTAGGCGTGGTGATCCGGAAACGCGCGTGTGTGGCGTAGATCGAACCCCGCGCGGCGGAGGTGCTCGAAGAACGCGTGCGGGTTGCCGACCGCGCAGAACGCCGCCGCAGGCTCCTTTGTCAGAGCGCCGAGAGGCAAGCGGGCCGTCGGAGCATTGAGAGGCGCGAGGCCGCGTGTCCGCACGCGCGAAGTGATGACACAGGCACGTCCGCCGCTCAGCCGCACGGCCTCCGCGCGCAAGCCTTCGAGGTCGCCGGCGAGTTCGGCGCGCGTGATGACGATGCAGCCGGCGCGCGCAAGGGCCGCGGGAGACTCGCGCAGGCGACCGCGCGGCAGCATGTGTCCGCCGCCCCACGGCGCGGTCGCGTCGAGCGTCACGATGTCGAGGTCGCGCGCGATTCTCAAGTGCTGAAAGCCGTCGTCGAGGACGAAGACCTGCGCGCCCAGGTTCGTGCGCGCCCAGCGCGCCGCCGCCACGCGGTCGCGGTCGCAGACGACCGACGCCGCGCCGAGCAGCTTCTCGGCCAGCAGGCGCGGCTCGTCGCCGCACTCACGCGTCTCGGCCAGCACACGCTCGCCGTCGGAGGCGACGACGAGGCGGCGCTCGTCTGCGCGCCCGTAGCCGCGCGTCAGCACGCATGCGCGCCGCCCTTCGCGGGCCACGGCGCGCGCCACCCACTCGACGAGCGGCGTCTTGCCCGTGCCGCCCGCGGTGATGTTGCCGACGCTGATGACCGGCACGCCGACGCTTTCTGTTTTCAGGAAGCCTGAACGATAGAGCCGCAGGCGTGCTCGCACCAGCGCGCCGTAGAGCAGGCCGAGCGGTGCGAGCGGGATTGGCATAAGAGCAGGGGCCGGAGGTTAGTTGGTTGACAGCGGGGTTAGTTGTTCGACGGCGGAGGCTGAAGGTCGGCGGGGTGCAGTCTCCTGACCGGCCTCTGACCTTCGGCCTCCGCTCTCCGATGCAGGAGCGGCGCGAGCAGCTTGATGGTGCGCGCGGTCGCGCCGCGATTCTGTTCGAGCACGGCCCGCGCTCGCTCGCCCGTGCGGCCACGCCTCTCGTCGTCGTCGAGCAGTTCGCGCAGCGCGCGCGCGAGCGCCGCGGCGGCCTCCGCGCCCTCGACCGGCGGCAGTTGGACGAGCGCCTCCTCTTCGAGAAGCGCACCGACGACGGCCTTGAAGTTGAACGTGTGCGCGCCCGTGACGATGCACCTCGCCGCGAGCGCAGGCTCAAGGACGTTGTGCCCGCCGACGGGCGCGAGACTCCCGCCGACGAAGACGACATCGGCGAGCGGGTAGGCCGCACGCAGCTCGCCGATGCTGTCGAGCAATATCACGTCGCAGTCTTCGTCGCCCGCGCTCGCCGGGCCGCTGCGCCGCGCGAAACTGAAGCCCGAAGATTCGACCAGCGCCGCGACCTCGCCGAACCGCTCCGGGTGGCGCGGCGCGACGAGCAGCCGCGGGCGCGTCCCGCGCGGAGTGTCCGCCAGCCGTTTGTAGGCTTCGAGCAGGATGCGCTCTTCGGTCGCGTGCGTGCTCGCGGCGACGAAGAGGGGCCGGCCTGCGCCCAGACGGAAGCGGCGTCGCAACTCGTCCGTGAGCGGATGCGCGCCCGTCTCTTCCAGATCAAACTTGACGTTGCCCGTGACCCGCACGCGCTCCGCAGCGAGGCCGAGGGCGCGGACGCGCGCGGCGTCCGCTTCGGTCTGCATCGCGGCGAGCGAGAGGTCTTCGAGGACGCGGCGGATGAAGAAGCGTATGAGGCGGTAGCGCCGGAAAGACTTCTCCGAGATGCGACCGTTGACGAGCGCCAGGGGAATGCCGCGCCTCCGGCACTCGCGGAAGAAGTGCGGCCAAAGCTCCGTCTCCATCACCAGCACCGCCGACGGCTTTATCGTGCCGAGCGCGCGCCGCACGCTCCAGGCCCAGTCGAAGGGGAAGTAGAAGACGAGCGCGGCCCCTTCGCCGAAAGCCTCCCGCGCGACGCGCTGCCCGGTCTGCGTCGTCGTCGAGACGACGAGCGCGTGATGCGGATGCTCTTCGAGGACGGCACGCGCCAGCGGTCGCGCCGCCTGCGCCTCGCCGACCGACACGCAGTGGAGCCAGACGACAGGCCGCCCCCCCGCGTCGAAACCTTGCAACTCCCCCGCGCGCTCGCCGAGGCCCGCCGCGTACTTCCCGTGCCGCAACGCGTCGAGCAGAAACCGCGGCAGCAGCAGCAAGACGCCGACGCCGAGGAGGATGCTGTAGAGGAGATACATGACGGAAAAGTCGTGAACCGTAGACCGTAAACCGTGACAAGAGAAAACCGGCTCCTCCCTGTCACGGTTTACGGTTTACGATTCACGGTCTTACTTCGCCCGTTCGATGTAGCGCCCTTCAATCGGGTCAACGCGGATGCGGTCGCCCTCGTTGACGAAGGGCGGGACGGAGATGGTCACGCCGTTTTCGAGCCGGGCGGGCTTGTTGACGTTCGAGATGGTCGCACCCTTCATCGTCGGCTCGGTCTGCAAGACCGCCAGCTCGATTGAAGGCGGCAGGTCAATGCCGATGGGCGAGCCTTCGTAGAACTCTGCCTGAATCTTCATGCCGGGCATGAGCCATTGCGCCATGTCGCCGAGTTCTTCGTCGGAGAGGGCCGTCTGCTCGTAGTTCTCTGTGTTCATGAAGTGGTAGTGCGTGCCGTCGGAGTACATGAACTCCATCTCGTGCTGTTCAAGGACGGCGCGCTCGACCGTGTCCGCCGAGCGGAAGCGGTGCTCGAACGAGGAGCCTGTGCGGAGGTTGCGCAGCTTCGTCTGCATCATCGCGCGCAGATTGCCCGGCGTGTGGTGGCGCGCGTCCAAGACTTTGCACGGCCCGCCCTCGAAGACGATGACCATGCCCTTCCTGATTTGGGTCGCGGAGATTGCCATAAAATTCTAGCTCCGAATGAAAGATTCTAAATCCACCAGACGAGAAGAGACGCGCGCCACTAAGGAGAGCGCCCGGCTGCCTTTCGCAAACCTCGTAGTCTAGCCAGCCCCGCTCGTCTTTGTCCAGCGGTCACGCCGGAGCGGAGAGTCGCGCGACCGGCGGGAAACGCGCGCGGCCTTCGAGACCTTCAGTCGCATGCCGTCGGGTCAGACGAGCGCGCCGGGCGATGACTCGTCCTGCGACTCAAGCTTGAAGAAGACGCGGAGCCTGACCTGATATTCGAGCCGCCCCTTTTGCAGGCCGCCGCGCATCTCCTCGACGACGAACCAGGACAACTCGCGCAAGGTTTGGCGCGCGCGGGCGACCGCGACTTCGATGGCGTGGCTGAAGCTCTGGTCGGAAGTGCCGACGATCTCGACGCCTTTGAAAACAGTCTCGCTCATAAAGGAAGCCTCCGGGAGTTCGGATTTGAAATCTCGAATCTGAAAGGATGCGTTAAATCCGCGATTCGGGACGCGAATAAAAATCCGGCGCAAGTTGTCTTCGCTTGGGAGCAGGCGGAAGCTAGCACGCGTGCATGGGCGAGTCAAGGAATCTAAAATCGCGGACGCGTGTGAGAAAAGTCGGAGAGTGAAAACCCTGAGAGCGGGCGGGCAACCGGAGGAGACATCGGAGGGAGTGATGTCGTCTCTGTTTGCCCGCCCGCTCTTTTAGGAGGAGCCCACCTTCCTGAGCGATTAAACGACGAGGCGGCGTGAAAGTTTCCGAAAAATTCCCTTCAGGTCATGTCCGTTTTTCCCATCCTCCTTTCTGGATTTAATTTGCGAGCGCGTTCAGGCTCTCCGCCCGACGCGGCGGGTGTCCGCCGGGTGTCCGACCCGCCTTGCGGCAGCCATCTCGGCGGCGGCGCGAAGGCCCTCCGGCTCCGTGTGGACGTAGATCATCGAGGTCTCGACCGACGCGTGCCCCATCAGCCGCGCGACGGCGTAAGGGCTCGCGCCCGCCTCGCCGAGCCGCGTGCCGAAGGTGTGTCTGAGGTCGTGGAAGCGCATCCCCTTGAGGCCGCACAGAGCGGCGCGGCGGCGGAAGAGGCTGCTCGACGTGGAGAGCAGGACGCGCCCGCCGTCGTCCGTCGTAAAGAGCAGCCCTTCCGTGCGCGCGCAAAGTTCCGCGAGCAGTTTCAGGGCCGCGTCGCAGACCGGAAGCCCCTCGGTCTTGCGCGGGTCTTTGCGCCACTTCGGGTTGACGACGAACATGAGCCCGCGCCCGAAGTCCACCTTCGACTTGTGAAGCGCGAGCAGCTCGCCCTCGCGCATCCCCGTCAGGAGAGCGAGGCGCGCGAGAGGCTGTGCGTACCGGGGCGGCGCTGCGAGCGCGCCCCACAGCTTCGGCTCGTCCTCCGGGTCGAGGACGAGGAAGGGCTTGCTCGCGTAGTCGAGCCGCGAGACGAGCCGGAAGGGGTTCGAGCGTGCGAGGCCCGAATCCACCGCCAGGCGGAACGCACGCGAGATCACGTTCAGCCGGGCGTTGATGTCCCCGGCTGCGCGCGGGCTACCGTGCCGGTTGCGCTCGGCGCGCAGCTCCCGCTTGTAGCCTTCCGCCTGGATGAGCGTGAACTCGCGGAAGGTGCGCCCGCGGAAGTGCGCGCTCCCCGAGGCCGCGCGCGCGAACCGCTCGTCTATCTCCGGGCACGCCTTGTTCGAGCGCGCCCAAAGGATGTAAGTTGTCAGAAGGAAGTCGGTCACGAGGGGCGAATCGTCGGAGCCTTCCATCTCCTCGACGACCCGCTTCTCGGCCTCGCGCGCGTCCGCCATGTTCGTCACGCCGGGCAGGAGCTTGCGAATCCTCGCCCCCGTGGGCGCGCCCTCTTCGCGCGGCCTGATGTCGGTGTAGTAGCTGACCACGAAAGAGCCGTCCCTGCGCTTGCGCTTTCGTCTGTACGGCATCGGTTGTTCACCCTTTCCGCGCGTGCGGCGGGCCGTGAGGCCCCGGAGTCTATACCCGCGAGAACGGCATCGTCTATACCGCCGAGAGCGGCGCGTCTACGTGCCGGCGGTAGAACCGGAACTGGCCCGAAGGCGTGCGGTGGTGTGGTATGCGCCCCTGCTTCACCCAGTCGCGCACCGTGCGCGCCGTGACGCCTTTGATCCGCGCGACATCGTTGGCGGTCAGCTCGTCGTCGGACCGCGCGCCCTGGCCGCTCTCCTCGGCCAGCAGCTTGACCAGGAGCCGCCTGACAACTGGCTCCAGCTCCTCTTCGCTGATCTGAATCTTCGCCTCCATAAGTCACACCTCCCCGCACGCCCCTACGCGGCGCGGCAATGCTCGCACGGCTTTACGCAAGAGTAGCTGATGCCGCCCTGTACGATTGGGTCGGCGGGCACGAAGCGAGTGCCGCCGCACGCCTCGCAGACCATTGCCGAGCGGACAGGCGAAGTTTCGGAACACAACACCCGCGACGCCTGGATGACTTCGGAGGCGTTTACGTCACGCGAACTACGGTGGAGTTCGACGGCACGCTGGAAACACCGCGGGAGCAGGTTGATCGGTACGGACGCATCCCACAGCGCACCGGCCCAAGCCGCGATGAGCTGCTCGGCCTTGCCGTCACGAACCACCAGCAAGCCCAGCCGCTCGAACTTCTGGAGCTGCTCGGCCACAATCAGCTTGTAATGTTTCGACGGCGGCGGTGAGGTTACAGCCTCGTCCGGGAACTGAAGAACTGACATTGCGACCTCCGTTCTCAAAGAAAATTTCGACTTGGTTATCCCACTCACCAGACCTGAAGGCCGTCGTCACCCAGCCCTCACCCAAGCCGTTAGCATCGCCGTACTCACGCAGCTCCGGCTTCGAGAATTTCGAGTTCCCAATCGGCGACACACACACGCGCCGGAGGCGCATCACCGTCCACGGCAGTAGTGCCGTCGCTAGGGCTGGTGTGTGTGTGCTGGTTATTGGGTTGGTCATTAGGCTGGTCAGAATCGCGCGCGCGATCTATATATGCGCCCGGCCTCAATCCAGGCTCTTGCGGCCTCATCTGAGGCTCTTGCGGCCCCATCTGAGGCCGTCTGACAGCCTCATCCGAAGCCGCTTGGTGGTAGCGCTTATCAACAGGCGAGAAGTCGCCGACGAGCAGACGTACGCCCAAGTCGTCTACGAGAATCCAACCCTTGGGCGCAGTTCCGCCGTGGCGTTCTTGATGCCGGACGATGAGAGGCCGGTGTAGGCCACGATCTTCTCTCGGCGCGCGCGGCTCACGCGCCGGTGGTGGTTGCGGTAGCGGCAATGCGCCACGTAAACATCCCAAGCCGCAGGAGTGAGCTTGTCTCTCCGCCTGCGCTGCATCGCGTCGTCCGGGACGTAGGCCATTGGTTTAAGCGAAAGGCCAGAACCGACCGCGCCAGGGAACGCGGATGAGTCTGGCCTCGCCTTTCTTGGGCGGGTTATAATCCGCCCGGATAGAATCGTGAGTGCGGTCCCTGCACCGGCTCATGAATGCCCGGCCCGCAGTCGGGCTTCTTTTGCAAAAAGTTAATGCCCGCGTTCGTGATCGTCACATCACGAACGCGGGCATACTTCTAGCACTAACATCCCGCTTGCGAAGCCTAAAAAATCACTTTAGGGTTTTACCCTAAAATCAGATTTTAGGGTAAGAATCCTGTATTTATGCGTCTTTTTTAGCGGAGGATAATAGCTTCAAAAAAGCGCGTGCGCTTTCTTCAGCGGAGTGCCCGGCCTCAAAATTATCTATGACAGTCTTGCGAAATAAAGGAAACTTGTCCTTCATTCCACGAGTTTTAAGCTGTGATCTGACCCGGTTATGATAATTTTTATCCTCTTCATCAGTGTTTTGGTTAATGCCCAACTCAGAACCGACATCGGCCAGCCCTACCTTCTTCACGCGCCGCGCATCCTGGTTATCGCCCCTACGTAACAATGACCAGCAAGAGATGACGGCGCGCACGACTTCTGTCAATTGCGAAAGTTTTTCGTCAACATCCTTCTGCCCGTCGCCGTTCTGAGGTTGCGCCGGCGCGTCGAGAAGGCCGAGGAGCCGCAACCGTTTCGGAAGTACACTAGGGCGTTGGCAGTCAGGGCAGACCTCAATGTAAATGTCCCAGTTGTTGACGGCATTTACCATGGTCGTGAACCACAGGCATTTGCAAGTGCTGGCGACGACGCCGACCATCCCGTCAACTACGCAGGAGCGAAAGAGGGTGACGGTTTCGCTTTTCTTTGACTGCCTGTCTTCGTTGATCTTGAGCACGCTGCCGCGTCGCTTAACGCACTCGCTGCAAAGTTCATCCCACCACTGTCCGCCATTGACATAATGATTGATCGTCGAATCCTGAATATATTTTATCTGCCCCGTATCTTTGAAGCATCCTCGACACTCAATCCCCACCATATGAGTGTTCTGTGGATGGCGAATGTGATAGAGAACCTTCGTTCCCTTTGGGAGCGGAAGCTCATCGAAGCGCCGGGGCCGATATACTTTTATGAGGGATTCGCAATCAGTTCTCCGCCTGACTTTGCGATAGCAGTCAGTGTGAAGCGCACGGAAATTTCGTCCCTGTTTTAATGCCCGGCGGGCCTGCACCAAACCCGTCAAAGGACACTCGTCACCGAGGAACTTTTTAGCCGGGCACCGGAATTTAACCATCACGCCGCTGCCCTTCGATGAGAACACACCTTCCGACCAGAGAATCTCTACACCGTTCTCCGTAGGTACATTTCCCGTCGGATAGAAAAGCTTGTTAGGCATCTCTCACATCTCCCGAATGTGACCCATCGTTAATTCGGCCCGCAAGCGCGTGGGATGCGGCTTGTCCCCGCGTTAGCTAGACACGGGTGAGCGGGCCGAAGGTAAGTTTCATGCGGCGACCGCCGCCGGCATCTGATTCCACTCCTCGCCATCAAGCCTCCGCCCGTTTACGGTCTTGCGTTTCCCCCCCCATTGCTTGAAGAAGAAAGGCACCTCCGCCGCGAGGCACTGGTCGCGAATGTCGAGTACCCACTCTGGTTTCATTTCACGCGCGTACGGCCCGGACTCACCGCCGACGATCACCCAATCTATGCCGCGGAGATTCAGCCTGCGCAGCGGCCTCAGGAGCGGCTCCAGTGAGAGGAACTTGACGTGCGCGCCCGTATTGCGCAGATGGTCGATGCGGAACGTGTATTCGCGGCTCTCGACGCTGACGCCCATCCAGATGTGTCGCTGCCAAGGGAGCTGAGGGCTGAGCCGCTCAAGGCGCTGCGAGCGTTTCGTCAGCACTTGATAACGATGGCGGCTCGCCCGGTTCATCACGCCGAAGACTTCGAGGATGTATTCGGTAGTCACGCCCCTGTGAAAGAGGTCGCTCATCGAGTTGACGAAGATCGTCTGCGGCTGCCGCCACCTGAGCGGCAGTTCAAGCATCCGCCGCTGCATCGTCAGCTCGAAGCCGTTGGCGTAGTTCGGCTGTCCCATCGCCTGAAGCCGCAGCGCCATCCTCTCGGCGTAGCAGTTCTCGCAGCCCGGGCTGATCTTCGTGCAGCCCGTCACCGGGTTCCACGTCGATTCAGTCCACTCGATTGCTGATTGTTGTGCCATTATTCCTCCTGTGATGAGTCGTCAGAAGAGGGAGCGCTGGTCGTCGCTGTACTTGCGCGCCTGCTCCCAGAACTTCTTACCCAAGTCGCTCCGGCTGAAGAACGCCAGACGATACAACAGCACGTTCTTCTCCGGTAGGCGGACCGGCCTCATGTCTTCCGGGCCGGTGTAGATGTAGCCGAGCTTCTCCATCTGCTTGCCGAACTGGTCGCGCACGAACCTCTCAAAGCTCTCTCCCCCGACTCCGCCGCCGCCCATTCGTCGCGCCACTTATCGTTGCCGAGAAACCTCCCGACCTTCGTGCTCTCTTCCTTCGTGTACTTGGAGACGTTCCTGTTCGCGTCCATGCCTGAAGGGATGAGAACCATGAAGTCCATGAGGCGGGTGGAGAGCCGCCGTATCGTCTCGAAATCGAGATGCTCCATCCTGTAGGGGTCAGCGAAGCAGAAGCAGAGCACCTTGAAGTTGGGGTAATGCTGCGGTATCCGCTTCATGATCTCGTCGATGTTCTTGTTCGTATCGCCGGGGACGTAGTGCGCGTCCACGCCCGGGTACTCTCGTTTCACTCGCGCCTCCAGCGCCGAGAGCTTATCCGGGTCGATCTCGCAGAAGATGTAGCGGTCGAACCTGTTCGTCACGCCGAGCGCGAGCAGCGGCGACGCCGGGACGATCTTGTTACTGCTCTTGATGCGTGCGCGCCCCGCGCCGGAGAACAGGTCGAGGTAAACTCTGCTGCCCCACTTGCCTTTCATCGACTTCGCGAACATCTCAGCGTAGAAGCCGACGAGCCTGTACTTCTCTTCAGCCCAGTCGCCGACCTCCGGGGTGTTGAGGCCGTCGTCTTCGAGTTCCGGGAGCTTTGAGGTCATACGGTTCCTCCTTGGTGAGAAGGATCGCCTAAGCAATCGTTAAAGTAGTTGGAAGATACCGCCCCCGCTCGCGCGGAGTAGGAGCACCTTGAGCAGCCGACGCCGGCATGAGCCTTGAGCTTCTATCGCGTCGGCAAAACCATAGGCGCTTGCAGCGCCGGGTTGAGTCACTACGCGCCGCCCTTCCCGTTCTGCCGCTCGCTGATGAGCCGCTCGACGGCTCCGACCAGGGCGTTGATGCGCTCGTCCGTGCGTTTGTTAAATTCCGCCTGCCTGCGGTTCAACTCAGCCTGCTCCTCGAAGACGCGCGTGACGGTCTGCGTGAACTCGTTCTGCGTCTGCGCCAGCTCACCAATGAGCCGGTGCGCGTCTTCGACGCGGGCCGTGACCTCTTCAATCCGCGCGCCGAGGTTACTGTTGACCTGCTCGATGCGCTGTTCAAGATTGGCCTGGCTCTTGAGCAGGAAGTCAATCGCCCGCTCCATCTCCTCGCCCGTCATCGTTCGCCGCCTTTCTTCGCACGCTTCGGCTTCGAGCCACCGCCTTTCGTCTTAGGCACCGGGCCGGGCTTCGGCTTCACGAACGAGCGCAAGTCGCCCGCCGGAATAACCCAGTAGTCGCCGCGCGGGTGCTCGACCAGGCGCGCGCCGGGAAACCGCCCCTGCTGACACCACAGCCGGACGAGCCGCGGGGACTCGCCGAGCCGAGCCGCAGCCTCCGAAGTTGTCAGTTCGTTCGCACTCATGCGCGCGAGTTTACCCGCGGGGCGGCGTCCGGGCAAGTAAATTCTTTCCTCGACGGGAAAGAAATAGGTTGATAGTTGTTTCCGCGTGGGGTAAAATCTAGACTAAGTCAGGCCGCCGGGAAGGGAACCACGACAGCATGAGCAAGGCGAAGCACCAGGAAGATGAGCGCGATGCCGCGTCGCGTACCGTTTACTACCTCCGTTGTCTTCTAATTGTAGCGCCTTCGTCAACTGCTCCGCTTGCGCTGCGCAGTCCTCCGCTTGCGCTCCGGCCTCCGGTGACTTCGGCGCTTCCAATTAGCGACAACTTCGGTTTCTTCGACGGGCCGGGGTTGTCAAGTAGAACAAGGCGGAAACTTCCAATTCACAAAGGAGCTTGACCATGATTCAGATACAGAGGCCGGAACAATTCACCCGCGCAGCCGAGAGGCTCAACCAGGAACCGCAGGCGATTCGCCGGCACGAGCCGGGACTTTACGAAGTCACGAACAAGGCGAAGGGCCATCAGTATCACGTCAGGATTGAGAGCCGAGACGGTCTGACCTTCGGCACCTGCACCTGTGAGGCGGGCACGCCGCATTACGGTCGCCGAGTCCCCATTGTCTGCAAGCACCTCGCCGCAGTCATCATCTTCCTTCGAGCAGTTCGTGAGATGCGCCGCCACGTGGCGCATTAGAGCGTACAAAAAAGCGAGAGGCCGGGTCTTCGACACCCGGCCTCTCATTCCATTCACGTCTTCCCCAACCGTTACGAAAGGAGATTGACGATGCAGAATCCTACCACGATCAACAACCCGAAGGGAAGGGCCATCACGCCCGAAATCTACGACGCCATGAAGACGCGCGCCGGTCAAGTGGCCTTCGCACTTGAGGACGAGTATCACCCGCTCGATTGGGAGACGCGCATTGAACTAGCAAGAGAGATGCGCGAGATAGCCGCAGACGCCGAGGGGCGCACCTACCAGATGGCCGAGTCCGTCGAGTTCATCCTTGAGAGCGAAGCGCACGACCTCTCGGATTGGGAGGAGAGGCTTTCCGCGGCGAACCTCTGCCGCGCCGTCGCCGGACTCTCGCGGGAAGGAGGGTTGAGCCGATGACCGAACAGTTCAGCCCTCAGTGGTCGCAGATGTTGGAGGAGGCGGTGTCTCAGCCCGGCCTCCTACTCCAGGCTTACAGCGCCTTCCACGGCTACTCAATCGGCAATCAGTTGATGGCACTCGTTCAGTGTCAGGCGCGCGGCATCGAACCCGGCCCGATTGCCACTTTCCCCGGATGGATTGAGAAGGGCCGTCATGTGAAGAAGGGCGAGCGCGCGCTGGTGCTGTGCATGCCGCTCACCTTCAGGAACAAGGAGAGGAAATCGGAGAGCGAGCCGGAGCACTTCTTAGGCTTCACCTACAAGCCGCGCTGGTTCGTGCTCGCTCAGACCGAAGGCTCGCCCGTCGAGCCGCCCGTCACTCCGGAGTGGGAGCGCGAGCGCGCGCTCGAATCACTCTCGATTAACGAGACGGCTTTCGACCTCACCGACGGCAACGTGCAGGGCTACGCCAGGCGGCGCGAGATCGCCATCAGCCCGCTCGCCGCGCTCCCGCACAAGACGCGGTTTCACGAACTCGGCCACGTCGTCTTGGGTCACACCACTGAAGCGGACTTCAACGACACGGAGCAGACGCCGCGCTCGCTTCGAGAAGTCGAGGCCGAGTGCGTCGCGCTCATCTGCCTTGAGACCCTGGAACTCCCCGGCACCGAATATTGCAGGGGCTACGTGCAGAACTGGATGAAGGCCGGCGTCGAGACGATACCGGAGCAGTCGGCGCAGAAGATTTTCAGAGCCGCCGACCAGATATTGAGGGCCGGCCACGCCGGGGAAAGGAGGGCAGAGAGCTAAAGCGAGGAGGCAGAAGCGGGGCGCGCGGCGGACGGGTGATCGGCGGCGCGCCCCACGGCCATCAACCATTCACCATTCACGAAAGGAAGGGACATGACAGCCAAAAAGAAAACTACCACGAAGGGCAAGGCCGAAGGTAGCGGGTCAGAGTTGAGGAAGAGGGACGCGGACTTTTTCGCGCGCCTGCTCGCACACCCGGAAGTCTCGCCCGAACTCAAGAACACGATCCACTCGGCCATCACCGAGCTGGCCGACGAGACCAAGACGCACGCGACTAACCCCCGCCTGCTGCGGCAACTCTACCCGCTCATGCTGGAGGAGATGCCGGACGGCTACGAGATCGGGCTGCGCAACGGCCTGTACGCGGCCATCGAGAGCATCGAGGACGAGGGGCTGGTCGAGGAGATAAGGCGGCAGGCACGCGGGAGCGACGAGGGCACGGGCGGGCGCGGCGGGGAGCAAGACGCGGGCGAGAGCTTCACGCTCACGCCTGGGCAGGCCGCGGCGCTCGTCCGCCAGTGGGACACGAACGGCGACGAGCACAGCGGCGATCTCATCCTCCTGTGCCGCGCACTCGCCTACAGCGACCGCGAGCAGGCGGAATACATCCTCGACGCCGTAGAGAGGGAGATCGCGCTGATGTCGCCGACAGTTTACGGCGCGCTCGGCGGCCTCGTGGAGAGCCGCCGCGACTCGTGGCGGAAGGAGGTGCCGCGATGAAAAAGCAGAGTGTGAAAGAAAGCGAAGCCATAGCAAAGGCCACAGTCGCGCTCATCCACATGCCGGGAGCGCCCAACTTCCTGGTGGACGGCATGATCTCGCTGCTCTACGAGCTACAGGCCGCGACAGGCGCGAAGCTGTGGAACGGCGAAGCAAAGGAATGTTGGAACGTGGAGACCCTTGCTCGCGTCGTCGAGCACTACCAGACGATGCACCTCATGCTGGAGCGCAAGAAAGACCTCGCGGAACTCATCAGCGCCGTGCTCAACCACCCCGAGCTGCCGGTGCAGCTCTACAACGAACTCTTCAAGGGCGTGATGTATTACTACGACGAGCTGACGGCGGAGGAAAGGAGGTTGGTGGATAACTCGCCCGAGCGCATCAGGCTCATCTTGAAGGCAGAGGAGTGCGCG
>DATARW010000054.1:0-47162 GCA_036263975.1 Pyrinomonadaceae bacterium
CCCGCACAAATCGTGGGGGCTCCCGACTCAGCTTAGTGCTTCGCGGAGGCGGCGAATCTGCGCGGCGTGGTTGTGCGCGTGGGCAGCGTAAATCCTGAGCCAGTCGTCGGCGGTGTAGCGGCCCGACTCGGAGTGCGTGCCTTCGCGCGACCATTCGTCCTCGGTCATCGCGTCGAGGAGTTGGGCGGTGGTTGCGCGCGCACCGCGCAGGGCGTCGAGGGCGGGGGCGATGTCGCGCTCGTTGTAGCGCAGGCGCGCGGCGTAAGAGTCCTGATCGTAGCCCTGTATCTGCGGGCGGTCTTCGGTCAGGAGCTTGCGCAGGCGGATGGCGCTGTTCATCTCGCTGTCGGCGAGGTGCTGGACGATCTCGCGTGCGCTCCACTTGCCGGGTAGCGGGTGCGCCGACAGTTGCCCTTCGGGGAAACCTTCGAGGCTGCGCGCGACCTCTTCGTAGCCGTCTTTGTACTGTGCGATGAGTGCCTGTCTCTCTTCGTGTGCCATATCACTCCTGTCAGTCGGGCCGGCCCGGCGGCGGGCGGGAAAAGCAGCATCAGGCGAGGCCGTCAGAACGCTCCCGTGGTTAATAACACAGGCGCAGACTCTTTGGAAGGGATGAGCTTTCGGCGTGCGCGCCGGAGGCCACGCGAAGCACCGCGGCGCTTGCGAGGCGTTCGCCCGTACCATACCGGGCAGATGCCGAGCCGTCGGAAAAAATAACTTATTGCTTGAGTTTAATCCGCCCGTCCGCTATAGTTTTAGTCGGCACAGGTGCCGCCGCCTTTTTCTAGCGGTACCAACCGGCGAAGCCCACGCGGCTTCGGCCCCTTCTCCAAACTGTTCCGCGATGACCATTAAATCCGCCGCCAGCGTGCTCAAAGCTAAGGACACGGGTGAGGAAAAACCCGAGACGGACGAGCGCCGGTTCAATCTTCTCGTCATCGAAGACGACGAGAAGATTCTCGAAGCCATCTCGGAGTATTTTTCGCGCGCGGGCTACAGCGTGCAGACGGCGGAAGACGGGTTGGCGGGCGTCCAGGCGGCTTTGAACGACCGCCCCGACGCAATCGTCCTCGACCTGATGCTCCCGAAGATGGACGGGCTGGCGGTTTGCCGCGAGCTGCGCGAGAAGGCGGCGTACATCCCGATTCTGATGCTCACGGCGAAGGACGACGTGGTTGACAAAGTGCTCGGCCTGGAGATGGGCGCGGACGATTACATCACCAAGCCCTTCTCCCTGCGCGAGCTTGAGGCGCGCATCAAGAGCGTGATGCGGAGGGTGCGCGCCGCCTCCCGCGCCGAGGCGAACGAGGACGCGCCGATTGTCCGCGGGCGTCTGCGCATTGACCCGGCCAAGCGCGAGGTGACGGTCGGCGACCGTCAGGTCGAACTCACGCCCAAGGAGTTCGAGCTGCTCAGACTCTTCGCGTCCAACCCCGGACGCGTCTTCCCGCGCAAGTACCTTCTGGAGAAAATCTGGGATTACTCCTACGAAGGCTACGACCGCACGATTGACTCGCACATCAACCGCCTGCGAGCCAAGATCGAGGACAACCCCGAAAACCCCCTGCTGGTCTTGACCGTCTGGGGCATCGGCTACAAGTTCAGCGACGAACAACGCTGAAGGGTTCACGCCTGAAAACCGCTTCGAGTTCCTTTTAGTCGGGCGACGAGCAGAAGCCCCGCTCGCCCAAGCCCGTTACCCCGAAACAACTCCCGGTCTCACACGCCCAGGGGCATACCCGCCCGCTTGAGAGATGATTATGAACAGACAACGCTCTCGACAGGATTCTGCCGCGCAGAAGAACGCGCCCACTGAAAACGCCGCGGCCTCGCATTGCGTGCGCCTCGGCCTGGCCGCCGCGCTGGGCACTTCGCTCGCGCTCTTTCTGCCCGACATGCCGCACGCACAGCAGCGCTCCAAAGAGCCTGTGGTCAAAGTCACCGGCGTGAAGTGCGGCGGGGGCACGGTCTCAATTACCGGCGACGACTCGCTCAGCCGCGCGCAGACGTGGCAGGACGCAGAAGGGTTCCACGTCGTGCTCGTCAACGGGCAGGCAGCCCCCGCCGGAATGTCTTGCGGCGTGAGGGCGCGGCGCGTGGGCAACTCGCTGGAGCTTGTCATTCCCGTCAAGCTGGGCGCGAGCGTCACGGTCGAGCCGCATGGCAATCGCCTCGACCTCGTCGTCAGCGGCGGGCACGGCGGGGCGCTGAACGTCGAGAACTTCCCCGTCGAACGAAGTGCCGAAGCAGCTTCAAACGCACAGGCGTCGGAGCCGCGTGAGCAGACCCCGCGGCAGGTCGAGGAGCCGCGCGCGCAACGCCCCGCCGCCGCGAGACGCGCTGAGACGGCGACCGCAGTTGCCGGGCAAACACAGCCGTCATCTCAGCCGCAGGAGCTGCAAACATCACAGCAAACAACGGACGAGCCTGCCCCGAACGTTTCAGTCCCCGACAACCCGTCGCCGCAGACTGCGGGGCCGGCCTGGGTACCGCCGTCGGACTCTTCGGGCGCACAGACCGGGCCTGCCCAACTGAATGCGGGCGAGGCGGTCGGCGGCCCCCTTTCAACATTCGGGCTGCCGTCGCTGCTCGCTCTGCTCGCGCTGTTCTTGCTGGCCGGCGCGGCCCTCTTCGCTGTTCGCCGTCGCAGGGCTTCCGCTGTGGATGAAGGCGTGGAGGTCGAGTTGGCGAAGAACGGAGACGAGCGCCACGCCGAGGCGGAGACGCAGAAGCCGTTCCAGCAGTTCGGAGGCGACCGCCGCAAGGCCAGCGTCACGGTGCCTTTCGAACGCCGCGTCGCGGGGCGCGGCGCGGAGGACTCGGCGTCGCGACACCTCGTGCCCAACGGCGCGAACGGCGCTTCGAGGAACGGCGAGCAGTCCGAGCGCGGCATCGAGTCGAAGCCGGCGAGCATGGCCGTGCAATTCGGAGCCTACCGCATTGACCAGGAGGTCTCGCGGCTCGTCGAGGGCCAGCCGCACAGCATCGAGGTACTCAACTCGCGCGCAACGGACGACCGCCGCGCGGTCGAGACCTCCCTGCTCAAGGCGCTGCACGCGCCGGAGACGGATGAGGACGGACGGCGGCGCGTGCGGACGGCGCTCGAAGATTACGGCTTCGTGGCGCGCATGTGCGCCGCGCTGCTGCTCGGCCCGGAGAGCTTCGAGCGGGCTTCGTCGGCGCGCTCTCTCGGTGAGATGAAGTCGGCCCGCGCCCTTCCGTTCCTCACCGAGGCGCTCTACGACCCCGACCCCGTCGTCCGTGTGGAGTGCGTGCAGAGCCTCGGCGCGATGGGGCTGCCTTCGGCCATCGGCGCGCTGCTCGACGTGGCGCGTCGTCACCCGGACATTCCCGCCGCCGTCATCGGCCCCGCGCTCACCGCCTGCTCGGTCGAGTCAATGGAGCTGAGCTGGGACTCGGCCTTTGAAAGTCGCACGTTCGCCGACGCGGATGAGTTCGCCGCAGAGGTCGCCGTGCTCGGCCCCGCCGAGGAGGTCGAGGCGCTGCCCGAATGGATCGAGGACGAGACCCTACAGGGCGCACTCGAACGCTTGCAGAATGCGGATGTGGATTCGCGCGTCCACTCGGCGCAGCAGCTCGCGCAGTTCCAGGTGCGCCGCGCCGTCGAGGCGCTGGCGGCGATGGCACGTCACGACTCGGAGCCTGCGGTGCGCTCTGCGGCGGTGACGAGCCTCGGCCTCATCAACCACGAGTCCGTGTTCGCGCCCGTCATCATCGCCCTCGCCGACGACTCGCGCGAAGTGCGTGCGGCGGCGGCCCGCGCGCTCTCGCGCGTCAGCTTCGACCGCGCCGACGCCTACGTGCGCGTCATCGAATCCACCGACGGCGAGACGCTCGCCGAGGTGGCGGAGGCGTGCATCAAGGCCGGTCTCTCAGCGCAGGCCATCAACCGGCTCGCCAGCGAAGACCGACGGCAGGCTTACGAAGCCTTCTCGCTCCTCTCGCTCTGCGCGAAGGCCGGGCAGACGCAGCCCATCCTCGACACCATCGAATGTCACCGCGACATCGAGGTGCGGCTCGCGTGCATACGATTGCTCGACATCTCCGCGCAGCCCGAGCTTGGCGAACGGCTCGCGCTCATCGCCGGCAACGGCGGCGTCCCCGAGAGGGTTCGCCGCGCGATCCTCGAAACGGTCGGGCGCGTCCCAGTGCCTCAGCCGTCCCCGGTCGAAGTCGGAGTCGAGTTCGGAGTCGAGTTCGGAGTCGAGTAGGGCCGCCGCAATCTTCCGCATCCCCCGCGGACTCTCATCGTCCTCTCACGGTCAAACTCAGGCGACTCGGCGGGAGGGCGACGAATCCGCGGGGGACGCGGGGGTACATTTCAAAGGTCTGGAGGAAATGCGTTGATGACAAGCGAGCCGCGGCTATTGCATAATGGCGGCTGGCCGACGACCTGCAACGCTCGCGTCACGGATACTGCGCCATGCCCCAGAAGTCTTGCTCACCGATGCGAAACAATATGCGGCTGAAAGCTCTCGCGACCCTCCTTTTTGTGCTCGGCAGCGTGTTCGTCGCCGGAGTGCCCGGCGATGTCGCGCGCGCGCAGCGCAAGCGCCCGCCCGCGGCGGCGAACAACAACGCCTCGCAGGCGTCGAAGTCTGCGGATCAGAAGAAGCACATCTTCGTCGGTCGCGGCGCGGACACGGCCCGAGGGTCGCGCGTGACAATCAAGAGCGACAACCCGCTCAACGACTACTCGGCCTACCGGAGCGGCGACCGCTTCTACGTCGTGCTGCCCCGCGCCGACGCCAACGGCGTCGCACGCGGCGGCGGCGGCAAGGGCTACTCGGACATGCAGGTGCAGCAGCGCGGCAGCGATGTCGTGCTCTCCTACCGCGTACAGCCCGGCGCGAAGCCGCGCGTCGAGCAGAAGTTCAACCGACTCGATGTGGTCTTCGACGCGCCCGAAGGCGCGCAGGGCAACAGCGGCGCTGCGGCCAACAATGCGAACAACAACACGGCGAACAGGGGCGCGGCGAACCCCGCCGAGAACAGAAATCCGAACGCGTCGCAGCAGCCCGCGGGTCAGAACCCGAACGCCCAGCAAAATCCGAACGCCGCCGCCAACGACAGGCGCACGGCGGCGCAGGCCGGGAACAAGGGACAGACTCAAGCCGTTGACGCCGGGCAGACACAGGCCGCCAACGCCGGACAGGCGCAGGCCGCGAACAACGGACAGACGGAAGCGGCCGCGCCTCCTCCGACGACCACGGGCGAGCAAGCGCCGGGCGTCGAGCAGTCCGCGTCCAACCCGCCTGCGGCGACAGAGCAGACGCAAGCCGGCACGCCCGCGGCGACGGCTCCGGAAGGGCAGCAGGTCGCCGAGGCGCAACCTCCGGCCACGGTCGGCCCCATCACGAACCCGGACGCGACGACCGGCACGCCGTCAGGAGCTTCGCTCGGAACCTTTCTGCTACGCAACTGGGCCTTGGCTTTAATCGTCGCGCTCGCCCTCGCAGGCTTCGGTCTCATATTCGCTGCGCGCCGCACGTCCGCGGCCTCGCCCGCCGCGCTCGAAGAAGCGGACGAGGCGACGACAGACGCGCTCGAAGAGTCGCGCGCGTCTCGCCTCAAGACCGCGCCCGCCAGCGCGGAGTTGCGCGCAGCCGACACGAACGGCCTTGCTTCTAAGATCATCAAGACCGCAGCCCCGCCCCTCGTCGCCGTTTCGGCACTCGCTGCGGGCGCTGCCGTCGAAAAGAAGAAAGAGTCGAAAGCCGCCGTCGAAGAAGCGAAGAAGTCGAGAGAGGAGGAAGCGAAGAAGTCGAAAGAGGAAGAGAAGAGTGCTGCCGAGCCGACCGCTGCCGAGCCTTCAGTCGTCGAGCCGCCGGTCGTCGTGCCGGTCGCCGGACAACCTTCCGCCGAAGGGGCTGCGGTTGAAGCCGGCCAGCGGGGCTTGGTTGAAGCCGCCGCAGGAGTTGCGCTTGAAGAGGTGTCGAAGGGAGTCGTGCCCGCCGCCGAGACCGGAGCGAAGTCTGAACCCGAAGTCGTAACTGAACCCGTCGCGGTTGACGCCGAGGTCAAAGGTATCGCGCCCGCCGCGCCGCCCGAACAAGAGAAGGTGGAGGCCGAGACCCGTCGGCTGCTCGAAGGCGGGAATTACGACCGCTCGGTCGTCGGGACTTCGGACGCGCTGGCGCGGCAACTCATCGCCGCCGAACTCCTCTCGGCCCTCGCTGGTCGCAACGCCGAGCGCCGGGAACGCGCCCGCGCCGCCTTCGTCGAACACGGATACTTCGACGAGAAGGCGCGCGACCTGCGCGAAGCCAACGCACCCGCCGAGCGCGCCGCCGCCGCACGCTCGCTCGCCATCGTCGGCGACCGCGCCGCGACGCCGCACTTGATCGTCGCACTCAAAGACGAGTCGGTTGACGTGCGCCGCGCGGCTGTCGAAGCGTTGGGCGCGTTGCGTGACCCCGCAGCCGTCACGCCGCTCGAATCGCTGTTCGAGCGCGAGAGAGATCAAAGGAACAGAGTCCCCAGTCGCGTCATCCGCCACGCGCTCGAAACCTGCCGCGTGGCCGCGGAGGACGAGGCGCACGCCGCGGTGTCCGCGCCCGCGGAGGCGGCGGGCGAAGCCGCCCAAGTCGAGCCGGCAGCCGTAGCGCCGGTCGAGTCTGCCCCGGTCGAAACCGCGCAGGCCGAGGAAGCCGCGCACGCTGTCCGTGTCGAGCCGACGCACGAAGCGTCTTCAGTCGTCGAAGAGACGAGCGTCGAAGCTCTCGCGCCCGTCGCCGGTGAAGTGGCCGCGCCGGAAGAAGTAATTGCGCCTGAAGATGTGGCCCATGAAGATTCGGGCGAAGTGGCTGCGGTCGAAGCAGCGCCCGCGGCGGCGGAAGAGATTCACGCGGCGAGGGCCGTGTGGCCCTTTTTCAAGCAGTCCGCCGAGCCGACGGTCGCCGTCGAAGCGTTAGAGCCTGCCGAAGCCTCGCATGCGGGAGCCGAGTCCGCAGTCGTCGAGCCACCTGCGGAAGATGTCGCCGCGGTCGTGGGGTCGCCCGCCGACGCTCAACAGCCCGCCAAAGGCATTGAACCCGTCGCCGATGCTCAAGAGTTCGAGGCCGGGGAACACTCCGCCGTGGTCGAACAGAGCGGAAAACGTGTCGTCGCCATCGAGCCGATCTGGCTGTTCGACGAGGGCGACGCGGCGCACGAAACTACTGAGAGCGTCGCGGCACACACGGACGTTGCCGAAGACTTGACCGAGGAGTCGTCGGAGTCTTCAGTCGAGATCAGTCCGCTCGTGGCGGGCGAGTGGGTTGATTTCGACCTGCTTGATGCAGAGGCCGCGCCGCAGACAACCTCCGTGGAGCCGTCCGCCTCCCTCTTCGAGTCCTCTTCGGGCGAAGCTTTGCCGACGGATACGGTCTCGCCTGAATCCGCGCCGCCCTCGGAAGGCGCGCGCGGCGTCGAACGGTTCACGGGCGCGTCAGTCGAAAAAGAGATCGTGCCCGGCGGAGCCGGAGAGAGCAGCGCGCCGCCGGTTTTGGAGTCCGTGCCGAGCGTGCCTTTGGCCGCGACTTCGGAGAAGGGCGTCGCGCCTTTCGACGAGTTCTCCACCGTCCCGGCCTCGATCCAGCAGCGGCTCGCGAGCCAAGACGCGGCGGAGCGCGCCGCCGCCATCACCGAACTCTCGCACGTTGACAGCGACGAGGCGTTCCAACAAATCTGCGCGGCCTTCGACGACGACGACAGGGAAGTCCGCAGCGCCGCCGCGCGCGCTCTCTACGAGCTGCGCTCAGATCGAGCCGAGTCGTTCACACGCGCCCTGCGCGAAGCCCAGCCCGAACGACGACGCCACATCGGCTCAGCCATCTCCTCTTCGGGCCTCGCAGGCGAGGCCGTCTCGCAGCTCACGGGCGAGAGCCGCGAGAAGACCTACGAGGCTTTCTCGCTCCTCTTCCTGATGGCGAAGGCGGGCGAAGTTCAGCCGCTCATCCGCGCTATCGAAGGCCACCCCAACAGTGAAGTGCGCCTCGCCGTCGTCAAGCTGCTCGCGCTCTCCGGCCAGAAGGAGATTCTTCCGGCCTTCCGAAGGCTCGCCGTGCGCGGCTCACTCCCGACCGAGGTGCGCTCCGCCGTCATGGAGGCCATCTACCAGATCAGCAGCAGCCAGTCCTCCGCCGCTTAGTGAATAGTGAACAGTGAATGGTAAATGGTAAATGGTGAAAAGGCCGCTTTGTCTTTTCACCATTTACCATTTACCATTCACTATTCACCATGAGTTTCAAACTTCGCTCCGACTTCCAGCCGCAGGGGGATCAGCCGCAGGCCATCGAGTCTCTGGTGCGCGGACTCGACGAGGGCGCGCGCGATCAAGTCCTGCTCGGCATCACCTGCTCCGGCAAGACCTTCACGGTCGCCTCCGTCATCGAGCGCACGCAGCGACCCACCCTCGTCATCGCCCACAACAAGACTCTGGCCGCGCAGCTCTACCAGGAGTTCAAGTCCTTCTTCCCCGAAAACTCGGTCGAGTATTTCGTCTCTTACTACGACTACTACCAGCCGGAGGCTTACGTTCCGGCCTCCGACACCTACATCGAAAAAGAGGCGACGATCAACGAGGAGATTGACCGCCTGCGTCTGTCGGCGACGCGCGCGCTGTTTGAGCGGCGCGACGTGATCGTCGTCGCCTCTGTCTCCTGCATCTACGGCCTCGGCGACCCGGACGCCTACTATAACATGATCCTCTTCGTCGAGCCGGGGATGAAGACGACGCGCGAGCAGCTCTTGCAGAAACTCGTCGAGCTTCAATACGAGCGCTCCGACATCGAGTTCGACCGCGGCTCTTTCCGCGTGCGCGGCGACACGGTTGAGGTCTATCCGAGTTATCAGGATCAGGCTTACCGCATCGAGCTGTGGGGCGACGAGATTGATTCCATCTCGACCATTGACCCGCTGCTCGGCGAGGTCTTGCACAAGCACACGTCGCGCCTGCCCATCTACCCGAAGACGCACTACGTGATGCCGAAGTCAACCATCAAGCGCGCCATCAAGACCATCAAGCAGGAGCTTGAGTGGTGGGAGCCGAAGCTGATCGCCGAGGGCAAGCTCGTCGAGTCGCAGCGCCTCCACCAGCGCACGATGTACGACCTCGAAATGATTAAGGAGATGGGCTTCTGCCGCGGCATCGAGAACTATTCGCGCCACCTCACCGGCAAGCCGCCCGGCTCGCCGCCGCCGACGCTCCTTGATTATCTGCCCGAAGGCTCAATCGTCGTCATAGACGAGTCGCACCAGACCGTCCCGCAGGTGCGCGGCATGTTCAACGGCGACCAGTCGCGGAAAAAAACGCTCGTCGAGTACGGTTTCCGTCTGCCCAGTGCGATGGACAAC
This sequence comes from Pyrinomonadaceae bacterium, assembly GCA_036263975.1. GTDB lineage: Bacteria > Acidobacteriota > Blastocatellia > Pyrinomonadales > Pyrinomonadaceae > QHXN01. The sequence goes on from DATARW010000054.1 coordinate 9,358, forward strand.
CGCCCCTTGAACTTCGAGGAGTTCGAGGCGCGCATCGGCCAGACCATCTACGTCTCGGCCACGCCCGGCCCGTATGAATTGACGCGCACGGGCGGCGAGGTCGTCGAGCAGATCATCCGCCCGACGGGCTTGATGGACCCGGTAGTTGAGGTGCGCCCCGTCAAAGGGCAGATTGACGACCTGCTCGGCGAGTGCCGCGCGCGCGCCGAAAGGAACGAACGCGTGCTCGTCACCACGCTGACGAAGAAGATGGCCGAAGATTTGACCGAGTATTTCTCGGAGGTTGACGTGCGCGTCCGCTATCTCCACTCGGACATCGAGACGCTGGAGCGCATCAAGATACTCCGAGACCTGCGCCGCGGCGAGTTCGACGTGCTCGTCGGCATCAACCTCCTGCGCGAAGGTCTGGACTTGCCGGAAGTCTCCCTCGTCGCCATCCTCGACGCCGACAAAGAAGGGTTTCTGCGCTCGGAGTCCTCGCTCATCCAGACGATGGGCCGCGCGGCGCGCAACGCGAACGGCATGGCGATACTCTACGCCGACCGCGTGACCGACTCGATGCGCCGCGCCATCGGCGAGACCGAGCGCCGCCGCTCGATTCAAGAGGAGTACAACCGCGAGCACGGCATCACGCCGCAGACCATCATCAAGTCAATCGAGTCAACGCTCGTCACCGCCTACGAGGCCGACTACTTCAAAGTCCCGCTCGAACTCGACCAGATCGAAGACTACTCGCCCGCCAACATCGGGCCGACCATCACCCGCCTCGAACACGAGATGCGCGCCGCCGCCAAGAATCTGGAGTTCGAGCGCGCCGCCGAGCTGCGCGACCGCATCAAGTACCTGCGCGAGCGCGAACTGACGATGACGTGACGCCGCCGGAGGCGGGTTATTAACGGTGCTGGTGAAATCAGAGCAGGACGAGATTCAGTCTTTCCTCGCCGACTCAAGCAACATGGCGGGCGGCCACGCTGCGCGCGTCTTCATCCCTGAAAATTCCGAAGAGGTGGCTGAGGCGCTCGCGCGTGCGACGTGCGAGCGCCTGCCGGTCACGGTCGCGGGCGCGGGCACAGGGATAGTCGGCGGGCGCGTGCCCTTCGGCGGCGTCGTGCTCTCGACCGCGCGGCTCGACTGCATCGGCGAGATCGTGAGAGAAGACGGCGGGGGCAGCGCGACGGCGGGCGCGGGCGTCGTGCTCGCCGAACTTCAGCGTGCGGTGCGCGCGCGCGGCCTGCTCTACCCGCCCGACCCGACCGAATCGAGTTGCTTCTTGGGCGGGACGGTGGCGACGAACGCTTCGGGCGCGCGCACGTTCAAGTACGGCCCGACGCGGGCTTACGTGCGCCGTCTGAAGGTTGCGCTCGCCGCCGGAGACCTGCTCGACATACGCCGCGGCGAGACGTTCGCCGACGCGGGCGGTCGCTTTCAAGTCCCGCTCGGCGGCGGTCGTCGTATCGAAGCGCGTCTGCCTTCGTACAGGATGCCCGCGACGCGCAAGCACGCCGCCGGCTACTACGTTGCGCCGGGGATGGACTTGATAGACCTCTTCATCGGCAGCGAGGGCACGCTCGGCGTCGTCACGGAGATCGAGGTCTCTCTGCTACGGCGGCCCGAAGGCGTCCTCTCCGGCGTCGTCTTCTTCAAAGCGGAAGACCAACTGCTCGCCTTCGTCCGAGAGGCCCGCGCCCGCTCGCTTGCGACGCGCGCCGCCGTCGGCCAGAGCCAAAAGCCGGGACACCCGGAAGACAATCCGGCGGGCACGAACGAAAGCCGTCTCGACGCTCGTGCCCTCGAATTCTTCGACGCGGAGTCTCTGAAGTTCCTGCGCGAGCGTTACCCGCTCGTGCCGCTCAAAGCGGCGGGCGGCGCGGTCTTCTTCGAGCAGGAGACCAACGCGGCGACGGAAGACGGTTTGATGGCCGAGTGGCTGGAGCTCGTCGAGAAACACGGCGCGCTCGCCGACGACTCGTGGTTCGGCACGAACGAGCACGACCACGCAGAGATGCGCGCCTTCCGCCACGCGCTGCCCTTGATGGTCAACGAGTGGCTCGCGCGCAGGGGCCAGCGAAAAGTCTCGACCGACATGGCCGTGCCCGACGAGGCGTTCCCCGAAATGCTCCGGTTTTACAAAGACACGCTACGTGCGGGCCGACTCCAGTACGTCATCTTCGGACACATCGGCGACAACCACGTGCATGTAAACATCCTTCCGCACGACGACGTTGAGGCCGTCGTCGCGCGCGAGACTTACATCCGTTTCGTCGAGCGCGCCGTGAACTTGGGCGGCACCGTCTCGGCGGAGCACGGCGTCGGCAAGCTCAAGCGCGTGTACCTGCGCGCACTCTACGGCGACCAACACTTGCGCGAGATGGCCGCGCTCAAACGCGCCTTCGACCCGGCCTGCATCCTCGGTCGCGGCAACATCTTCGCCGAAGAGTTGTTGAACTCGGCGGGCTGAACATAAAGGAGCGCGAGGGGATTGACGCTTTCGCTTCTGTTGACGGTCAACTCATGGTAGAAACGACAACGAACGCGCCGGTCTTGCTCTACGACGGGGTTTGCGGTTTCTGCAACAAGACCGTGCAGATGATTCTCGACCGCGACCATGCCGGGACGATGCGCTTCGCCGCTTTGCAGAGCGACTACGGAAAAGCAATCGTCGAGCGCCACCCGGAACTGCGCGGCGTTGACTCGGTGGTTTACGTGGAAAGGTCGCCGGGGTTGGGCGGCGAGGAGCGCGTCTTCGTTCGCTCGGACGCGGCGCTGCGGGTCTTAAAATATCTCGGCGGCGCTTGGAAACTGCTGCTCGCGGCCCGCATCATCCCGAAGCCCGCGCGCGATTTCTTTTACGACCTCTTCGCGCGCAACCGCTACCGTCTGTTCGGGAAGTACGATAGCTGTTTGCTTCCGCCGCCCGAAGTGCGCTCGCGGTTTTTAGACGCCGGATCGTGGCCTGACTGACTTGAGAGAAGCTCCGATGTTTCGCTTCAACACAGCCGGAGAGTCGCACGGTCGCGCGCTCGTCGCCATCGTCGAGGGGTTGCCGGCGGGCCTCGCCGTCAGCGTCGAGCAGATCAACCGCGAGCTTGAGCGCCGGCAGGGGGGCTACGGGCGCGGCGGGCGCATGAAGATCGAGCGCGACCGCGTGGAAATTCTGAGCGGCGTGCGCCACGGCCTCACGTTAGGCTCGCCCGTCGCGCTGCTCGTGGAAAATAAAGACTGGGCGAACTGGACGGAGGTGATGTCGGTTGAGCCGCGCCCCGTTGGCGAAGCGCCGGAAGAGAAGTCGCGGCGCGTGCGTCGGCCACGGCCCGGCCACGCAGACCTCGCGGGCGGACTCAAGTACGGCGCGCGCGACCTGCGCGACATACTCGAACGCGCGTCGGCGCGCGAGACAGCCGCGCGCGTCGCGTGCGGGGCGCTCGCAAGGCAACTGCTCGCGGTCTTCGGCGTCGAGATTCGCAGCCACGTCGTGCAGCTCGGAGGCGTGCCCGCCGCGCCGCTCGAAGTCGAGTGGGAGCGCGTCGCCGCCATCCCGGAAGACGCGCCGCTGCGCTGCGCCGACGCGGAGGCGCAAGGCGCGATGGTCGCGCTCATTGACGAGAAGCGGCGCGAGGGCGACACACTCGGCGGCATCTTCGAGGTCGTGGCGCGCGGCGTCGTCGCCGGACTCGGCTCGCACACCTCTTGGGACTCGAAGCTCGACGGGCGACTCGCGCGCGCGCTTGTCTCCATCCCGGCGGTCAAGGCTGTCGCCATCGGCGCGGGCGTCGAGGCCGCCTCGCTTCCCGGCTCGCGCGTGCACGACGAGATCGGGTACGACGCCGAAGGGCGCGCGTTCGTGCGAGCGACGAACCGCGCGGGGGGCCTGGAAGGCGGCATCACGAACGGCGAGGAACTGCGCGTGCGCGGCTTCCTCAAGCCCATCTCGACGCTCCGGCGCGCGCTCTCGTCCGTGGACATTGACACGAAGCAAGAGGAGCGCGCGGCCTTCGAGCGCTCGGACGTGACGGCTGTGCCGGCTGCCGGAGTCATCGGCGAGGCGATGGTCGCGCTCACGCTGGCCGAAGCGATGCGCGAGAAGTTCGGCGGCGACCACGTGGCCGAGATGCGCCGCAACTTCGAGTCATATCGCGAGCAACTGCGCGCATACTGACGCGCCCCTCAAATTCTCATGGGCCTTTCAGAGATCGAGCAGATACTCGCGCGGCTCTCGACCGACGAAGGGCTGCGGAGCCGCTTCGTGGACGACCCGTTCGCGCTGGGGCGCGAGCTGGGGCTGAGTGCTGCCGTGTCGCGCCAGCTCAGGCGCGAGGCCGCCGCGCGCTTCGAGTCCTTCGCTGCGTCGTCGCGCGAGCGGCGTCTGGTCGAGATGGGCAAGCTCCTCCCGCTCACACATCGCGTGCTGGGCAGCCGCTTCGCCGCGCACTTCAAACGCTACGCCTCGGCGCACAAGCCCGGCGGCATCGAGCGGCTTTTCGGCGACGCGATTGAGTTCGCGGGCTACCTGGAGAAGAGCCTGCGCGGGGAGCGCGTCGGCTCCGGCTGGACGCTCGAACTGCTGCGCTACGAGCGCGCGCGCCTGAAAGCCGCCGACCCGAAACGCCGCGTCGTCGCCGCCTTCTTTCGCCATGACATCAGCCGCCTCGTCCGCTCGGTCGCGCGCCGCGAAGAGACGCCGTCGGTCATCAAAAGGCCGACCGTCGCGCTCTGGCTGCGCTCGAAGAGGCACGGCCCCGTGCGCTACGCGGCGTATTCAACGCCGAAGTTTTTCGGCGCGCGCGATTAGGCGAGCGGGCGAAGTTTGCTCTTCCCCGACTCGCGAAAGGCGACCACACTCCCGGCCATGAAGACAAACGACAAACTGCTCGTCACACTCGAAGGCGGCGTCAAGCGCATCACCTTCAACCGGCCCGAACGCCGCAACGCCGTTGACTTCGAGATGTTCGAGGCGTTTGCCGAAGCGGTCGAAGAGTCGGCGCACGATGCGAGCCGCGTCGTCGTCATCACGGGCGCGGGGCGTGCCTTCTGCTCCGGCCTCGATCTCTCGGCGCTCGGCGCGGACGGGCTGGCACGCCTCGACGTGGCCGCGAAGGTGCGAGAGCTAATCAACCCGCCGGTCATGCAATTGCGCGCGCTCCGCAAGCCCGTCGTCGCGCGCGTTTCAGGCCCCGCGGTCGGCATCGGCTTCAGCTACGTGCTCGCCTCCGACATCAGCATCGCCACGCGCGAGGCGACCTTCAGCCAGAGCTTCGTCCGCGTCGGCCTGATGCCCGACGGCGGCAGCACACACTTCCTGCCGGGACGCGTCGGCTACGCGAAGGCGTTCGAGCTGATGGCGACGGGCGCGACCGTCTCTGCCGACGAGGCGCTCCGCCTCGGCCTCGTCAGTCGCGTCGTCGAGCACGAAGAACTCGACCCGGCGGTTGACGAACTCGCCGCGAGATTGGCCGCCGCGCCGCAGCCCGCCCTCGCCCGCATCAAGGCCGCGCTCAGTCGCGGCGAGCAGACGCGGCTCGCCGACGCGCTCGACTTCGAGGCCGAAGGTCAGGCCGAATGCTTCGCTTCCGCAGACTTCCTCGAAGGCGTCACGGCCTTCATGCAGAAACGCGCGCCGGTGTTCGGGAAGGGCAAAGATTGAGAGGCAACTCGGACGCACGCCTGTCACGCCGTCATGCCGTTCTCACTTGAGCGAATAGTGTGCGGAAGCTAACCACAGAGGCACAGAGGGCACGGAGGTCGCACAGAGAATTCAATCCTCTGTGCGACCTCCGTGCCCTCTGTGGTTAACGCCTCTCTGCCTTGCATCTTAACCGCCGCGGCACATCTTAACCGCCGCGACTTCAGAACGTGACTCCGACCTGCCCCTGGAAGACGCGCGGGCTAACGAAGTGCGTGCCGCTGAAGGTCGAGAGGAAGTTGTAGAGAGCCTTCTTGTTGGTCAGATTCAGCGCCGTGAACCTGAGCGTCATCTTCGTGTGCTCGGTGCGCAGGAGATTGTCCGTGCCGATGCTCAGGTCGAAGAGGTTGCGCGGGGCGATGCGCGGCGGGTTGGTGTCGTCGTTCTCCGCCCCGTCCGCGGGGATGCGGACGCGCAGCGCGCCGCGGTTCGTCGAAGCGCATTGCGTGATGCCTTGCGTCGGGGTGGCGATAAGGCCGCCGCAGAAGAGTCCGATCTGCGCCTGTTGGTCGGGCGTGAACGAGAGCGCGGTCGCGTAGTCCGTGACGGCCCCGGCGACCAGTCCGCTATCGTAGCGCCAGGTGAAGTTGACGTAGGGCGCGAGCCGCTTCCACTGGTTGAATTGGTACTGCACCTGCGTCGTCTGCTGGAACTTCTGGTCGTGGTCAATGCGGAAGACGCCCGTGGGCAGGTCGGAGTTGAAGAAGAGTCCTCCCGACTCCGGCGGGAAGAAGCGCGCGCGTGTGTGGCCGGCGACGAAGGAGGCCGTCAGCCCGTGGTAGTTCGTCAGGTTGACGCGCGCCGAGATGCCGTCAACTTTCGCCTTGTCCCACGAGATCGGGAAGGTAACGGGCGTGTTCAGGAGCGCGTTGAAGTCGTAGGCGTTCGTCGTGCGCTTGTTGAAGTAGTCAACGTCGAGGACGACCCGCTTGCCGAGGGCCTGCTGGAAGCCGACGTTGAACTGGTTGCGGCGTCCCGGCCTGAGGGTCTGGTTGCTGGCCGCGCCGAGGATGCCGTCGGCGAGGCCGCCCGCGCCGGTCGCGCTCGACAGGATGAGGTTCTCGTTGTACGGCGTCTCGAAGTTGCGCGTGAACGATGCGCGCAGCACCGTGCCCGTCCGCTTGACGAGGTACGAGAGGCCGAGCCTCGGCTGTAAAGAATGCCCGCGGCTGAGGCCGTCGTAGTTGTCGAAGCGCAGGCCGACGTTGAGCGTGAGGTTCTTGAGCGTCAGCGCGTCCTGCGCGTAGACGGCCTCCTGCTTGATGTCCGTGTGCCCATTGAAGGTGAACAGGTGGCCGCCGCGCGTGAGGTCGAAGGGGAACAGTCCGGGGAGGAAGTTCGGGGCGGCGGGGTCGTTGAAGTTCGGATCGGTGATGCCGAACTGGAACGCTTCGGTCAGGAACGTGTGCTGGAACTGCACGCCGAACTTGGCGTTGTGGATGCCCTTGACGTAGGCCACGTCGGCGTGGATGCCCACGTTGTTGAGCCGCCGCTGCTGGCTGATGGTCGTCGTCTCGTCGGAGAACGGGTTGGCGCTCGGAAAATACTTGACGACATCGAGCCGGTAGAAAGGATTGACGGTCAGGACGGTGTGCGGGCTGAAGACGTGGACGTAGCCGGGCGCGAGGTTGATCGAGTGCACGAGCTGGTGCTGGTCCTGACCGAGCGCCTGCTGGTCGAAGGTGTTCGGAATCTGGAAGTTGTTGCGGGCGAGGAACAGGTTAAGGTGGAAAGTGTCCTTGCCCGTGGGACTGTAGTCGAGGCGGTCGAAGACGTTGCCGGACGTGCCGCGGTCGTGCAGCACTGTGAATTCGGGCGCGTCGAGGAAGCGGCCCGAACGCTCGAAGTTGAACGTGACGAAGTTGCCCGACATCTTTCCGCCGTAGGCAACCGAGGCGTTCTGGCTGATGTCGCCGAAGGTGCCGTAGGTCGTGTTGTAGCTGCCCGTGGGCTTCGTCTGCCCGAGGCCGGACTTGGTGATGACGTTGACGACGAGGCTCGTCTTGTCGCCATACTCGGCGGGCGTCGCGCCGGAAATTACCTCCATTGACTGGACGGCTTCGGGCGGCAGTTGCGTCGAGAAAGTCTTGCTCTGCTGGTCGGAGACGGGCTGGTTGTCAATCGAGTAGGAGGTGTCGGAGTGCTCGCCGAGCGGGTGGAACATCCCGTTCGAGTCGGTGGCGACGCCGGGCGCAGCCTGCGTGATCGCCTCGCTCAGGCCGGAGCCGGGCGAGCGCATCGGCAGCCTATTGATGAGCGTCTGGTCAACGTCGGTGTGAGCGGTGGGGACGTTCTCAATCGTGTTGAGCGTGTCCGTGACCGTCACCTCGGTGTCGGCCCCCGCGACCGTCAGCGCGACCTTCAGACTGATGGGCACGGACGTTCGCACCTCCAAATGCTCCTGTGAAGGGCTGAAGCCGCTGGCCGCCACCGTCACCTGATAAGTGTTGGGCGGCACGTTGCCGAAGCTGAAAGCGCCGTCCTTGTCCGTGTTGACGGTGCGATTGTAGCCCGTCACGGGGTTCTCGATCTTGACGACCGCACCGGGCACGACCGCGCCGTTCGGGTCGGTGACGACGCCCGTCACGGTTCCCGCGCTGCCGAGCGATTGGGCGAAGGCGTGCGGGAAGGCGAACGTGACCGCCAGAAGAAAAATGACGCGGAGCGCCGCTCTAAAATTGCTGATCTGTTTCATCGGTTTGACCTCGCTGAATGTCTCTCGATTGAACTGTGCGCCGCTCGCATCGAACGTCTGTGCCCGCGTCGGAATGCGCGGGTCGGCCCGGAAGCGCAGAGAGATCAAGTAGCTTTAGCTGGAATTCGCCGTGCGAGCCGACGAGGCTCTACACGAGGGAGAAAGCGCAAGCTTTTAGACGGAGGTCGGAGGTGGAGCGCGCCCGCGACGCGGGGCGCTGTTCGTAAAGAGGTCTGGGATTGTGGCGAGGGCCGCGGCGGCGTGCTGCGCGGGCGGAGCCGGAGCGAAGATCGGCCCGTAGAGCAGCCCGCCGGAAAGTTGCCGGTGGAGCTGACAGATCGAGCAGTCGCCGCTTCGCAGGAGGCCGCCGGTCTGGCTGCCGGGTAAGTCGCAGGCTCTGGCGAAGTCCGCGGTCTTGGTCGCCCGCGAGACCGGCCCGTTGAAAGGCGAGCCGTGCGTGTGCGCGACGCCGAAGGTCGCGCTGAAAGCGATGAAAGAGAGCAGCAGGAACGACAGAACGCGCGCGAAACACGCGTGCCGCGGGTTCAATGCTGAGCGAACTCTTCTTCTCACCACCTCAGACGCTTTGTCGCTATTATTGGACAAATCAATATAGTTACCGCTCGCACCGATGTCAAACCATTCATTCGCCGCTCGGTACCGCCGGATGATTGATGACGCGCGCGGGGCAGAAAAAGGCTGTTTCTATTGATGTGTCGGAAGGTCTCCGAGTTGGTTTGTCCCTGTAGTTTAAGTCCTCGTGTGCCGTCTGAAAAGTACGGCATACTCGCGGGAAGACCAACGCTTTGGCTGAAAATACGAATTGTTGTAACCCGGCGCGTGCGCGCGGCGTCTTCAGGTTCGACGCGACGGTAACGACGCTGGGTCTGCAAGGGTCGCACGCTGTGCGAAGTCCGGCTCTCAAATTCGATAAACTCATAAGGAGGCGACAAAACGATGAGGAAGTTTTTTGTAGGAGTCACGACGGCCTGTGTTCTTTTGGTCAACGTCCTGGCGGTGAGCGCCGCCGCGCCGGCCAACTTCGCTGGAAGCTGGGCGCTCGACAAGTCGAAGAGCGACGGCCTGCCGCCGCAGGCCGCGAACATCAACAGCCTGACGCTCTCCGTCACGCAGGACGCGCAGCAGATCACGGTTGATTCCAAGATGGCAATGGCGAGTCAGGACGCGTCGGCGGCGGCGGGCGGCCCCGGTCAGGGCGGCGGTCGCGGTCGCGGGATGGGCATGTTCCCGCCGAGTGCGAGCTACAAGCTCGACGGGACTGAGACGACCGCGGACAACCCCGGCGGTCGGGGAGGCACGACCACTTTCAAGGCCGAGTGGAAGGATGGCGGGAAGACTCTGGAGTTGAAGCGGGTCAGCAAGTTCAACGTTCAGGGCAACGACGTAACGCTGACGAGCACGGAAGACTGGACGCTTTCCGCGGACGGCAAGACGCTCACCGTCAAGCGCACCACCGAGTCGCCGCGCGGCACTCAAAGCTCCACGCTCGTCTTCAACAAGCAGTAAGCCGGAGCACACTTCTTTAAATGGCGGAGAGCGCGAAGTCGTTGCTGCGGCTTCGCGCTCTCCCTCATTTTTCAACGCCGCTTTTTCAACCTCGTCATTCAACGCCGCTTTTTCGTCGTCGTCCTGCCGCTTCAGCGTTGAAGCGTCGCTCGTGCAACCGGGACGCGGGATGCGGAGTCTAAACGGCCTGCTGGTCGGCTTTTTCCTGTTTGTAGTAAACTGTCTGTGTGAAGCTCGTCCGGTGCGCGACGCGGGCGGCGAAGTTTTAGACGAGGCGGCGGGGAAGTTTCTACCGATGGCACTTCTGGAGATTGTGAAGTACGGCGAGCCGGTTTTGGACAGGCCGGGCGATAACGTGACGGAGTTCGACGAGAGCTTGAAGCGGCTCGTCTCCGACATGTTCGAGACGATGTACGCGTCGCGTGGGGTGGGCTTGGCCGCGCCGCAGGTCGGCGTCTCGAAGCGCCTGTTCGTGATGGACTGTTCCGGCGGCGGCGACCCTGCGTCGCGCCTCGCGCTCATCAACCCCGTCGTCCTGCGCGTCGAGGGCGAACAGCTCGGCGACGAGGGCTGCCTCTCCTTTCCGGGCATCTTCTTCCCCGTGAAACGCTCCTTGCGCGCCGTCGTGCGCGCGCAGAATGTGGACGGCGAGGAGTTCGAGTTCGACGGGCTTGATTTGGAAGCCCGCTGCATGCTCCACGAAACCGACCACTGCGACGGCGTCGTCTTCCTCGACCGCACCACGCCGCTCAAGCGCGAACTTGTGCGCCGCAAGATCAAGAGACTTCAGAAGCAGGGGCGCTGGGTTTAAGGCAAAAGTAAAAAGGCAAAAGGCAAAAGAAGGAAAGCACATCTGCTTCCTCTTTTGCCTTTTGCCTTTTTACTTTTGCCTTCCTCACGGTCTGGTTTTCGTCTTGAGCGCGTCCGCTGACGCTCGCGGTACTGTTTTTCGGTGTGATAGCATGAAACCAAAATAAAGAACGAACTTATCAGGAATCGCGGCGTCCCTCGTGCCGCATTCAGCGTTCGGGTCTAATAGTTTCAGTTCGAGGAGTAGCTTATGCAGCAGATGCAGCACGACGAATTCCGCAATGAGCCGTTCACCGACTTCAGTAAAGAAGAGAACGCGCGGGCGATGCGTGAGGCCATCGCACAGGTGAAGTCGGAGCTTGGGCGCGAGTATCCGCTCGTCGTCGGCGGCGAGCGAATCAAGACGGGCCGCACCTTCGACAGTCTCAACCCCGCGAAGAAGACGGAGGTCGTCGGCAGCTTCCAGAAGGCGACCGAGGAGCTGGCGCGCGCGGCGGTCGAGCGGGCGAACGAGGCGTTTCAGACCTGGCGCAACACGCCCGCCGCGGAGCGCGCAGACGTACTCTTCCGCGTGGCCGCGCTCCTGCGCGAGCGGCGGCACTACTTCTCCGCGTGGATGATTCACGAGGTCGCGAAGTCCTGGCCGGAGGCCGACGGCGACACCGCCGAGGCGATAGACTTCTGCGAGTTCTACGCGCGCGAGATGCTGCGCTACGCCGCGCCGCAGCCTTTGACGCGCATCGAGGGCGAGGACAATCGGCTCGAATACATCCCGCTCGGCGTCGGCGTCGTCATCCCGCCGTGGAACTTCCCGCTCGCCATCATGGCGGGGATGACCGTCGCCTCCTTCGTCACCGGCAACACCGTCGTCTTGAAGCCTTCGTCAGACGCCCCGGCCATCGCCTACAAGTTTTTTGAGCTTCTGGAAGAGGCGGGCTTGCCGCCCGGCGTCGTCAACTTCATGACCGGCTCCGGCGGCGAGGTGGGCGACACAGTGGTTGACCACCCGCAGACGCGCTACGTCGCCTTCACAGGCTCGAAGGAGATCGGCCTGCGCATCGTCGAGCGCGCGTCGAAAGCGCACGACGGTCAAATCTGGATCAAGCGCGTCGTCGCCGAGATGGGCGGCAAGGACGCCATCATCGTTGACTCGGACACGGACGTTGACGAAGCGGCGGCGAGCGTCGTCGCGTCGGCCTTCGGGTTTCAGGGACAGAAGTGCTCGGCCTGCTCGCGCGCCATCATCGTCGAGGGCGTTTACGAATCGGTGCTCCAACGCATCGTCGAGGGCACGGAGAAGCTGAAGGTCGGAGACCCGACGGAGCAGGCGACGGGCGTGAGCGCCGTTATCAACCAGAAGGCTTTCAAGACCATCAACGACTACATCGAGAAGGGCAAGGCGGACGGCGGGCGCATCGTCGCGGGCGGCGGCAGCGACGGCGAGCAAGGCTTCTTCGTCGAGCCGACCGTCATCGCCGACGTGAAGGCGGGCGACCGCGTCGAGCAGGAGGAAATCTTCGGCCCCGTCCTCGCCTGCATCCGCGCGCGCGACTTCGACGAGGCTCTGCGGATTGCGAATGACACGGAGTACGGTCTGACCGGCTCGGTTTACACGAACGACCGCGAGAAGCTCGAACGCGCGCGCCGCGAGTTCCACGTCGGTAATCTCTACTTAAACCGCAAGTGCACGGGCGCGCTCGTCGGCGTCCACCCCTTCGGCGGCTTCAACATGAGCGGCACCGACTCGAAGGCCGGCGGGCGCGACTACCTCGGCCTCTTTCTTCAGGCCAAAGTCACCTCCGAGAAAATCCGCCCCGGCTACACGCAGACGGAGAAGCGCGGAGTCATCTGAAGAAGTGACGAGTGACGAGCGATGAGTGTTGAGAAAAGCCGACAAGCTATTTCTCAACACTCATCACTCGTCACTCGTCACTCGTCACTTTATGAAATTGATCTTCATGGGCACGCCGGACTCGGCGTTGCCGACGCTGCGGCGTTGCGTCGAAGACGGGCACGAAGTCATGGCCGTGTGGACGCAGCCGGACAGGCCCGCAGGGCGCGGCAACCATCTGAAAGCGTCGCCGGTGAAGGAGTACGCGCTCTCGCGGGGACTCACCGTCGAACAGCCCTCGAAGATAAAGACCGAAGAGGCGCTGTCGCTCTTCGCGGCGCGCGAGTTCGACGCGGCGGTCGTCGTCGCCTACGGTCGGATACTTCCGCCTTCGTTCCTGCGCGCGCCGCGCCGCGGCTGCATCAACGTTCACTTCTCACTGCTGCCGAAGTATCGCGGGGCTGCGCCGGTCAACTGGGCCATCGTGCGCGGCGAGCGCGTGTCGGGTGTGACGACGATGCTGATTGACGAGGGACTCGACACAGGCCCAATGCTTTTGCAGCGCCCGGCGACAATCGCTGAAGGCGAGACCGCGCCGCAACTGCTCGAACGCCTCTCGCACGCGGGCGCTAGGCTTTTGAGCGAGACGCTCGCGCGCCTCGACGAGATAGAACCGCGCCCGCAGCCGGATGCAGAGGCGACGCTCGCGCCTCTGCTCCGGCGCGAGGACGGCCTCGTTGACTGGGCGCTTGACGCCTTCCATATCGAGCGCCGCGTGCGCGGCTTCCAGCCCTGGCCGAACGCGCACACGCTCTACCATAATCGCCGCCTCGTCATCTGGCGCGCGACGCCCGCGAGAGTTGAGACGGGCGACGAAAATGACTCACAGCCGCGACAGCCGGGTGAAGTCGTCGAGGCGCGCGGCGACGAACTCGCCGTGGCGTGCGGCGAGGCCACCGTGCTGCTGATTCAGGAACTTCAACTCGAAGGCAAGCAGCGCGTGAGGGCGCGCGACTTCATCAACGGCGCACGCCTGCGCGCGGGCGAAAGGTTCGGTTGAGCGGGCGCGTGCGAGTATTGAAGAAGCATGTGGGACGGGGCGGCGACAGCCGCGACGTGTCGCCCGCGCGGCGCGCGGCGTTCGAGATTCTGCGCCGCGTCGAGGATGAGGGCGCGTTCGCCGCGCCGCTGCTCGCGGGTCTGTCGGAAGAGTTGTCGGCGGAAGACCGCTCGCTCTGCTACGAACTCGTGCTCGGCGTCCTGCGTCGGCAGCTCTGGCTGGACAGGCTCCTTGAACACTTCGCCGGGCGGTCGGGCGAAAAGCTCGACGCGCCGGTGCGCCGCGCGCTCCGGCTTGGCCTCTACCAGTTGCGACTGCTCACGCGCATCCCGGCGCGCGCAGCAGTCAACGAGTCCGTGAACCTCACGCGCTCGGCGCGTTTGCGCTCCGCCGCGCCCTTCGTCAACGCCGTGCTGCGCCGCGCTGCGCGCGAGCCGGACTATGACCCCGCCGACGCAATCAACGGCCCGCTTGAAAGAATCGCGGTTGCGACCTCGCACCCCGTTTGGCTCGTCGAGCGGTGGAGCGCAGCGTCCGGACGCGACGAGGCCGAAGCCTTTGCGCGCGCGAACAACGATGCCGCGCCCGCCTCCTTCCGCGTCAACACTCTTCGCACGGACGGCGACGCTCTCATCAATCAACTCCGCGCCGCGGGCGCAGTCGTCGCACCTTCGCGCGTCGCGCCGGGGGCGTGGCGCGTCGAAAGCGGGGCGGGCGATGTTCTGCGCGCGCACGCGTGCGAGGGTTTGATCTACATGCAGGACGAGGCTTCGCAACTCGTCGCGCACGTCCTCGGCGCGCGGGCGGGCGAGCGCGTGCTCGACGTGTGCGCAGCGCCGGGGAGCAAGGCGACGCACATCGCCGCGCTCGCAGGAGACGGCGCGCACGTCGTCGCGGGGGACTTGCGCGAGCAGCGTCTGCGCGTGGTCAAAGAATCGTGCGAGCGCATGGGAGTTGGAAGTGTGAGCCTTGTGAAGTTGAATGCGGAGGCGTCGCTGCCGTTCGCCGAAGAGACCTTCGACCGCGTGCTCGTTGACGCGCCCTGCACGGGGACTGGGACGCTCCGCCACAACCCCGAAATCCGCTGGCGGCTCGCGCCCGCGAACATCGTCGAGCTGGCCGCAGTCCAGCGAAAGATTCTTTCGGAAGCCGCGCGCGTCGTGCGTCGCGGCGGGCGTCTCGTCTATTCCACCTGCTCGGTGGAGAGGGAAGAGGGTGAGGAGGTCGTCGCCGAGTTCCTGCGCTCGCGCGAAGACTTCAAGCAGATGAAGGCGACGCCCGCGCCCGCGTCTTGCCTGCTACCGTCGGGCGCGGCGCGCACCTGGCCGCACAGGGACGACGTTGACGGCTTCTTCGTCGCCGCGCTGGAAAGAAAGTAAGCGGTGAGCGGTAAGCGGTGAGCAGTTACCGTGATAAAGCGCCGTCACGAATCAACTGCTACTTACTGCTCATCGCTTACCGCTCACCGCTTACTGCACTGCTTGCGGCGCGCGCGCGGCGGGTGTTAGACTTCGCGGTCTGTTAGAGGCCGCTTGTTCGGCGGCCCCAATCCCCCTTCGGGCGAGCGAGAGAGGCGTTGGAAGTTTAGTGGCTTTCGGGAAAATCCTGTCGGCGGTCGGTAAACTCGGAGTCGTCGCGCTGGTCGCCGTCGCTTTCGCCTTCGGTCTGCTCGCAACCGTCATGCTCTCGCTCCGCAGTCCGAACGTGCAGGTTCCGGACGTGACCAACAAATCTTATCTCGACGGCGAGAAGACGCTCGGCAAGTCCGGCCTCGACATTAGCGAGAGGGCCAAGCGTTACAAGCCGGACGTGCCGCCCGGCATCATCCTCGACCAGACGCCGCACGCGGGCGAGGTTGTTAAAGGGGGCCAGATCGTCCGCGTCGTCGTCAGCCGCGCGCCGAAGGAGGGCGAGACGCCGCCCAACGAGGCGGTCGCCGAAGAGAGGAAGACGGAGCGCGGCACGGAAGCACTGGACGAGAACCGGAACCAGAACGCCAACCGGCGCAGGAACACGAACCGGAACTCGAACGCCAACTCGAACGCCGCCGCCAACACCAACGCGAACCTCAACGCCAACGCGGGCGTCGAGAACGCGCACAACGCGAACGCGGGCAACACAAACCTCTCCGGCAATCGCAACGCCGGCCCGAACCGAAACAGTAACGCCGCCGCAAACACTAACCGCAGCCGGAACGCGAACACGGGCGGGCGCGTCACGAACACGAGCCGCCCCGCGGGAGCTAATGCCAACCGGCGACCGATCCCATAAGGCGAGCGAGCGCGCAGGCCGGGCGCGCTTTTCGGCTTGAAAACCCAACGAAACCAGCGGAACTGTGAGGGAATTTGCGATGATCGAGATAGCGCCGTCCATCCTTTCTGCCGATTTCGCGCGGCTGGGCGAGCAGATCGAAGAAGCCGAGCGCGGGGGCGCGACCCTGATTCACGTTGACGTGATGGACGGCCATTTCGTGCCCAACCT
Organism: Pyrinomonadaceae bacterium; assembly: GCA_036263975.1. Lineage (GTDB taxonomy): Bacteria > Acidobacteriota > Blastocatellia > Pyrinomonadales > Pyrinomonadaceae > QHXN01. The sequence continues at coordinate 25,442 of DATARW010000054.1, forward strand.
CACGGTCGGTCTGCCTGTAGTTCGTTCGCTGGCCCACGCAACCCAACTGCCCCTGGACACGCATCTAATGATTTCCGAGCCGGGGCTATACGCCGAGAAGTTCGTCGAGGCGGGCGCGCAGATGGTTTCCGTACACATCGAGGCTGACCCGCACATCCACCGGACTCTGACGGCGATCAGGCAGCGGGGCGCGAAGGCCGGAATCGTCATCAACCCGGCGACCTCTCTGAATCATCTGGAAGAGGCTCTGCAATTCGCCGACTACGTGCTGGTGATGTCGGTCAACCCCGGCTTCGGCGGACAGGAATTCATCCCGACATCGGTGGAGAAGGTCAGGCGCTTGCGCCGCATGATCGAAGAGCGGAACCTGCACGTCCGCATCGAGATTGACGGCGGCATTGACCGGAACAACATCGCGAAGTGTGCTTCGGCAGGTGCCGAAATCTTCGTCGCCGGGACGGCGGTCTTCGGCGAAGGTGACCCCGCCCGCTCCGTGCGCGAACTCCTCGGCGCGGCGGTTCAGATGGCTTAAGGATTTGCGATTTTTGATTTGCGATTGGAAGCTTTCAGCGGTCAGCACCCGGCTTTCAGCTAAAGACAAGAAGTCAGACGGCCCTTAAATCGCCAATCAAAAATCTAAAATCCAAAATGGATGTGGAGGTTTTAGTAATGCGTTTTCGCAGAGTCGTAATGTTCACCCTGTGCGTGGGGCTGGCGCTGGGCGCGCTGCCCGTCCGGACTTTGACGGTCGCGGCGCGGCAGCAGATGGTCGCGCCGCAGCAGCGCATCGAGGTCATGCGCTCGAAGCTTGAGACGCTGCGCCGCGCGCTCAACGCCGCGACCGCGGGGCTGAACGCGAAGGACGCGGGCGGGAAGAAGCCTTCGGCAGACGATCCGACGGTGCGCCTCGGCGGGCTGGACAAGGAGGCGGGCAAGCTGCTCGACGAGGTCAACGACCTCCGCGGCAAGCAGGAACGCTCCGAGCACTACGATGTCGGCACGCTCGACAAGCTCGAAGCCGCAGTCACAGACCTCGACAGCCGCGTGCAGGTCGCGATGCGCGAGACATCGAGCCAGCGCCGCGACACCCCCGCCGCCGCAGGGAACAAGACCTCCGCACAGGCCAAGAAGAAGGGCGGGTTCTTCAGTTGGATATTCCCCTTCGGCGGCGGCGGCAAGGATAAGTACGCCGACGAGGTCAGCACGGTCGCGCCGGGCCGCGACCGCCAGCTCTTCGAGGACGCGACCCACGAGGCGCGCAAGGACAACTTCGAGGAGTCGCGCGCCCTCTACAGCGTCATTATCAACACCTACCCCGACTCGCCCTTCCTGCCCCTCGCCAAGCTCGCCATCGCCGACACCTTCTACCTCGAAGGCACGACGAGCGCGCTCATCCAGGCCGGTCAGGCTTATCAGGACTGGGTGACGTTCTTCCCGACGCACCCGCTCTCGGACGACGTGTGTCTCAAGCAGGCCGAGGTCGAGATGCGCCGCATGGGACTCGCCGACCGCGACATCTCGCCCGCGCACAAGGCCGAGCAACGTCTCAAGGTCTGCATCCAGCAGTTCCCGACCTCTTCGCTGCGTCCCGCAATAGAGACGCGGCTGATAGAGGTTCAGGAAAACGAAGCCGACCACGACAAGAACATCGGCGATCAATATTTCAACAAGTATTACACGCACCACGCACAGAACCTGAAAGGCGCACAGTCGCGCTACCGCGAGTTGCTGGAGAAGTACCCACACTATTCGCGCAGGGCCGAGGTGCTCTACCGCGCCGGCATCACTTACATGGAAGAAGAGGAGCCGGACGAGGCGACGAAATACTTCCAGGAACTCGTCCGCTCGCACCCGAACAGCGACTATGCCGACAAGGCCAAGGAGAAGCTCGCGGCCATCGGCGCGCAGGTTCCCGACCCTGCGCCCGACGCCGTGAAGGAGGAACCGGAGGGGCCGGGCCTGATGAAGGGAATCATGCAGCAGATCGCCGGCACGGTGCCGAAGACCGTGGACAACGATGGCGTCATCATCAGCCGTTCGAGCAAGGGCGGCGACATCATCGAAGATGTCATCAGGAACGGCGGGACGCTGCCCGACAACTACAACGCGCCCGTCAAGCGCACCGGCCCGGCGCGCGACGTGAGGCCGCTCCCGACCTCCGCGCCGAAGACGAACGCCGGCTCGGAGAAGAAGGAAGTGACGCTCGAACCCACGCGCCCCGGCCCCCCTTCGACCAGCGCCGACCCGTCCAAGCCCGCGGCCACACAGCCGACAACCCCGGCCACCCCGCCGCCCGGCGACGGCGTCAAGCCGTAGGCCGCGCCCGCACTAGCGATGCTCCGAGAGCGCCGGACTCTTCGTCACAGACGAGTCCGGCGCTTTTACGTATCAGCGTCTTCGTTGATGTGGCAGCGGCCTGGTCGCCGCCCGCCTCGCTTTCAAGAGTCCGGCCTGTTTGCCCGGTTCACTGAGCGGGTGTTAGAATTTTTCCGAAATCCCCTGTGCAGTCGGTCGCATCTCTCAATCGTTCCCGCCCGAAAGAGTTCGAGGAAGCATGGTGTCACAAATCGTCGAGAGCACGCAGGACGAACTGGCCCGCAGGCACCGCGCCGCCGCGCGCGTCGTCGCCGCGGTCTTTCTGTTCACGCTCGCCCTCGTCGCGCTCGCGCCCGCGGTCGCCTCACGCCTGCCGCTCGACTTCAACCCGACGGTCGCAAACGCGCTCCGGCTCACCATCGTCTTCCTCGGCGTCGGCGCGGTCGTCTTCCGCCGCACGCGGTTTTCGGCCATGCGCCTGCGGGACATCGCGGCGCTGCGCGGCGCGTCGGGCCTGCTTGAGACTTTGCAGTGGACGACCATCTACGTCGCCCTCGTCGGCGGCGTGGTCGCGCTCCTCGGGTTCGTCATCAGTTTGATGACGGGCGTCTGGACGGACATGCTCTACCTGGGCATCATCGCCGCCGCCGTGCTCCTGTACTGCTACCCGCGCCGCGCCGCGTGGCAGAGCGTCGTCGAGGGGACGGTGGAAGGTGCTCAGGACGAAACAGGCCGGGCCGCGAAAGGGACAATCGCGTGAAGCTCTCTACTCGACGCGCGCCGCACGCAGGGACGCTCGCCTTTTTCTCCACTCTCGTCATCATAGTTACGTCAGTTGCCGCGGACTCTAAAGCTCAAGTAAGAAAAGACGGCACGCCTGAGCGCGCACTTGCGAGTCAACAGCGCGCACCCGCGAATCAGCAGGCGGGCGGAAGCGTCGCCGCGCAAGCGCAGGCTCAGACCGCGCGCACCCCACGCGAACGGCGCGCGCAGGCTTATGCGAAACTCCTCGAAGGTCAGCGTTACTTCGAGGGTGTGCGAACCGGGAGCCTGACCCTTGAGTCTCTGCGGCAGGCGCAGGCAGCGTTTCAGCAGGCCGCCGAGATAGAACCCACTCTCTCGGAAGCGCACGCCGCCCTCGCCGAAATCTACTTGATTCTCGACGACCTCAAGCAGGCCGAGCAGGAAGGGCTGGCGGCAACGCACGCCAACCCCGACAGCTACGGCGCACACCACAACCTCGCGCGCGTCTACACCCTCCAGAGCAGGCTCGCCGAGAATAGTCTCGACCGCCCCAGCGCCGACAAGGCCGTTGCCGAACTGCGCGAGGTGGTTCGCATCTACCCGACCGACCCCGAAGCCTGGGCCTTGCTCGCCGAATTCTACGTCGCCACGAATCGCGAGGCGGAAGCCATCCAAGCCTTGCGGAAGTGGGCCACTCTGCCCGCCGCTTCCGAATTCCGCTTCTATCAGCTCGTCACGCACGGGCGCGAACTATCGCCCGCCGCCGCGAACGCACGCCTCGGCGAGGTGTTGATTCATGCGGGCCGCTCCGCCGAGGCCATTGCCGCAATCCGCCGCGCGATCTACATCGAACCGGACAACACGCGCTACATCCAACTGCTCGGCGAGGCGCTCGAAGCCGGCGGCAGCGCTGACCAGAGCATCATCGAAGAGTTTCGCCGCATCGTCGCGCAGCAGCCGCAGAACGCTGGCGCAGTCCAATTGCTCGCGCGCGCACAGGCACGCGCTGGCCGCGTCGAAGACGCCGCCGCGACGCTTCGCGCAGGCATCGCAGCCGCACGCGCCGACGACGCGCGCTCGCGCCTCACGCTTCAAGTCCAACTCGCCGAGACCTTCGCCGACGCCTCGCGCTACGACGACGCGGTCGCCGTCTACGAAGGTCTGCTCAAGGAGCACGACATCTCGGACGCGCCGCTCGCCTCCGAGAGCCAAAGGTCGTTCGCCGTTGCTGTCCTCTCAAGCATCATCGCCCTCCGCAAGCAGGCCGGGCAGGCCGACGAAGCCCTCTCCGCAATCGAACGGATGCGCCGTCTGCTCGGAAGCAGCGACCCCGTCGCAGACATGCAGAAGGGCGAACTCCTGCGCTCGCTCGGCAGGCGCGAAGAGGCCCTCGCCGCCATCCGCGAAGCGCGCCAACGCTTCCCGGAAGAGGTCGGACTGCTCCGCCTCGAAGCGCAGACGCTCGCGGAACTCGGTCGCGCCGACGAGGCGCTCGACCTCCTCCGCCCACGACTCGAAGGCGACGCCAACGACTATACAGAGTACCTGTTTATGTCGAGCCTCCTGATAAGCGCGGGGCGCGGGGCCGAGGCGGTCGAGGCCGCACGCAAAGCGCTCGCGTTCACCTCCGCCGACAACCCCGGCCCGAATACCAACGCGCTCATCATGCTCTCGTCCGCACAGGAGCGCTCCGGCGACGTGAAGGGCGCGGAGACGACGCTGCGACAGGTTCTCGCCAAAGACCCGAACAACGCGACGGCCCTCAACAACCTCGGCTACTTCCTCGCCGAACACGGCGAGCGCCTCCAAGAGGCTTTCGACATGACCCAGCGCGCCGTGCGCGCCGAGCCGACCAACCCTTCTTACCTCGACAGCTTCGGCTGGGCCTACTACAAACTCGGCAAACTCAAAGAGGCCGAACGCTATCTGAGCGACGCGGCACGCCGCAACCCTTCTTCCGCGACGATTCAAGAGCACTTGGGCGACCTCTTCCAACGCCTCGGCCAGAGCGAAAAGGCCCGGACCTCCTGGCGCAAAGCCCTCTCCCTCGCAGTCGAGGCCGCCGACACCGCCCGACTCAAAGCCAAGTTAAACGGCGCGGCGAACAAATAGCACTTGAATGTCTCGCACGCTGCGGCTAAAGTGTGCCCGCCTTCATCGCGGCCTGCTCCGCACGGCATAGCTTTACCCTGCGCTTTCCCTTGTGCCGTCTCGGTTGAGCACCGCAAATCCAGGCTAAGTGATTTATTCAGTGCAACTTAGCTGACGACCTGCGTTTGCCGTCGCCGCCCCCGGATTTTTCTGATTGACGGTGGCCAAACACTGTTTTACAATTGCCAACAGGTTGACCGCTTGCCCTTGTCGGGTCAATTTGAAAGCCTCCTCCAGCTTAGGTTTCAAGATTTCGAGGAGTTCCCCCGATGTTTTCAAGGTGGTTCGCCCGGAGTGCATCCGTCGTAAGGGTGTCTCAGGCATTCGTTCTCATCTCGGCACTGGGTCTCGCGGCCACGACGGATTTCGCCAAAGTGAAAAGCGTGCCGAAGGCGTCCGAGCGCCAGCCGGAGCCGCGGCCCGTCGCGCGCCTGCTTTCAACTTCGCGTCCTGAAGTTCCGCCAAGCGTGAAGGCGCGTCTCGTCGCGCGCATGACGACTCCGCAGCCGACGGCTTACTCGCCTGTGGCGACGGCAATGCCCGCGATGGCCGTCTCCGCGACCGGAGACGAGCGCCGCGCGTTTGAACTCGTCAACGCCGAGCGACAGAAGAGGGGACTCAGGCCGCTCGTCCCGGACGGCGCTCTGATGCGGCTCGCGCGTTACCACTCGGAGAGCATGGCGCGCGACGGCGTCCTCAATCACGTGGACAGCGACGGACTCGACATCGCGGGCCGCGCGCAGGTGCTCGGGCTGCACGGCTGGAGGGCACTCGGCGAGAACATCGCGTATAATCAGGGCTTCCCAGACCCTACGGCCTTCGCGGTCGAGCGTTGGATGATCTCGGAAAAGCACCGGGAGAACATTCTGAACGGCGGGTTCACGCACGCCGGCATCGGAATCGCGCGCGCCGCCGACGGTCGGGTCTTCTTCACGCAGGTGTTCATGGAGCGTTAGCGTCCGAAACTTCGGGTTCGTGTGAGGACTTCGGCGGCTGGCGCTTTCTTTGAAGAAGGAGCCAGCTGCTCGCACGTGTCGGAAGAAAAAATCACGCTCCCGGCCTTCGCCAAGATCAACCTCGGCCTGCGCGTGCGCGGACGCCGCGACGACGGCTACCACGAAATCACCACAGTCTTCCAGACCATCACACTCCACGACAAGCTGACCTTCGAGGCGTGGCCGGACGAACGGCTTGAACTCGTCTGCCGCGACCCGGACATCCCCGTAGACGAGAGCAACCTCGTCCTACGTGCGGCGCTCGCGCTGCGCGAACGCTACGGCGTCAGGCGCGGCGCGCGCGTCTCTCTCGAAAAGCGAATCCCTGCGGGCGGCGGCCTCGGCGGAGGCTCGTCGGACGCGGCGGTCGCGCTCGTCGCGCTTGCGCGCCTCTGGGGAATCGAGACGGACGTGCGTGAGTTGTCGAAAATCGGGGCGCGGCTCGGCGCGGACGTGCCCTTCTTTCTGACGGGCGGGACGGCACTGGGGACAGGCACGGGAACCGACATTACTCCGCTCCAAGACGCGCCTGAAATGCATCTGGTCGTCGTCACGCCGGGCGTCCGAGTCTCGACCGCGGAGGCTTACAGAAGGCTCGGCGCTCCCGCCTTGACAAAGGATACGGCGGTCGTTAACCTGTCTGTTTCGCGCGCAGAGGCCGAATTTTACGGTTCTCTCCGTGGGGTGACGGCAAACGATTTCGAGGCCGTCGTCGTGCGGCTTGAGCCGGAGATCGGTCGCGCGCGGGACGCGCTCCGGGGCGCGGGCGCGCGTCGCGCGATGATTTCGGGCAGCGGTTCGAGCGTCTTCGGAGTCTTTGAAAGCGAGCGGGAAGCTGGGCGTGCCTGCGAGGCGCTGAAGGCTGAAGGCGGCTGGCAGGTCTTCGCCTGCGCCACGCTCACGCGGGCCGAGTACCTGCGAGAACTCGGCACCAGCGCGACGGTTCTCCGAGTCTAGCCGCGGGACAGAAAAAACCGGGATTGGGGAGTCGCCAAGTGGTAAGGCACCGGTCTTTGGAACCGGCATTCGCAGGTTCGAATCCTGCCTCCCCAGCCAAGCAAAGTGATGAGTGAGGTGTGACGAGTGATGAGATATGCCGGCGGCTTTGTCTCCTCACTCGTCATTCGCCACTCGCCATTCATCATTTAAAAGATGAGCACCACCGGCGGCATCAAGGTCTTCTCCGGCAACGCGAACCGCGGGCTGACCGAGGAGATTTGCAACTACCTGAGTTGCGATCCGGGCAGCGCGACGACCGACAGGTTCTCAGACGGCGAGTTCAACTTCCAGATCACCGAGAACGTGCGCGGCGCGGACGTTTTCATCGTCCAGCCGACGTGCCCGCCGACGGACGCGCACCTGATGGAGTTGCTCGTCATGCTCGACGCCTTCCGTCGCTCTTCCGCCGAGCGCGTGACGGCGGTCATTCCATACTTCGGCTACGCGCGCTCGGACAAGAAGGATCGCCCGCGCGTGCCGATTGCGGCGAAACTCGTGGCGAACCTGATTAACACCGCGGGCGCAGACCGCATCCTGACGATGGACTTGCACGCGGCGCAGATTCAAGGATTCTTTGATATTCCGGTGGATCACCTCTTCGCCGCGCCGGCTTTCATCGGCCACTATCAGGATCACAAGCTCCCGAACCTGACCGTGGTCGCGCCCGACACGGGCGGGGCCGAGCGCGCGCGCGCCTACGCCAAGCGCCTGACATCAGCCGACGGCTCGCCCGCTTCGCTCGCGCTGTGCGACAAGCGTCGGGAGAAGGCTAACGTGGCCGAGGTGATGAACGTCGTCGGTGACGTGAGGGGGCGCAGTTGCCTGATCGCCGACGATATGTGCGACACGGGCGGCTCGCTGACGAAGGTGGCGGCGGCGCTGCGCGATGCGGGCGCGGAGCGCGTGCATGCGTGCTTCACGCACCCGGTGCTGTCCGGGCGCGCGTGCGAGTTGATAGACGAGTCGGGAATCGAGCGTGTCGTGACGACGAACACGATTCCTCTGCGCAACGATGCGTGCCGGTTGGAGAAGATACAGGTTTTGAGCATCGCGCCGCTTCTGGCGAAAGCGATCAAGTCAATTCACGAGGAGACGAGCGTTTCGTCGCTCTTCGTCTGACGCTTCTGGGGCGGCGGGGCGAACAGTTTGAAAAGATGCGAACAGTGAATCGAGAATAGCCGCCGAGAGTTGGTCGCGTTCGGGGCGAATATTTTCAGCCGCGATTTACGATTCAACGTTCAGGGCTTTCGAGGAGTCAAACATGGCAGAGAGACAAGCAATCACGGTGCGCGCGGAGTTGCGCGCGGGTCGCGGCAAGAACGACGCACGACGCTTGCGCGCGCGCGGCATGGTGCCGCTCACGGTTTACGGCGGCGAGGGCGAGCCTGTGTCGGCGGCAGCGCCGCTCAGGGAACTGGCAGCGATCCTGCGTTCGGGGGCGGGCCACAACACCATCTTCACGCTCGACGTTGAAGGCGTCGGCGCAAACGAGGTTCTGTTCCTCGACAGGCAGATAGACCCTGTGAAGAGCCGACTCGTCCACGCCGACCTGCGCCGACTCGTGAAAGGGCAGGAGGTCGAAGTCACCGTGCGGCTCGAACTCGAAGGCGAGCAGGCGGGCCTGAAGGACGAGGGCGGCATCCTCGAACAGCTCCTGCGTGAGGTTGAGATTCGCTGCCGTCCCGGCATCATCCCCGACGTAATCCACGCCGACGTGTCGGCTCTGGGCGTTCACGAAGTGCTGCACGTCTCCGACCTGAAGGTCGAGGAGGGCATCACCATCCTGACCGACCCCGAAACGGCTGTGGCGACCATCACCGTCGTGCGCGAGGAGCCTGCCGCCGAGGCCGCGCCGGAGGAAGCGGTCGCTGAGCCGGAAGTCATCGGCAAGGGCAAGAAGGAAGAAGAGGGCGAGGCGTAGCATTTTTGATTTGCGATTTTTGATTTACGATTGAGAACAGCCCGGACGCTCGTCTTCAAATCAAAAATCGTAAATCAAAAATCGCAAATCCTGTCATGCTTATCGTCGGTCTGGGCAATCCGGGCGAGCCTTACGAGTGGACGCGCCACAACCTCGGCTTCATGCTCGTTGACATGCTGGCGCGACAGTCGAACGCTTTGGTCAAGCGCGCCGAGTGCCGTGCGCTGTTGGGTCGCGCGAAGGTCGAGGGCCGCGCCGTCGAGCTTGCCAAGCCGCAGACTTACATGAACCTGAGCGGCGAGTCGGTCGCGTGCCTGCTCAGGAAGCGGGAGGGGTTGAGACCGGCGGACGGGCTGCTCGTCGTCAGCGACGACATCGCGCTTCCCTTCGGCTCGATACGGCTGCGACCGCGCGGTTCGAGCGGCGGCCAGAAGGGTTTGAAGAACATCATCTCGGCGCTCGGCACGGACGAGTTCCTGCGCCTGAGAATCGGCATCAGGCCGGAGCACACGGTCGCGGACACTTCGAGCTTCGTGCTCGAAAGTTTCCCGAAGTCGCAGCGCGGCGAGGTCGAAAAAGTTTTGGAGCGGAGCGCCGAAGCTCTCCGCGCCGTCCTGCGCGACGGCATTGACAAAGCGATGTCGCAGTACAACAGCGATCAGTCGTCAGCCTTCAGCAATCAGCTAAAACCAAAAAGCTGAAAGCCGAGCGCCGACCACCGAATGCTTTTTCCTTCTTGCTTCAACTGTCGTGGTTGAGGCTAGACAGCCAGGAGGAGGATGATTTTGGCAGAGAATAGAATTTACGAAGTAGTCTTCATCGTTGATACGGACACCTCGGACGAAGACCTCACACGCCTGACGGAAAACCTTCGGGGCATCGTCACCGATCAGGGCGGCACAATCACGAAGTCGGAGGTGATGGGCCGCCGCCAGCTCGCCTACAAAGTGGGACGCAAGAGCGAGGGCGTCTATGTGCTCTTCGAGATCGAGGGCACGGGCCGCGAGATCGCCGAGCTTGAGCGCCGCATGCGCGTGAGCGATCATGTGCTGCGCTACCTGACGGTGCGCGTGGACGAGGATCGCCGACGCGCCGAGAAGCTCAAGTCACGGCGCGCGCGCAAGGCGGCCAAGCGACCGGGTTCGTCCGGCGCGGCGGCGGGCGGCGGAAGGCCCGCGCCACCGGCACCGGCGGCGGTCGAGCGTGAGGAGAGCGAGGCTTAGGCACTTCGGCCCGCGCTGTTTCCTTCGAGCTTGAAAGGATCGGCGAGCACAGTGCGCCCCGGCCACACGGCCTTCGGGTGCGGCCTCGCCTTGAAAAAGGAAGAGAACTATGTCGAGAAATTATGATAACCGCGAGCGCGACTTTGACGGAGATGACGAGAGGATGCCTGCGGGGCGTCCCGCAGACCGTGACCGCCGCGGGGGCGGACGCGGCGGGCGCTTTCGCCGCCGTAAGATTTGCCGCTTCTGCGTGGACAAGGTTGACATCATTGACTTCAAGGATGTGAAGCTGTTGCAGAACTTCATCCCTGAGCGCGGCAAGATTCTGCCCCGACGGATTTCGGGCGTCTGCACCGCGCACCAGCGGATGCTGGCCGAGGCGATCAAGCGCGCGCGCAACATCGCGCTGCTCCCTTACACCGCGGACTAGAAGGAGGTTCACCAAAAGCAATGGCAACGACGACCGTACTTTTACGCGAAGACGTGGAGAGCCTCGGCGCGCGCGGCGAGATCGTGAAGGTCAAGGCGGGTTTCGCGCGCAACTATCTTCTGCCGCGCAAGCTCGCCGTCGAGGCGACGCCCGGCAACGTCCGGCAGATCGAGGCCGAGCGCGGGGCGCTCGTCAAGCGCGAGGCACGCGAGCGAGCGACCGCCGAGGCGCAGTCCTCGCTGATGAAAGACCTGCGGCTCAGCTTCGAGCGCAAGGTCGGCGAGCACGGCATCCTCTACGGCTCGGTCACGGCGATGCACATCGCCGACGCGCTCAAGGAGAAGGGCTACGAGATTGACCGCCGCCGCGTGCACCTGCCTGAGCCGATCAAGGAGACCGGCGACTTCACCGTCCCCGTCCGCCTCCACCGCGACGTGACCGTTGACATCCCCGTCACGGTCGCGGGCGAGGGCGGCGCGCAGACGGCGGGTGCAGCGCAGACCGCCGCGGACGCCGCCGCGACCACGCCAGAGGAGGCGTCGGGCGGCGAGGCCGCCGCCGAGGGGGAAGCGAACGCGGCTTCAGCTGAAGCTCCGCAAGCCTGAATCCAAACAATCGCCGGGGCGCGTCAACGTGACTGTTGTCGCGCCCCGCGCCTTGTAGTATAAAGACGGCGGCGCGGCCCACGCGCTCCTCCACGCGCCGGGGGTGACAAACGGGGACGCGCCGTTTCCCTGTCGGCACGACGTTAGTTTTCCACAGCCGACTTAAAGTTTCACAGGCCAAGCTCCCGATGGCTACTTACCCGGTTGATTCGACGCGCGAGCAGATGCTCGAACGCCCGCTGCCGCACAACGCGGACGCCGAGCGCGCCGTCCTCGGCGCAATCGTCCTCGACAACGCGCTCGTCAATCAGGCCGTCGAACTCCTCCGCCCCGAAGACTTCTACGTCCGCGCGCACCAGTCCGTCTTCCGCTCGATGATCTCACTCTCCGAGCGCGGCTCGGAGATCAACCCCATCCTTCTCGGCGAAGAGTTGCGGCGCGAAGGCGCGCTGGAGCAGACCGGCGGCCTCGCCTTCATCTCCGAGCTGACCTACGGCCTGCCGCACTTCACGAACGTCGCGGCCTACGCCAAAGTCATCAAGGGCAAATCCCTGATGCGCCAGCTCGTCCGCGTCGCCAACAAGGTGACGAGCGAGGCGCTCGAAGAGGAGGACGAGCCGGAACTCATCCTCGATCACGCCGAGCAGATGATCTTCGCCCTCGCCGACGAGCGCACGCGGCAGGGGTTCTCGCACATCAAGCCGGTCGCCGACCAACTCCTCGAAAAAGTTCAGGAGATGGCCGGGCGCTCCGTCATGCTCACCGGACTCACCACGGGCTTCAGCGAACTCGACACGATGACCTCGGGGCTGCAACCCTCAGACCTCATCATCGTCGCCGCCAGGCCGTCAATGGGCAAGACCTCTCTGTGCCTGACGCTGGCGCAGAACGCTGCGATTCAGGCCGGCGCGGTCGTCGCCATCTTCTCTTTGGAGATGTCGAAGGAGTCGCTGGTGATGCGCATGCTCTGCTCGGAGGGGCGCGTGGACGCGCACCGCTTCCGCAGCGGCTATCTTTCGCGCGACGAGTGGGCGCGGCTCGCGGGCGCACTGGGCACTCTCGCCGACGCGAAGATTTACATTGACGACACGCCGGGCATCTCGGTTCTGGAGATGCGTGCGAAGGCGCGGCGGCTCGCGTCCGAGCAGAAGCGGCTCGACCTGATCGTCGTTGACTACCTGCAACTGATGGGCGGTTCCTCGCGCCGCGTGGAATCGCGCCAGCAGGAGGTTTCGCAGATTTCGCGCGAGCTGAAGGGGCTGGCGAAAGAATTGAACGTGCCGCTGGTCGCGCTCTCGCAGTTGAGCCGCGCGCCGGAAGCCCGCTCCGACCACCGCCCGCAACTCTCAGACCTCCGCGAGAGCGGATCAATCGAGCAGGACGCAGACCTCGTCGGCTTCATCTACCGCGAGGAGCAGTACAGCCGCACGGAAGAGAACGCGGGACTGGCCGAACTGATCGTCGCCAAACAGCGCAACGGCCCGACCGGCACGGTCAAGCTCGCCTTCCTCAAAGAGTTCACACGCTTCGAGAACATGTGGCGGGAGTGACCGAGGCGACGTGCGACGCGGCCCGCACGAAGGCGTGCGCGCGCGAAGTCTCTTCCGTTTGATTCGCGTATGTGTCGTGGCCGCCAAGCTCACCGGCGGTCGTTGTTTTGTGCGAGACTCTGGCCGACGTTGTCCGTATTCCAACTTCAAATCAAATTGTTCGCGCTCCAATTTCAAATCAAACGTGACGTGCGATGAGTGAGTTCGAGTTTGCAGGGCGGCGACCGACGTGGGCCGACGTTGATCTGGACGCGCTCGCGTCGAACTTCCGCGCGGTGCGCGCGCGCGTCGCGTCGGGCGTGGCAGTGATGGGTGTGGTGAAGGCCGACGCCTACGGGCACGGCGCGCGGGAGTGCGCTGTGAGGCTCGCGGCGGAGGGCGCGGAGTGGTTCGGCGTGGCGACGCCGGAGGAGGGCTTCGCGCTGCGCGCTGCTGGCGTGACGCAGCCCGTCCTGAGCTTCGGCGGATTCTGGCAGGGGGAGGCCGAAGACTGTCTGCGGCAGAACATAGTGCCGGTCGTCTATCGCCTCGACATGGCGGAGGCTCTGGACGCGGCGGCGCGAGCGGCGGGCACGGTCGCCGACGTGCACGTGAAGATAGACACGGGCATGGGCCGGCTCGGCGTGCGCTACGACGAGGCCGCGGAGTTCGCCGAGAGTTTGCGCGCGTTCGAGCACGTCCGCGTCGGCGGCGTGATGACGCACTTCGCGGCGGCGGACGAGCCGCGACGCGACTGCTTCACCGAGGAGCAGTTGCTGCGCTTCCGCGAAGCGTTCGCCGCCTTCCGCGCGAAGGGGCATCGCCCCGTCTACGAGCACATGGCAAACTCCGCGGCCACGTTCGCGCACCCCGAAACGCATGGCAACATGGTTCGACCGGGCGGAGTGCTCTACGGCCTCTGGCGCGACGTGCTGCCGCCGCTCGCCGACACGCCGCGCTTGCGGCCAGTGATGTCCGTGCGCTCGCGCGTCGTGCTCGTCAAGCGCGTGCACGCGGGCGAGACCCTCGGATACGGGTGCACGTTCGAGGCGGCGCGCGAGATGATCGTGGCGACCGTGCCTGCGGGCTACGCCGACGGCTACGCGCGCTCGCTGTCGAACCGAGGGCGCGTCGTCGTGCGCGGCAAGCTCGCGCCCGTCGTGGGCCGCGTCTCGATGGACTTGACGCTTCTGGACGTGACGGACGTGCCCGGCGTCGCCGTGGGCGAGCGCGTGACTTTGCTCGGCGCGGACGGCGACCTTGAGGTTCCGGCTGAAGACATCGCGCGCACCGTCGGCACGCTCTCCTACGAGATCACTTGCGGCGTCAGCGCGCGCGTGCCGCGTCTTCACCTGCCTTAGACCGCACAACTCCCGCCGAGCGCGTCCACCTCACTGGTTGAGCACGAACTCACTGGTTGAGCACGAAGTTGTACGTGATAACCCCCGTGACCTTCACGGGCTGGCCGCCGAGGAGCGTGGGAATAAAGCGCGCTTGGTAGGCGGCCTGCACCGCCGCGGCCTGAAGCAGCCCGGAGCCGCTCGTCGCCTTCGCGTTGACGACGCGCCCCTGCTCGTCAATCAAGACCTGCACGGCGACTGGACCTTGCACGTGCGCCGCCACGGCGATGGCCGGGTACGGCGGCGCGGGCTTGCTGATGGCCTTGCCGGTCAGCACGCTCGACGCGAGATGAAGCGGGCCTTGCGGCGTCGGCGCGGGCGTCGGCTGCGGCGTCGGCCTGAAAACGGGGGCGGGGGCTTCGGTGGATTCGCTGACCGTCGGGCCGCTGTCTCTGCCGGTCGCGTTGCCGGGGCCGTCGCCGCTGTTCGGGCCGACCGGGCCGCCGATGGATACGGCGTCGTGCTCAACCGGGCCGATGATGATGTGGGCGTTGGGCGGCGACTCTCTGGTGGTCTCGCTCGCGATGCGGTCTCCGTGGAACGGCGTCTCTACGGAAATCTCCGGCTGCGTCGCCACCTGGTTGATGTGGCTCCGGCTGGCCGCCGGTCTAGACTCTTCGTGGCGGGCGGGCGCGCTCGAATCGGCTGGCGGGAAGCGCATCAGCGCGAGCACTTCGTAGTCGCTCGGCTCTGCGAGGCGCGCGTTGTAAGCGTAGATGCTGCCGACGCCGGAGGCGGCGAGCAGCAGGGCGTAGAAGAAGATTGTGCCGATAAAGAAACGGCCTCGGCGTTTGAGGTCAGCCGCGTGCGACCCCGACTCGATCAGGTTGCTGAACATTGCAGTTTCCTCCTCGCGCCGGTGCCAACGGGTCGAAGCGGGAGACTCAGAAAGCTTAGACCCCGCAGCGTGAGAGGTTGTTCCGCGAATCGGTTCAAAGTTAAAAAGCTCAAGGCTCAAAATCGAAGGCGGTCAACTTTGAGCCTTGAACTTTGAGCCTCGAACTTTTAGGATTGGCGCATTTCAAAACCAACACCATCGAGGGGGGACGGACGTGGCAACTAGCGCAGAGTGGCATGAGAGCTACGAGAAGATGAGCGAGGAGACGCTCAACTTCTCGCGGGCGCTGAAGTCTTTGCAGGAGGAACTGGAGGCCGTTGACTGGTACAACCAGCGCGTCGAGGTGACGAAGGACGATCAGCTCAGGCGCATCCTCGCGCACAACCGCGACGAGGAGATCGAGCACGCCATGATGGCGCTGGAATACCTGCGCCGCATCAATCCCGTCTTCAACAAACACATGCGCACGTATCTCTTCACCGAGGGCGACATCCTCGAAATCGAGGAGAAGGCCGAGGACTAAAGTCTGAAAGTTCCAAGTTCAAGGTTCAAAGCTCAAGGTGTGAGTTCTCGACCCAGGGACTTTGCGGCATGAGCTTTGAACCTTGAACTTGGAACTTGGAACTCTTACGATGGCGCTAACGAAGCCGGCACGTTCCGTTCTTAATGCCTGCCGGTCTCGAAAGGAGTCCTTGACATGGTTCAAACGACAACGCCGGGCGTCGCCCAGGAAGAACTCAACCCGTTCAAGATCGCTCAGAGGCAGTTCGAGACAGCCGCCAACTACCTCAACCTCGACGAGTCCACGCGCCAGGTCCTGAAGAACGCCAAGCGGCAGCTCGTCGTCTCCATTCCCGTGAGGATGGACGGCGGCGAGGTGCGCGTCTTCGAGGGCTATCGCGTGCAGCACAACATCGCGCGCGGCCCCGCCAAAGGCGGCATCCGCTTCCACCCCAACGTCACGCTCGACGAGGTGAAGGCGCTCGCCTCCTGGATGACCTGGAAGTGCGCCACGGTCGGCATCCCTTACGGCGGCGGCAAGGGCGGCGTGGTGTGCGACCCCAAGTCCATGTCGAAAGGTGAACTCGAAAGACTCACGCGCCGCTACGCCTTCGAGATCGCGCCGGTCATCGGCCCCGACCGCGACATCCCCGCGCCGGACGTGTACACCGACGAGCAGACGATGGCCTGGATCATGGACACCATCTCGATGATCCACGGCCACACGGAGCTTGGCGTCGTCACGGGCAAGCCCATCGCGCTGGGCGGCTCGCAGGGGCGCGGCGAGGCGACGGCGCGCGGTTGCCTCTACGCCGTGCGCGAGGCATGTCGCGTGCGCGGCGTCACGCTCCGCGACGCGCGCATCGCCATCCACGGCTTCGGCAATGCGGGCGCGAACTTCGCGCGCCTCGTCTCGGCTGAGGACGGCGCGCGCGTGGTCGCCATCGCCGACTCGCGCGCGGGCGTGTACAACGAGAACGGCATCGGCGTGCAGGCGGCGCTCCGTCACAAGGCGGAGACCGGCACGGTCGAGGGGCTTGCCAACACGGTTCCAATACCGCGCGACGGGGTTCTGGAGGTCGAATGCGACATCCTTCTGCCGGCGGCGCTGGAGAACAGCATCACGCTCGCGAACGTCGAGCGCGTGCGCGCCTCGATCATCGCGGAGCTGGCGAACGGCCCCGTCACGCCCGACTCCGACCGCGTGCTTTTTGACCGCGGCATCTTCCTCATCCCCGATATCCTCGCCAACGCGGGCGGCGTCACCGTCAGCTACTACGAGTGGGTGCAGGATCAATACAGTTACTTCTGGACGGAAGACCGCGTGAGGGAGACGCTCGAACAGACGATGCGCGCCTCCTTCGCCAGCGTCTACGCGACCGCCGAAAGATACCGGACGGACATGCGCACGGGCGCTTACATCCTCGCCGTCAGTCGCGTGGCCGAGGCGACGCGCGTGCGCGGGATATTTCCCTGAGAGGAAAGGGAAGAGATGTTGGACAAGATCATCGTCTACGAGAAGCCGACCTGTACGAAGTGCCGCGAGGCAGACCGCCTGCTGCGCGAGAGCGGCTTTGATTTCAGCAAGGTCAACTACTACATCGAGCCGATAGGCGAAGAGAAGCTGCGCGAGCTGATCCGCAAGATGGGCATCAAGCCGCGCGAGCTTCTGCGAACGGGCGAGCCGGTTTACAAGGAGCTGAACCCGGACAAGCGCGAACTCTCCGACGAAGAGATCATTAAATTGATGGCCGAGCACCCAGACCTCATCCAGCGCCCCATCGTCGAGCGCGGCGAGCACGCCGTGCTCGGACGACCCACGGAGAGAATCAAGGAGTTGTTGTGATCCCTTGCGTTGAAGCATTCGAGGACGGCCCGGCTGGTTCTTTGCCGGGCCTTTTCATGTGCCGGCGGATGACGGTAGTCAAGCGGTGCGGCAGCGATTTGATGACTGTCTGGAAGCCGTTTGCCGGCCATTTTTGCGGTAAAATGTGGTCGTCTGAATTTAATTGGGAGCGCGCTTGCTCAGCTTGGACGTGAACGTTTCGGGCCGGCACGCGTCGAGGTGAAGTGGCGAAAGCAACGGGAACGGTTTACGTCTGCCAGAACTGCGGCCACCAGTCGCGCAAGTGGCTGGGGAAGTGTCCCGACTGCGGCGAGTGGAACTCGCTCGTCGAGGAGCGTGCGCGCGCCGCGCCGCCTGCGGCGAAGGGGATGGCCGCGCGCGGCGGGTTTCGCCTGCGCGAAGTGAAGCCGGTGAAGTTCGGCGAGATCGAATCGCAGACGGAAGCGCGCGTCTCTTCGGGCGTCACGGAGTTCGACCGCGTGCTCGGCGGCGGCATCGTGCCGGGCAGTTTGATTCTCATCGGCGGCGACCCAGGCATCGGCAAGTCAACGCTTCTGCTTCAGGTCGCGGACAAGCTGAGCGGGCAGGGCGCGCGCGTGCTCTACGTTTCGGGCGAGGAGTCGGAGCGGCAGATCAAGATGCGCGGCGAGCGGCTGGGCGTCGAAGCACTGAACCTGTACCTTCTGCCGGAAACGAATCTCGAAAGAATCTTTGACGAGATCGAGCGTCTGGAGCCGGGGGCCGTCATCGTTGACTCGATCCAGACGGTCTTCTCCGAAAAGATCGAGAGCGCGCCCGGCTCGGTCTCGCAGGTGCGCGAGGTGGCGGGGCAGTTCCTCATGCTCGCTAAAAATCGCGACATCCCAGTCTTCCTCATCGGCCACGTGACGAAGGAGGGTTCAATCGCGGGGCCGAAGGCGCTCGAACATATCGTGGACACGGTGCTCTACTTCGAGGGCGAGCGCCATCACAACCACCGCATCGTCCGCGCCACCAAGAACCGCTTCGGCGCGGCCAACGAACTCGGCGTCTTCGAGATGACGGGCGCGGGGCTTGTGCCCGTCGCCAACCCTTCGGAGATGTTCTTGCAGGAGCGCCCGCAGGGCGTCGCCGGGTCGGTCGTGGCGGCCTGCATGGAGGGCACGCGCCCCGTGCTCGTGGAGATTCAGGCGCTCGTCGCCGGGTCGAAGTACAACTACCCCGTTCGGACGGCGCAAGGGTTTAACTCAAGCCGCATCGCGCTCCTGCTCGCGGTGCTTGAGAAGCGGGTCGGCTTACATCTGCTCGGCGACGACGTATTCTTAAACGTCGCAGGCGGACTGGAAGTTGACGAACCTGCGGCAGACCTCGGCGTCGTTGCGGCCATCGCGTCGAGCTTCAGGAACCTGCCCGTTGACGCGCACACGTCGGTCTTCGGCGAGGTCGGACTCACCGGCGAGGTGCGCGGCGCGACGCAGGCGCAGGCGCGCGCGCGCGAGGCGCAGGCGCTCGGCTTCAAAAGAATCGTCATGCCCGCCTCGAACACAGCGGGCCTGGAACGCCTGCTCGGCCTGCGCGTCGTCGGCGTCCGCTCGGTCGAGGAGGCTCTGGACGAACTGTTTTAGCGAGGGCGAAATGTTTGACTCAAGCTTGGGGATTGGCCCGCCCACAAATGCCAAGACAGAAACGTTATCACCGTGTTAATATCCTCGCGTCATGCGAACGAACACGGTTCTCATAAGACTTGTCTTCATCGGAATTCTCATCGGTGCGGGGTTCGTGCTCGACCCAATCGGCGCGAAGTACGCGGCCCAGCCCGCCAACGCGCCGCTCGGACTCCCGACGCACATCCTCTCGGCGCTGCTCGCCCTCGTCATCGCCGTCGCCATCATCCTCTTCGAGATACGAATCCAGCGTGCCTCCCTGAAGACTCTGATCGGGGCGGGCGTCGGCTCGATCATGGGCATCGTAGGCGGCGTGCTGATCGGGTTCCTCATCAGCTATCAGGAGCCGGGCGCGGTCAACCCTTCGACGAAGGCTTTCCTGACGCTGGCGCTCGCCTTCATCATGGCCTACGTCGGCCTGATGGTCGGCGCGGCGAAGGGCGACTACCTCGAACTGTCGGCTTTGGGCGGCATCTTCAGCGACAAGCTGACGCGCAAGGACGTGAAGATTCTCGACACCTCCGTCATCATTGACGGGCGCATCGCCGACGTGGCCGAGACGGGCTTCCTCTCCGGCACCATCGTCATTCCGCAGTTCATCCTCCGCGAGCTTCAGCAGGTGGCCGACTCGCCCGACTCGTCGAAACGCCAGCGGGGCCGCCGCGGCCTCGACATGCTCAACCGCTTGCAGTCGAACCCCTCGCTCGACATACAGGTCGTTGACAACGACTTCCCCGCGGTCAAGGAAGTTGACCTCAAGCTCCTCGAACTCTCGAAGGCGCTCGACGGCGTCGTCGTCACCAACGACTTCAACCTCAACAAGGTGGCGCAGCTCCACGGCATACAGGTGCTGAACATCAACGAGCTGGCGAACTCACTCAAACCCGTCGTCCTGCCGGGCGAGGCGATGCGCGTCTTCATCCTGAAGGAAGGGAAGGAATACAATCAGGGCGTCGCCTACCTCGACGACGGAACAATGGTCGTCGTGGACAACGCGCGCCGCATGATCGGCAAGAACGCCGACATCGCCGTGACGAGCGTGTTGCAGACCACCGCCGGTAAGATGATTTTCGGTCGGCTCTGGGAGGACACCGAAAACGGCTCGCCGGGCGAGTCGCGCGTCGCCGGCGTCGGCGGCGGGCAGCGCCGCTCCTTCCAGCGCGAACAGCGCTCGAACACAGGCACACACGCGCCCGCCCGCAGTGCAGAACAAGAATAGTAAAAAGCCGAGCCGTGAACCGTAAACCGTAAACCGCGACAAGAAGAAAACGCCAGCGCGTCACGGCTCGCGGTTCACCATACACATCCCACTTGTCACGGTTCACGGTTCACGGCTTTTATGAACGTCGCAATCGTCGTCGCCGCCGGGAGGGGAAGCCGGATGGGCGGCGGGCAGTCCAAGCAGTTCCGGGAAATCTCCGGCATCCCGCTCATCATTTACACGCTCAGCCGCTTCGAGCGGTGTGAGACGATTGAAGGGTCGGTCGTCGTCCTGCCCGAAGCCGAGCGTGAAGCGTTCACGGCGCTCGCCGAGCGTCACGGCCTCCGCAAAATCCTGAAGGCCGTCGCGGGCGGCGAGTCGCGCGCCGAGTCGGTCTGGCGTGGTCTGCAAGCACTACAGGGTTTGAGCGTCGGCGTGGTCGCGGTGCACGACGGCGTTCGCCCCTTCGTCACGCCGGACGAGATTGACCGCACGGTACGTGAGGCCGAGAGGGGCGGCGCGGCCATCCTCGCCGTCCCGGCGACCGACACGATTAAGGAGGCCGAGGGCGCGCACGTCCTGTGCACGCTCGAACGCACGCGGCTCTGGCGCGCGCAGACGCCGCAGTGCTTCGGCTACGATCTCCTGCGGCACGCCTACGAGCGTGCGTTGGCCTCCGGCCTCGACGCCACGGACGACAGTGCGCTCGTCGAACGCCTCGGCTCGCCCGTACGCATAGTCGAGGGCGGCGCTCACAACATTAAGATCACCACGCCGCAGGACTTCGCGTTCGCAGAGGTGTTAGTTCAAAGTTCCGAGTTCAAGGTTCCAAGTTAAGAACCTCGCCTTCAACTTTGAACTTTTAACTTTGAACCCGGAACTATGTATAGAATCGGCATCGGCCACGATACGCATCGGCTCGTGGGCGGGCGACCGCTGGTTCTGGGCGGCGTGAACGTTGAATCGGAGCGCGGGGCCGAAGGGCACTCGGACGCCGACGCGCTCGCGCACGCCGTCACCGACGCCGTGCTCGGCGCATTGTGCGAGGGCGACATCGGCTTACACTTCCCCGACCGCGACCCGCGCTGGAAGGATGCCGACAGCCTGCAACTCCTCGCCCGCGTGATGTGGCTCGCGGGCGAGCGCGGCTATCGCGTCGTCAACGTGGACGCGACCGTCCTGTTAGAGCAGCCGCGCCTGCGTCCGTACATCGAGGAAATGCGCGCGCGGCTCGCGGGCGTGCTCGGCGTCGAGATTGATTGCGTCAGTGTCAAGGCCAAGTCGGGCGAAGGACTCGACGCCGTGGGCGAAGGCCGCGCCGTCACGGTGCAGGCCGTGGCGCTTCTTGAACGGACGTGAGGGCTGTAGGGGCAGGGGTT
>DATARW010000069.1:0-7423 GCA_036263975.1 Pyrinomonadaceae bacterium
ATACTTCGCCGGGCAGACGATGTGGTACATCAGCACCGAGACGTTGTGACTCTTACGGATGAACTTGCTCACGCACGCAGTTTAGCGCAGCAAGCTGCGGGGCATTGACCCCAAAAGAGTAAAAAGGCAAAAGGCAAAAGAGAGGAAGGCAAACAGCACGTCTCTCAACGTCAGAGACGGCGAGGTCAGCGACGGCGAGAGCTACGCCGCCCGCGGTCTCCTTACTTTTGCCTTCCCCGTTGGGCTTGCCTTTTGCCTTTTTACTTTTGCCTTCCGCGAGAGCGGCTTGCTTTTTACTTTTGCCTTCTCATTTGTGGCATACTTGCGTCAACCCCAGGCAGTACGTCAAAGAATCCGACGGAGGTTCCAAGTTGAGATCACCCGCACGCCTTCTCGTGTCCGCCCTTCTCGTCTTCGCAATCATTTTCAGTCTCTGCGCCGCGCCCGCGCTCGCGCAGAGGCCGGCCAGTGCGCGCCCGAAGGCGACGGCGGAGGGCACGTCGCTCGTCGAGCGCGTCGGCACGACGGGCATTCTCCAGCTTGAGTCAGACAGTTTTAAAGACCTCTCGCCGCGCCAGAAGATTCTGGCCTACTACCTTTCGCAGGCGGCCATCGCCGTTGACCCGATCATCTACGACCAGATGTCTCGCTACGGCCTGCGGCAGAAGCGCCTGCTCGAAGCCGTCGTCTCGCACCCGCGCGGCACTCCGCCCGCGGCGCTCAGGAAAATCACGGACTACACCAAACTCTTCTGGGCCAACAGCGGCAACCACAACGGCTACACGGCGCAAAAATTCCTGCCCGACTTCACCCCCGAAGAGCTTGAGGGGGCCGCCCTTCAGGCCGTCAAAAACGGCGGCCTGCGGATGACGCCCGACGAGCTTCGCAAAGAACTCGGCGAGTTGCGGCAGTCCTTCTTCGACCCCAACTTCGAGCCGATGTCCACGGCCAAGAGTCCGCAGGGCGGCCTCGACATCATCCAGGCCAGCGCCAACAATTTCTACGGCCCCAATGTGACGCTCGCCGACCTCAAGAACTTTCAGGAGCACTACCCTTTGAACTCGCGCGTCGTGAAGAGGACGGACGGCTCGCTCGTCGAAGAGGTCTACCGCGCGGGCACGCCCGACGGCACAGTGCCGCCCGGCCTCTACGCCGAATATCTGAAGAAGGCCATCGGCTATCTCGTACAGGCCAAACCTTACGCCGAGCCGGGCCAGACGGAAGTGATTGACAAGCTCATACGCTACTACCAGACGGGCGAGTACCGCGACTGGGTTGCGGTGGGCGAGGCTTGGGTGCAGAACCGCGTGGACGTTGACTTCTCGAACGGCTTCGTCGAGGTCTACCGCGACGCGCGCGGCGTCAAGGCCGCGATTCAAGGCTTCGTCACCATCACCGACGAGACGCTCAACCAGTTGATGACGAAGATCGCCGACAACGCGCAGTATTTCGAGAACCGCGCGCCGTGGAAGGACGAGTACAAGAAGCAGGGCGTGAAGCCGCCCGTGGCGATGGCCGTCGAGCCTCTGACGGAGACCGGCGACTTCAACATCAACACCGTCGGCGACAACCTGCCGAACGAGGACGAGATTCATGAGAAGTACGGCACGAAGAACTTCTTCTTCACCGGCTCGACCCGCGCCTTCTCGCGCGCGACGGGCACGACGGCCCTCGAAGAGTTCGCCGCCTCGCCCGAAGAGGTTCGCATCGTCAAAGCTTACGGCGACGAGGCCGAAAATTTGATGACCGCGCTCCACGAGGTCATCGGCCACGGCTCCGGCAAGCTCTCTCCGAAGCTCACGCACGAGCCGCAGTTCTACCTGAAGGAGTATTACTCGACGCTGGAAGAGGCGCGCGCCGACCTGATGGCCCTCTGGAACATCTCCGACCCGAAGCTGCGTGAGCTTGGTTTAGTTTCCCACCCCGACGTGGCGAAGGCTATGTACTACAACGCCGCGCGCGTCATGCTCACGCAACTGCGCTCGACGACGAAGGGCGACCAGATCGAGGAAGACCACCAGAGAGACCGCCAGCTCATCGCCAACTACATCATGGACAAGACCGGCGCGATTCAGATAGTCGAACGCGCGGGCAAGCACTACGTCGTCATCAAGGATTTCGACAAGATGCGCGAGGGCGTGGGGATGCTTCTGGCGGAGTTGATGAGGATCAAGGCTGAGGGCGACTACGACGCCATCAAGGCGCTGATAGACAAGTACGGCGTCCACTTTGACCCGCGCCTGCGCGACGAGGTGGTCGCGCGCTACCGGAAGCTCGACCTGCCGACCTACTGGACGGGCATCAACCCTGAGCTGACGCCCGCCTCCGGTGCGGACGGCAAAGTCACGAGCGTCCAAATCTCTTACCCGCGCGACTTCATGCGCCAGCGTTTGAGCTACAGCGCCATGTACGACCCCTTGCTGCTCGCCGCGGACAAAGCGACTCCGGCCACGCCGCGCCGGGGCGGGCGTCGCTGAATGGTGGGCTGGGCAGTCTGAGCCGCGCGGCTCAGACTGCCCGGCCCACGCCGCTCAGACAGTGGGCGTGTCGGGCGCGTCAGTCTGTCCGTTCGACGGCTGGTCGTCTGACGGCTGGACGGCGGGCGGTGCGTCCGGTTGCAGGCTCGCTTGCAGGACGGACTGGAGCTTCTGCGCGTAACCCTGGATTAGCGCCCACTGATCCAGCCCGTTGATGATGCGGCGCGCGTTCTTGTAATCGCAGGTCGAGCCGTTGATGTAGTTGGCGAGTTTCTTGCCGGTGAAAGTCCCGTTACGCATGCCGTAGGACATGACCTTGTAGGCGTCCGAAGGGTCGAGGGCGAGCGCCGGGTTGATGTACATTGCGTCGCCCAGGCCGATGGCCGTGCTCAGATTCTTGTAGTTGTAGTCCCAGGTCAGTTGCACGTAGCCGCGACCGTAGTAGACGTTGGTGTACTTCTTGCCGTCGCTGCCTGTGACCGTGACCGGGTTGCCGTACTTCCGGCCCCTGCCCTTGCCGTACTCCTCAATCGGCTGCCACTTGTCCGCGCACTCGTGCTTGACCGTCGCCAGCATGTAGGCCGCCCAGCGCACGTCCGTGATGTCCGGGTCTTGCTCGATGGAGGTAAGAAGGCTTTCCAGCCCGTCAACCTGGCTCTGCGTGAACTTGGCGTTGAAGGCTTGCTTGTACTGATCGAAGAACGTCTTGTGATTGAACTTCATGAGTCACCTGCCTTTCGGGGTGGGAGATGATAAGAACCGACCGCTTGAAGAGATTGTGCACATTACTCGTTTGCCGGCGCGAATGCAACGTTTTTGCGTCGCGGCGCGGAAGCCGGCCTTTCTCTTCCCTGATGCCCGACCTTCGTGAGATAAGGGAAAGGGCGCTGACTCCACTTCGGAATCAGCGCCCTCATTCGCCCACTCGTACGGCTGCGAGTTTAATCCTCGACGGGCCGCGGCCCCGCGTCGAGTCGGCGCGTGCTCGACTGGTTGACGACGCGCACGTGAAGATCGTCGTGCACCCTCACCTGGCACGACAGGCGCACGTTGTCGGCCAGCTCCGCCTCCAGCGCGAGCCGGTTGCGTTCCAGTTCGCCCATCTCGCCGGGGTCGCCTCCTAAAACTTCCACGCGGCAGGTCGTACACTTCGCGTTGCCGCCGCAGCGGTGCAGAATGTCTATGCCCGCGTCTTCAATCGCGAGCACGAGCTTGCGTCCGTCTGCGGCCTCGAACTCGCGCGCACCCGTGGCGGTCTCCGCCTCGATCTTCGGCATGCTGAAAACCCTCCTGTGGTTAAAAAAAAGAGCCGACTAAACGGCGGTCGGCGTCCATGAAAAAGAGACGGCGGCGACGACGCGCCGGGGTCGGGCCGGGTCGTCTTCACCGGAAAACTACCGGAGTTCGGCCCCACCCCGACGCCGCGCGCCGCGCCGTCCGTGCATGATTGCTATCTCGCGCCGCGTCTAGGCCGTGAACGAAGTGCCGCAGCCGCAGCCGCCCGTCGCGTTCGGGTTCTTGAAAGTGAAGCCCGAACCCATGACGTTCGTCACGTAGTCAATCTCGACGCCGTTGAGGTACTGCGCGCTGAACATGTCCACGAACATGCGGACGCCGTTCGACTCGATGATGTGGTCGTTCGACTTCGACTCTTCCTCGATGTTCAGGCTGTACTGGAAGCCGGAGCAGCCGCCCGGCACGACCCGCACGCGCAGTCCCGCCGTCTCCGGCAACCCTTCCTCGCCGGAGATGAACTTCCTGATCTCCTCCGCCGCCTGCTCCGTGACGCCCAGCGTCATCGTCGGAATCTGTGTCTCTGTTGCTGCCATTTTCTCTCTCCTTTATGACTATTTCTGATTGAAGCTTTTGGCTGTTAGCTATTAGCTTTTAGCCAACCCCTCTGCACTCTGTTTTAAGCTAAAAGCCAACGACTAGTAGCTAACGGCTATTGGCTAAGCCTTCTTGCCCAGGACGACCAACTCCGGCTTCATCGCCTCGATGGAAACCTGACGCGCGACCTCCTCGGCGACGTGCCGGAAGGCTTCCGCCTGCGGCGAGTCCGGGTGGCTCAAGACGACGGGCACGCCCTTGTCTCCGCCCTCGCGCACCTGAAGCCCAAGCGGGACTGCGCCGAGGAACGGCACGCCGTACTCGTCCGAGAGCCTTCGCCCGCCGCCCTCTCCGAAGATGTTGTAGCGCATGCCCGTGTCCGGCGCGACGAAGTAGCTCATGTTCTCGACCACGCCGAGGATGGGCACGTTCACCGCCTCGAACATCCGCAAAGCGCGCCGCACGTCGGCCAGCGCCACCTCCTGCGGCGTCGTCACCAGCACCGCGCCCTGCACCGGCACAAGCTGCGCCAGACTCAACTGCACGTCGCCCGTGCCCGGCGGCATGTCAACGATCAAATAATCCAGCTCGCCCCACTCCACGTCCTGTAGGAACTGGCGGACGAGGCTGTGCAGAATCGGCCCGCGCACGATCAGAGGCTCGTCGCCGGGCTTCAAGACGGCCATAGACATCAAACGAATGCCGTGCGCTTCGAGCGGCACCAGCTTGTTGACGTTCACGCGCGGCTGAAGGTGCGCGACGCCGAGCATCAGCGGCACGTTCGGCCCATACACGTCCGCGTCCATCAAGCCGACGCGTGCGCCGTCGCGCGCCAGACTCACCGCGAGGTTGACGGCCACCGTGGACTTGCCCACGCCGCCCTTGCCGGAGCTGACCGCAATGATGTTTCGCACGCCCGCGACGCTCAGCTTCTCGCCGAAGCCCCGACCTTTCGGAACCTCCGCGTCCATCGTCACGCTGACGGACGCGACGCCCGGCAAGCCCGCGACGACCTCCCGCGCCTGCTCCTGCAACTGCTCGCGCACAGGGCACGCGGGCGTTGTCAGCACGACGCGGAAACTCACGTCGCCGCCCTCGATCTTCAAGTCTTTGATAAAGCCCAGCCGCACGATGTCCTTGTGCAGGTCGGGGTCTTTGACCTGCGACAGCGCGCCGTAAACGTCGGCTTCGGTAACTTGTGCCATTTGCAATCCGCGTAAACCGTGAACCGTAAACCGTGACAAGAAAAAACAGTCTTCTGTCTTGTCACGGTTTACGGTTCACGGTTTACGCCCTTTCGGTCTCATAACCCTGTACGCACAGCTCGACGAGCCGCCCGCGATGCGCGACTCGCGGAAGACTTCCGTCTCCAGCAGCTCGCGGTAAACGATCAACTCCTGTTCGCAGAGCTGCCGGTACTCGCGCGCCAGCTCCGCCTGCGGGCAGTTCCACTCCGTCAGAACGTAAGAGCCATCGCCGAGGCGTTCGGCCTCGGCCTCGTAGCCCGTCTCTCGCAGAAGCTCGGTCAGGCGGCGCACGCGCGCGTCGAAGCCGAGGCCCGCGAGCCGCGGTCGCAACTCAGAAACCATCTCCGAAGCGCAGCCGCAGAAGACTGCGTTCAGCCCGCGCTCGCCCCAGACCTCGCCCACCTGCCTCAAGACCGAACGGGCCAGAAGGTCGTAACGCTTCGGGAAAAGTTCCTCGGCCTTCGGCGTCAGGCGGAAGACGTGCGCGGGCCGTCCACGGTCGCCGCGCGCCGCCGCGTGCTCGACGTAGCCCTCGCGCTCCAGCACGTCGAGGTGCTTTCGGACACACTGCTTCGTCACGCCGAGCAGTTCGGCCAGCTCGTCCGCACCCGAAGCCCCGCGCGCGCGCAACTCGTGCACGATCCCTTCGCGCGAAGCGCCCAGCCCGTTTTTGAGAGTAGCTACCACGACAAAGTTTATGCTACTTTTAGGGTGCACACTTTGTCAACTGCGCGGTTGGTAAAATACGGTTCATTCCATTTTCACCCGACTTTCCGGCCTGATTTGGCAAACTCTCTTTTGCTAAATTGCGCCGCCACGCGCCGCACTCGCGCGCGTCAAAACAGCATGAGCACAGACCCCACGCGCCGCTTCTCAAGCCGCGTTGAGAACTACATCAGGCACAGGCCGGGCTACCCGCTCCCGGTCGTCGGGCTGCTCGCAGATGAGTGCGGCTTGACGCCGGCGTCGGTCGTCGCCGACGTAGGTTCGGGGACGGGAATACTCAGCGAGATGTTCCTGCGAAACGGCAACCGCGTCCACGGCGTCGAGCCGAACCGCGAGATGCGCGAGGCGGGCGAGCGTCTGCTCGCGGCTTATGAAAACTTCGTGAGCGTCGAGGGGCGCGCCGAGGCGACGACACTCGACGAACGGAGCGTTGATTTCATCACCGCCGGGCAGTCGCTGCACTGGTTCGAGCGCGACGGCGCGCGGCGCGAGTTCGCGCGCATACTCCGCCCCGGCGGCTGGGTCGTCGCCATCTGGAACGATTGGGGCACCGAGCGGTCGCCCTTCCTCAAAGACTACGAGCGCCTGCTCATGGACTTCGGCACGGACTACTGCGAGGTGAGTATGAAGTGCGGAAACGACGACGAACTGATCTACCCGTTCTTCAGCCCCGGCGAGGTTCACCTGAAGGCTTTCGGCAATCAACAGGTCTTCGACTTCGAGAGCCTGAAGGGGCGTCTCATGTCCTCCTCTTACACGCCCGAACCGGATCATCCGAGCTTCGCACCGATGATCGCGCGCCTCGCCTCGATCTTCGACAGGCACGCGCGAGACGGACAGGTCGCCTTCGACTACTACACGAAGGTCTATTACGGACAACTCAAATGAAGGCAAACGGCTTGCCTTTTGTCTCCCGCCTTCATAGCATAGCCCCGGTCTTCCCTTGAAACTTTGTGCCGCCCGGCGGCGCTGCTCCCACACAAAACGTACCGGCGCGCGCGCGAGCGCCGCTTAGAAGCCCCATGCCGAACACAGATCACGCCGACGCGCGACGCGCGTCAAAGACGCTCGCGCTCGTCGCCTCCTGCGCGCTCCTGCTGCTGCTGGCCGCTTCCCACGCGACGGCGCAGAGAGGGCTTGCGC
>DATARW010000037.1:0-33378 GCA_036263975.1 Pyrinomonadaceae bacterium
GGTAGTTTTGTACCTTTCCATGACCGACGGCGGTCTTTTCTGCCCCGAAACGACTCTCATTAATCAAAGTCCTATTTATCAACGATTTAGTCCGGCCTCCGGGAAATCAAACTCATGCCCCGTCGAAATCGTCACTACCGATTTTCACCGGACAAAAAATTTTCTGGCTTTTCAGCCCAAATCCATGTAGAATCTCGTTTTTTCTAAGGCACCAAAACATTCGTGTAGGGTGCTGTGCTTTCGAGCAAGGTGGGTTGGGTTGTGCAAAATTTCTGCGGATTGCAACTTATTCGCATCCCGGGAATTCCGAAATGCATCTAACATTGTCACTAATACAGAGCCTCCTGACCAGAATATTTCCGGGGGCCGGAGAACTTAAGGAGCAAACGAACAGTGATTGTTACAGAGACGCATCCGCTGGCAGAGCGGCTGAAAATGATTGATCACATCCAGGCGCGTCGCTTCTCGAAGCTTGTGGGTTCTGCCCTTGAAATCGCGACCGAAGGAATCATCCGCCATCTCCGGGCCTGCGACCGCATGGATGTTAACCCGGACGTTGCGGCGGTTCGCGAGATCATTGACGATGCCTTGAACGGTCGCCGTGTCTTCGCCGAAACCTTCAACAACGCCGCGTAAACCACGAACTCAGGCTTAATTCGCGCAGAGCGTAGGACGCCGCCGGCATTAAAAACCGGCGGCGTTTTCTATTCACGACATTGCGGCCCCCAACGCAAATGATGTCCTGACTTGAAAATCTTAGCCCGACATTTGCCGAGCTTTACTATCAAACGAGGACATTACCGTGCGGGAATAGTGGGGTTAACAGTGCGTTGCTGGCATTATTTTGTGGCACATGATTTAATTCCCTTCGGGGCCTGTAGCTCAGCGGATAGAGCACCTGCCTTCTAAGCAGGGGGTCGCACGTTCGAATCGTGCCAGGCTCGTTAACGAACAAGATCAGGTCTTCGCTTGCAAGACACCCAGGTTCGAGTCTGCCGGGGACGTTCCTCGATAGACTGCCGATCTGCCATGGCGGCCAACTTGTCAGCGGCACACGCGGTTGGTAGTATAAGTTTCCCGTTTGCCTCTTCACTGTTGCGGCTATAATCTGGTTGGTTAGAGCGCGTGCCTCTTGGATCAAGAGGTCGAGGGTTTGAACCCCTCCGGGCCGCCCCATCAACATCGTCCGAGGCAGCACGGCGGCCCATTATTTAAACCATCCTTCGAGCCGAACGCTTCAGTCCGAGATGAAAGTGCCGCAGTTCAAGCTTTTCGGTTTCAGGCGACCGCGCGAGGTCGTCGGCTCCACGCTCGGCAAGCTTGAGCGGACTGTGATGGAGCAGGCATGGAAGCGCGAGCGCATCAGCGCGGGCGACCTCTACAACGCCTTCGGCGGGCACACTGCCTACACGACCTGGATGACGACGCTCGACCGCCTCTTCAAGAAGGGGCTGCTCGGACGTGAGAAGGAAGGGCGCGCTTACTTTTATTCGCCGCGCGTCACGCGCGAGGAGTTCGAGCGCGGGGTGGCCGAAGACGTGCTGGGCGGGCTGCTCGACCGCAATCCGGGCGGCGCGGAGCCGCTGCTCGCCTGCATCGTCGAGGCCGTGAGCGAGCATGACCGCGCGCTGCTCGACGAGCTGCATCGCCTCGTCGAAGAGAAGCGGCGTGAGTTGCAGGGCGAGGAGTAAAGGCCGTGTACGAGCTGATCGGAATCTGTCTCGCGCTGGCGTCTCTTCTGGCGCTGAACGCGTGTGCGCTGATCTTCGCCGCCGCCATCTGGCGCGTCGCAGCCTCGCGCACATCGGGCCGACACGCAGCCGCGCGCGAGCGCCTGCTCTTCACCTTGCGCGCACTGCCGCCCGCCCTCGCCACCCTCTTCGTCTTCGCACTGGTCGTCCCCGCGTACATCCTGAACGAGCCGACGCACACGGACGAGACCGTCGGCGTGAAGCTGCTCTTTCTGGCTGCGGCCTCCGCCGCCGGAGTCTTCCTCGCACTAAAGCGCGTCAGCGCGACGTGGTGGGCGACGCGCCGTCTTGCGCGCGGGTGGATGCGTCAGGCCGAGCCGGTCGCGATTCGGGGCGTCACGATTCCCGCGTACAGAATCCGGCACTACTTTCCTGTCATCGCCGTGGTCGGCGTACTGCGCCCGCGCCTGTTCCTCGCCGCGCAGGTCTTCGACGCGCTCGCAGACGACGAACTCGCGGCGGCGCTGGCGCACGAACGTCGTCACGTCGAGGCACGCGATAACCTGAAACGCGCACTACTTCAGGCGGGACAGGACGCGCTCCTGTTCGTCCCCGTCGGACGCGCGCTCGTGCGCGCATGGCAGCAGGAGTCGGAGCTGGCCGCGGACGAGTTCGCCGCGTCCCAGGGTGCGACTTATGCGCTCAACCTCGCGTCGGCGATCATCAAAATCTCGCGTTTGATTCCGGCGGGCGCGCGCCCGTCGCTGCCCGGCGGGGCGCACCTCCTCGGCGCGGAGGAGGATGGCCTGTCGCGCCGCGTCCTGAACCTTCTGCGTCTCGCCGCGCCGGATAGCAGCGCGGGCGCGGCTGAGAATTCGACCGCAAGGACACTTCCCGCGACGGCCCTCCGGCTCAGCCTTTGCGCCGCCTTCCTCTTCGTCATCACACGCCCGGACGTTCTAAAGATCACGTACTCAGCCATCGAGCAGGTCGTCGCTCGACTGCGCTAGACGACTCCTCGCCGAAGCCCACGCTCACGCCGCGAACGGGACAAGCTCATTCAAGCGCCGCAACCTGTTTGGCGAAAAATTGCAATGACAAGTCCCGCGGCGATGTTTTATAGTTGTGGTGCGCCCCGCCGGTAGGGCGTGCGCGTTTGCCCCTCGAAACTTGGCCGGTCTGGGCTTCTCCCGCAGCCGCTCACCTGTCTGCATCGAAAAACAAAGTTAAGGGTCGGGCCTTCAACTTTTCTGGCCGCCGACGAAGTTTTTCGGAGGTTGGTCTGGAAAAAGTTTTAGTTTGATGTTAGTCTCCCGCTGCCCTTCAAAAAAACAGCGCCGCAGAGCGCAGCGGAGGGCGCGTTACACAGCCTGCCCTTTGTAATCGAACTCAATTCGGATGAACCTTCCGCCGAAGCCACGCAGAAATTTACTCGCGGGCCTGTCGCCCGCGAAAGAGCCTGTCGCCCCGCGCGGCCTCATTGCTTCAAACGCCAGCTTCAAGTCCGTAAATAGAAGGAACCCCCAATGCGTCCAAGTTCCCGACTTCTTATTTCCCTCGTCTTCCTTTTGTCTCTGCTGACCGCGGCGGCCTACGCGCAAAAGCGCATGTGCCCGAAGCCGCCGCCTTCGCCCTTCAAGCACGACGGGCAGATCGTCACGAGTTTCGACAGCCGCGCGGGCGGCATGCGGACGACGCTCCAACACCCGCGCCCGCTCGGCAGCGGCGTTGAAGTTTACTACCTCGCGGCGACCTTCATGCACCAGGACCCGCGCCGGCCCGCCGCGCCGACGCTCGACCTGATACTCGCCTCGGCATCGCCCGGCGCGAGCCTGCGCGCCGGTCAACAACTGGCCCTCGTGCTCGACGGACAGCCGCGCTCCTTCAGCCGGAACGTCAGCTACCGAAGCCAGCCCGCCGCCGGCGGCACGACCCTCGAATCGGCGAGGATTACGATCTCCTACGCCGATGCCTCGGCCATCACGCACGCGCGCAACGTCGTCGCCAGAATCGGCGGCACCGAAATCGCGCTCACAAATAACCACCTCGAAGCCCTGCGCGAGTTAGTCAGCCTGATGGCCCCTTCGCCGTCCCGCTGGCAGACCGACTCGCTGAGCAGCACGAGGTAGCGCGCAAGCCCCTGCGGTAAAATCAGAAGTCCGCAACGATGAAGGATGAACTGAAAACACCTGTCTTTCAGTTCATCCTTCATCGTTGCGGACTTCTGATTTTCTTAGCGCGTGTAACCGTTCGGATAGCGAATCTCGCCCTCGCCGAGCGCGGCCACGACGCGGACTTTGTGGAAGCCCTTCAGCGGGTGGGTCGAGAGATAGGTCAGCGCGAACTGTCTGGAGAGGAGCGTGTCAACGTCGCGCAGGAAGTTGTCAATGCTGACGGGCGCGCCCGCGCCCTCGAAAAAGGCATGCCCGCCCGTCTCGTTCGAGAGACGATTGAGCGAGCCTTGCCCGTTGCCGACGAGCGACTGGTTCACGGCTCCCATCGTCGGCTCGTAGATCGAATAGACGGCGACGCCGAGGCGCTGCGCCTCGTTGATAGCGCGCTGGAGGTCTAAGCCGTTGCCGGGCGACGACCCCTCGACGCCGCGCGAGATGTCTATGCCGTCGCTGATGAGCAGCACCGCGCGCCGTCCGACGGGCTGCGACGTGAAGCGCGCGAGCGCCTCGCGCGTCGAGTCGAAGGGGCTGTAAGGCGCGAAGGCGGACGAAGAGACCGGGATGCGGAGCGACTTCGCCGCGCGTTCCAGGTCGCTCGTGAACTTCTGCCGCACTTGAATCGAGCCGGAGCGAAGATACGCGACCATGATGCGCGAGCCGGGCGGCAAGCGCCGTATGAAGTCCCGGACGCCCTTGATCTCGTTGCTCGCCGACGAGGCGAGGTCATCCTGTATCAGCACGGCGAGGGTCATCGGCGAGCGCCCCGCGCCGCGCGTCGAGAGAATCTCCTCGCGGTCGCCGTCCTCGAAAACCTGCATGGCGTCGAGGTAGAGTACCTCGGTCTGAGTCGTTTTTTCGGGCAGACGCACGGTCACGGGTATAGTCACCGTGCGCACGTCGCGCCGCTCCTCGCCTTTCACATCGGCCCCGGTTCTCGTCTGCGCGGGCGCGTCGGCCCACTGCGCGCAGACGAGCGCGAACAGAAATGCGGCGGCAAGACTCCATCCGAATCTTCTCATCGCCCCTCCTCAAGCCGCCGGTCGCAACTCACGGCGCTCTGCTATTATAGCTTGTCGGTCGGTCAAAAACGTATTCGGGCGCGAGCCGGAATGCGTATGTGAACTGTGTCGCGGGTTCCGAAGGCTTAGACGCCCTGCGGTTGAAGTTTGCTGCTCCTTTTTTTGAAACGCGCGGCGAGGTTTTCGACTTTGAGTGAAGGACAAAGGCGCAACAAGATGACGAACGGCGAGCGACTGACGGCGGCTCTGCTCCGTCGGTCGCCGCCGCTCGTCTTCTTCCTGCTCGCGCTCCCGCTGCCTGCCTACTTTCTGTTCCGCTACTTCACGGCCACCGAAGCCGTCGGCGAGTACATGCTCCTCGCGCTGACCTCGCTCGCCGTCGCTTCGATCATTGGGCTGTTCGCGGCCTTCGCCGTCGTCCTCTACCGGAAGTTCTGGGAGCGTCGGCTCCGCGAGAAACTCTCGGCAGACGGCGTGACGGCGGACGAGCTTTCGTGGTTCATGTCCGAGCTGACCGCCGATCAGCGGCGCGCGCTCAAACAGATGGATCGGCAGAACCCGCTCCTCGCGGACGCCTACCGCGAGACGCTGGCTGCGCGCATCACCGCGTTGCGCGTCCTTGCGCGCGCACACGCCGAGGCCGTAGTCGTCGAGGGCCGTTTGAAGAGTGCCGCGCGCCTGTCCGCGCCGGGCCGCGGCGTGCTTGAAGCGGACTTGCAGAAAGACCGCGCGCGGCTCGCGCGTATTCAAAGCGAGGCCACCGAGAACAGCCGCGAGATCGAAGCGCGCCTCCAGACTATCGAGGCGATGGCCGAACGCGACGCGAGCCGCGACGAGACCGAACTCGCTCTCCAGCGCCTCGGCTCCGTCCGCGATAACGTCCCGCTCGGCCTCGCCAACGCCCGCCTCGAACAGGACGCGCGCGAAGAGGTCGAGAAAGAACTGCGAGAGCTTCCGAAGCACCCGACCAGCGGAGATGCTTCCCTCAAAACCGGGCCGGACACGGACGCGCGCCCCGACCCTCTTCAACGACCAGACGTTTGAGGCGCATTCTCGCTCTCCGCAAAGCCCATTCGCTTCAGACGCTCGTCGAGGTCTGAAAGGCGGTAGACGCCCTGCTCCACACGCTCTGCGAAGCCCTCGTCCACGAGCGCGTGATTACCCTTGCCCGCGTCGGGACGCGACAGCCCCGACACTTTCGAGAGTTCCCCGCGCAGCGTCGCGCCCGCGCCCAAGAGATACGCCCGCGCCACCTCGCGCAACGCCGCGTCGCGCCGCATCTTCGTCGAAAGTTCCCCGGCGAAGCGCGCCTCGCCCAGCGTCCAGATGTACGTGAACCAGGGTTCGTAGAGGACTTCCTGCGGGACTACTTTCAGAGCTTTCTGAAGCTCGTCGAGCGCGCGTGTGAACTTCGCGCGGTCTTCGACCTTCGACTCTTTCCGCAAGTCAGCCGTCGCCATCTCCCACTCTTTGCGAAGCACACGCAGGAGCGCCCGCGCCTCCGCCGAAAAAACTCTCGCCTCGTCGCGCCGCGCCACGCCCCACAACGCTTTGAAGTGCGGCACGAGTCGCGGCGCGACGAACGTCGAGAGGTTCTTCACCAGCTTCGCGTAATAGACGCGACCGCGGCGCATCACCTCGTCCTTCAAGAGCCAGGTCGCGCTGCTCTCCGGGTCTTTCTGCACGTTGCGCGGCATGTGCGCGTCGCGCCGTCCGCACACGGCCACGTAGAGCGAAGGCCCCGGTCGCCGCGCGTCCGTCATGGCGAAGCAGAAGCCGACCGACTCGACGAACCTCTCCGCCTCGACCGCGCTCTCGACGCGCGACTCCGGCTCGCGCCTCCACATGCGGTCGCGATAGACCTCAACCTCTTCCGGCAACGCTTTCATCAGTCGTCTGCCCGAAGTCCTTTATGGTTGGGAGTACAAGTCAGCACCTCGCTGCCGAAGGCGGTCTGACCGGCCCCCAACGTACACCGATTAAGTAACGGAGAGATGGCCCAAACCGCCTGTCACCATTGAGCCGAACGCCTTGACAAACTATCGTCAACCTTGTTTAAATTGCTGTGCCTGCTCTTTTTCTTGGGCAGGGTTGGTGTTTTAAGTGTTTGAGAGAGCACGGACGAACCCTGGTTCAGCCACCACAGTTTTGTTCGACCGAACATCCTTCCACTCAATGCTTCCGAGTAATCCCAGCAGCAGCTTCACCCGATGGCGGACAGCATGACGCTCCGCGTGAGCCGCCCGACAGAACTTGCGGCGTCTCATCCGGTCACACGAACTTTTGGAGGTGCAACTTGACCGGCAAAACCGAAGAGTGGAATAGAGAATCCTTAAGGCAACCGAAAAGCATTTCGATTCGGGCACGACGGCGACGCGACGAAGGAGACAATAGCACCTGCGTCGGCG
The DNA here is from genome assembly GCA_036263975.1 of Pyrinomonadaceae bacterium. Classification (GTDB taxonomy): domain Bacteria; phylum Acidobacteriota; class Blastocatellia; order Pyrinomonadales; family Pyrinomonadaceae; genus QHXN01. The sequence continues at coordinate 7,293 of DATARW010000037.1, forward strand.
ACCGTGAAGTTTTCGCGCGGGTCGTCGCGCGCCTGTCGGCGTCTCGACGGCGTTCGCTGTTCAAACTCGCCTCGTTCACACTCTCTCTCTGCCTGTTTGCTGCGCCGGCTTTAGCGTTCACGTCAAAGGGCCAGAAGAATTACAAGCAGGGTTTGGAGTACGAGGCGGCGCAGCAATGGGAGAAGGCCGCCGAGGAGTTCTCGCTCGCCATCGCGGCGGAGCCGTCGAACACGGAGTATCAGCTTCACTACCGGCGCGCGCTCTTCAACGCCTCGCAGTTCTTCGCGCAGCAGGGCGGCGCTCTGCTCGAACGCGGCGACTACCTCGGCGCGTACAACGCCTTCCACCGCGCCAACGGCTACGACCCCTCAAACGAACTGGCACACTCGCTGATGGAGCGCGCCTACCAGCTTCAGATGAGCAAGGACGGCGAGAACAAGGCGAACGCGGCCAAGCCTGAAGCGTCTGCGGAGGCGGCCAGACCCGAAGCGTCGGCGAGGCTCACGCCGACCTCATACCAGCCGGGCGCGGACGGCCCCGCTCGACCTCAACGCGGCGCGGCGAAGCAGGACGACCCGCCCGCCTCGGCCCGCGGCGAACAGTTGCACGCCGTCCAGTACAGCGGCGACCTACAGCAGTTCATCAAATTCCTCGCGCGCCAGCTCCGCCTCAACGTCATCTTCGACCGCGACTTCCCGAAGCGCAATGTTGATGTTGACCTACAGGACGTGTCCGCCGCGCAGGCGCTCGACTACATCTTCCTCACGCAGGGACTCTTCTTCCAGAAGCTCTCGAACCGCACCGTCCTCGTCGCCGAGCAGATCAAGCGCCCGCAGTACCAGCAACTCATGCTCCGCACCTTCTACCTCTACAACGTAGACCCGAACGACGCGCGCACGCTCATCACGGCCTCGATTCCGCCGCAGGCGGGCCGCCAGCCCATCATCACGGCCAACAAGTCAACCAACTCGATTACGGTGCGCGACACGCCGGAAAACGTCCGGCTCATCGGCGAGCTTCTGAAGAGCATTGACAAGGAGCGCGCAGAGGTCGTGATGGACGTGAACATCTACGAAGTCTCGCGCGGCGACCTCCTCCAGCTCGGCAATCAGATCGGCACGGGCGACTCGCTCCTGAACCTCGGCGGCATACAGAAGGGTCTGAGCGTGATCGGCGGCAGCGGTCAGGTCGTCACGCAGGCGCTCTCCTCCATCCCGACCGCGCTTGGCGCGGCCTTCCTCGTCCCGCCCACCGCCTTGAGCGCCATGCAGCGAAAGAATTCGACGCGGCTCGTCGCCTCGACGCAGGTGCACGCCTTCGACGGCGAGAAATCCACGGCGCACATAGGCCAGCGCGTGCCCGTGCAGACGGCGAGTGTCGCGCCTTACGGCTCGGTCTCGACGGGCGACAACAACAACCAGCCCGGCGTCACGCAAGGTCTCTTCGGCGGCAACGGCTACCCCGTTATCCAGTACGAGAAGACGGGCCTGACGCTTGAGTTCACGCCGCAGGTCTTCCCGGACTTGGACGTGCAGGTGAAGATGAACATCAAGTCGGACGATGTGACACAGACGGCGGGCGGCCCTGCCCTGACGCCGACCTTCACCGAGCGCAATATCGAGGGCACGGCGCGCATCCAAAATAACCGCACGATGATGATTGCGAGCGTGGCGCAGAACCAGCAGACACGTGGCCGGCAGGGACTCCCGATGCTCGGCCTCGTGCCCGTCCTCGGTCGCATGTTCACCGCGCCGCAACGCAACGACCAGCAGACAGACATCGTCATCGCCGTCACGCCGCACGTCATGCGTGCGCCTTCGGTTACGCCGCAGGACGAGGAGATGCGCCCTTCGGGCACGCTCCAGACGCCGACGAGCGACACGCTCGAAGCCATGCTCCAGCAGGTTGAACGCGAAGAGCAGCTCGCCGCGGCGCGTTCCGTTCCCACCAACATCAACGTCGAGCTGCCCGATGTTAAAGCCGAGTCGGCAGCCGCGAGAATCGTGCCCGCTTCTACGAATGAATCGTCGGCGGGGTTTGAAACGTCCTCAAGAGTCGAATCGGCAACGGGAGTTGAGTCGGCAGCCGCGGCCAAACCTTCCACAGCCGGTGTTAAATCCTCAGCCGCCGAAAGCGAACCTTCGGTAGTCGAGGAAGCGACGAACTTCATCCCCGCGCCGAAATCTCTGATGAACAACGCCGCCGAGCGTCCCGTCGCAGCGCGCCCCGCCGCGCGGGACGCGGTTCTCTCAGTTCCCGGCGAAAAACCCGTACAGACCTCCGGCACTTCACTCTTCTCGTTCGCACAGTCCGCGCCGCCAAGCGATGCGCAGCGGACGCCCGCGCGCGATGTGAATCAGATGCCGCCCGCGCGCGACGTTCGCCAGCCGAGCGCCGCGGCGGCGGGCGTCCTGGCAGAGAGTACGCCGGTCGCTTACGTCACCGAGCAATCTCCAGCCGACAGGTCGGGCGCGAATGCGACGAGCGCCGCAGCACTCAGGCTGATGAGCGACTCGCAGCCGATGCGCGTGGGTGAGCGTCGCCGTTTGAAGCTCCTGCTCAAGACGGACGCGCCGCTCGGCCTCGTCGCGCTGACGCTGCGGCTAGACCCGCGCGTGCTCGCGTTGCGCTCGGTGAGCGCGGGGACGCTGCTTGCGCCGGGCGACGCGCACGTCACGCACACGCTCACGCCCGAAGGTCTGCTGCTCGTCACGGTCACGCCGGACACGGCGGCGGCGGCCATCAGCGGCGCGGGCGTACTGCTCACCTTCGAGGTCGAGGCTCTGGGCGAAGGCTCCGGGCCTCTCCGCTTCGACGCCGACGACGTGCGCCTCATGGCGACGGACGGGCGCAAAGTTCTTCTCAGGGTGATGAACGATCAACTCTCGGTCGGCAGATGAGTGACCCCGGCAGGCGGAAGAGGGGCAGAGATGTTTTCAGCCTTCGCCGCGTGCGCTGGTACGCAACTTCAGCGAGCGGCTGTGTTCGAGCGCGCGGGCGACGCTCCCCTCGACTGATTCGAGGCTGAACGGTTTGTAGATGAAGTCGAACGCGCCGAGGCGTTTCAGGCCCTCGGCGTGCGTGCGGTCGCCGATGCCGGAGATGATGATGACGGGAGTGTCGGGCTGGCTCTGGCGCAGGAGACCGAGCAACTCGACCCCGCTCAGGCCGGGCATCGAGATGTCGGTCAACACAACGTCGTAGGGCTTTTCGCCGATGAAGGCGAGAGCCTGCTCCGCCGTGCTCGCGGAGTGGCACAGGTGCTCATCGCACAGGAGGTCGTAGAGCACGTCGCGAACCGAGTCGTCGTCGTCAACGATAAGAATGGCGGCCATCGCTTCAGCCCTTCACATGAAATTTTCGCGCGCAAAACCTACGCGCAGCACTCCGACCCTGTACGAACCACTCTCGAAGCAAATTGAATATAACGTTTTAGTGCCAACAAAGGAGGCGGGGCATTCAGATACTAACACAACCCGCGTGCGTCTGTTATCAATTCTTCCGCTGCGCGCCCGGCAGACGCGACGTTCGACGGCCCGGCTCGCCGAAATGAGATAGCCCGGCGACGCTTGAGGGCCGCCGGGCTGTTCTCGCTGTTGAGGACAGTAGTGGTTCGCGCGCCTTATCTATTCGGCGCGCTCGCGCGGATCGTCACCTCGGAGCCGCGCGTCAGGTTGAGATCGTTGCGCCCCTGCGCGTACACGGAGCCTGCGCCCGCGCCCGCGCCGACGACGGCCCCGATGACCGCGCCCTTGCCGCCGCCCGCGATGGCCCCGATGATCGCGCCGACCGCCGTGCCGATGGCCGCGCGTTCTTCGGTCGTCTTGGTCTGGTTCTGGTCGCGCACCGTGCCCTCGTTGTCCACCTGAACGATGTCGCCGTTGGCGGCGCGCACGCTGTCAATGAAGCCGGCGAACTGGTAGGTGCGCCCGTCCGCCATGCGTATGTCGTCGAAGTTCAGAGACATCTCGGAGCGGCCCGTGACGCGCCCGCTGCGTGCGACGCTCGCCACGTGTCCTTCGATGACCGCGCCGCGGAACTGGTCGGGCGAGTTCACGGTCAACGTGAAGCGGTCGCCGGTGTTCGCGCTCTGGGTCGTCAGGTCTGTGTCGAGCGTGGCGTTGAGCCTCGTGCCGTCGGGCACGACGAACGCGCCGTTCGGGTTCGACGCCGAGCCTGTCCGGTCGTAAGCCTGCGAGCCTGTGTAAATGTTCCACTGCGCCACGTCCGAGGTGCGGTTGTAGACGTTCTGCACGGTGACGGGGTTCTGGCCGAGCTGACTGTTCCAGATTTGCCTCGTCACGCGAAGGCGCTGGCCGCCTTCGATGGGGTCGAACGTCACGCTGAAGTCCGTCTCACGCTGGCCCGTCGAACGGACGATCAACTGGTCGCCGTTGAGTTGCGCGACGACGCGCGAGTAGTTGCCGTTGGGCAGTTGCTCGCGGCGCTCGACGCCGGTAGCCTCGAACGTCGTCTGCGGCGCGCGCGACGAGGCGATGGTTACGCTGTTGCCGTTGCGCTCGATGGCGATCATGTCGGGCGCTTCGAGACGGCGCATAACCTGATCGCGCACGCGCTGGCGGTCGCTGTAGGGCAGGCTGCGCGTGGCGCGGTCGGCCATGTCGCTGGCGTTGTCGCTCATTGACGGGTCGAGACGATAGGTTCCGGTCAGGCGACCGGCAGCGCCGTTATTGTAGCGGCGGTCATTATTGTAGCGGCGGTCGTTATTGTAGCCACGGTCGTTATTGGTACCACGGTCGTTATTGTAGCCACCCGTCCCGAAGACGTTGCCGCCCGCGGTCGTGCCGGGAATCGAGTTCGCGTCCCAGTTCCAGGTGACGTTGTAGGCGCGTGCGAGCGCGTCGAGGTCTGAGCGGACGAGCGACCAGTCGCTCTGCACGCGCGTCCCCATGCGGTTATTGAGCAGGAAGCCGTTGACGAGCGAAGCCTGTTGCAAGACGTTCTGCACGTCTCCGGCCACCGCGACGCGGCGGTCGAAGCGTTCGCGCAACTGTGCGACGGCGCTCCGGAGATTTTGCGTGTAGCTGCTGATGTCGCCCGCGTTTGAGGTGTTGTTGTAACGGCCACGATTGAGCGCGTCGCTGAGGCTGCTCTGGAAATTATCAGTTGACGTTTCGACGCGGCGGATGAGTTCGCCCGCCTGCCTGTCGTTCGTGCGGTAAGTGCGCTGCGCCTGCGCCGTCAACAGGCCGAGGCCGACGAGCGCGAAGACGAGCGTCACCGAGATTGTCTGTCTGATTCTGTTCATAGTTCTTCCCTCCAGCTTTGTTTCCACCATTATGTTATTTGAGCTTCGGCGGCGGCCCTTTGAAGAGAGCCGCTACCCTCACTCCGAAAAACGTGCGGAGTGACGCTTTTGGACTTCGGAGAGATGTTTGCTCGAAGCGAACGCTTCATGTGCACTAAACCAAGCAAGCACCATGCCCCGCGCACGCATGTAGTCAAACTGAACTCGCCGCCGCGGAGGAGACGCAGGAGAGACGAACTTGCCGATGGGATTGGTCGAGACGCGAGACGGGTTGCCGCTTATCTCACGCGGAGAACCTCGCAGCCCGCCCGCGTTGAACGCTTGAATGTATGAAACCCGACCCGGATGTTCGGCTAACGTACAACCGTGAAGGCGTCCTCCGGTCTTTCATTTTCGGCGACTAAGCCGCCGCGAGCGCGTCGTGTTATGCTTGGCCGCGAACGGAGGGCTTCGCCGCGTGGACACAAAAGACTCGAAGGCCGTCGTCCAAGACGCGGGCGACGGCCTGCTGATCGGCATCACGCCGAGCGGACACGCGCAGGTGCTTGAGACCGACACGGCACGCGCGAGCGCCGCCACGCCGATGGAGCTTCTGCTCATCGCGCTCGGAAGCTGCACGGCAGTTGACGTGATTACGATCCTTCGGAAGAAGCGCGAGCGCGTGACGGACTATCGCGTCGAGGTTCGGGGCGAGCGGCGCGACGAGCACCCACGCGCCTACACGCGCATGCAGTTGCGCCACGTCGTCCGCGGCCACAACGTCTCGGAGAAGGCCGTCGCCTTCGCGATTGAATTGTCGGAGACGAAGTATTGCAGCGTCGCCGCGACGCTCAGGGCCGGTGTCGAGATTGTGACGAGCTACGAGATTATCGAAGAGACGGAGTAGCGTAGGATTCAGCGTCAGGCTTTGTCTTCACGCTGGTTCGGTATGAATGGAAGAGAAATTCATCCACGAAGCCACGCGAAGAGGAACGCGCGCGCCGCTCCCTTCGTGCTCTTTCGTGTGGCTTCGTGGACGGTTTTTCTCTCTCCCGAACTTGGCTCGCGTCACCGCGGGGTCTTTCGTCACAGGTTGAAAATGGCACTCTTCACACAACAAACTCTCGTCTGCTTCACGGCACTGCTGTTGTCGCTCTCGTGCGCTCGCATCGGCAGCTTGCCGAACGCGAACGGCTCGAACAATGCGAGCGACGCGCCGCCCGACGCGCCGCCCAACTCATCGTCCGACGCGCCGGAGAGCTTCACTCTCTCGCCCGCAGACCAGACCGACGAGGCGCTGGCCGCCGCGCGCCGCTCCGACGCCGAAGGCCGAAGCGCGAACGGACAGCTCCCGCAACTCACGCCGCAGGAGCACATGCGCCGCGCCGCAATCTATCAGGCCAACCGCGCCTTCGACGAAGCGCGAGCGCACTGGCGCGCGCTCATCGAACGTTACCCGACAGACCCGAACGTCCCCGCCGCATACTTCGGCATCGGTCGCACGCTCTTTCAGGAGCGGCGCTACGAGGAGGCTCTGCCGGTCTTCCAGAAGCTCGGCGACACGTACCAGAGCGCGCCCGCGGGCCGGGACGGGTTCTACTACGTCGCCGCTACGCTCTTGCGTCTGAACCGCCCCAGCGACGCCGCCGCGCGCTACGCTGAATACGTCCAGCGTTTCCCCAACGGCGAACGCATTGACAACGCCTATCTCAACATCATTGACTCGCTGCGCGAGGCCGGGCGCTCCGACGACGCGCTCCCCTGGATCGAGCGCACGCGCGCACGCTTCCGCGGCACGCCGAACGAGACGAGCGCCGTCTTCGCGCGCCTGCGCCTCGACGTTGCGCGCGGCGACTGGGCTTCGGCCCTGAGCACCTGCGATGAGCTGAGCCGCATGAGCCTCGCGCGCGGCGTGAATACGAGCGCCGCGGAGATCGCCTACCTGCGCGCTTTCAGTTTGGAGGAGTCCGGGCAGAAGGACGAGGCAATTAAAGCCTACGAGGGAATCGGCGACGGCGCAGGCTCCTACTCAGGCTGGCGCGCAACCGAGCGACTGAAAGAGTTGGGCGGCGCGGCGAAGTCCGCTGCGCTCGCGCGCGAGGCCCGTGTTGCTGCGGACGTGAGACGTTCGGCTTCCGACTTCCCCACGCCGTTCCGTGACACAGTGCTGCGTGCGGCGCGGCAGTTGAAGATAGACCCCCGCCTCGTCTATTCGATCATGCGCGCCGAGAGCGGCTACAACCCGCGCGCCAAGTCTGGGGCGGGCGCGCGCGGACTCCTGCAAATGACGCCCGACATGGCCGCGAAGTACGCCCCGCTGGTCAGGCTCTCGAACGTCAGCGAGCAAGACCTCTTCCGCCCCGACATCAACATCCTCGTCGGCACGGCCTACCTCTCCGAGTTGAACAAGATGTTCCCAGACCTGCCCGAAGCCGTCGCCGCCTCCTACAACGGCGGCGAGGAAAACGTCGCGCGCTGGGTCGTGCGCGCCGTGCACAAAGACCCCGGCGTCTTCACCGCCGAAGTCGGCTTCAACGAAACCAAGGACTACGTTAACAAGGTGATGTCGAACTACCGCGCTTACCGGATTCTCTTCACCGAAGACCTCAGCCCGCGAAGGTAAGGCGGAAGGAGGGTGTCAGGTGTTGGGTGCTGGGTGCTGGCGGATTAGGAGAGCGATGCGTTATTAGCTAAACCTTTGCTGCATTAGAACCTGCGTATTTTCGGCGTTTTTCGCTCGAAAGGGTTTAGTTATCAATGCAGCGAGCAGTAAATATAAACAGTACCCAGCACCCAACACCCTCCTTTTTTCTTTTGACTTCTTCAAGGCTCAGGGCAGTAGCCCGGCGCTTCAAATCCACGCGCGCGCTCGCGGCGGCGGAGCGCGCCGTCGTCGCGCCACGGGCGCGGGAGCACGCCGAGGCGTATGAGCGCGTCGCGGTACTCGTAGCGGACTGTGAACTCCGCCGCCGGGCTGCGTTCGAGGCGCATCTGTATCCACTCGACATCGTTCTCGACCGGGCGACCGATGCCGGTCGCGGCGTAGTCGTCGTCGCGCCGCGGCGTGGCCGCGCCCCTGCCCGCGATCGCCGACTTGTCGGCGCTGCTCTCCGGCACGCGCCTCTCCTTCGGTTCTTCGGAACGGCCCCGCGGACTCACGCGATCATCTTCGTAAGGAGGCGCGACGGGGTAAGGGTGTGGGCTTGACTCGCGGTAGAAGACTGCGGTGATGATGCCGAGGTCTGAGGCGCGACCGAGCCGTGCCGCGTAGGAGTCGCGCTCGCTCGTGAAGTAGAAGCGGCGCGCGCGCTGCGAACTCATCTGCCAGCCCGCGATGCGTATCGTCCCGTATGGCTCGATGACCCACTTGCTCGCCTCCCAAGCTGAAGTGCGCCGCGCGTCAATCGTGTTCAACCCGTCAACCGAGAGCGCGACGGCCACGCGCACGGGCAGAGGATTACGCACGAGCAATTCGTACTCCTCGCCCTCGCGCGCCTCGACGTATCCGCGCCCGCGCCCGTAGAGCACTTCGAGCGGGCTGCCCCCCACGAGCACTTCCATGTCGAACCCGCCGTTGCGCGGCGTGACGACGCGACTGTCCTGCGCTCCGCTCGCCGAACCTGTCCCGCCGACAGCCGGCGCGCTCGTCTCATTCACGCCGAGCGATAGCGCCGCGAAAAGCGGCCAGGCCAAGCCCCATACAAAAGCCATCCGCGCCCTGTTCATATCATCTCCTCCTCCCGATAGACTCCGGCACTCGGAGGAACGGGCGAGGGGCAGTTATCTTGCAGCGGCGTTTATGACGGACGCTCGTTTGAGCTTATGAGAGTCGCTCGTTTGAGCCGAAGAGCCTGCGCGCGAAGACGAGCAGCGTGAGCGTCGTGGTGACGGCAGCGGAGAGGAGACAGTAGGCGCAGAAGGCGTGAATGACGAACGCTTGCAGGTAGAAGAACCAGAGCGTAGCGAGGAACATGAGCGCGACGAGCGGCGCGAGCAGGCGGCGCGCGCCTCCGTAACCGAAGGCCGCCAGCGTGGCGAGGCTGAAGACGGCGAAGTATGCGAGCGCGCCGAGGGCGGCGACGGGAAAGCCTGCGGCGAGGGTGGCGTAGCGGCTCTGGAGCACAGTGTCGCAGCCCGACACGATCATGCAGCGGACGCTTGCACCCGTGAGGTGCTCGACCGTCAGGTAGGCCGCGTCCATCAAACCGACCAGCGCGACGAACGCCGTCGCTGCGTCCCACCAAAGCCGGCGCGCGCTCATCTTCTCGGATGCGTCAGTGCTCATGCTCGCTCGAATCGGCACCGCCTCACTTGCTCGCCGGGTTGAGCGCGGCGTCAATCTCACGGCGTATGTCCTGCTCTGTCGGAAGCTTGCCCGGCATCAGCTCGCGCCCGTCGAGGTAGATCGTGGGCGTGCCCCTGACGTTGAGCGAGACGCCGCGCTCGTAGTCCGCCTTGATCCGGTCGGCCAAGTCCTGCCGATCCAGGTCGGCCTTGAACTTCTGCACGTCGAGGCCGAGTTGCGTGGCGTAGGAGGCGAAGAGGTCGCGCGGCTCCGGCGCGTTGACCCAGTCGTCCTGATGATCGTAGATCGCGTCGTGCATCTCCCAGAACTTCCCCTGTGCGCCGGCGGCCTCTGCGGCGCGCGCGGCGACGAAGGCGTACTTGTGCATCGAGAGCGGGAAGTTGCGGAAGACCCAGCGGACGCGTTCGCCGTAGTCCTTGCTGATCCGCCGCAGGCCGGGGTCGAGTCCGCCGCAGGCCGGGCACTGGAAGTCGCTGAACTCTTCGAGCGTGACAGCCGCGTGCTCGCCGCCGCGCGCGTGCGGGTTCGGCGCGCCCGGCAAAGGCGTCCGCGGAGGCGCGGTCGTGTTTGCAGGCAAAGTGTTCTGCGGCGTCTGCTGCGCGGCGGTGTTCGCGTTGTTCGAGCGCGACATCAGCGCGATGCCGGCAATGACGGCGGCAAGCACGACGCCGATGATGAGGAAAGGGATGTAACGCTTTGCTCCTTCGGGGTTGGAACTCATTCGACTAGGCACCGTTCGGATAAGATTTCGGAATTCAAGAACGAGATGGAGTCAGCGGCGCTTCGCGTGTGAAAAACTCACGCGCTCCGGCGTGAGCCTTGAACCCACGCGCGCCCAACTCCTCCGACCGGCACATGGTAACACTTGCGATTCGCCCGGACGAAGCGGCGGCGGAGGCTTTTCCGTCTTCGGCCCGGAACATTCGCGCCTGCACCCTGAGCTTAGAAAAAAAGCATATTTGTGTTAACTTTTGCGAACCCGCAGCCCACAACATTGTCTTCGTCCTGGCGAGTGTAAGTCGGATAGAACTTTATGGACAGGGGAAACGAATGATTCAGAGCGAGGCAGCAACTACGAGTTTGGCCGACAGCCCGGCCTCCATCTACGAGCGCTTCACGAAACTCTACGACCTGATGTTCAGGTTCAACGGCTACCGGCGCTCGCTCGAACATTACCTGCGCGAGACTCCTCTGCCTCTGCCGACGGGAGCGCGCGTGCTCGATGCGGGCTGCGGCACGGGCCTGCTTACGCTCGCCCTGCTGCGTGTGCTGCGCCGCCCTGCGGAGATAACCGCCGTTGACCTTTCGGGCCGCTCGCTCCAGACCGCGCGCCGCGCCGTCCGCAAGCTCGAAACAGACCCGCGCCATCGCGTCGCCTTCGTCCGCGCCGACGCCCTCTCGCTTCCCTTCCCCGACGACTCTTTTGAACTCGTCGTGACGAGCGGCGTGCTGGAATACCTGCCCTTGAGCGACGGGCTGGGCGAGTTGGCGCGCGTGCTCGCGCCCGGCGGTCATCTTCTCTACCTGCCCATCCGGCCCTCGCTCGCGACGCGGCTCCTCGAAATCATGTTCCGCTTCAAAGCCCATCCGCCGCGCGATGTCGCCGCCGCGACCGAACGACTCTTCAGCGTCGTCGAGCACTACCGCTTCCCTCCGCTCGAACCCATCGGCTGGACGAAGTCCGTCGTCTTAGCTCAGAAGCCTTGAAAGCTGTGAACCGTAAACCTTGAACCGTGACGAGAGGAAGGTGGTCTTCTTCTGATCGCAGTTCGCGGCTTAGGGTTCAAGGCTTTTCCGTCACTTCCTTAATCACCGAGCGCGCGATTGTGGGGATGATGTCGCGCTCTCTGGCGAAGTCAGTGGTGAAGGTGACGATGATGATGCGCTGGCCGCCGGGCAACTCGATGTAGGCCGCGTCGTGGCGCGTCGCGTCCGTCCACCCGGCCTTCGACCAGAGGCGCATCCCCGGCTCAAGGGCGAGGCCCGTGAAGTTGTGCGCCTGATCGTCCGGGTCTTTGCTCTCGCCTGAGAAGTCTCGCTTCAGAAGCTCCAACATCCGTGCGCTGCGCGCCGGGCTGACGGCGCGGCCCCTGACGATCTCCGCGAGCAGACGCGCCGTGGCGTCGGTCGTGAGCCGGTTGCGGTTCTCGAAGTGCGGGCCGTAGAACTGCCGCTCGCGCCCATACGGCCCCTCGCACCAGGGCTTCTGGTTGACGTTGATGCCTGTGTAGCCGAGCGAGGCGAAGTAGCGGTTGACGGCGTTGCGCCGCTCGGCCCACTCCTTCAACTCTGCGGGCGGCAGTTCCGCGCCGTTCGACACGCCCGTCAAAGCGTCGAGGATGAAGTGCGCCGGGTCGTTCAGAGAGTCCACGATCATGTCGTGCAAAGCGCGGTCAACCTCTTCGGTCTCCTTCAGACGCCCGTCCTCCATCCAGCGGTGCGCGGCGACGAGGTAAAAGAGCTTGACGACGCTCGCCGGGTAGACGGGTTCCGCGCCGCGGAAGCTCGCCTGCTCCGTGCGGCGCGGGTCGGTCAGGTCAACGAGCGTGACGGCGAGGTTCTTCTCCGTCAGCCCCTTCTCTTTGAAGCGTTCGAGCGTCGCGCGCGTCGCATCGTCAACGATCTTTTGCAGGCGCGGCGACGCGGCTGGCTGAGTCGCAGGCGTCGGCAGCTTGTTGGGCCAGCGCTCGTGATCCCAGTCGCCGCCCGTTATCCAGCGGCCCTTCGGCAGGTTCGCGGCGAAGCGCCGGATGCGTTCGGCAAACTCCTGCGGCGTCGCAGCGTCGCGCAGGTCAACGCTCGAAAGCTGGAAGTCGCCTGACAGAAAATGTACGTGCGAGTCGTTGAAGCCGGGCAGGACGAGCGCGCCCCCTGCGTCAACGACGCGCGTGCGCGCGCCCGCGAGCCGCCGTATCTCCTCGTTCGTGCCGACGGCGGCGATGCGATTGCCGAAGACTGCGACGGCCTCTGCCGCCGGGTGGCGAGCGTCCAACGTGTGAACGTTGGCGTTGACGACGACGAGGTCGGCCTCAAACTTTTGTGCGTCGTTCGGCTGCGGGAAGAAGGCTGACATGAGACACGCGAGCAGGACGGAGGCAACGGCGGCTCTCATCTTCGGAATGTTTCCTGTGACGTTTTTTATCTGTCGCCGCTCGCGTGTGACGGCCTCACGCAACGGGCGCGCGGGTTTGCGAAACCGGCGGGGTCGTCAGCGCGTTTCGGAGTTGAAAATACGCCCGCGGCCCCGCACGCACGGATAATACTCCCAACGGCGGGATTATCAACACAAAAGTCCAAGCGTCCTGAACGATGCTGTGAAGGCGCGGCGCGGGCAGTTGTTGACCAGCGCTCATCACAGTCGGGCGTCCGGCGGGTGTTAGCATGACGGCCTGAGCCGCGTTCCGCTACTCATCAACGGGCGCGTGGTGTATCATTGCCCGTAACCCGCCGATAGTAAAATCTACCCCCGGATGGGAAGGCAAAATCTAATGCCGGGCATCGCCCACCGCGCCGAATGACTGTTCATAAGAGTTATCTGATTTGCGGTTGGGCGCAGACCGTTGATAGATTTCTCTTGTGTGAGTGTACGATCCGGAATCGAAACATGGAGGTTAAAATCATGGCGACTCGCACTCTCAGCTTCATCGTCCTTTCATTGGCAATCTCGGTCTCGACGGCTTGCAGCCAATCGACGGCTCCGCTTAACACTAATTCCGCGGCAACGTCGCCGTTGATGGTCGCGGCGAGGGAAGGCGAACCGGACGTTGTGCGGGCGCTGCTCTCAGGCGGCGATGTGGACGTGAACGTCACGGACGCGCAGGGCAACACCCCTTTAATCGAGGCGTCCCGCTTCGGGCACGACTCCGTGGCCCGCGCGCTGGTGGAGCGGGGCGCTAAGCTGGACGTGAAGAATAAGGACGGGCAGACGGCGCTCATGCTGGCAGTAAAAAATGGGCACGACGATGTAGTCAGGGTGCTCAAAGAGGCGGGCGCAAAAGAGTAAACGAAAGTGTCGTCTCGGCGGCGAACGAATTTCTAACGACGGATTCCGGTGGACACGCTCGTCAAAAATCTCCGCGCCGTACTCAAGCCGGAACAGGTCATCTCCGACCCCGAAGAACTTTTGGTCTTCGAGTGCGACGGCCTGACGCACTACCGGCATCGCCCGCGCGCCGTCGTCTTCCCACAATCAACTGAAGAAGCCTCGGAGGTCATGCGCCTGCTCGCCTGCGAGCGCGTGGCCGTAGTTCCGCGCGGCGCAGGGACGGGGCTGTCGGGGGGCGCGCTCGCCGTCGGCGGCGGCGTGTGCATAGAGCTTGCGCGCATGCGCCGGATGCTGAAGATTGACGTTGAGAATGGGCTGGCCGTCGTCGAGGCGGGCGTCGTCAACGCGCAGGTGTCGCGCGCCGTCGCGCGCTACGGTCTGCATTACGTCCCAGACCCTTCGAGCCAGGGGAGCTGCACCATCGGCGGCAACATCGCGGAGAACGCGGGCGGCATACACTGTCTGAAGTACGGCACGACGACCGATCACGTGCTCGGCGCGCGCGTCGTCCTCTACGGCGGACGCGTCTTGAACCTGGGAGGTGCGGGCGCACAGCATCCGGGCTACGACCTGCTCGGCGTCTTCGTCGGCTCGGAAGGGACGTTCGGCATCGCGACCGAGGCGACGCTGCGTCTGACGCCGGTCGCGCCTTCGGTGCGGACGCTGCTCGCGGATTTCACGGACATTGACGACGCGAGCCGCGCCGTCTCCGCGATCATCGCCGCCGGCATTATCCCCGCGGGATTGGAGATGGTTGACGGCGCGACGATTCGCGCCGTCGAGGCGAGCGTCTTCGCCGCAGGGATGCCGACGGACGCGGCTGGCGCTCTCTTAGTTGAACTTGACGGGATTGAGGCTGGAATAGACGAAGAGGTCGCGCGCATCCGCGGCATCTGCGCGGCGAACGGCGCGCGCACGGTTCGCCTCGCCGCCGACGAACTCGAAAGAAAGAAACTTTGGGCGGCGCGCAAAGGCGCGTTCGGCGCGATGGGCCGCATCTCGCCCGACATCCTCATACAGGATGCGGTCGTTCCGCGCTCGCGCCTGCCCGAAGTGCTCGCCGCCATTTACCGCATCGGTGCGGAGCAACGCCTGCGCGTCGCCAACGTCTTCCACGCGGGCGACGGAAACCTGCACCCGCTCATCTGCTTCGACTCGCGCGATGCGGGCGAGGTGGCGCGCGTCAAACTCGCCGGGCGCGAGATCATGGAGACGTGCGTGCGCGCGGGCGGGACGATCACGGGCGAGCACGGCGTCGGATTAGACAAGAGCGAATACCTGCCGCTCGTCTTCGACGACGACTCGCTCGGCGCAATGCTGCGTGTGCGCGCGGCCTTCGACCCGACGGGGCTTTGCAACCCCGGCAAGATCATTCCGGCGCTCAAAGGCTGCGGCGAAGGCCGCGCCGTCGCGGAAGTCAGGAGGGCAGCCGCAGGAGACGGAAACCGAGGGGCGCGCGAAGAAGAAGTAAAGCAGGAAACAGACAAGGAGAGCGAAGGGCGAAAGTCTCTGACGGCGGAGATGCTTCTGAATGAGCCTTCGCAGCCGACACCTTCATCAGTTTCACAGACGACTTCTGCGCCGGTCTCGCATACATATTCCACAGGCGCGGTTTCGCAGACGCCTTCAACACCGGCTTCGCACCCCGCGGCGTCGGCTTTGACCTGCGTGAGCACCTTCAATGCCGAGCGTGCGTGCAGCCTGCTCGCAGGCGTCGTCGGCGTCGAGCACGCCTCGACGGAAGGCGGTGCGAACAGGACGGACGGGGACGCGACATGTGTTGACGCGAGCATGTTCGCCGTTGTCGCGCCCGGCTCGTTCGAGGAGGCGTGCGAGGTCTTGAAGGTCGCCGCGCGCGAAGGGTGGAAGGTCGTGCCTGCGGGCGCGACGACGGGCTTCGACGCGGGCAATCCGTTGCGCGGCGGGCACATCGTCGTCAAGACCACACGGATGGCGCGCATGGTCGCGCACGAACCGGCAGACCTTGTCGCAACCGTCGAGGCGGGCTTGACGCTCGCGGATTTCAACCGGGAGGTCGGGCGTGCCCGACAGTGGCTCCCGCTCGACCCTCCGGGCTGGGGCGACACGACGCTCGGCGGCGTGGCGGCGAGAGGCGCGCGCGGCGCGCAAGCTCACGGCTACGGCACGCCGCGCTCTTACGTGTTAGGCGTGCGCGTCGCGCTCGCCGACGGGCGCGTCATACGCGCGGGCGGGCGCGTCGTGAAGAACGTTGCCGGCTACGACCTCTGCAAGCTCTTCGTCGGAAGCCGCGGCACGCTCGGACTCATACTCGAACTCACCTTCAAGCTGCGACCGCGCCCCGCGCGCGAGGCGACGCTCGCTGCGACCTCCGCCGACTTGCCCCGGCTCTTGGAAGCGGCGCGCTCGCTCGTCGCGTCGCAACTCTTCCCCGTCGCGGTCGAGATCGTTTCGCCGCGGACAGCGGACGCGTCGGCGCTTCCCCGTCAGGGTGGCGAGTTCCTTCTGCTCGCACGGTTCGCGGGGACGGAAGGCGCGGTGGCCTTTCAGGTCGCGCGTGCGAGAGAGCTTGCACGCGCGCACGGGAAACTCTCCGCCGTCGAAGTGTTGAATGAAGACGGCCCCATCTGGTCTGGCCTCGCCGCGGCTCGCGCGCGCGACGGCCAGAATCTGGTCTGGAGCGCGTCGGTGCTGCCGTCCGAACTCGGCGCGATGCTTGAAAGACTTCGAGAGGAGCGCAGCGACGAAGCTGCGTGGCACGCGGGCGCGGGCGACGGACGCCTGCGCATCTTCGAGACGGCGGCGCGCGACGACGCGGCGACTGTTGCGTCTCTGCGCAGGCTGCGCGAGGCGGCACGGCGCGCGGGCGGCTCGCTCGTCGTCGAGCGCGCGCCGGACGCCTTGATGCGCGAGTTTGACGCGTGGGGTCTGAGCGACTCCGAAGCCTTCCTGATGCGGCGCGTGAAGTCGCAGCTCGACCCGTCGGACACGTTCTCGCCCGGTCGCTTCTGAAGATTGGTTTATGCCGATGAAGATTGGTCTATGCCGAACCCGCCGACACAACTTACGAGCGTGCTGAGCGACGAGGAGGGCAAGCTGCTCGCGTGCGTCCACTGCGGGCTGTGCCTCGAAGCTTGCCCGACATACGTTCACACCGGCGACGAGAACGACGGCCCGCGCGGGCGCATCTACCTGATGCGCGCGGTCGAGGAGGGGCGGCTCAGCCTGGAGTCCAATTCGTTCACGCGCCACATCGAGCGCTGCCTCGGCTGCCGCGCCTGCGAGAGCGTCTGCCCCTCCGGCGTCGAGTACGGCCAACTGCTTGAGGCCGCGCGCGCCGACATCGCGGACGCCGGTCGGGCGCGCGGATTTACGTCGCGCGCCCTTCGCTTCGCGCTGCGCCACGTGTGGCTGCACCCTGCGCGCTTGCGCCTCGCCTTCCGTCTCGCGCGCCTGCTGCGCGACTCGCGGCTCCCGCGTCTGCTGCTCCGAACCGGATTGACGAAGCTCCTCCCCGCGCGCGCCGAGTTCACGCTCGCGCTGCTCGACAGCTCGACGCCCGCGCCTTTGAGCGACGAAGCAGTCGGCATCAGTCGCGATGCGAAGAGCGGCGCGTCGCCTGTTGGCGATGGCCTCGCTTCGTCGGCTTCGGCAGCCGACGCTGTCGCACCCGTTGAGATCGAAGAGTCAAACGAGGCGACGGAGTTCGCGGCGATGCTGTTCGAGGGGTGCGTGACGGAAGGTCTGTTCGCGCGCGTCAACCGCGCTTCGGTGCGCGTGCTCGAAGCGCAGGGCTGCCGGACGTGCGTGCCGCGCGGGCAGGTCTGCTGCGGCGCACTGCACGCGCACGCGGGCGACCTCGAAGGCGCGCGTCGTCTCGCGCGTCGCAACATCGAGGCGTTCGAGGAGGCGGGCGACGCGCCGGTCGTGACCAACGCGGGCGGCTGTGGCGCGATGCTCGCATCCTACGCGCACCTGCTCGCACGCGACGCGGCGTTCGCCGCGCGAGCACGCGCCTTCAGCTCGCGGGTGCGCGACGTGAGCCAACAACTCGCGGCGACCGGCATCCGCGCGGGCGCGAGCCTCGGCGATCTCAAGACGACCTACGACGCCTCCTGCCACCTGCTCAACGGGCAGAAGGCGCAAGTGGAGCCGCTAAGCGTGCTCTCGGCGGTGCCGGGCCTGCGACTTGCGCCGCTCGAAGGCAGCGACGTGTGCTGCGGCGGCGCGGGCGTCTATAACCTCGTCGAGCCGGAGCTTTCGTCGCGCGTGCTCGACGAAAAACTCAGACACGTCCGCGAGACCGGCGCGCGGATTCTCGCCACGGGAAACCCCGGTTGCCATATGCAGATCGGCGCGGGCGCGCGCCTCGCCCACTTGAGGCTCGCCGTCTGTCATCCTGTGGAATTACTCGACGAGTCTTACAGGCGCGCGGGTTTCTACGACGCAGCGAAGAACGCCGATGAAGCGTAAAAGTCTACTTCCCTTCCTGAGCGTCGCTGAGCGTTTGCCCGCCTTCACTCACTCGCCGAATGAACTGTTGCGTCGAAAGCGATGCGACCGCCGACGAGCGTGAGGTGCACGCGCCCCTGTGCGTCGAGCGCCGTGAGGTCGGCGCGCTTGCCCGTCTCAATCGAGCCGCATTCGCCTTCGAGTCCGAGCAGGCGCGCGGGGTTCTGCGAGGCCACGCGGGCGATGTCCGTCTCTGTGAGGCCGAGCGACGCGACCGTGCGAACGGCGTCGAGCATCGTGATGACGGAGCCGGCGATGCTCCCGCGTTCGTTTCGTGTGCGCCCGTTCATCACCTTGATCGTCTCACCCCACACACGATATTCGCCGTCGCCGAGTCCGGCGGGCGCGACCGCATCGCTGATGAGGGAGACGCGCTCCGCCGTCTTGCAGCGCACGACGAGGCGGAGCATGAGCGGGTCGCTGTGGACGCCGTCGGCGATGAGGTCAACGGTCACGTCGTCCCGGAGAAGCCCCCAACCGATGGGGCCGGGCGCGCGTTGATGGAGCGGCGACATGGCGTTGAGGAAGTGCGTCATGTGTCGAGCGCCGGCCAGGCGCGCGCCTTCGAGCGTCTCCACGTCCGCGCGCGTGTGGCCGATTGAAACAATCCAGCCGCGCCGCTTGAGTTCGCCGACCAACTCGATGCCGCCCAAGACCTCCGGCGCGACCGTAATCATGTGCGCCGCGCCTGCGGCGTCGAGCGTGGGCAGGTCGTCCAAGTCCGAGGCGTCTTTGAAGCTGCGGAAGTAGGCGGTGCGTAACGCGCCGCACTGCCGCTCGTTGACGAACGGCCCCTCGTAGTGGACGCCTACGGCGCGCGCCGCCGAGGGCCGTTCATCCTGCGTGCTCATCAACCTGGCGATTGATTCGATGGCGCGGCGATAGTCGTCCGCGGGCGCTGGCACGAGCGTCGGCAGCCAAGCCGTGACGCCGCTCCGGGCGAGGAAGCGCGCGACCGCGTGCAGGTCTTCGGCGGTCGCCTCCAACGTGTCCACACCGACCGCGCCGTGGATGTGCACGTCAACGAAGCCTGGGTAGAGAGTCAGGCCGTCGAGGTCGAGGCTCGCCCCTGACGCGCGCGCGACCTCTTCTCCATCCGCGTTCGAGACTCCGGCGATGCGCCCGCCCCTGACGAGGAGGCTCGCGCGTTCGGCGACGCCTCCGGGCAAGACAGCGCGCGCGTTGCGGAGGAGCAGGGTTAAGTCTTCGTTGGTCTGCATGGGAGTCATTAAATCACAGCGCGACCGAACGCGCGGGTGCCCGCAAGGTCTGGAAGGACTTTGCGGGCACGCACACTGGCCGACGGCCTGTGCCGACGGGTTAGAAGATGAACTTCGCGCCGAGCTGGATGTTGCGCGGGTCGCGGACTGCACCGATGACTCCGAACGAGCCGGAAGTCACGTTGGTGCTGACGAAGCTCCTGAAGTTCGTGTGGTTGAAAACGTTGAAGGCTTCGCCGCGGAGCTGCAAGCGGTAG
This sequence comes from Pyrinomonadaceae bacterium, assembly GCA_036263975.1. Taxonomy (GTDB): domain Bacteria; phylum Acidobacteriota; class Blastocatellia; order Pyrinomonadales; family Pyrinomonadaceae; genus QHXN01. The sequence continues at coordinate 26,860 of DATARW010000037.1, forward strand.
CGCTCGCCGAAGCGGAAGTTCTTGAACATCGAGAAGTCAACGCGCTTGGTCGAGGGGCCGTTGATGACGCCGCGGCCCGCCGTTCCGGGGACGTTGACGATGTTGGTCGCCGTGCTGGCCGGGTTCGGCGCGAAGCAGGCGGTGTTGAAGAACTGTTGCAGCGTGTGCGGCGCGTTCTGGTTCGGGTCGCAGAGAAGGTTGGGCCGGTTGCCCGCGATCAGCGCCGGGTTATTACCCAGACCCGCCGCGTCGAAACTTGAAGTCGTGGCCGTGAAGGGCAGGCCCGAATTCAACGTGATGATGCCGGAAGCCTCCCACCCGCCGAGGACTTTGCCGACGAAGCCTTGCTGTTTGCGGAAGAATGGCAGCTCGTAGAAGTAGTTCGCCGAGAAGACGTGCCGGCGGTCGAGGGCCGCGCGGCTGCGCTCGCTCCTGATGTCGTAACTATTCTGCGGAGCGTTGCTGCGGTCGTTCTGCTCGTCGGTCAGGGCCTTCGACCAGGTGTAGGCGATGTAGAGCTGCGAGTCGGACGCGAAGCGATGCTGGAGCGAAGTCTGCAAGCTGTGGTAGTTCGAGTTGAAGCGCGGCTCCAGCATCGTGATCGAGCGATAGCCGCGGTACGGACGAATCTGGTCGAGGATGGCCTCGGCCCCCGAAGAGAAGAAGGCGGTTCCGGGCACCTGGCATTGCACGAGCGTCGTCCCGGTCGTCTGGAGAGTGTTGGTGCCGGTCGCGCAACGCGAGTTGATGGCAAAGCCCGGAGGCAGGTCGTTGATCTCGACGACGCCGACCAGGTGAGTCCCCTTAGAGCCGTAGTAGCCGACGGTCACGAGCGTGCTCTTCGTGAGTTGCTGCTGCCAGTCGAGCGACCAATGCTGCATGTAGGGCGTGTGCCAGTTGGGGTCAATGCCCCGCAACGTCGAAGCGGCGGCGGACGGCGGGACGGTCGCGCCCGCTGCCGGATTGTCGAGCCGCGTGTTGTTGATGGTGAAGTTCTGCTGGTACGGCGGATTCTGCCCGATGATCTGTTCGGCGAACCCGACCAGCACCTGCTCGTGGTAGATGCCGTAGCCGGTGCGGATGGAAGTCTTGCCCTTGCGGAACGGATCCCATGCGAGGCCGACGCGCGGCGCGAAGTCCCGGTTCGAGGTGCTGGTGATCTTGTCGCCGAAGGGCGAGATGGTCGGCGTGCAGTTGGCCGCCGTCTGGAAGTTGCTCGCGTTGACGATCAGGCCGTTGCAGAAGTTGCCGGTTCCGGCGACACGGTTGCCCGCGCCCGTCACCTGCGGCGCGTTCGCCGTGCTGAAGAGGAACGGGTCGAAGTTCGAGAGCCGCCCGTTGGCGTCAACCGGCTGCCCGAAGTGCGAATAGCGGACGCCGTAGTAGAGCGTCAGGTTGGACCGGAAGCGCCACTCGTCCTGGGCGAACGCTTCGATGTTGCTCTGGCGCAGGTCAGCCGTGTAATCGAACTGCCCCTGGACGAACGTCGCGACGTTGCCGACGAGGAAGTTGGCCCAGCGCTGCAAGTTCTGGTTCGCCGTGCTGGCCGTCACGCCGGTCGGGAGCGTGGCCGAGAACGCGGTGAAAATTCCCTGATTCGCCCCCGTCGTGTCGCCGATGAGGGCGTTCTCATTCTTCCTGTACTTGGAATAGTCGCCGCCGAACTTGAACGTGTGCGTCCCACGAATGAGGCTCAAGTCGCCGCCCGCCTCGTTCTTGTTGGAGAAGTTGTCATACGGCCCGAAGCCGATCAGTCCGCCGCCGGCCCCGGTCGAAGCACTGCCGAAGCCGTTGCCGATGACCGAAGGGACGCGGTCACGCGTGTTGGGGAACGGCAGGTTGACGGGAATCGTCGAGTTGCTCAGCGCCAGCGTCCCGATGTTGTGGCTGAGGATTGCGCCGAAGGTGTGCGTGTAGCGCCCTTCGATGACCGCCCTTGAGCTGAGGGCATAGGTCAACTGGATGGTGTGCGCGCGTCCCGGCGAGTCGGTCACAGTCGTCGCCACGCCCGGCAGGCTGCCGCCGCTTGAGAAGAGCGAGTTAACGTCAATGGTCGGGATTTTGTCGTGCTCGTAACGGTAGAAGGCCGACATCTTGTTGCTGAAGGTGTGGTCTAGCCTGACGATCTCCTGACGGAAATCCGACTTGTTAACCGCCGCGGAGATCAGCCCGAAGTTGGGCGCGTTTGGCAGCGGCAGACGGTCGTAAATCTGGCTGAGGTAAGCCGCCGCAGCCGGGTTCAGAAGGCTGGACGGCAGCGGCGTTCCCGCGGGCAGAATGTTCGCCCCCGTGCAGGTCGCGCCCGCCACATCGTTGCGGTTGATGCAGACCGGGATGGGGAAGATGCCCTGACGCAGGTTCGCGTCCGGGACGGTCGAGGAGAGTGTCGGGTAGCGGAGGTCGCGGCGCTGCTCTTCGGAGAAGAAGAAGAACGTCTTGTCCATCCTGTTGGCCCAACGTCCGCCCTCGCCGAACTTGAGGAAGTAGACCGGCCCGCCGAGCGTGAAGCCGTAGTTGTTGAAGCGGAACGGGGCGCGCTTGGCCTTGCCGTTGGTGTCCCGCCCGAAGGCCGGGTTCGTGGAAGTGTTCGACAGGAAGTCGTTGGCGTTGAGCCTCTCGTTGCGGACGAACTCGAACATTGACCCGTGGAACTTGTCGCCGCCCGCGCGCGTGACGATGTTGACCTGCCCGCCGCCGCTGCGGCCCGACTCCGCCGGATAGAGGCTGCGCAAGACCTTGAACTCGCCAATCGAGTCAACGCTTGGGTAGGTCTGGATGGTCAGGTTCGAGCCGCGGTCGGTGATGTCCGCGCCGTCAACCGTGAAGCTGTTCGAGCTGCTGCGCGCGCCGTTGACGGAGATGTTCACGGTGTTGGCCTGGCCCGCCGGGTTGGTCGTGCCGACGTAAACCTGATCGGCGAGGTCGTTGGTGACGCCGGGCGCGAGCGTGACGAGCTGCACGAAGTTGCGGTTGTTGATCGAAAGCTCGCGCACCTGGTCGCCGCTGATGACGGTCGAGGCGGACGGCGTCGTCAGCTCGACGGCAACGGGCGCGGCCTCAACCGTGACGACCTCCTCGATCTTTCCCGCCTCCAGCGTCGCGTCCACAGTGCGGCGCTGGCCCACGTCGAGCTTGATGCCGGTCTGGACGGCCTTCTTGAAGTTCGGCGCTTCGACCGTCACTGAGTAGTTGCCGACCGGCAGAGGCGTGACGGAGTAGTTTCCGTCGTCGCCCGTCGTGGTCGTGCGCGCAACGACGTTCTTATCCACGTCGGTGATCGTCACGGTCGCACCCTTGACGACCGCGCCGGTGGTGTCTTTGACCGTGCCGTTGATCGAGCCGGTGGTCTCCTGCGCCGCCGCGATGCCCGCGCACGCGCAAAGCAAGAGCGCCAGGACGATCATTCGACGTGCAATAGCCAGGTGTTGTCTCATGGAATGCTTCCTTTTCATCGAAGTCTAAGAAGATTCTGGGTTGGCCTAACAGCCCCGGACTCTGTGCCCAAGACTCTCAGGCAATGTTTCCCGTGACTGAAAAGATTGCGAACTGCTGTTGACTGTGTTCCCGCTTGAGGCTTACCGCTTAGTGCCAAACCTTATACACTGCCCCCTCACTCTTGGCAAGAACTGCCGCCGCCCGTCTGCCGGCACAGCGGCGGTGGCCGCGCGTCGAACACGCGCGCGGCCAGACAAGGGTGGCGCGGTAATCAACGCCGGTTTCGCGTGACAACAGTCCGCGTGGCAGAGCATCGTCTGAGTTCTGGTAGCCTAGAAAGCTGAAAAAGCTGAAAAGGGCGGACGCCACGAATTAGCTGCGAAGCTTGGCGCGTATTTTAATGAACGCCCGCACAATAAATAAAGCTAAAAGATTTTATCGCCGGAATAAGCGATCTTTTTGGATAAATTTCCTGACGAACTGGCCCACGCGGACATGCTCCGCACCTCGGTGCGTCGGTATGCGGTCGCCGCGTACCCTTCAATCTGAAGTCCTGTTGATGAAGTATGAGGTACGCTTCCGGCAAAGGCGGAAGAGGCGTTCGATGTCTGAGCGCCATTTCATCCACGTGTCGCCGGCCGGCTGCTTTTGTTTAGAGCATCCCAATTTGTTTAGAGCATCCGGACGAGAGCCTTCGCGTCCACACCCTCCGGGACTCCTTCGACGACGAGCACCGTCGCCCCCGCGATCTCGACGCAGACGCCACCCTCTCTCGTCTTCCAGACCTGCCGGCCCGACTCCGAGACCTCCGAAGGCTCGACGCCGTAGCGCTTCGTCGTGCGCTTCACGTAGGCGTCGAAGAACTCGCGCGCGTCCACTTCGGTGTCCCAGACGGACTTCTGCGCGACGAGCACGTCCGACGCGCCTGGCCCCTCGAACAGCGCATAGCGGTCGCCGCCCCATCCTTCGGAGGCGCGCTTCGACGCGTCGGTCGAGTTCAGGTACTCGTCGAGCAGGAGGTAGTAGCCCCACTCGCCTTCCACGTCGTTGTCGGCCATGCGCCAGCCTTTGCCGAGCGCCCCGGAGATGTCTCGGAGTGCGACCTTCTTCGGCTCCTCGCCCGCGAAGTATTTGTCTGCGTGGAGTATCTGCTCGGTGGATTGGGGGAGCTTGGTGAAGGCCGCCGACACTTCGTCCCAGCCGCCGCGCTTGTAGAGCTGCGTCACCCACGTCATCCCCTGAAAGTACGGGAACAGGAGCGTCTCGCGCAGGACGCGCGGCGCTTTCTCGATCTGTTCGGTCGAGCCTGTGCTGTCCATCATTGATTTCATGAAGGCGAGCTGGCGCGCAGGGTTGCGCATGACGTACTGCATCATCAGGTAGGAGGCGTCGCCCTCGATGAGCGCGTGCGCCGACATCTCCGCGTCGGAGTCGTGCTTGGGCCACTTGTCGAAGCGTCGGAGGTTGAAGTGCTGATCTTGGAGGGCGTGCGTCAGCTCGTGGGCCATGACGGGGCGCTGGCCGTCGAGGTCAATCCAGTCGGCGAGGTAGAACTCCTGCGTCTTCGGCTCGTAGTAGCCCGCGACCTGCTCGGTCAGGAGCTTGATGAGAAAGGGACGGAGATGGAAATCCTGCGGCACCATGCCGAGCTTCCTGAGCGTCGTCTCCGAAGCCTGCATCTCTTCCGCCGTCACGCTCTCGTTCAGGTTGCGGACGAGCATCTGCTCGATCTCCGCGCGCGACTGCGCGCCGCTTCGCACTGGCCGCAGAACAGGGAGCTTCCTCAGCTCGCTCGTCTCGCGCAGGACTTCCGCCGTGGCCTCGCGTACCGCCGCCGTCTTCGGGTTGACGACCGCGGGCTTCGCCCTCTGGCTCGCGCCCGCACCCGCGCCCGCCGGCAGAAGGACGGCGACCAACACCGCCGCGAACAGCAGCGACGACAAATTCCGCGCCCTGATTTTCTTTGACATCTTGAACCCTTCGCTTTTATAGTCCGCAGAAACCGAACGGCCCTCGAACACTAACCCGTCGCGCGCCGTAGCAGCATCGCCGCCGCCGCGCGGCCAGGAGGCACGAACTCGACAGATGATGCAACCGACAGAGGCAGACGCCCTCTTCGACGGCTGGCACGAGACGACCATCCGCGTTCGCTACGCCGAGACGGATCGCATGGGTGTAGTCTATCACGCGAACTACCTCGTCTGGTTCGAGATCGGTCGCACGGAGTTCTGCCGCGCGCGCGGCTTCGCTTACAAAGACATGGAGGAGAACGAGCACGCCTTCCTCGTCGTCGCCGAAAGCTACTGCCGCTACAAGGCTCCCGCGCAGTACGACGACGAACTGTTTATCCGCACGCACATCACGGAGCTGCGACGCCGCTCCGTCCGCTTCGGCTACGAAGTCATACGCGCTGCGGACGGCCTCATCATTGCCGAGGGCGAGACCGGCCACGTCGTCACAGACCCCACGGGCCGTGTCATCTCGATGCCCGAAAGCTACCGCCTCGCGCTCGGCTCGCCCCCACTCGCACCGAAGGAAAGTGAGCGGTGAGCGGTAAGCAGCGAGCAGTAGTTGAATAGTAGCAGAGCGGCGTTTGATTCCTTTTCCTGCTTACTGCCTACTGCTCACCGCTCACTTTCTTACGACTCGTGCCTGAGCGAGAGCCTGGAAATCTCGCGGGCGCGGCCCGTCGTTTCGTCAACGTCAACGAGGACAGCGCAGATTCGCACGTCGCCTTTCGAGTGGTCGGCGCGCGGGGTGGCGGGCGAGAGGAAGCGGGCGATTGTGCCCTCGGTCTCCATGCCGATGCAGCCCGCGTGGCTGCCGGTCATGCCGATGTCGGTGATGAAGGCCGTGCCGCCGGGCAGGATGCGCTCGTCCGCGGTCTGGACGTGCGTGTGCGTGCCGACGACCGCCGAGACGCGCCCGTCGAGGTAACGTCCCAACGCGATCTTCTCCGAGGTCGCCTCGGCATGCACGTCAACGAGCCGCACGCGCGCGTCGTCGCCCAACTCGGCGAGCAGCGCGTCGGCGGCGGTGAAAGGATTGTCGTGCGTCGGCGGCATGTAGACGCGCCCCATCAGG